>DKYT01000054.1 GCA_002492465.1 Lachnospiraceae bacterium UBA7093 | reverse complement strand
GGATTGGTGAGCCGGGGATGGCAGGTCTGGTGCGCCGGGCGGTATAGGGCTGGAAAATAAGCGGGGAGTTGAGAGCGGATGTACAGAGATAAGAAGAACTAAGCATCCCAGGGCAGGGTATGGCAGGCGACGCAAACGGTGCAGTTGTGCATCCCTGCACAAATTGCACCTTGATCGGACCTCCTGTCCGATCATTGCTGGGTGTTGGATGGGATACTAAGTTCTTCTAATCTCTTCCCATATGCTTCCAACTCCCCGCTTATTTTCCAGCCCTATACCGCCCGGCGCACCAGACCTGCCATCCCCGGCTCACCAATCCCTCCTGGCTTATTGTATAGTCGTATCCTCCCGGATAGCGAAAATATAATAGATATTAAATGCTGATTATATTTTCTGAAATTAGCATTTTATTTATGGATGCGCATTAGGGAAAAGAGGGGAAGGGGTACAGGGAATAGGCGGGAGAAAAAGAGATTTGTTGGAGCGACTTTTGCGCCATGGAGATGAGACTCTAAAAATCACAGAAGCCAATGCTTCTGTGATTTTTGTTACGATAAGCCGGCTCGCAAAGCGTGACGGCGTTCGTTTATGAGGCTCATCGCAATGTCCGGCGCAACGGAGCGACAACGAATTCTTTTCCTCCCGCCTATTCCCTGTCCCCCTGTACCCCTTCCCCTCTTTTCCCTTCCCTCAACCTATTTTAAAATATATATTGACAATAGTGTACATATATGATATATACATTATATAAACAGCTGTACAACACACAAAAGGTGGTGGAAAATGGATATTATAATCAGTAATACAAGCGATAAACCCATTTATGAGCAAATCACCGTCCAGATCAAAACGATGGTGATGAGTGGAAGATTAAAGGAAGGAGATCCCCTTCCCTCCATGAGAACGCTGGCAAAGGAGCTTCGGATTAGTGTGATCACCACGAAACGCGCCTATGAGGATCTGGAACGGGATGGATTTATTACCACAGTAGTGGGAAAAGGAAGCTTTGTGAAAGCGGCGGACACCAGGCTGGTCAGGGAAGAAAAGCTAAAACAGGTGGAAGAACTGCTTGCGGAGGCGGTTGATCTGGCACGGCAAAGCGGGATTCAAAAGGAAGAAGTAAGAGAAATCCTTGAGCTGATTTATCAGGAAGGATAAATACTGCAATAAAGGCAGAATGAGAGGTAAAACAAGTATGGAAAATGCAATCAGAGTGCAGAATTTGCATAAAAAATATGAAGGCTTTGAATTAGATAACATAAGTTTCGATATCCCAATGGGAACCATCGTAGGATTTGTGGGAGAGAACGGAGCGGGAAAAAGCACCACGATCTTATCCATGCTGGGGCTGATTCCCGTAGATGGAGGTGAGATAGAAATACTGGGACATCAGGTAAAGAGGGGCGAGAAGGACGGTTCCTGGAAGGAACAGGTAGGGGTAGCCTTTGACGACTGTAATTTTCCCGTCGGATTAAAGGTCAGGGATGTGCAGACCATTATGAAAAACATCTATCGTACATGGGACCGGGAAAAGTTTATGGGATATATGAAACGGTTTGAAATTCCTTTGGAGAAAAAAATCAAAGAGCTGTCCAAGGGAATGAAAATGAAGCTTTCCATTGCGGTGGCAATGTCTCATGACAGCAGGCTTTTGATCATGGACGAGGCGACCAGCGGCCTGGACCCGGTGGTCAGAAATGAAATCCTTGATATTTTCAGAGAATATATTGAAGATGAACAGCATACGGTTTTTATGTCTTCTCATATAACATCTGATATTGAAAAGATTGCAGACTATATTATGCTGATTCATAAAGGAAAGCTTTTGTTTATGGAAAATAAAGATGAGCTGTTGTACAACTACGGAATTATAAGATGTACCGGCGAACAGGCGGAATTGCTTCCCCGGGAGCTTGTGGTTGGTAAAGAATCTACAAGCTTTGAAACCAGCGTGCTGGTGAGAGATATTAACCGTATTAAGGAAGGCACGTTTTTTGAGGAAGCGGAAAGAATCAGTACGACCCGACCAATGGTGGATCGGGCGAACATTGAGGATGTGCTTTTATATATTGTAAAGTCCGGAAAACAAGTGTAATGGAAAGGAAGGAAAAGAAAATGAAAGGATTGATTTTAAAAGATTTGTTTGTTTTAAGAGGATATGTGAAACAATTTGGTTTGATTTTCCTCTTTTTGCTGGTATGGTCTGTGGTTGTGAAATCCGCCTCCTTTATGACCATCTATGTGGTGATTATTGGAAGTTCCCTGGTGATGAGCACAATGAGTATGGACGAGGCGGTTTCCTTTAACCGTTTTGCCCTTGCGGCTCCCATTGATATGAGAACCATTGTGAAATCAAAATATTTACTGTTGTTGGTTCTGGTAGGAGGAGGAGCGGTAATCAGCGGGTTTTTGAACATATTGTTATATATCCTGCCTGTAGGAATGGAAGCTCCTTTTGATTTTTCCGGATTCACAGCAGTTATAATGTTGTTTTTGATTGCAAATGGCGTTGTCCTCCCGGCAATGTTCCGGTTTGGCGTGGAGAAGGCAAGGTATATCAATTATGTTGCAATGATTCTGGTTGCAGCGCTGATTGGGGGCGGTTTTTTCCTGCTGGATGAGATAGGGATTTCCGGGGAAAAGCTGGAAAGAGCTTTTAACAGCTGGCTTGGAATAGGCAGTGTCCTGATTGGAGCAGGAGCGTTGCTCATTTCCTATTTTGTATCTGTTGGGATTGTGAAGAAGAAAGGATTGTAAATTTATCATTGGCAGAACCATAAAAAATTGATATAGTAATAGTAGCGCCAGCAGAGAGGAGACGGGAATGCTGGCGCTTTTAAGGGGTTTTTGCGGCAGATTCAAAATAAAGGGCTTACAATATTAAATGGAGATTTAATAAATGAACGAGTATTATGTGAAGAAATTGGATCCGGTGAAAAGCATAGAGGTACAGGTGCCGGGCTCGAAAAGCATTACCAACAGAGCGCTGCTGCTTGCGGCGTTGTCCGATCATAACTGCCACTTGCGGGGCGTGTTGTTCAGCGATGATTCCAGGGCATTTTTGGACAGCCTTGAAAGACTGGGATTTCAGGTGGAAGCGGATGAGGAGAAAAAGGATGTGTGGATTCAGGGAACGGGAGGAAGAATTCCCAATGCCAAAGCTTCCATTGACGTAAGAAGCGCAGGTACGGCGGCGCGGTTTTTAACCGTGATGCTTGCCCTTGCCGGAGGGGAATATGAAATAACGGCATCCCCTCAAATGTGCAGACGCCCGATGCAGCCCCTTCTGGATATTTTAAAAGAAGCAAATGTTAAATTTGAATTTAAAAATGAAGAAGATCATTTTCCTTTTATTATGAGATCGGAGAAGGTTTCTTTAAGAGAAGTTACTGTGGATACAAAAATCAGCAGTCAGTTCGCCAGCGCGCTTTTAATGGCAGGAGTGTTGCTTGAGGAGGGGCTAAAGCTGACCCTCTCAGGGGATCGGGCGGAGGGCTCTTATGTTAAGATGACCATCGCCATGATGAAGCAGTTTGGAATTCAAATCCACAGGGAAGGAAACAGGTGTGATGTTCCTTATACCCCTTCCTTTGGAATTTCGGAATATCAAATTGAGCCGGATGTTTCCGGAGCATGTTATTTTTATGCCATGGCGCCTCTTTTGAATACAGATGTTATCGTAAACGGTGTACACGAGGATTCTCTGCAGGGAGATATCAAATTTTTAAATTTATTGCAGGATATGGGGTGTGGGCTTGTGGATACGGAAAGAGGAATACAGATACAGGGACGGGAACTTGCCTCTTATCCGGGCATGGATATTTCCATGAAGGATTTTTCTGACCAGACTATGACAATGGCGGCTTTGGCGCCCTTTGCCGCGTCGCCCACGGTGATCCGTAACGTGGGGCATATTCGTTTTCAGGAATCGGATCGCATCAAGGCAATTCTGACGGAACTGGAACGTATGGGAATTCAATGCCGGGAAGCGCCGGAGGCGGATGGAATCTGTATTATGCCCGGAGAGATAAAAGAATGCCGGGTGGAGACCTATGAGGATCATCGAATGGCGATGGCTTTTACATTAATTGGATTGAAAACGGGGAAGATTGTTATTAAGGATCCGGAATGTTGCAAAAAGACTTTTGAAAATTATTTCGATCTGATAGAAGAACTGTATTCATAGAACTGTGAGAGGAATCTCAGGGACAGGAACAGAAAACAGAAAGGAAAGGTACATGGAAGATCGATATGAACGGGTTCTGCTGGTGGGAGTGGATACCGGGGCTGACAGAGAGCGGTTTGAACATTCCATGGAGGAGCTTAAAAACCTTGCCAGGGCATGTTTTATGGAACCGGTGGGAATGATTACCCAGAAAATGGAAGCTGTAAACAAGAGCTTATATATTGGGACGGGCAAGGTGGAAGAGGTAAAAGAAACCTGCGCTCTTCTGGAGGCGGAGCTGGTGATTTTTGATGAGGCGCTTACGCCTTCCCAGCTGCGCAATCTGCAAGAGGAATTAGGGCTTCCTATTCTGGACAGAACCTCTCTGATTCTGGATATTTTTGAGACCAGGGCAAGAACCAGGGAGGCAAAGCTTCAGGTGGAGTCGGCAAAACTGAAATATCTTCTGCCCAGACTGGTGGGAATGCATAAAGCGCTTACCAGGCAGGGGGGAACCAGCGGCAGTATGAGCAGCCGCGGCGCCGGAGAGAAAAAGCTGGAGCTGGACAGGAGAAGAATCGAGCACAGAATTGCAGAGCTTTCCAGGGAATTGGAGGAGGTGGCAAGGGAACGGCAGGTACAGCGCAAGAAGCGTCAGAGGGCACGAATCCCTCTGGTGGCGCTTGTGGGTTATACCAACGCCGGGAAATCCACCATTATGAACGCTATGCTGGAAGCCTATGCGCCGGAATCAGAGAAAAAGGTACTGGAAAAAGATATGCTTTTTGCCACCCTTGATACCACTGTGAGAAGAATCGATACAGGCAATCATAAGGATTTCCTCCTTTCCGATACCGTGGGCTTCATCAGCAGGCTTCCCCACGGACTGGTAAAGGCGTTTCATGCCACTCTGGAGGAGGTGCAAAATGCGGATCTGCTGCTGTATGTAGTGGATTATTCGGACCCCTGCTACCGGGAACAGATGGAAATTACGATACAGACGCTGGCGGAGTTGAATGCCGGAGGAATACCGGTTATCACCGTATTTAATCAGTCTGACCGGCGGGAGGAAAAGGTGGCATATCCCCAGACGGCGGGGGAGGATAAGATTTATATTTCTGCAAAAGAGTCTTCCTCCATTAGGTTGTTGACGGATATGATTTTAAATCATGTATACCGGGAATATGTGTTGTCTGAATTTATCATTCCCTATCACAGGGGAAATGTAGTTTCTTATTTTATGGAGCATTCCCATGTGGAAGAGCGTGCCTTTGAAGAAGGGGGCGTTCGGATTAAAACCAGATGCCACAAAGGGGACAGGGATAAATATGCCGAATACTTAGTATAACGGAAAGGGAAAAAGAAATGGAAAAGGAAAGGCTTAACAAGTATCTTGCCGCCTGCGGCGTATGCTCCAGAAGGGAAGCGGACCGTCTGATTCAGGAGGGAAGGGTTACAGTAAACGGACAAAAAGCAATAACGGGAATGCAGGTAAATGAGAAGGATCAGATTACGGTAAACGGAAAGCAGGTTCACAATCAGAATGAAAGGGTGGTGCTTGCCTATTATAAGCCGGTTGGCGTTATCTGTACGGAAAAAGACAGACATGCGGAAAAAAAGATTACTGACCAAATCGACTTCCCTGTGAGAGTGACCTATGCGGGCAGATTGGATAAGGATTCAGAAGGGCTTTTGCTGCTGACCAACGATGGCGGTTTGATCGACGCCATGATGCGGGGAAGCGCAGGGCATGAGAAGGAGTATGCGGTCAGGGTGAACAAGGAGGTCACAGAGGGTTTTGTTCAGAAGTTGGAAGCCGGCGTTTATCTGACGGAATTGGGAGTAAAAACCAGACCCTGTAAGGTACGGAAAACCGGCAAATTTTCCTTTAGGATCGTATTGACTCAGGGGCTTAACCGCCAGATCAAGCGTATGGCGGGGGAGCTGGGATACCGGGTAACGGCGATCAAGCGGGTGAGGGTATTAAACATCGAACTTGCAGATTTAAAACCGGGGCAATTCAGACCCCTTTCAGAGGATGAATTACGTGTGTTATACAAACTTTGTGAAAAGCCTGCCAGGACGGATCAGGGAAAGAAATCACAAAATATAGTGATACAGTGAAATAGATGTTGTGTAAATGCCTTTTGGGTAAATCAAAGCGTTGATTTGCCGGGAACCCCTTTTTTAATTTCAAAAAACAGGTATTTTTTCCGGAAAACAGGTTTTATTGAAAAGGCTGTTGAATGAATAATTTCAAGGTGTGAAGGAAAACTTGCAGAATGGGAGGCCAAAAAGAATGGAAGACCGAAAAAAAAGATACGAGGAGTTGGTAAGACGATTGAATCAGGCTTCGGAAGCTTACTATAACGGTGGAAACGAGCTTATGTCCAACTATGAGTGGGACGCAATGTTTGACGAGCTTACCATGCTGGAGGCGGAAACCGGATATATTCTGCCGGAAAGTCCTACTCAGAATACAGGGGCGGAGGAAACCGGCGGAGAAAAGGAAAGTCATGAATTTCCGGCGCTGTCTCTTGCCAAGACCAAACAGATCTCCGAGCTGAAAAAATGGGCGGAAGATAAACCCGTATGGCTTTCCTGGAAGCTGGACGGTTTAACCCTTGTGCTCACCTATGACGGGGGAAAGCTGATCAAAATCTTAACCCGTGGAAACGGCAGGGTGGGATCAAACATTACCTATTTAAAGAATGCGATTAAGGGATTCCCTCTGAAAATAAACTATCAGGGGCATTTGGTGGTGCGGGGAGAGGCCGCCATTTCCTATACGGATTTTGAACTGATCAACGATACCATAGAGGATGACGATGAAAAATATGCCAATCCCCGAAATCTAGCCTCCGGAACTCTGAATTTGGATGACCCGGAAAAGGTGAAGGAGAGGCATGTTCATTTTCATGCGTTCACCCTGGTTTATCTGGAGGAGGAGATAAAGTCCTGGGGGGAGCGCATGGTGTTTCTGGAGAAGGAAGGATTTACGGTAGTAGAGCGGGAGCTGGTGAATGCCGACACCCTGGAGGAATGTATCCAAAGATGGACGAAGAGGGTGGAAAAGGGGGAGATGGATATTCCGGTGGACGGGCTGGTGATCTGTTATGACGATACGGATTATGCCTCTTCCGGCAGTGTAACCGGACATCATGCCACAAAGGCGGGTTATGCCTTTAAATGGCAGGATGTGTCCGCTATGTCGGAGCTTTTGTATGTGGAATGGTCCTGCGCGGCTTCCACGATCTCCCCGGTAGCGGTGTTTGAACCGGTGGTTTTGGAGGGAACCACCGTCTCCCGAGCTTCCCTGTGCAACATCAGCGAAATGGAACGGCTTGGAATCGGGAAGAAATGTACCCTGGAGGTGATCAAGGCGAACAAGATCATTCCCAAGTGCATTTCCGTTAAAAATGCGGAGGGAAGTTTTGAGATTCCGGACCTTTGTCCGGTGTGCGGGGCGCCAACCCAGATTCGGGTTCATCAGAAAAGCAAAACCCAGACCAAGACCCTTCATTGTACCAATCCGGACTGTACGGCAAAGCATGTAAAAAAATTTACCCGTTTTGTCAGTAAGTGGGGAATGGATATTGACGGCCTGTCTATACAGACCATGCTTAAGTTTATGAACGAAGGCTTTCTGAAAGAGTTTGCAGACATTTACCATCTGTCAGAGCACCAGGATGTGATCAGACAGATGGAGGGCTTCGGAGAAAAGTCCTGCGCCAACATGATCCGCGCCATCGAAAAAAGCAGGAAGGTACATCCTGTGAATTTTATTTATGCCCTGTGCATCCCCATGATCGGTGTTGACGCCGGGAAAAAGATTGTGGCGAAGGACGGCTTTGAGGGATTTTTAGAGCGGCTGGAGCAGAAAAGGGGCTTTGAGGATATTGACGGCATCGGCCCTGAAAAGTCCGGGTCGGTTATGGAATGGTATGAAAATGAAAGAAACCGTTCCTCCTTGAAAGCTTTGCTGGAAGAGGTTACAATAGAAAAAGTGGATTTGCAGCCGGAGCAGGGAGGAAAGTGTGCCGGGCTTACCTTTGTGATCACAGGCGACGTTCATTATTATCAGAACAGAGACGCGTTTAAGGCTTATGTGGAGGCGGCAGGCGGGAAGGTAACCGGAAGCGTTACTTCCAAAACCAATTATCTGGTAAACAATGATATTGCATCCACATCCTCCAAAAATCGAAAAGCAAAGGAACTTGGAATCCCCATTCTCACAGAGGATGAATTTGTAAAGCAATTTGGAGAGTCATAAGTGAAAGAAGGAAAAAATCATGCCGATTAAGGTTCAAAGGGATTTACCTGCAAAGGAAATACTGGAAAATGAAAATATATTTGTGGTGGACGAATACCGGGCGCTTCATCAGGATATCCGTTCCCTTCAGATCTGTATTCTAAATTTGATGCCGGTGAAGCAGGATACCGAACTGCAGCTGGCGAGGGTATTGTCCAATACGCCTCTGCAGATCGACGTATCTTTTATGAAGATGAACAGCCATGTGTCCTTAAATACGCCGATTCAGCATTTAAACAGATTTTATAATACCTTTGACGAGCTGAAGGAACGAAAATTTGACGGTCTGATCATTACCGGCGCGCCTGTGGAACAGATCCCCTTTGAAGAGGTGGATTACTGGCAGGAGCTTTGCGAGATCATGGGATGGACCAAGACCCATGTAACCTCCACCCTTCACATCTGCTGGGGCGCCCAGGCGGGGCTTTATTACCATTTTGGTTTGGAAAAGGTGCTCCTTCCCCGAAAAATCTTCGGCGTTTACATGCATAAGGTTATGAACCGGAAGATTCCCCTGGTGAGAGGCTTTGACGATTATTTTATGATTCCTCACAGCAGGCATACGGCGGTTTCGCCGGAGGCGATTTACAATTGCCGGGAACTGACGGTTTTGGCGGAATCTGAGGAGGCGGGGGTGCTTCTTTGCATGACGGAAAACGGCAGGCAGATCTTTGTGATGGGTCACCCGGAATATGACAGGTATACCCTGCACAACGAGTATATGCGGGATAAGGAGAAGGGGCTGGATATTTCGCTGCCGGTCAATTACTATCCGGAGGATGACTGCACCAAAAGACCGAACCTGCAGTGGCGGTCCCACAGCAACAACTTGTATTCTAATTGGCTGAATTATTACGTATATCAGCAGACACCTTATGAACTGTAGAAAATAGCAGATATTCTTAACCAAACGGCGGTACAGATTGCGTACCGCCGTTTTTTTTCAATTTGTTGATTTTTGTATATTTTTGCCCAATCGGTAAAGAACTATAGAAATGAACATTGGAGAAGAATAAAATGAAAAAAACGGACATAGAAAATTTTTCTTACAGGCATTAAGCGGAACATCTACCGTGGGAAGGAGCAGCCTTGGGAAACGAAAGAAAAGCAAAGCTGGTCGGGAGGATCAATAAAATAGTGTCGCTGTTTGGTCGCTTCGCCGCTTTCAGAAAGCGCATCAATCAAGAGATGGAAGGAAAGTATTCGCCCTCCTTGATCGCTCTGATTGCAGCGGCAGGCGCAGCCTTTTTGATGACATTGATGCTTTTTATCCCCAATTACCTGGGCGTAGGCGACGACGGCTCTTTTGCAAGGGTTATGAGCGCGGCGAATATCGATTACATTTCAGAAACAACAGAACATCAAAACGAATTCTTCACTCGTGTATATACTCATACATCTTTATCAAACGACAGTACAGAAAAGGAAATAACAGGCAGCCAGGTGATGCTGGTAAAAATGGCAGTGTGGCTGGACAACCTGATAACGGGGGATCGCTTTTTTGATATCCGCGTTTTGGCGCTGTTGTATGGAATTTTATGCATGCCGGCAATTTATCTGCTGATCTGGCAGGCGTGTATGCAGGTAAAGCAGTTTTCCGAGGGAATTGTAATCGGAATCGTAGGAGTGATCATTTTCGCGGATGTGGCATATATGGTCTACTTTAATTCCCTTTACCCTGAAGCGCTTTGGTTCATCTGCCTTTTGTATCTTGCGGGCGCAGCAATTTCTTTTCAGGAAAGCAGAAGAATGCTGAAGGATGTAGGGTATCTGGCGCTTTTTGCGGCGGCGGCAATTGTGCTGATGACTTCCAGAGGGGAATGCGCTTTTGTGGGAATCGTGGCGGCGCTTTACTGCCTGCGGCTTTTATTTGCCAGAAAGGATTTTCAATGGAAGGTGATCTGCGTTATGACAGGGATTTGCCTGAGTTTTATTTCCATAGGCTGTATGGTCTGGCTGGAAGGGGATTATGACGAGGCGGATAAGTTCCATGCCATGACCAGGGGCGTGCTGTTCGGCTCGGATGATCCGGCAAAAACCCTGGAGGAGTTTGGTATCAATCCTTCCTACGAACTGTTGGCGGATGCTTCTCTTTATGAGTATATTCCGGCGGCGCAGCTGGAAGAGGCTGTGATACAGGAAGAATTTTTAAGTCAATATACTACTGCCGATATTGGGAAATATTACATCAGGCACCCTGGAAAATTTGTGAGAATGCTGGATGTGGCAATTAAATCCTGTTTTGGCATTCGAAGAGACTATTGCGGAAATTATGAGAGAAGCGCAGGGCTTCCGGCAAGGGCAAAAAGCATTTTCTGGTCCGTATGGAGTACCTTTAAGAACAGCTCGGCGCCTAAAACCATCGGATATTTGGGGGTGCTGATAGGGGCGGTGATTTTCCTGTCAGGAAAGAGCTATTCCTTAAGACCGGAGGAGGACAGACGGGGAACTGTTTTTCTGGACAGTATGATGGTCATGGTTCTGATTATTGTGATACAGGCGGGAATTACCATTGTGAACAGCGGTGATGCGGAAATGATTCAGCACTGTTTCATGATCAGCTGTGGAATGGATGTGATGACTTACTTTGTGTTTGCCCAGATTGCGCACAAATTAAGTATTTTCTAGGAAAGGATAAAGAGGAGGAGAAAACGAGGGTATGATTAAGAAGAGGACGACGGGATATTTACTACAGGATGCGGGGCTATTTTTTCTGCTGATCTGTATTGGCGGTGCAGCTCTTTTGGTGGGGATTGCGGATGCTCCCATGCAGCTGGAATTTGTGATTATGCTGCTTGCCACCTTTTTGGCGATTCTTCTTGCAGGATTTAAGCTGACAGGGCTTGCGGTGGTAATGGCGGCGTTTGAGGTGATGATTTATACGGCGTATAAGTTGTTTTTTTCCTTTGCTTACGACAGAGAAATCGATCTCCTTTGTTTTGGATGGCTGGTCATTCCTTTTCTTGCCGTAGGCGCCATGTATATGTTTGTCTACGGAAACAGACGGACGGAGCTGGAAAACGATGTGCTGAAGGAGCAGGTAGACGAGCTGGTAATGGTAAATTCCCTGACAGGGCTTTATAATCTCAGAAGTATGTATGCGGACTTGCAGCGGCAGGTGGCATACTCGGAGAGAAATAACATGGTGATTTCCCTCATGATCGTAAAGCTGCGCTATGGGCAGGAGTTGAAAAAGGTGCTGTCCAGAAGAAATTATGAGACATTGATTCAAAAGATGGCAACGGTAGTCACCGATGCAGTCCGGCTGGAGGACAGAACCTATTCCCTGGATAATCAGGGGACGGTGGGTATTATTCTGACCTGTGATCAGGAGAACAGCAGGTATGTGAAGGATAGAATTAAAAGCCATCTGGAGGATAAAAGCACTTTTGAGGGAATTGCAGATAAGGCGATCCGGGTGGAAGTGAAAATTTCCTGTCTGGAATATGAGAAAGAAAAATACGGTTTGGATATGATGATGTTTAAGCAGAGGGTGGAGAGTGAATTACAATATGATGTTTAAAAAATCTGTTGTGCTTGGTCTGCTGCTGATATTTGCCTTCTTTCTGTTTCCGCTTTCGGCAAAGGCGGCGGTGCCGGAGGGAGAGGTATTGATTGTCTATTCCGACGATGCAGACGAAGCGGTTATGAAAAATATATATCAGATTGCGGAGCTGCTGACCTTTGGCGGTGTGGAGTGTACCTTTGCCCCGGCTGCAGAATGCAGGGGAAGCCTTGGGAACTTTCAAAATGTGATTTTCTATGAGTTGGAAAAATATCCCCCGGGTCTGTTTAAGGAAATCCAGCTGATTGAAAACGGAGAGGCGAAGCGTGCCAGGGAAAACGAGAACTATCGGAGCAGGTACCGGTTTATGTTTGTGGGAAATCCCTTTTTAAAGGAATACCTGGACAGGACGGAGCGATACACCAAATATACGGTGCACAACGGAGAGGTGGGAACCTTTACCTATTCTTTTGAGGAGCAGAACGAAAAACAATCCCTTGCCCAGTTGAAAGAACCGATTTTTTATAACGGAAGAAAGTTCGATTATCAATCGGGGACAATGCTGGTGGGATCAGCGGAAGGGTATTTCTGTAAAACCTGGGATATTATTACCCATATTACCACAGGAGATTTGGGGAATCCTCTGGTAAAGGCGGCGTTTTCAAAGGAGTTGTTTTTATGGATGGACGGGCGGGATCAGGTCATTAGACAGGCGAGATATCTGGTGATCGACCGGGTATATCCTTTTCAGGATCCGGCAGGACTTCTTGAGACGATCAGGGAACTGGCGGAAAATAACATCCCTTTTGTAATTTCAGTAATGCCTGTTTACGACCATGGAGACTACCCGGCAATGCAGCATTTCTGCGAGGTTTTGCGGTATGCACAGGATAAGGGGGGCGCGGTGATTCTCCATGCGCCGATCCATCATATGGCGGAATTTGACGTAGACCAGATGAACGAATCCATAGCCACGGCGATGGGATTGTATATCCGGCAGGGCGTTTACCCGGTAGGGCTTCAGGTTCCGGAAAACTGGATGTCCAACAGGGATACGGTTGAAGTCATGAGCCGCTTCGGAACCATTTTGATTGCAGAGGAGACAGATCCCTGGATAGAAGGGGACTGGAAGGAAGAAAAGACAAACTATGTGTGCAGGGACGCTCATCAGTGGATCGTTCCGGTGGTAACCCTCAATGAGGAAGATACAGGATATATGGAGACCCATTCCACGGCAGTGTACCTGGATCTGTCAAAGGATATGGAAAATCTGGGGCGGATCATTGAGAACATGAAAAATTCCCATGTGCCCATCAAAAATTTGTGGGAAGTGTCTCACAGCCTGTGGACAACCGTGGATACGATTACCTATGAAAACGGTATCTTGAGGGTTAACGGAAAGGAGACGGACAGAACTTTTGTCCCCACAGAGTATGAGGAAGAGTTCTCCTATCAGAGAAACAGGCGGCAGAGGTTTTCCAAAGATCTTACCGGTGAAAATCAAAAGCTGGCGATTGCGGTTGCAGCAATGTCAATTTTGTTCATCATTTTTATAATTGTTGCAAGAGGAAACAACCGGAGACGTTTTTTTATAAAAGACGAGGAGGAGGATTTGGATGCATATTGGGAAAATAAAAGGTAGGAGGTAATAGGTCATGTCATTAGCAGATTGTCTCTCACTCTATGCCATTGCCGCTATATGGGGATTAATGTTCCTGAATATTTTTCTTTCTATCGGCGGCTTTATTTACATGATTCGGGTAAACCGGCAGGAAAAAGACAAAAAACATAAAAAGCATCAGGATCAGGAATATCCCATGGTCAGCATTATGGTTCCGGCGCATAATGAAAGTATTGTAATCGGTAAGACGGTGATGGCGCTTTTAGCCTTTGACTATCCGGCGGACCGATATGAGATCATTGTAATCAACGATAATTCCAGCGATAATTCAGCGCAGGTGTTGAAAGGAATACAGGAAAAAAATCCGGACCGCAGGCTGATGGTGATCAACACCGACAATATAATGGGCGGAAAAGGAAAATCCAATGCTTTAAATATTGCTTTGTCGGTGGCAAAGGGAACGGTAATCGCAATATACGATGCGGATAATACGCCGGCACCGGATGCCCTCCGGATTCTGGTGGAAAATCTGATGGAGGATGAAAAGCTGGGAGCTGTGATCGGTAAATTCAGAACCAGAAACAGAAACGCCTCCCTGCTGACGCGGTTTGTGAATATTGAGACCCTTGCTTATCAGTGTATGAATCAGGCGGGACGTTACTTTTTCTTTAAGCTCTGTACCATACCGGGAACCAACTATGTAATCAGAAGAAGCATCATCGACGAGATGGGCGGATGGGACACCAAGGCGTTATCGGAGGATACGGAGATCAGCTTCAGGCTGTACCGGATGGGGTATTATATCAAGTTCATGCCTCTTGCGGTTACCTGGGAACAGGAGCCTCAGAAATTAAAACAGTGGTTCAAGCAGAGAACCAGATGGGCAAAAGGAAATGTATACGTTCTGATCAAGAATTTCAAATATGCTTTTGATCCCAAGGCGGGACCTATGAGGCTGGATGTTTTCTATTATGCTCTTGTCTATGTATTGATGCTGACCTCGCTGGTCTGCTCAGATACGATTTTTGTACTTGGAATATTAGGGCTTTGCCATGTGACCCTGGGAGGATTTTCTTCGCTGCTGTGGGGAATGGCGATTGTGCTGTTTGTGCTGAATGTTTTGATCACCTTGTCGGTGGAAAAAAATGAGTTTAATGTAGAAAGCGCGTTATTGATATTGCTTATGCTGTTTACCTATTCAAAGATGTGGGTTGCCGTGGTGATTAAGGCAATTTACTTAAGTATTCAGGATGCAGTTTTTGATAAAGAGGTTGTGTGGGACAAAACGGAACGTTTTGAGGAATCTGCACAGCCGGCGGAACGAAAGAAATTAGCGAAAAGATAGGGGGAGCGGAAATGAAAAAGACTTTAGGAATAAGGACGCTGGCGGCGCTTTTGATTACGGTGATATTCGTGAGTATGCTGCCGCAGTTTGGGGCAAAGGCAGCGCCGGCAGCCCAAAAGGAAGAGGAAGCGGCAACAGAGGAGGGTACCGGAACGGAGGAAGATGCTGTCGGGGAAGAAGGAGAACCGGGGGAAGAAGCGGTTCCTGACGGGGAGGCGCCGAACCTCTCAACAGAAGACTGGGGGGAAGAGGAAAACGCAGGAGAGCCAAACCGAAAAGAGCCTCAGACGGTGAAAACCTCCCACACCCAGGATGTCTTTTTCAGCCCTACGGTGCTGAAGGGAATTTTGTCAAGCAGCGATCTGTACTTTTATGTGCCGGAGTATTGGGATGCAAAATATGTATATGTAGCATTGGAATATAGGGCAAGCCAGTTGATTCGGGAGACGGCTTCGGCATTGACGTTCTCAGTGAACCAGACGCCTATTAGCTCCTGTAAAATCACCTATGAGGGGGGAGACAGTCAGATTGCCTATGTGGTAATTCCCATGGAAATGGTGCAGGAGGGCTACAACTCCTTTACCGTGTCGGCGTATGCGAAGCTGTATGACGAGGGGGGATGTATGGATGATTTCTCCAGTGCCAGCTGGCTTTCCATTTCCGAGGATTCTTATATTCGATGCGGTTATGAAATTAAAGATCCGGATCAAAATATATCCTATTATCCCTATCCCTTTTTGTCCACCACAAAAGCCACCGGGGAGGGGCTGACCATTGCCGTTTCAGATAAGGCTTCCAACGGTGAAGTGGCGGCGGCAATGAATCTGATGGCTGATTTAAGCGGCAGCATTCAGGGGGAAAATGAGATTCAATTTGCTCTTTTATCAGACGTGTCCAAGGCTGAAACTGATAGGACTATTTTGGTATCCCAGTTCAGAAATCTTCCGGAAGATTACCAGAGCAGGGTACCCAGCAAGGAAGGAATCGAAAATCAGGGGATTATTACTTTTACAGAGGATGATACGGGAAATCCGCTGCTGATTATTACCTCAGAGGATGAAAAATGTTTGTTGGAAGCCGCCTATATGCTGATGGATGAGGAGAGAGTGTCCCAGGAAAACAGCAATGTGGCGAAGGTACCTTTAAGAAGCAGCGGTTCCGCAGCAGAACAGGAGGCGGCGCTTACCAGCGCATCGGGAGATTATACGGTAGAAGAGCTTGCCGGAGGCGGATTGAACTTTACAGGTCCTTTCCTTCAGGAACAGGCAGTGTACCTTCCTTTTTCGGAAGATTATATGCTGATGGACGGAGGAAAGATTACCCTTTATTTCAGATACAGTGAAAATTTGGATTTTGACAGATCCCTGGTTACAGTTTATTGGGGAAATGTGCCGGTTGCAAGCAAGAAGCTGGAGAAGGAAAACGCGCCGGGAGATGAACTGGTCTTTAACATGCCGGAGGACGTAGTGGGAACTTCTGCAGGGGCGGTGAGAATTGCTTTCCATCTGGAACTGGAGGATATGGTCTGTACTCCCAGGCAGGATCAGATGCCATGGGCATATGTGTCGGGAGATTCCTGGTTTCATCTGCCTGCGTCCGGTGAGTTTAACCTAAGCTTTGACACCATGCCTGCGCCTTTCAGGAGGAACAACCAGTTTAATAATGTTTTGATGGTGATCTCAGATAAGCCTACAACAGAAGAGCTTAGCGTTTACGCGCAGATCATGGGCTCCTTTGGAAGCGGGGCGGCGCCCTACGGTACCTTTTCGGTAAAACGTGCGGGAGAGTTCTCGGCGGAGGATGGAAAGTGCAATATGATCGTTGCCGGAACCTATATTTATAACACCATGCTTCGGGCGTTGAATGATTATCTGTATTTCCCTTACAGCGACAGCGGAAGAAAATTTGCAGGAAATGAGCAGTTGATTCTGTCGGAGGACTATGCGGATCAGATGGCGATTCTGCAGCTTTTGGAATCCCCCTATGAAACCAACTGCGGCATACTTGCCGTTACGGGAGTTTCCAAGGAATCCATGAAAAATGCGGAAGAGTTTTTAAGGCAGGAAAAACTCCGGGCGGGGCTTACCAAGGATTGCGTGATTATTGGAGAGGGCATGGAAATCAGAAGTTTCCGGTTCATTACCAAGGATACGGATACAGGAGAACCTACCCTTGCGGAAACCTTTGGCGAAAACAGGCAGTCCGTTTTATTTACGGTAATTGCTACTTCCGCCATGTTGATGATGCTGATTGCAGTAATCATTATACTGATTCGTATTAAGACTTATCACAAAAAAGAGGATGAGTAGGGATGAAATTAAGAAAGAACTGGCTTTACTATTTGTGTGTGTTGCTTGCCGCGGTGGGGGTATTATATATTTTTGTATATAGTTTTACCTCTGTGGGAGCCGGGGCGGAATACGGACATTTGACCAGAGGGCTTTTCCTTCTGGCAATTGTGGGCGCATGGGTTCTGTTCCGGCTGCTGGCGGCATTGTCGGCAAAGATGCGTCTGGAACATAAGTTATCCTGGAGCAAAGGCTGGGTAAGATGGCTTGAGAGAGGGATTCTTTGTGGAATTTTTTTCCTTGCCGCCGGGCTGCGCCTGAAGGTTTTGCTGGAAGCGCCGGAAGCATATCTTCAGGACTATAAGGATTACTATGAAATAGCGTGCAGTCTTTTGGACGGTACAATACAGCGGTACAGGGAATATTGCAACGATATTGTGGCGGCTCCCCAGGTGATGGGTTATAGTTATCTTTTGACCATTGCCTTTCGGATCTTTGGCAGAGGGGTAAGGGCGGGACAGTATTTGAATCTCTTTCTTTCTCTCGCCTCCATGTTCTTTTTGTACAAGGCGGCGGGAAAGCTGGGAGGAAGAATCGCAAGGATTGTGGCGCTTCTCCTGTACGCCTTTTGGCCGGCACAGATTTATTCAACCGCTATGCTGTCTCCGGAAAATGCCTTTTTGACCATTGTAATGTTTTGCCTCTGGATTTTTCTGGAGGCGCTGCCAAAGGATGGGGCGGAGACGGAAAACGGAACAGGGGCTGTGGTTTTGTGTCTTTTGCTGGGAGCGGCGCTTGCCATAGCGGCGGCGGTCAGAGAAATGGGCGTTATTTTAGCGCTGGTAATGCTCCTGCTGCTGCTTCCTTTTAAAATGAAACTGCCTGCGATCCCTAAAAATGATATTCCGCTGATGACCCGGCTGATGGCAAGGGGCTGGCAGCGGTGCCTGATTATTTTATTGCCTTATCTGATTGTGACGGGCGTGATCGGCAGTAAGATTGAATTGGAAATTGACAGGGAGCTTCCGGCATTTGCCATTGCCGGCGGAAGCAGCCTGCAGGAAGCGGGGAAGGAGCTGTGGAGCGGCGGCGATGTAAAGGAAACCTTAAGCGGGCTGTTTAGAAAAAATGAGCAATATTTGAAAAACAGAGATCAGGAATTGTCCTCCTACAGAAAGCTGATGGATGAGCAGGAAGTGCTTTCAAAGGAAAAATACGATTTTTTGAAAGGGGTCAGCGGGGCGGATCAGATGCTGTATACAGGGACGGTTTTCTTTGCACTGATCAGCCTGATCTATCTGATGATGAAAAAAGCTGATTTTTCACTGCTTCCGGCAGGGGTTTTTCTGGGGATTATGGCAATGTCCTGTATGACCGGGGAAAGAGGCGGCTATTCTCTTTTGATGACGGGGAATTTCATATTGTCAGCGGCGGTTGCGATCAGGTACACTTTTGAAGAGGGAAGAGAGAATTTGAAAAATGCAGCCGCAGAGAAAGAGCTGGAAAGCAGGGAAGCGGAGCTGGAAAACTATAAGATTTCTTTGCAGGAACAGGAAGAAGAGAAACTGGCGGAGCTTCGAAAAGAAGTGTATGCGAATCTTTTCGATATGGAAAAGGCGTTAAAGGAAGGGCATATTGTAATGACCGTAACGCCTGCCTGTGCCAAGGAGGATCAGCAGCAATAAGGATTGAGGAAAGAGGTATCCATATGAAGAAGAGCTCTTTGTCAAAACTTGAAAAAATTTTAAGGTGGGTATTTTTGCTCCTTGCCGTGATTATGGTAGGGGGGATCCTGAAACTTATTCAAACGGACAGCGCAAAGCCCTATGTTGCCGTTGTAGAGGAGGAAGAACAGGAACAGGAAGCTTATGATTGGGAGCAGGGGCTTTCAGATGAAACCTATTGGCTTCCCGATAATTGCAGATTGTATGAAGAACTGCCGGATATTACTTTTGTAGACAGCGACGGAAAAGAACGCTCTATCAGCGAATGGAGAGGTAAAGCGGTGGCGCTGGTTTTCTGGGCAAGCTGGTGTGAAGACTGCGGCAAGCAAATGCCGGAGATGAAAGTCTATGAGGAGCTTGCCAAAGAGTATGGGGATGTGGAATTTTTATACATCAATAAAACCGACGGTGAAAAAGAAACAAAGGAGAGCGCAAAGGCTTATTTCCAGTCCCTGGGACTTCAGGGAGAACTGTATTTTGATTCTTCCCTCAGGGCTTACGATTTGCTGGGCGTTCACAATATTCCCACTACTCTTTTCTTAAACCGGGAAGGAATATTGACGGCATGGTCTGTGAAGCAGATCGAAAAGGCTTCTGTATTTCAGGCGTTGATGGAGAATGCATGGATAGGAAGCGCAAAGGTTACGGCGGATTTTGTGGCAAACCACATGATGGATCAGGAGGGAGGCATTCATTCCTCTTATCTGCAGGGAGAGATGAGAGACGGAGAGGTATTAAGTGAAAGTCAGGGCTTAGGACTTTTGTATGCGGTGGAAAGTCAGGATCAGGAATTATTCGACAGACTTTTAGGTTATGTAAAGACGAAAATGTGGAACAGAGGGCTGAGTGCATGGCGGGTAGAGGAAGACGAGCCCAGCGAGGTCAATGCCCTGATCGATGATTTCAGAATTTACAGAGCGCTGCTGGGGGCACATGCTTTGTGGGGAGGTTATCAGGAGGAGGTGGCGTCCTGCGAGTCGGCGCTTCTGGACAGGGGAATCAGCGACAGGCGGTATGCAGACTTTTTTGATTCCAAGAATACAGAGTACGCTTCCAGATTTACATTATGCTACGGAGATCTCCAGGGAATGGCGCTTTTGAGCAAAAGAACAGGCAGCGCCAAGGCAAAAGACGCTTATGATCATGCGGCGGCGCTTTTGGAACGGGGGCAGATCAGCAATGAATTTCCCCTGTATTACAGCTGGTACAATTACGACAGAGAACGGTATGAGAACGATGATCTGAATACGGCGGAGGCAATGATGACGCTGCTGCATCTTGCCCGGGAAGAAAAGTTGAAAAACAATACCGTTGAATGGCTGAAGAAGCAAATGGCAGGGGAGGGTGTGAAGGCAAGGTACGATATTAACGGCGGGGTGGTTAAGGGTTATAATTACGAGTCCACAGCGGTTTATGCCATCATCGTAATGATAGCCGACGAAATCGGAGATTCCACCCTCAAAGCGCAGGCATTGAATAAGATGGAAAAAATGCACGTAATTGACAAAGAACTGCCATATAATGGCGCTTACGGAATGGAGGACGGCAGCGGAATTACCTCTTTTGATCAGTTGATGCCGATGCTTGCCTGTGAAAAGATAGCGCCCAGGGAATAAAAGAAAAATTGAAAAGCAGTTTTTATCACCGAAAGGATCCACAGTTTATGTGGATCCTTTTTTGTGAAAATGCATAAATTGAGAATCTCATTTTAAGTAATTCCGACGAAAAAGGGAATTTGTATTACTTTTTTGGCGATTCACTATGAATTTAGTAATTTAGTCAATAATATGTAATTAAATTTACAAACAATAAAGGAAAAAACCAGCTAAATTTAGAAAAATATGGCAAGGAGGAAGAACATGGACAGGATTAAATTGGGTTATGCGCCGACCCGGAGAAGCATTTTCAGTGCGCCTGACGCGCTAAAATACAGAAAGCTGACAGAGAAACGCTTAAGGGAGCTTGGAATTGACTTTGTAGATATCGACGACATAAACGAAGAGGGACTTCTTTATGATGATAAGGATGTTGTGAAAATTGCAGATAAATTCCGGAAAGCCGGAGTAGACGGGCTGTTTTTACCTCACTGTAATTTCGGAACCGAATATGTATGCGCAAGGCTGGCGAAATCGCTGAATCTGCCGGTGCTTTTGTGGGGACCTCTGGATGAGAGACCGGAAGAGAACGGAGAGCGGTTGAGAGATACCCAGTGCGGACTGTTTGCCACCGGCAAGGTGCTTAGAAGATTTCGGATTCCTTTTACCTATATGACCAATTGCCGGCTGGAGGATCCGGTATTTGAAAGAGGTCTTAGGGATTTTATTGCCGTGTGCAATGTAGTAAAAGTCTTTCGGAATATCCGCATTCTTCAGATTGCCCCCAGACCTTTTGATTTCTGGTCTACCATGTGCAACGAGGGAGAGCTTCTGGAGAAATTTAATATTCAATTATCCCCAATCCCCATGACGGAACTGACCCAGGCGGTGAAGGCGGCGAAGGAAGAGCAAACAAGAATGCTGGACATGCTTGCCTATATACATAAAAACATGGAGGTGCAGATCGGGGAGGAGGAAACCCGGAACGTGGCGGCGCTTGCCCTGGCGATGGAGGAGTTGACTTCAAAATACGGCTGTCAGGCGGCGGCAATTCAGTGCTGGAACGCGCTGCAGACGGAGCTTGGGATTATGCCCTGTGCCGCCAATGCAATTTTAAATGAAAAAGGAATTCCGGTGGTTTGTGAAACGGACATTCATGGAGTCGTTACGGCGCTGCTGGTGGAAGCGGCAGGAATGGGAGAAACAAGAAGCTTTTTTGCAGACTGGACCATCAGACATCCCGATATCGAAAATGGAGAATTGCTGCAGCACTGCGGTCCTTGGCCCGTTTCAGTGGCAAAGGAGAAACCAAGGCTTACTTACCCCCTTGCCTTTGATCATCCGGGAAGCCTTACGGCGGAAGCAAAACACGGTGAAGTTACCTTGTGCCGGTTTGACGGCGATAATGGAGAGTACTCCCTGCTTTTAGGAAATGCCAAAGGGGTGGAAGGACCTAAGGGAATGGGAACCTATCTGTGGGTTGAAGTGGAAAATATCAAAAGACTGGAAGCAAAGGTTGTAGAAGGACCCTATATTCATCACTGTGTAGGCATACATAAAAATGTGGTTCCGGTGTTGTATGAGGCATGTAAATATATTGGCGTAAAGCCGGATTTATATGACCCTATTGAAGAGGATGTGAAGGCATATCTGAGAGGGGAAGAGAAAACCTCAAATTGACAAGGAGGAAGTAATATGAAGAATCTAAAGGCGCTTGCCTATCAGCTGCGGGAAGATGCGGTTGAAATAATTGCCGCCGGAAAAACAGGGCATATCGGCGGCGATATGAGCATTATGGAAATTCTGACGGAGCTGTATTTTGAGCAGATGAATGTCAGTCCGGAAAACTGGAAGGATCCGGACCGGGACAGATTTGTTTTAAGCAAAGGGCATTCTATGGAAGCTTATTATGCAGTGCTTGCAGAAAAGGGATTTTTGGACAAAGAGGAAGTGACTGCAAATTTTAGTAAATTTGGTTCTAAATACATAGGACACCCCAACAATAAGCTGCCTGGAATAGAGATGAATTCAGGATCCCTGGGGCATGGACTCCCCACCTGTGTGGGAATGGCTATTGCGGGAAAGAAAAACCAACAAAGCTACAGGGTCTATACGGTAATGGGGGACGGAGAGCTGGCGGAAGGCTCGGTATGGGAAGGCGCAATGGCGGCAAGCCACTATCATCTGGATAATCTGTGCGCTGTGGTCGACAGGAACAGATTACAGATTTCAGGAACCACAGAAGAGGTTATGGCACAGGATGATCTTCATGAGAGATTTCGCTCCTTTGGCTGGCATGTAATCGACGTGGCGGATGGAAATGATATCGACCAGCTTAAGGAAGCCTTTGAGGAAGCGAAGGAGAAGAAAGGAAAGCCGACAGTGCTGATTGCAAATACAGTAAAAGGAAAAGGCTCACCCGTAATGGAAAATAAAGCGGGCTGGCATCATAAGGTTCCGAATGCGGAAGAACTGCAGCAGATTATGCAGGATTTAGAGGAGAGAAAGGAGGCGGCGCTCCATGAATAAGATAGCGGATAAGCAGGTTATCTGCGATGTGCTTTTGGAACATGGGAGAAAAGACAGGGATGTAATGGTTCTTTGCAGCGATTCCAGAGGAAGCGCTTCTCTTACGCCCTTTGCCCAGGAACTGCCGGATCAGTTTGTGGAGGTTGGAATTGCGGAGCAGAATCTGGTAAGCATTGCGGCGGGACTGGCGAGATGTGGGAAAAAAACCTATGCGGTTTCTCCTGCAAGCTTCTTATCTACCAGAAGCTATGAGCAGTGTAAGGTGGATGTGGCGTACTCGGGTACAAATGTGAAGCTGATCGGCATCAGCGGAGGCGTCAGTTACGGCGCCCTTGGCATGAGCCATCATTCGGCGCAGGATATAGCGGCAATGGCGGCAATTCCCAATATGCGAGTTTATCTCCCAAGCGACAGATGGCAGACGAAATGTCTGATGGAGGCGCTTTTGGAGGATGAAGAACCGGCATATATCAGAGTGGGCAGGAATGCAGTTGAGGATGTTTATGGGGAAGAAAAAATTTCTTTTAAGATGAATGAAGCCACTGTTGTGACAGAGGGAGATGATCTTACCTTTATAGCCTGCGGCGAGCTGGTAAAGCCGGCAGCCGATGCGGCGGCTGCCTTAAGGGAAAAAGGAATTTTTGCAAGAGTACTGGATATGTACTGTCTAAAGCCTTTAGATCAGGAAAGCATTATAAAAGCGGCGAAAGAGACAAAGGCAATTGTTACTATAGAAGAACACGCGCCTTATGGAGGGCTTGGCGCTATGGTCAGCCAGGTAGTGTGCCAGCATTGCCCCCGAAAGGTCATCAATCTCGCCCTGCCGGATGCGCCGGTAATTACCGGTACATCCAGGGAAGTGTTTGATTATTATGGATTGAATGCTGAAAATCTTGTAAAAACCGCGCAGAAGGTGCTGCAGGATGTGTAGCTATATTTTATCGGTAGATCAGAGCACTCAGGGAACCAAAGGGCTGTTGTTTGACAAAAATGGGAAAATGCTGGCGAGGGCTGACCGTCAGCACAGGCAGATGATCAACCAAAAAGGGTGGGTGGAGCACGATCCAAAGGAGATTTTAAAGAATACCATTTTGGTGTGCAAAGATGTGATCGAAAAAGCGGGCATTGACAGCAGAGAGATTCAGGCAATGGGGATTTCCAACCAACGTGAAACTGCGGTGGCATGGAACAGAGAAACGGGGGAGCCCATTTACAATGCCATTGTGTGGCAATGTGCAAGGGCGCGTCAGATCTGCGATACCCATAAAGAAGAAGCAGAGGAAATACGTCTCAAAACGGGATTAAGGCTGTCGCCTTATTTCCCGGCATCCAAATTTGAGTGGCTTATGAGATATGTGCCGGAAGGGGAAAAGCTTGCGCAGCAGGGTAAGCTTGCTTTAGGAACCATAGACAGCTGGCTGGTTTACAGTCTTTCCCAGGAGAAAAGCTTTCAAACCGATTACTCCAACGCTTCCCGGACGCAGCTTTTTCATATAAAAGATTTGTGCTGGGACAGGGAGCTTTGCCGTAGCTTTCGGATACCGGAGAATGCCCTTCCTGAGGTTTCCATGTCGGATTCCTGCTTCGGCGTTACCGATCTGTCGGGTGTATTGAAGAAAAAGATTCCGATCATGGGGGTAATAGGAGACAGCCACGGGGCACTGTTTGGACAGAACTGTCTGCAAAAAGGACAATTGAAGGCGACCTATGGAACCGGTTCATCGGTGATGATGAATCTGGGGGATCAGCCGCTTATCACAGATGCAGGGATTGTAACCAGCCTTGCCTGGGGAAGAAACCAAAAGGTGCAGTATGTGCTGGAAGGCAATTTGAATTACACTGGCGCAGTGGTCAGATGGATGAAAGAGATCGGCTTGATTCAAAAGGAGAGGGAATCAGGAGAGCTTGCAGCAAAAGCAAACAGGCAGGATAGAACTTATTTTATTCCGGCGTTTACGGGACTTGGCGCGCCCTATTGGGATGCTGACGCTACCGGTTTAATGACAGGCATTACAAGGACCACAGGAAAAAATGAACTGGTAAAAGCATGTTTGGAAAGTATCGCTTATCAGATCACGGATCTGATTGGGCTGATGCGGCAGGAATCAGGAGATGAGATCAGAGATATTAAGGTAGACGGTGGTCCTACGGCAAACGCTTATTTAATGCAGTTTCAAAGCGATCTCTCAGAAGCGGTGCTGAGGATACCGGAACTGGAGGAATTATCCGCTATGGGCGCCGCTTATCTTGCCGGGATTTCAGCAGGCATCTATGACGAGAAACAGATATTTGAACATATTTGCTACAAAGAATATCATCCCAAAATGGAAAAGGAAACGGTAAATATGCTGAAAGCCGGCTGGCAGAGGGCGATAGGACAGGTGTTGGCACATGGAGGCAGACAGGAGGATGTTTATGGAGCATGAAGTTTTATTGGATATTCAACATGTATCAAAAAGCTTTGGCTTAACCCAGGCGCTGAAGGACGTCTCTTTTCAGGTAAAGCAGGGAGAAATAAGAGGAATTATCGGCGAGAACGGCTCGGGAAAAAGCACGATTTCAAACATTATTGCAGGTATATACGGCAAGGATGAGGGCGTTATCAGGTTAAATGGAAAGGAGCTGCGCGCAGCCACGGCGGTGGAAGCAGAGGCAGAGGGAATTGCCCTGATCGTTCAGGAAATCGGCACCATTGGAGATATTTCTGTTGCCTCCAATATTTTCCTTGGAAATGAGAAACGTTTTGTCAGCAAGGGATTTATCAATCATCGGGAGATGAACAGGGAAGCCAAAAAAGCATTGGAGATGATCGGCGTTAGCAGCATTGCGCCGGAAGACAGGACGGATCGGTATAATTTGGAAGAGCGAAAAATGATTGAAATTGCCAAAGCCTTCTACACCCACCCTCGTTTGATGATAGTGGACGAAACAGCCAACGCATTGTCTTCTCATGGACGCGGAATTTTATATGCGGCGATCGAAGAGGTAAAGAAATATGGCGGAACCGTTTTGTTTATTACCCATGACCTGGAGGAATTGATTAAAATATGCGACAGCGTGACCATCCTGCGGGACGGCGTATATATTGATACCTGCTATGGCAGCGATATGCGTATAAATGAATTAAAAGTAAAAATGGTGGGAAGGGAGATGAGCGACCACTATTACAGGTCTGACGTAGAAGGCAGCATGGGAGAGCAGGTAGTTATGCGGGTAGAGAATGTTTTTACCAGTATGCTGAAGAACGTCAGCCTGGAGCTTCATGAGGGAGAAATTTTAGGGCTTGGAGGCTTGTCCGACTGTGGCATGCATGAGTTGGGGCGACTTATGTTTGGACTGGATCAGCCTTATGCCGGGAAAGTGACATGCACGGGAACTGACCAGGGGCTGAAAAGCCCGGTACAGGCAATTAAACGGGGAATTGGATATGTTTCTAAGAACCGCGATACAGAGGCGGTTATCCTTCAGGACAGCGTAAAAAATAACGTATGTCTTTGCAGCTTGGACAAGATATCAAAGCTTGGATTTGCCTCTCCGGTGCAGGAGAACAGATTTGCAGACCAGTGGATACAGAAATTAAAGGTAAAAGTAAACAACCGGGGAGAATATGTGGCTTCTTTAAGCGGCGGAAATAAGCAAAAGGTGGTTCTGGCAAAGTGGCTGGGACGGGGCTCGCGGATTTTGATTTTTGATTGTCCTACCAGAGGAATCGATATTGGCGTAAAAGAAGCGATCTATCATTTGATGGAGGAACTTAAGGAACAGGGACATGCAATTTTGCTGATTTCAGAGGAGCTGCCGGAACTGATTGGAATGTCCGACCGGATTTTGATTATGAAAGACGGAAAAATTGTCTGCGAGACCATGCGGGGACCGGAAATTACAGAATCCCTGCTGATTAAGGAAATGATATAGGAAGGGAGATGCGAGGATGAAATCAAACAATAAGAAAAAAGGAATGGAACTGTTTATTAACATCTTTCCCTTTATCAGTCTGATTGTGGTGTTCGTAGGTTTTGCCCTTTTAAGCGGAGGACGCACGCTGGATATAACCAATTGCCGGAAAATTTTTGAACAGTCCTTTACCCTGCTTCTTGTGGCTGGGGCGGCGGTATTTTTGTTGTCCCAGAACTGCTTGGATATGTCAGTGGGCGCCGTCATTGGAATGACGGGAGTGGTTGCGGCGCTGGTTTCCAAGATCAATATACCCTTGGCGTTTGCAGCGGCGCTGGGGGTAGGAGTGCTGATTGGTTTGATCAACGGTATTTTGCACGGTGTACTGGGAATCAATGCTATGATTGCGACGTTGGCAATGTCTTTCATTTTAAGAGGCCTTTTATTGATCGTATGCAAATCCGGAACGGTGGGCATTGCGGTGAAAATGTATGACCTGGATCAGGTGGGGCTGAAAATGGCGGTATGTGTGGTGTTTCTTGTGGGGGCATGGCTGTTCTTTCAATTCCACAGCTACGGAAAACAGTGCAGAGCGGTAGGCGCAGGAGAAACGGCAGCAGTTCAGTCAGGCATCCATATTGCTTTCATTAAAATAATCAGTTATGTGTTTATGGGCGCAGCAGCGGGAATTGCAGGATTTTTTACAGTGATCCGTACTGGAGCGGCAATGTATAACACAGGAAATATGGCGGAATTTGATATTTTAATTGCCCTGATTTTAGGAGGGATGCCAATCAATGGAGGAGCCGATTCCAAATTTCGCAGCGCGGTAATCGGGGTTTTGATTCTCGGTATTTTGAATAACGGCATGGTTTTGCTGGGGTTGGATACTTATCCCCAATTGATCACAAAGGGTATTATTTTTATTCTTGTCTTGGCAATGACCTTTACCATCAGGAATAAGATCAACCGTGACAAGAAAATGGCATAGAGCATATGTTTTGCCCATTTGGGTGTAAATATATAGAAAAAGGAGGAAAACAAATGAAAAGAAAAAGTGTGAAACTATTAACATCCCTGCTGGTAACGGCATCCATTTTAGTGGGAATGGTAGGCTGCGGCAGCAAGACTGAAAGCGCCGACGCCGGAAGCCAAAGCGCAGCCGGCGAGACGGAGGAAAGCAGTCAGCCTGCAGAACCCGAGGAAGGGGATACCCAGAAGGAAGCGGATGCCGGGACAACGGACAAAATTAAACTGGGACTGACAATTTATTCTACAACGGATGCAACCGCAGGACCTGTGGTAAACAATATGCAGACGGCATGCGACGGTATGGGGGCGGAGCTGGTAATTGCAACAGACGAGCAGAATCCGGAAAAGGAAATCACCAATATTGAAAACTTAATTGCAAACGGATGTCAGGCTGTTTTCTGCCTTCCCTATGCAGACGACTCTATTCCCAGAATTGCGAAAATCTGTGAGGATTCGGAGGTTTACTTTGGTTTTTACTGGTATGACCTGTCCAATGAAGAAACCCATGACGTATGCTATGCATCGGAGTATTTCCTTGGAAACATTTATGAGGACGATGTGTGGTCGGCATACACGGCAATGAAGACCTTAAACGAGGCAGGGGCTTCTCATATCGGTATGTTTGGTCTGCCGACAGGACGTACCACCACAACCAAGCGTGACAATGGGATCGCACAGGCATGTGAAGAGTTTGGTATGGAAATTCTGGTAGAAGACAGAGTCAATACCAATACCTCTGACGACGCGGCATCCTCTGTGGAATCCATGGTTTCCGCATATCCTGATCTGGACGGCATTGTGATTGCAGGTATGACCCAGACTTGTCTGCCGGGAGTCATTCAGTCCCTTCAGAATCTTGGCTTGACAGAAAAAGTAAAAGTTTCCTGTATTGACTTTAATGAGAACCAGACAGAATATTTTGAGAAAAATTCCGTAAACGGCGTGATTGGCGGTCACTTTACGGGCGGCGCATGGCTTGCAGTTCTGGCGGTGAATAAGCTTCAGGGCACTCCTTTGGTGGACGAGCCTGTCTCCATTAAGGATGAATTCATCGTGCTTCAGTCAGCTGATGATGCAAAAAACTACGACGCACATCTCTATCAGGAACTTCCCTATACAGCGGAAGAGTATGCGCAGATGTCCAAAAAAATAAATGAAGCATTTACCTATGAGGATTTACTTGAGATCGTAGGTTCCTACAGCATTCAGGATGTAATGACCCGTCATAATGTGAAATAAAAGAGGTTAAGCTGTTGGCGGTCTGCTTTACAGGAAAGGATATGTATGAATAAGAAGATTAGTAATTCAATTGTAGTGGTTATGGTACCGATTGCCTTATACTTGTTTTTTCTGATCCTGAGACCTAAATCGTTCGGAAAAATCAATACCATTTATATTATATTTACCCAGTCCTTTATCACTTGCATGATTGCATGGGGAATGCAGTATCTGGCGAAGATGGGGGAATTTGACCTGGCGCTGGGAGCGGAGATGATTTTGGACAGTATTATAGCCGCCCTGCTGAGTACAAGATTCGGGTTCCTGGGAATGATAGCAGGCTGCCTTTTGTCAGCCCTTATATGTGGAATCTTAAAGGGAGTTCTTTATCGGGTAATGAAGATACCGATTATGATTCTGACCATCGCGCTGATTTATTTGCTGGGATCCTTTGGCGGCTTAATTACCAATTCGGCAGCGTTGACCATTTCCTATGAGTATACCTTTTTGGGACGTGCGCCAGGCAATGTAATTGTCTTTTTGCTGACAGGTATTTTGATGTATTTTCTTGCCAATAAAAGCGTGTATGGATCCAATGTAAACGCGGTGGCAGGAGCTCCGGGAATTTCCCGTAACAACGGCATCAGCGTTGAAAAGACAAAGATCAGATCACTGCTTTTAAGCAGCATGTTTGCCGGGATTGCCGCAATCGTGCAGCTGAGTCACGGAAGCGGGGTAACGCCTTCTGTGGGGCTTGACAGCATACAAAATATTATGCAGCCAATGATGAGCGTCTTTATCGGCTTTGTGATGGCGCAGTATGTGAATGTAGTGTTCAGTATTTTTGTGGGATCTATCCTGATGTCTATTATCAGCAATGGGATTACAGCTTTGAATTGGTCATCGGCAATCTATAATATTGTTGTGGGCGCGATCCTTTTGCTGATCATGGCGTATATGAATGTAGCGAAGGTTTATTCTAAAAAACATGAAGAAAAAATGAGCGCCATTGCCAATATGAAGGAAATGAATATGTCAAATGTGTAAATAATAACAGTAACGTTAAGGAGGTAGTAATATGAAGTTTAAAAAAGCACCCTATGAAGTACCTGCATGTAAAAAAATTAAGGTGATATGCGATACGGATGCATATTGCGAAGGAGACGATCAATATTGTATCGCCCACCTGCTTATGACAGAAAAGCTGGATGTGCTGGGATTTACGGCGGAGCATTTCGATACCCTTCTTTTGGATTCCAAAACCGGCGGAAACGACTCCATGGAGCAGAGCTATGATGAAATTTGCAATATTTTGGAGCTGATGGGTTTGAAAGACGATTATCCGGTTTTCAAAGGTGTGATCGATCATTTGAAGGACGAAAAAACGCCGGAATACACGGATGCAGGAAAGTTTATCGCAGAGCAGGCGGCTAAAATGCCTGAGGGAGAAAAGCTTGCAGTTGTGGCGCAGGGGGCAATTTCCAATGTGGCGGACGCCTTGCTGATAGATCCTTCCATCGCAGATAAAATGTTTGTGATCTGGATTGGCGGCGGCGCTTATCCGGAAGGTTCCTGGGAGTTTAATTTGAATGGAGATGTAAATGCATCCAATGTGGTTTTTGATTCCAATGTAGAACTGTGGCAGGTGCCCTGCAATGTATATTCTATGATGAAAGTGTCCTTCCAGGAGCTTTATGAGAGAGTCAGCAACTGTGGCAAGATCGGAAAGTATCTGTATGAGAACCTTCTTCGGGTAAATACCAAATTGTGTGAAATCCCTCTTTTTGGAGGAATGGCTACCTATCCGGGCGGCGAAAGCTGGCAGCTGGGCGATTCGCCGGTAGTAGGACTTTTGATGACAGATCATTGCTACGACTACGATATGGTGCCCGCGCCCAGGGTGGATGAAGAAGGACATTATCATCTGCGCCCTGCTAATCCAAGAAAAATCCGGGTATATAATTACGTGGACAGTCGGATGATTTTGGAGGATATGTTTACCAAGTTAAAATATTATTACGGGGAATAAGAAAAGAAAGTTTCAGTAAATGTGAAAAGCTGCCGCGGTCTGCGGCAGCTATTTTATTTTTTATGGGCTTTAGCCCGTTGAGGGCATTGGAGTTTTTCGTGTTCCGAAAAATGGAAATGCCCGAAACAAAAAACCACCTGCTATGCGGGTGGTGCAGTAAGTGCTTATAGCACAATCACCTTTCCGAAGTATAATAGGGGTGTCCAAGCCACTACTATAGAAAGGAAAGGTGATTAAAATGGCCAATAAGACCAACGATTTAGCACACACAAAGTGGATGTGCAAGTACCATATCGTCTTCACTCCAAAGTATAGACGAAAAATAATTTATAATCAATACAAAGAAAGCATCAGGGATATTATAAAACAACTCTGTGCATACAAAGGAGTAGAGATAATAGAAGGGCATCTTATGCCCGACCATATACATATGCTGGTAAGTATACCGCCGAAATACAGTGTGTCACAGTTTATGGGGTACTTAAAGGGGAAAAGTGCATTGATGATTTTCGATAAGCACGCAAACCTGAAGTATAAATTTGGAAACAGACATTTTTGGTCGGAAGGATACTACGTAAGTACGGTAGGACTGAACGAGGCAACCATAAGAAAGTATATACAGGACCAAGAGAAGTACGATATCATGCAGGATAAATTAAGTGTGAAGGAGTACGAGGACCCCTTCAAGGGGTAGCCGGTATTACGGACGCCCTTTGAAGGGCGGCGACGAGTCAAGGGCGTAGTGGCTTGAACGTAAAGTGAAAGCCAGCGTCTTTAGGCGCTGGCCGGTAACAAAGGCTTATAGCCGCAGAGCAAACCACCCGTTAGACGGGTGGTGTTGATTTGCGTATGGCAACGCTTTTCCGCTGAATCAGGGTAGTGGATATTTCCATTTTGATGTGATCCGTTACGTTCCCGTGAATCTGCTGATCCAGCATGGATACGGCGCGCTGCCCGAACATCTGCTTGGGAACACGCATGGAGGTCAGAGGAGGATCCAGCAGGTCGCAAAAGGGCATATCGTCAAAACCGATGATGGAAATCTGCTCGGGAATCTTATAGCCGTATTCCTTCAGCGCCTTGATACAGGAGGAGGCGATGATATCGTTATCCGCAAAAAAGGCGGTGGGAAGTTCAGGCTTTGTATCCAGATAAAGGCACATATCGGTGTAAGCTGTTTCGCTGGTGGAGCCTACCTTGACCACTGTGGAGCGCAGCGGTTTTTGGGAAGCGCATTCCTCAATGGCAATATGAAAGCCTCTGGCGCGTTCCTCAAAATTTTTGATGGGAACTTTGCTGGAAAGATATCCGATAAAGGTATGCCCACAGGAAATTAAATGAGAAGTGGCGTTGCGGGCACCCTGTATATTGCTGATGGTAATACAGTCGGAGCCGTCCCCGTCAACGAAGCTGTCCAGAACCACCAGGGGAAGCCCGGAACCCTTAAAAGGAATCAGATCCTCAGGATCCACTTCCGTGGCAAGAAGCAGAAGCCCGGTGGGATGATTGTCCAAAATGGTTTTCATTTGTTCCCGGATATTTTCATGACAGTAAAAATAAGTGATATGCAAAACATAACCCAGCCGCTTGCTTTCATAGTCGATCCCCTGAAGCAGGTTTGCAAAGAAAGCCGTATCGCTGACCACATTTCCGTGCTTCAGGCAGATAATGTATTGAATAACAGAGGGGTACTCATACATACGGTTTCGCTGGACATGCTGATAGCCGTATTTTTGCGCCGCCTGCTTTACCATAGTGCGGGTTTCCTCGCTGATCCCTTTTTTGTTGTTGTAGACCATGGAAATGGTAGAACGTGAAACCCCAAGTTTTTCCGCCAGTTCCTTTGCCGTAATACTCATGTCAATCCTGTCCTCCGTATAAATCAGTTTATATTGCATCTAAATTTATTATATAATATACTAAATTTAATTACAATAGTATACTAAATAATTTTGGCACGGCATTACCCCAGGCAGAAGGCGGGACGTTCACGGACACATATGGTTTCAGGGATTTGGCGGGAAATTGGTCATTTCACTTACGGAATGGGCGAATACCAAGGGAGATTCCGACACGGATGGTAATGTCATTAAGTTAAGCT
>DKYT01000015.1:45133-45983 GCA_002492465.1 Lachnospiraceae bacterium UBA7093 | reverse complement strand
GCGGGAAGTGTGGCGGATGGAAGGACGTGAGGAAGGCATTACTGTGGGACATAAAGCAGGATATGAGGAGGCTGAAAAGCGTTTTTCCAGTTTAATGCAGATTTTATTAGAGACAGGAAGAAATGGGGATGTGGAACGTGCTGTCTCAGATCAAAATTACAGAGAGCAGTTGTACCAGAAATATCATTTATAGTTTTGCTTTAAAGCAGAAGAATACGTTCATGTGTTATAGGCGGAGGCTTGAACAGGCGATCATGATTTACTGGAAGAGAAAAACGGCTGCCACATTGCAAGGCATTGGGCTTTGTGATAAGATGATAGGGATTGGTTCGGATACCAAAGAAACCGGTAATCAGAGGAAACGAGGTCATAATCAATTTATGGAAACGATGATTCAAATGAAAGATGTCACAAAGACCTTTGTAGGCAAAGATAATACTGTGGAGGCGTTGAAGGGAATTAACCTTGAAATACATAAAGGTGAAATCTATGGTATTATCGGCATGAGCGGCGCAGGTAAGTCTACGCTGGTAAGATGTCTTAATTTTCTGGAAAGACCCACAAGCGGAACTGTTTTCGTGGAGGGAAAGGATCTATCCGCTTTAAGCGACAGCGAGCTTCGCCAGACCCGCACGCAGATTGCAATGATCTTTCAGCATTTCAACCTGCTGATGCAGAGGACGGTGCTTGACAATATTTGTTTCCCTATGGAAATTATCAAGAAGCCAAGAAAGGAAGCGGTTGAAAGGGCAAGAGAGCTGCTTGAGATCGTAGGACTTTCGGAAAAGGAGCTTGCCTATCCGGCACAGCTCTCCGGCGGTCAAAAGCAGAGGGTGGCGATTGCAAGGGC
>DKYT01000015.1:0-44865 GCA_002492465.1 Lachnospiraceae bacterium UBA7093 | reverse complement strand
GCAGAGGGTGGCGATTGCAAGGGCGCTTGCCACAAACCCGAAGATTCTTCTTTGCGACGAGGCGACCAGCGCGTTGGATCCTACCACCACTAAGGCGATTCTTGCTTTGCTGAAGGAGATCAATGAAAAATATGGGATTACCATTGTGATTATCACACATGAAATGACGGTGGTGCAGGAGATCTGTAGTCATGTGGCAATCATAGATGAGGGTACACTTGCGGAAACCGGAACGGTAGAGGAGGTTTTCCAAAGACCTAAGAGCAAGGCAGCAAAAAAGCTTGTATTTCAGGGAGATCGGCAGCAGCCTGAGGAAATGAAAGGAAAACGCTGTATCCGTATTGTGTTTACCAGTAATTCTTCTTTTGAGCCTGTGATTGCCAATATGGTTCTTACCTGCAAAGCGCCGGTTAATATTCTGCTGGCGGATACCAGGGATATCGGCGGTGTGGCGCACGGACAGATGATTCTGCAGATGCCGGAGGATGATGGGGCGGCTGAGAAGATGATACAATATTTAAAAAACAGAAAATTAGAAGTGGAGGAGCTTGATCATTATGTGGGATAGTCAGATTGTTATGATGCTGGTAGAGGGAACGGGCGTCACCCTGTATATGACCCTGGTCTCCACGTTGATTGCATATGCCCTGGGACTGCCTATGGGAATTACCCTGGTGGTAACGGCTTCAGGCGGGCTGAAACCGAATAAGATTGTATATAAAATTTTAGATATCATAGTAAACATTGTAAGAAGCATTCCTTTTTTGATTTTACTTGTTCTGTTAATTCCGTTAACCAGACTGATCGTGGGAAGAAGCTATGGAGCCACGGCAACGATCGTGCCCTTGTCCCTTGCAGCGGCGCCCTTTGTGGCAAGACTGGTGGAGTCCTCTCTTTTGGAGGTGGATCATGGGGTGATTGAAGCGGCGCAGAGTATGGGCGCAAGTCTTTGGACGATTATCTGGAAAGTGCTTTTGGTGGAAGCAAGAACTTCCCTGATTGTTGGCGCTACCATTGCACTTGGAACGATTTTAGGATATTCGGCAATGGCAGGTACCGTGGGTGGCGGAGGACTTGGCGATATTGCGATTCGATACGGCTATCACAGGTATCAGGCGGATATTATGATCGTGACGGTGGTATTATTGGTGGCATTGGTACAGATCTTACAGGTAATCGGGACGAAACTTTCCAGGAAGCTGGACAGGCGGATTACAGGATAAATACAGGGAAATTTTTGGAGCCGGCAGCGTGCCGGCTCTTTTTGTATAAATTCCACAAAAACCATGATAAAACATAGGCATAAGTGTAAATTGACAAGGCAAAGCACAGGTGTTACCATAGAGTTAACACGTGTAAACTATTATTGGAACAGAAATAAGGAGATGTAAATGGAAACGATCACGCGCATGACATTGGAGGAGATTTCCGCAAAAATCGGCATTTCAAGAACCACCATCTATAAGGTCTTAAAAAATAAGGGAAATGTCAGCGAGAAGACCCGGAATGCAGTGATGGAAGCGCTGGAGCGGTATCACTATGTGGAGAATAAGAATGCCAGGAATTTGGCGATGAACAGGGAATATACCATCGGCTATGTGGGTTTTCGATCCGGAAGTGCAAACTACTTTTCGCCTAAGGTCAGAAAGGGAATTGAAAGAGCCGTGAGGGAATTCGGCGATGATGGTCTAAAGGTCATGATTTCAGAATTTGACGTGGAGGATCCGGCGCGGCAAATGGATGAGGTTGAAAAAATGCTTGCGCTGGGGGTGAAAAGCTTTGTCCTTGCCTTCGCGGATTATCAGGTGATAGAAAAGATTTTAAAAACGCTCCATGAAAGGGAATGCAGGGTGGTTTTGCTTAGCCGGGATCTGGAAAGAGCCCATGGGGACTGTTATGTGGGAGTAGATTATTTTAAAAGCGGACTGCTTGCCGCAGAGCTTTTGGGAAAACTGGTTTCCGGAAAGGGAAAGATCCTGATACCGGTTACGGCGGAGTACCGGGATAACCGGGATATTCAAACCAGACTGAAAGGTTTTTTGACAAAGCTGGAGGAATATCCTGATTGCAAACCGCTTCCTGTGATTCACGATCTGGCGGCGGGGGAACAGGTATATGGAGAAGTGTGCGCTTCTCTGGAAAGGGAGCCGCAGCTTGCCGGAATCTTTGATCTGACCTATCGCCTTGATATGACGGCAAAGGCGCTTCGGGATTTAAAAAGGCGGGATGTGAGGCTGGTTGGCTTCGACCTGTTTCAGGAGATCGAAGAGGAGATAAGGGAATCTGTGATAGACGGAGTGGTTTATCAGGACCTGAGCAAACAGGCATACCTTGCCATGAGGATCTTATTTGAAGAAATGTGTTACGGAATTCTACAGGAAGAAAAAAAGGTTTATTCCAAGCTGGAAATCGTTATGAGTGAAAATCTCTGTTATTTCAGAGAAGAAGCATAAAATCAAATAAAGGAGGAGTATCATGCTGTACATTGGTGTGGATTTGGGAACCAGCGCGGTAAAGCTGCTGCTAATGGATCGGGAGGGAAAAATTCAGAAGATTGTCTCAAAAGAATACCCCATTTCATTTCCTCATCCCGGCTGGTCTGAACAGCGGCCGGAGGATTGGTTTCAGGCGGTTATGGAGGGGATGAAAGAGCTGGTTGGGGAGGCAGACAAGAGCCGGATCGGAGGGATCAGCTTTGGCGGGCAGATGCATGGGCTTGTCATTCTGGATCAGGAGGACCAGGTCATCCGCCCGGCAATTTTATGGAATGATGGGAGAACCTTTGAGGAGTGCGATTATCTCAATTATGAAATAGGAAAGGAAAGGCTTTCCCAGTATACGGCGAACATTTCCTTTACCGGATTTACCGCGCCTAAGATTTTGTGGGTAAAAAATAAGGAGCCGGAAAACTTTGCCAGAATCGCTAAAATTATGCTGCCGAAGGATTACATTGCTTATCGGCTTACCGGCGTCCACTGTACGGATATGTCCGACGCTTCCGGTATGCTGCTTTTGGATGTGAAGAATCGCAGATGGTCGAAGGAAATGTGTGAAATCTGCGGCATCAGGGAGGAGATGCTTCCGCAGCTTTTTGAGAGCTATGAGTGCGTGGGGACCCTGAAGAAGGAAATTGCAGACCAGTTAGGCGTACCCGCAGGGGTAAAGGTGGCGGCAGGCGCGGGAGATAATGCGGCGGCAGCCGTGGGAACAGGAACGGTGGGAGAGGGAATGTGCAATATATCCTTAGGTACCAGCGGTACTGTCTTTATTTCCTCTAAAACCTTTGGGGTGGACCGTCATAACGCCCTTCATGCCTTCGCCCATGCAGACGGAAATTATCATTTGATGGGCTGTATGCTGAGCGCGGCATCCTGTAATAAATGGTGGATGGAAGAGATTCTGGGGACGGAAGATTACGGAAAAGAGCAGCAGAAGATCTTTAAATTGGGGGAAAACCATGTGTATTTTCTTCCTTATCTGATGGGTGAACGCTCGCCTCATAATAATCCCAACGCAAGAGGTACTTTTATCGGCATGACAATGGATACCACAAGAGCGGATATGACCCAGGCGGTGTTGGAGGGAGTGGCGTTTGCATTGCGGGATTCCCTGGAGGTGGCGAAATCGCTGGGAATTTGCCTGGAGAGGACAAAGATCTGCGGCGGTGGCGCTAAAAGCCCTCTTTGGAAAAGAATGATTGCTAATATTTTGAATTTAAAGGTGGATGTAATCGAAAGCGAGGAGGGACCGGCGCTTGGCGGCGCTATGCTGGCGGCGGTTGCCTGCGGAGAGTACGGCAGTGTGGAAGAGGCTGCAGAGCGGATTGTGAAGATCGTGGATACAGTGGAACCAGAACCGGAACTGGTGGCAAGGTATGAGGAAAGATATCAGCAGTTTAAAGAGATTTATCCGGCATGCAGACCGTTATTTGAGCTTATAAAATAGCAAAAAGGAAAGGATGGGGACAGAAAATGAAGATTTACAGCGTAACCGAGGAAGCGTTTAAGCAGTATGGAAGAGTGATAAAAGATATTGATTTTTCAGAGCTGGTTGAGGTATTGGAGAAAGAGACGCCTCTTCCCCAGGGGGTGGAGTATGTGCCTGGGCTGCCGGCTCTAGAAGAGCTCCCTGTAAAGCAGATATTAATGGACAGGATCTATGGGGAACTGTCGATTCAGGTTGGGTATTGTAACGGTCACAATAAGATGCTGAATGCTTTGGAATATCATAGAAGCTCTGAAATTAATGTGGCGGCGACAGACGCTGTACTGATTCTGGGAAGCGAGCAGGAGATGACAGAGGATTATACCTATGACACGGCTTTGGCGAAAGCTTTCTTGGTACCCAGGGGAACGGCAGTGGAACTTTACGGAACTACCCTTCATTATGCGCCCTGCGATGTAGGAGGAGCAGGCTTTAAGGTGGCAGTGGTGTTGCCTGAGGGAACCAACCTGTCACTGGAGAAAGAGCACGGGAATGGGGAGGACAGTCATTTGACCGCTAAAAATAAATGGCTTTTAGGACACCCAGAGGGAGGACTGCCCGAGGGAAGTCCTATGGGGCTTGTAGGAAAGAATCTTTGTATCGACGAATAAGAAGCAGTCAAAACCATAAAACATTTAAAGGAGGATTTAACCATGAACAATTTGCCACAAGTAAAGATCGGAATCGTAGCAGTCAGTCGTGATTGCTTTCCGGAGGAGCTGTCCGTAAACAGGAGGAAGGCACTAGCGGACGCATACCGGACGAAATATGGTGATGCAGATATTTATGAATGTCCCATCTGCATTGTGGAAAGCGAGATCCACATGGTTCAGGCGTTGGAGGATGTGAAAAAGGCGGGCTGTAATGCGTTGTGCGTCTACCTGGGGAATTTTGGACCGGAAATCTCAGAGACACTGCTTGCAAAGCATTTTGACGGACCGTCTATGTTTGTAGCGGCATCGGAGGAAAGCCAAAACGATCTGATCGGAGGAAGAGGAGACGCCTACTGCGGCATGTTAAATGCCAGCTACAACTTAAAGCTTCGGAATATCCGGGCGTATATTCCCGAATATCCTGTTGGGACAGCGGAAGAATGTGCAGACATGATCCATGAGTTTGTGCCTGTTGCAAGAGCGGTTATAGGCTTAAAGAGCCTTAAGATTATCAGCTTTGGTCCCAGACCGCTTAATTTCCTTGCCTGCAATGCGCCGATCAAGCAGCTTTACAATCTGGGGGTAGAGATCGAAGAAAACTCAGAGTTGGATCTTTTTGAGGCATTTAACCGCCATAGTAAGGATGAGAGAATCCCTGCAAAGGTAAAGGAGATGGAAGAGGAGCTGGGAGAGGGCAATCAAAAGCCGGAAATTCTGGAAAAGCTTGCTCAGTATGAGCTGACCCTGCTTGACTGGGTGGAGGAGCACAAGGGATACCGGAAATATGTGGCGATTGCGGGAAAATGCTGGCCTGCATTTCAGACACAGTTTGGCTTTGTGCCATGTTATGTAAACAGCCGCCTGACAGGAATGGGCATTCCGGTTTCCTGCGAGGTGGATATTTACGGGTGCTTAAGTGAGTTTATCGGAGCGGCGGTAAGCGAAGATGTGGTAACCCTGTTAGATATCAATAATACGGTTCCTGAGGATATGTATGAGGAATCCATCAAGGGAAAATTTGCATACACCCACAAGGATACCTTTATGGGCTTCCATTGCGGAAATACCTGCTCAAGAAAACTTGCTTTCTGCAGCATGAAAAATCAGATGATTATGGCAAGATCTCTTCCTGAAGAGGTTACAAACGGTACCCTGGAGGGGGATATCGCGCCTGGCGATATTACCTTTTATCGTCTCCAGTCTACCGCCGACTGCAAGCTTCGGGGTTACATTGCCCAGGGGGAGGTTCTTCCGGTGGCAACCAGATCTTTTGGCAGCATCGGCGTATTTGCAATTCCGGAAATGGGAAGATTTTACCGTCATGTGCTGATCGAAGGAAATTATCCCCATCACGGAGCCGTTGCCTTTGGTCATTACGGAAAAGCGCTGTACGAGGTGTTCAAATACATAGGGGTAGAACTGGAGGAGATCGGGTTTAACCAGCCTAAGGGAATGCGGTATAAATCGGAGAATCCTTTTGCACTTTGATTCTGCGCAATAATTGCGAAAAAGCCTTTTTTTCATGGTAATTTTTGTAGATATTGATACTAGCTTTTTAAAGCCTGTGTGATTATACTCTATTGTGGTTTATCACACAGGCTTTGCTATTGGAGGATAAAAAAATGGCTAAGGATTCAACGAAGGACATGACGGTAGGTTCGCCTATGAAATTAATTCTGGGATTTTCTCTGCCTCTTTTGTTTGGATTTTTATTCCAGCAGTTCTACAGCGTGGTGGATACGGTGATTGTGGGGCAGTTTCTGGGCATGAATGCGCTGGCTGGAGTAGGAGCGACAGGTTCCATAAACTTTATGATCGTGGGCTTTTGTATGGGAGTATGCAGTGGATTTGCAATTCCGGTGGCGCATAAATTCGGGGCAAAGGATTACAGCGGAATGCGGCAGGTGATTGCCAACTGTGTCTGGCTGTCTCTGATTTTTTCTCTGGTAATGACGGTGATCGTTGTTTTTTTGTGCAGAAATATCCTGATCTGGATGAAAACGCCGGAGGATATTTTTGCGGATGCCTATGCTTATATTGTCATTATTTTCGCGGGAATTCCGGCAATTTATCTTTACAACATGCTTTCGGGAATTATTCGGTCCATGGGGGACAGTAAGACGCCGTTGGTCTTTTTGACCTTATCCTCCTTTTTGAATATCGGGCTGGATCTGCTATGTATTCTGGTGTTTCAAATGGGAGTTGCAGGAGCGGCAGTGGCGACGGTGGCGTCCCAGCTGATTTCAGGGGTACTGTGTCTGGTTTATATGATAAAGAAATTTGAGATCCTGCATATTAAAAAAGAAGAGTGGAAACTGAATGCTGCTCATGTGAGAAGTCTTTGCGGCATGGGGGTTCCCATGGGGCTTCAATATTCCATTACGGCGATTGGCTCTGTGATTTTGCAGACCTCGGTTAATACGCTGGGATCTCTTGCGGTAGCTTCCGTCACGGCAGGAGGAAAGGTGAGTATGTTTTTTTGCTGTCCTTTTGACGCTATGGGCTCTACCATGGCAACCTATGGCGGTCAGAATGTGGGCGCAAAGAAGCTGGAACGGCTGGGAACGGGGCTGAAAAACTGTATCTGGCTGGGAATCGGTTATTCCCTGATTGCCTTTGTAGTGCTGTATTTCTTTGGAGGGAGCCTTGCATCCCTGTTTGTGGACTCGGCGGAGCAGGAAATGCTGGATAACGCCCGGCTGTTTTTGATTATAAACAGCGCCTTTTATATTCCTCTGGCGTTGGTAAATATTATCCGTTTCATGATCCAGGGGGTGGGATTTGGAACCTTTGCCATATTGGCGGGGGTATTTGAAATGATCGCAAGAACCATAGGCGGACTGGTGCTGGTTCCGGCTTTTGGATTTACCGGAGCCTGCTTCGCTAGCCCCCTTGCATGGCTGTTTGCAGACGCTTTCCTGATACCGGCATACATTCATGTACGGCGGAAGCTGGAGAGAATGATGGGAAATCTAGCCTAGCTTGTTAACTTTCCGGTCGTAGGTGAGCAGACCGTTGACCTCCTCCTCCACATCCGAAAGCTGGGTGTATACGGCGCCGCTTAATCCCTGTTCCTTTAAGGGCAGCAGAGACTGTTCCATCAATTCCCGGTAGGCGTTTTGAAAGTCGGAAAGATTTTCATAACGTTTGTAGCCGAAAATCCTCTCTACGCTGGTATGTCCTTTTAGATGGCAGGCAAAGCCACCGTATTCAGACAAAAAGAAAGCGCGGTCTTCCCACTTCTTCACGGAAACCTTAAGAGGACGGAAATAATTGTGCACGCTGATAAAGTCGCCGCAGTTCTGGTCAAACCAGCCGCTGGCGGAGTCAATGAGACGGGAAGGATCCTGATCCCGGATCATTTCTGTAATTCGAAGGGTGTCAAACTGCCCCCAGCCCTCATTAAAAGGCACCCATATGGCAATGGAGGGGAAAAATTTCAGGTATTCTACGGTTTCGGAACATTCCTTTTCCCACTGCCTGCGTGCCTTCATGTCCTTGCGGGAGAGCATGGCGTAGTGAGAATCCTTCAGCCGGGAGGCAAGGCTTGGACACAGGGTGGGCAGGTAGCTGATCACCGGCATATGATAGCGGCTTCCGCCGTTTACCATATCCTGACAGACGATCATGCCCAGACGGTCGCAGTGATAATACCAGCGGGCGCTTTCCACCTTGATATGCTTGCGCAGCATATTAAAGCCCAACGTCTTCATTGCGGTAATGTCGTACAGAAGCGCCTCATCGGAAGGGGCGGTGTAGAGTCCATCCGGCCAATAGCCCTGGTCTAATACGCCCATAAGGAAGCAGGGCTTGTGGTTTAAACAGAATACAGGAATCTGGCTGTTGTTTTGCTGTGTCTTTTCTATGGTAAAAAGGCGCATGGCAAAATAGCTTTGCACTTTGTCTTCCCCTAAGGTGAGAACTGCCTGGTATAAAAAGGGATCCTCAGGACTCCAGCTGTGAAAATCCTCTTCCGGAAGGGTAAAGGAAAGAGAAACGGAAACAAGTTGATTTTTTCCCTGGAAGGAGCCTATGGAGGATATGGGAATGGAGCGCTTTATTATTTCCCGGTTCCGGGCAAAGACGGAGAGGGAAAGAGCAGGCAGGTCTTTTTCTGCAAATGCAGTTATATGGGCTGTGACCCTGCGCCCATCATAGTCGGTTTCAAACCATAAATTTTCCACGTAGCTGCGGGGTACCTGCTCCAGCCATACGGTCTGCCAGATGCCGCTTTGCGCCGTATAAAAAATGCCGCCACGGCGGAGGGATTGCTTTCCCCTTGCCTGACTTTCCTGATCTGTCACATCCCGAACCTTTATCACCAGTTCGTTGCTTTCGGAATTTAAAAAGTCCGTGATGTCAATATGAAAAGGCAGATAGCCGCCTTTGTGGGAAGCAGCGTGACGACCGTTTAAAAAAATCTCGGCTTCATAGTCTACAGCTCCGAAATGCAGGATAAGATGTCCTTTGGAGGAAAGCTCCTTTACGCCTTCAGGCAGCAGCGTGCGATACCAAAGAAATTCGGTTGGTTTCAGCTGTCTGTTTACTCCCGAAAGAGAGGATTCCGGAGAAAAGGGAACTAAAATTTTGCCCTCAAAAGCAGACGGAAAAGTGTCATTGGAAGTGATAGCATAGTCCCAATAACCATTTAAGGAGAGGAAGGAATCCCGTTGCAGTTGGGGGCGGGGATATTCCGGCAATACCTGCTCCGGGTCCAGCTTTTCACCAAAGGGTGTGGAAAGGGGAGTAAGCTGATCCTCTTCGTGGGGTTTAATGATACTTTTAAGGGCGTCTGAAAAATTCATGGAATTCTCCTTATTTTTTGACTTTAGGGGTTATTGAGGATAAAATAATGTTGGTGTCAGAATCCGCCAGCCGCCACTGCGGGACAGCGCCTTTGACACCAACATTATTTTATCATATTTTGCCCGGCTTATGTAGAAAACTTGCGGGCAAAGAATCAACATAAAACGCTTTGTAATGGAGGTAAGGATGGAAGAGGAGGAATTATTAAAAAAGCGTTTCAGGGAGCTTGCCGGGAAATGTTATCAAAATAATCAATATACGTTTACCGGATTTCTGAGTCTGGCGGAATTGTCCTGTTTTTATGAGATGGAGGGAGAGCTTTCCTATGTGCCGTGGAAGGTGTGGGGCGGCGGAGAATTCTGCGAGCGCGCCATGATCCGTTTTGGCAGTCCCCAGGAGCTGGGATACGAAGAAGCCTTTCCCATTGCATGTATTGGGGCAAAGCCTCTCGCCGCCAAGTTTGCGGACGCACTGACCCACAGGGATTTCCTGGGGGCGCTTATGAATTTGGGGATTGAAAGAAGCACTTTGGGGGATATTTTTATTGTGGATCAGACCGGCTATTTTTTCTGTGGGGAAAATATGGCTGATTTTATCATAGAAAATCTGACAAGGGTAAAGCACACTTCCGTCCTTTGCAGCAGAGAAGAAAAGGTTCCGGAGTTGACCAGACCGGAGATGCAGGAAATGAGAGTTCAGATTGCCTCCGAAAGGATAGACGGCGTATTGTCGAAGGTATGCCGGCTTTCCCGAAATGAAGGGGCAGCGCTTTTTGGACAGAAAAAGGTGTTTGTCAACGGCAGACTCTGTGAAAACGGCAGCAGGTCTTTAAAAAGCGGGGACGTGGTTACACTGAGGGGATGGGGAAAATTTGTCTATTCCGGTTCCCAGGGTGTCAGCAAAAAGGGAAAAATCAACGCCCTTATTTTATATTATGGAAAAGGAAGGTAAATACTATGTTGCTTTTACAGCAAATGATCGTGCTGTTTATATTGATGGGGATAGGCTATTTTTGCAATCGAAAAAATGTTATTACAGAGGAGGTCAGCAAAAAGCTGTCCGCTATTGTGGTAAATATTGCAAATCCGGCGTTGATTCTCACCGGATGTATGGGAGAAGAACGGATTCAAGGAAAGGAGCTGCTGCTTACGGCAGTTATCATGCTGGTAATGTATGGAGCGCTTTTGCTGTTGGCGTTTTTGCTTCCCATGGTACTTAGGATTGAGAAAAAAAGCAGGGGAACCTATCAGGCAATGACGGTTTTCTCCAACATAGGGTTTATGGGCTTCCCGGTAATTGCCGCGCTGTACGGAAACGGCGCCCTGCTCTATGCGGCACTCTTTATGATCCCCTACAATATTTTAATTTACACCTACGGAATCTCCGCAATGACCGGAGAGAAAAAAGAAACCAGCCAGGGGGAAAATGCTTCCCGGGAAAAAACTTCTTCTCTGGGCAGAATATGCAACATCGGCGTGATCGCCTGCATTTTGACCATCCTCATCTACCTCCTTGGCATACCGGTGCCTGCCTTTTTAAAGACTACGGTAACCCATCTCAGCAATCTTACGGCGCCTTTAAGTATGATGGTCATCGGCGCTTCTCTTGCCGACATAGATTTAAAAAAGCTTTTTACAGATGTAAAACTTCTGATCTTCTCTGCAATCAAGCTGATACTCATTCCGGTGGCAGGCGTACTGATAATCCGCCAGTTTGTAGACAATCAGGTTCTCTGCGGCGTGTGCATGGTGATGCTTGCTACCCCGGTGGGCAGCATGACGGCAATGCTTGCCCAGCAATACGACGGTGACTACGAAATGGCGTCCAGAGGCGTGGCGCTTACCACAATTCTATCTGTAGCCACCATGCCCCTGGTATCCGCAATCGTCATGTAAAGCTTTATGGGATTTTAATGGGAATAAGAAATGGTAAAAACATAATATTGAAAAAATGCATAAAAATGATTGCTTCATTTTGTAGAATTATTGTATTGAAAAAAGAAATGAAATAAATTATTATAACAACTATATTTGATGATCTAAGCAGGGAGAAGAATGGTTACAATAGGAGATATTGCCAAGGAGGCAAATGTATCTAAAACGACGGTTTCCAGAGTATTGAATAATTCCAGACTGGTAGATGCTAATACCCGTCAGAAAATTGTGGAGCTGATTGAGAAGTATAACTACATGCCATCGACCACCGCAAGAAATTTATCTAAAAGAGAATCTTCCACAATAGGAGTAATTATTCCAGAGATAGATAATCCGTTTTTTGGTGAAATGTTGAGAGGGATCATGGACACAATGGAGCAGGTTGGGCTTACAGTAATGTGCTTCAACTCTGGCGACAAGAAAGAAAAGGACATGAAGGCTCTGGCAATCTTAAGGCAGAATGGAATAAAAGGATTGATTTATACGCCTGCGGTTGATTATAGCGGTAATGAAGAACAGAGCATGTTAAAAAAATGGATTCAGTCATTGGATGTTCCCGTGGTTGTTGTGGACAGAGAATTAGAATTTTTACAAAATGCAGACGGTGTGTTTTTTGACAATGAACTGGCAGCATATGAAGCAACGGAAGCTTTGATTAAGTCAGGACACAAAAAAATAGCAATCATAAATGCACGTCTTGACAGGATTTTAGCCAGGGAAAGACAACGGGGATATGAAAGGGCTTTAAAAGAATATAATATAAAAATGAGGGATGAATACATATTTCTTGGGGATTATACGGAAAGCCAGGCTTACCAATTGAGTATACAATGCCTCGACCTTAAAGAAAGACCCACCGCTGTGCTGACCTGTAATAATAATACGACAATGGGCTTTTTCAGGGCAAAAAAAGAAAAGGGAATAAAAGACAGCGAGATCGTTTGCATTGGATTTGACAACATAAAGGCGTTGGAATTTTTTGACATCAACTATAATTATATAGAGAGAAGCGTATACTCCATGGGGAAAAAGGCGGCTGATTTATTGCTTCAGAGAATTAAGGATCCTGATCAACCCAAAATAAAGTATATTATTGAACCTAAACTGGTAATTAAACATATTTAAAAACGCATTCTGGAGAACTGGAACATCCAGAATTTGTTTTAAAAGGAATTGTAACCGGTTACAAGGAGGCTGAATTTCAGAGGTATTAAAAACGAAGGGAGGTGAAAACAGGTGTAGCTTTTTATGGATAGAAGCGGTATTATACTCAAAATTGTAACCGGTTACAAATGAAGATGAAAGGAGAAAAGAGAGTGAAATATGGAATTTACTATGCTTATTGGGAAAAGCAATGGGGGGCGGATTATGTAAAGTATGTAGAAAAAGTTAAAAAACTGGGGTTTGATATTCTGGAAATTTCCTGTGCAGGTTTGACGGATTTATCGGAAGATGAAATCCTAAAATTGAGGGATTGTAAAGAAAAATCAGGAATTCTTCTTACGGCAGGGTATGGTCCAAAGCCCAATGAAGACATTTCATCTAAAGATCCGGCGATCGTAAAAAATGCATTTCAGTTTTGGAAAAAAACTTTTCCAATATTGAAAAAGCTGGGAATCCATCAGGTGGGAGGAGGATTGTATTCCTGCTGGCCGGCAGATTATTCAAAAAAACCGGATAAAATGGGTGACTTGGAACGCAGCGTTAAAAATATGCGGGAGCTGGCAAAGTGGGCGGGTGAATATGAAATTGATCTGGGCATGGAAGTTTTAAACCGCCATGAAGGTTATTTGATTAATACGGTGAGGGAATGCCTGGATTATGTTGATGCAGTTGGCCAGGAAAATGTGAAAATTATGCTGGATACTTACCACATGAACATAGAGGAGGATTCTTTGGAAGAAGCGGTTTTATCTGCGGGGAAGAAGCTGGGGCATTTTCATGTGGGGGAGAATAATCGCAAACTTCCAGGACAGGGGAGGATTGTCCCATGGGAAAAAATTGGAAAGGCGCTGCGGGAAATTAACTATACGGGAACCGTGGTTATGGAGCCGTTTGTTATTTGCGGAGGGGAAGTGGGACAGGATATTCGCATCTGGAGGAATTTAAAGGAAGATTGCTCGGAACAGATATTGGATCAGGAAGCGGAAGAATCCTTGAAATTTATCCGCAAAGCATTTCATGATTTCCCGGAAATAAAATGTAAAAACCCGACTGTGAATAGTGTATAAAAAGGAAAGTATGAAACAATGCATTTTCAACAAAATAGAAATACTTACACAAATATCATTGACATAAGATGAAAAGTACTATAAAATTTTTTTATGTCGATGTAACCGGTAACAAATAACCGGAGAAAGATGGTCAGCCGTATGGCAGTGAAATATGGAAAGCATTTCGCAAGATATTTTTTTACACCAAAATGTAACCGGTAACATAGCGCTATGGTGTAACTATAAAAATGCAAAAAGAAAGGTGGAAAAGAAAATGGAAAAGAAAAAACTCATTATTGATACGGATGTGGGGACTGATTTTGACGATGCATTCGCGTTATTGCTTGCCTGTCAAAGCGATGAAATTGAATTACTTGGCGTAACCACAGTTTGGTCAAACGCGTATGAACGTGCCAGAATTGCCAAAAAGGTTTTAAAGATTGCAGGAAAGCCGGATATTCCGGTATGTGCAGGAATCAGTAAGCCGATCGATGGAAGTGGTACGGTATGGTATGGTTATGAAGGCGGTGGAATTTTGGATGAGGGTGATGACGCAGACGCGTCTCTTGAGCCGGAAAACAGGCATGCAGTTGATTTTATCATTGACACCGTGATGGCGAATCCGGGAGAAGTCACATTGATTACATTGGGATCTTTAAGTAATCTGGCGGTTGCAATTGTGAAGGAGCCACGGATTGTAGACAACATCAAAGAAGTAATTTCCATGGGTGGCGTTATAGTTCCCGTAGTTGATAAGGCGGGAGTTACCAGATCTCCAATTGAAGAATACAATTTCAATTGTGATAAGATCGCAACGAAAATTGTATTTGATGCAGGATTGAATTTTACAATCATCCCTATTGATGTAACGTTAAAGGTTCCCGTTCCGCCCAGTGATGTTGAAATCCTTAAGAACAGCGATAGACCCATTGCCAAAGCGGCATGGCGTATGTTGGAAGTATGGCCTGAACAGGAGAAAATGTTATATATCAGTGGCGGGGTTCCCACAGAGCATACAGATCTTTGGATGCACGACCCCCTTTGTGTTGCAGTACTGGTAGATCCTTCGTTTGTGGATTTATATGACCTTCATATTGACATTGAATTTGGACCTACGTTTATTCCCAGAGATTTGATTATACGGGATGATATATTGCGCACAGTTCCGAAGAAGCTTCCTCCTAATTGCCATGTTGCACTGGGAGTGCGCAGTAAGGATTTTACGAATTTTATAGTAGAGCGTTTTTGCAAATAAGAGATAAGTTGAATAAGGAGAAAAAGCATGAAAAATATGAAAAAGTTAACAGGTATGATATTGGTTCTGGCTATGACAGCATTGAGTGTAGCCTGCGGTGCACAAGAAGAAGGCAGGAGTAATGAGGTTGAAGTAACGGCTTCGTCTGAGGTGAAGAGTGAGGACAGCACAGAAGAAAACACGGAAGCCGATTCCGGGACAGAGACGAAAGAAGGCTTTACAATGGGGGTAGTAGTGAAAGTGGATGTCCCGTGGTTTGACAGGTTGAATGAAGGACTGCAGAAATATGCGGCAGAACATGGGTGTACAATTAATTTATATGCCCCCAGCACGCCGGATGCGTCTCAGCAGGTAGCCATCATTGAAGACTTGATCGCACAAAAGGTTGATGTGATAGGCATTGTCCCCAATTCAGCGGAAGCGGTTGAGACAGTTCTCCAGAAGGCACGGGATGAAGGGATTGTAGTGGTAAGCCATGAAGCAGCCAATTTAAATAATACGGATGCAGATATTGAGGCGTTTACAGATCAGGCTTTTGGAGAATTTTTTATGCAGAGCCTGGGAAAAAGCATGAATTATGAGGGCGAGTATGCAACCATTATCGAAGAATTGACAAACGCGAATCATAATGCATGGCTGGATGCGGCAGTAGCATATCAGGAAGAAAATTACCCGGATATGACGTTGGTCAGTGCAAAAACAGAGACAAAGGCGGATGTAAGCCAGGCGCAAAGTATATGCGAAGAATTATTCAGGACATATCCGGATTTGAAAGGAATTATGGGAACAGGATCGGCGGATGTTATTGGCGCGGGACTTGCAATTGAGAATAAAGGTTTGATGGGAAAGGTTGCAGCTACGGGATGTACTTCACCTAATGATGCTGCGCAATATTTGAACAATGGAAGTATCTCCATGATAGGTCTATGGGATCCTGCCAATGCGGGTTATGCAATGTGCGTATTGGCACAGCAGATTATGGATGGCACAACGGAATTTTCAGAAGGAGCAGATCTTGGTATTAACGGATATAACAGCTGTACGGTAAGAGATGGTAAATACTTGGTCGGCAGCGATATGCTGGGCATTTTTGCAGGAGATGATGTTTCAAAGTATCCATTCTAATTTGTGGAGCGGGGTGCCAAAATGTTGTCCGTTTTGGCACCCTTATTATATGAAGGGACAGGGCATATGTGGAGGAGGTGCAAATGAAAGAGTATATGAAGGAAGGAGTAAGGACAGACAGTCCTTTTATTAGATTATCAAATATAAGTAAGTCGTTTGCAGGTATTAAGGCTTTAAACGGGATTGATTTGGAAATTAAACCGGGAAGAATATATTGTCTGATGGGTGAAAATGGATGTGGCAAATCTACACTGATTAAAATCATTTCCGGTGTTTATGCGCCGGATGAAGGCGAGATAGAATTAGATGGGAAGATAATGAAACATATGACACCCAAGGAGGCAATGAAAAAAGGGATTGAGGTAATCTACCAGGATTTTTCTGTTTTTCCCAATCTTACTGTGGCAGAAAATATTTCCATGAATACGGAAATGACCAGAAAAACAAAAATAGTGAATTGGAAAAGAATACATTCGCAGGCACAGCTTGCAATGGATAAGCTGGGAATTGCATTACCGTTGGATGAAACAGTTGAGCATTTGTCAGTTGCAAACAGGCAGTTGATTGCAATTTCAAGAGCCATTTCCCATGATGCAAAGCTTTTGATTATGGACGAACCGACTACAGCCTTAACAAAATGTGAAGTGGATGCATTGTTTGAAATCGTAAAGCGGTTGAATGAATCCGGCATTTCGATTATTTTTGTGAGCCATAAGCTGGATGAAGTAATGCAATTGTCTCAGGAAATAGTTATTATGCGTAATGGTGAAAAAGTGGCGGATGGCAATATGACGGATTTTACAAAAGATAAAATTATATATTATATGACGGGACGTAAGCTGACCAATACCTCTTACCGGATTCCTCAAAACGTAAATTCTAAAATCACTTTAGAAGTAAAGCACATAACGCAGAAAGGCGGGTTTTCAGATATTTCCTTTAGCATAAAAGAAAATGAAATTGTTGGAATTACCGGGCTTTTGGGTTCAGGCAGGACTGCCCTGGCAAATGCGTTATTTGGTATCAGCAGGATTGATTCCGGAGAAATATTATTGGATGGAAAAAGAATAAGGCTCCGCAATGTCAGAAATGCCGTTTTAAATGGAATTGCCTATGTTCCGGAAGACAGACTGACAGAAGGATTGTTTCTAAATCAGCCTATCAACCAGAATATTGCCGTTACGGTATTGGACAAATTAAGCAATAAAATAGGTTTGGTCAAATCTGCATCAATTAGAAATATGTCATTGGAGTGGATTAAAAGGCTGCATGTTAAAACAGAATCTGATGAGCTTTCGGTACACTTTTTGTCAGGAGGTAATCAACAAAAGGTGGTACTGGCGAAATGGCTGGCGATCAATCCTAAAATTCTGATTTTGAACGGACCTACAGTGGGAGTGGATATAGGCGCTAAAACAGATATTATTGAAATGATTAAATCACTTGCCCGGGAAGGCATGAGTATTATCCTGGTTTCAGATGACGTATCGGAGATTATGATGTGCTGTAATCGCATTATGATTATGAGAAGCGGCAGGATTACGGAAGAAGTCATGGCTGAAAATATCAATGAGACGGAGCTATATAACAAAATCAGAGTACAGGAGGAGTGACAGGATGAAAAAAATATTGGCAAAAAACGAATTTTATCTTTTTGTAATTTTATTAATGATATGCTTGCTGATAGGCAGCATGAATCCGGTATTTTTTTCTTTGGGAAATATGGTGGATTTGCTTAGGGCGGCGGTTCCTTATGGCATTTTTGCAGCAGGGATTATGATTGTAATTGTCTCGGGCGGGATTGATATTTCTTTTCCGGCAATTGCCACTTTAAGCACTTATGTGACCTTGCTCTTATTTGTGAATGGCAGTTATGAGGGTAATATTGTTCTGTTCTTTTTGCTTTCATGTTCCATAGGACTGATACTGGGGCTTGTGAATGGATTTTTTATTGCGGTATTTGATTTCCCGCCATTGATTGTGACTTTGGCTACACAAAGTATATATTATGGTATTCAATATACGTTTTTTGGAAGCAAGAGGCTGACCTTTTTGCCTGAATATATTAATTCCTTCTCAAAAGCAGATTTGTTTACGGCAGTGGATGAAAACGGAATGTCATATATATTTCCGAAATATTTCTTTATTGTTGTTTTTGTTTTCCTGCTTGCTTTTTTGGTATTGCGGTTCACCTTTATGGGAAGAGGAATTTTTGCCATAGGAGGAAGCAAAAGCTCTGCAATCAGAGTCGGATTTAATGTGAAATTACTGCAATTCCTGATATATGGAGCTTCGGGAACAATTGCCGCATTGGGAGGCGCTGTTTATACGATTATGATACGTCAGGGGAATCCGGCTTCTTTAATCGGATTGGAAATGACAATTATATCAATCGTAGTGCTGGGAGGAATTGAGATCAATGGAGGAAAAGGCTCTATATTCGGGCTGGTTCTTGGCCTTGCCTTTTTTATGGTAATCAATAACAGTCTGATCCTGGTGGGCATTTCATCCTATTGGAAGACCTTTGTTTTGGGGATTGCCATGTATTTATATGCAGCGGTAATTGCGTATAAAAGGAAGATGCGAAATAAGCAGGTTCACGAAATTGATATGCAGGCATTACAAAAAGAAGGAGGGAAAGTCAGTGAATAATCCAAGGGAAAAAGTGAAATTATTTTGGAGTAACTCGTTGAAAAAAAACAGTCAGCTCTATATTTTAATCAACATATTTTTTGGCTTTTTCATATTAATGTCAGTTTTAATGCCAGGTACCTTTTTAAGCAGGGGAACTATGCAGTCAATGATGATCCAATTGCCGGAATTTGGAATCTATGCACTTGCAATGATGTTTGCAATGATTTTAGGAGGAATAGATCTTTCAATTGTCAGTATTGGCAATCTGTCAAGTATTATTGCAAGTCAGTTTATGCTAAACCATATGGTCACCCATATGGGAGGAACAGGAAATGTAAAGATAGTGGTGATGGGGATTTGCATCGCATTAACAGTAGGCGCTGCCTGTGGATTTTTTAATGGATTTTCAGTAGCGGTTATTGAAATTCCTCCCATGCTGGCAACATTGGCAAGCATGTCGATTTTTAATGGCATATCTACTGTTTTAACCAAAGGGGCGTCACTGCAGGGGCTGCCGGAAGAGTATTCTGTAATCGGGGGAAAAAATTTGTTTGGCATTATCCCAATGATTATAATAATATTTTTAGCAATAGCCCTGCTTGCATATTTTGTTCAGAAACATACAAAACTTGGAATGAAGATGTTTTTGATCGGTTCAAATGTCAAGGCGGCAGAATTCAGCGGCATCAATCATAATCTTATTATAATAGCGGCATATACCTTTAGCGGTTTACTATCAGCGATTGCCGGTATTGTTTTAACAAGCCGGTCTATGTCTGCTAAAATGGATTACGGGTTGATTTATCAGCTGCAGGCGATCCTGGCAGTGGTTCTGGGAGGGGTAAACCCTAAGGGCGGCAGCGGAAATGTGTGGGGAGTTGTGATGGCAGTTCTTTCTTTACAGGTGCTTTCCACAGGGCTGAATATTTTGAATCTGGCGCCTACATCTTATGTAAAAAATCTGATTTGGGGCTTGCTTTTAATTAGTGTGTTAGTCATAAACTATTATGCAGACAGAAAGAAAAAAAGTATCCGGTAAATTTATTAATTATATAATTCCATATATCCTCGTTAGCTGCTATGCCTGATAGCAGGTTCAAACTGCAACATACCAGGTAGCGAGGATGGATATTTGACGACGGTGTTCTACGGCACCCCGCCGTCAAATATCCATCCGTTCCCTGCGCATATATACAAAGACATTCACAATGTGAATTGACACTCCTCGCCGTATAATGGTAAAATGATGCACAGCAGGAAAAAGTAGTAGAAGCCAGGAGGAATTTTTATGCCAAAGAGAGCAGACATACATAAAGTGTTAATTATCGGTTCAGGACCTATCATTATTGGACAGGCATGTGAGTTTGATTATTCGGGAACCCAGGCATGCAAGGCGCTTCGGAAGCTGGGATATGAGATCGTACTTGTAAATTCCAATCCGGCGACGATCATGACAGATCCTGAAACAGCAGATGTAACTTATATAGAGCCGCTGAATGTGGAACGATTGGAGCAGATCATTGCAAAGGAGCGTCCGGATGCGCTGCTGCCTAATCTGGGAGGACAGTCAGGGCTTAATTTATGTGCGGAATTGAACAAGGCGGGCATTTTAGATAAATACCATGTGCAGGTGATCGGCGTTCAGGTAGATGCAATCGAGAGGGGAGAAGACCGCATTGCATTTAAAAACACTATGGATCAGCTGGGCATTGAAATGGCGCGCAGCGAGGTTGCTTACTCTGTGGAGGAGGCTCTTTCCATTGCGGAAAAGCTGGGCTATCCGGTGGTGCTTCGTCCGGCGTATACGATGGGCGGCGCAGGCGGCGGGCTTGTTTATAATAAGGAAGAATTGCAGGTGGTTTGCGCCAGAGGACTCCAGGCAAGCTTAGTAGGACAGGTTCTGGTAGAGGAATCCATCTTAGGCTGGGAGGAATTAGAACTTGAGGTGGTACGGGATGCTGATAACAATATCATTACGGTATGCTTTATTGAAAATATTGATCCCTTAGGGGTGCATACAGGAGATTCCTTCTGTGCAGCGCCTATGCTTACAATTTCGAAGGAGTGCCAGAAACGGCTCCAGGAGCAGGCGTACAAAATTGTGGAGTCGGTGCAGGTGATCGGCGGAACCAATGTCCAGTTTGCCCACGATCCGGTAACAGACCGTATTATTGTGATCGAAATCAATCCCCGTACTTCAAGGTCTTCCGCCCTTGCATCCAAAGCAACCGGTTTTCCCATTGCACTGGTTTCCGCCATGCTTGCCGCAGGGCTTACTTTAAAGGATATTCCCTGTGGAAAATATGGGACATTGGATAAATATGTACCGGACGGGGATTATGTGGTAATTAAGTTTGCCCGCTGGGCATTTGAGAAATTCAAGGGCGTGGAAGATAAGCTGGGCACTCAGATGCGTGCGGTAGGCGAGGTCATGAGCATTGGAAAAACCTACAAAGAGGCATTCCAAAAAGCGATCCGTTCCCTGGAAACGGGGCGTTATGGACTTGGTCATGCTAAGAATTTCGACAGTTTGTCCAAGGAAGAATTATTGAGAAGACTAATTACACCCTCCAGTGAACGGCATTTTCTGATGTATGAGGCGCTTCGCAAGGGTGCGTCTATAGAAGAGATTTATGAGATTACCAAGGTTAAGACTTATTTTATCCAACAGATGAAGGAACTGGTGGAGGAAGAGGAAGGACTGCTGAAATGCAAAGGCGGATTGCCGGAGGAACAAATGCTGATCAGCGCGAAAAGGAACGGATTTTCGGATAAATATTTAAGCCAGCTGTTGGAAATCCCGGAAGAAGATATCCGAAACAGACGTATACAACTGGGTGTCTGCGAGGCGTGGGAGGGAGTTCACGTGAGCGGAACCAAGGACAGCGCTTACTACTTTTCCACTTATAACGGACCGGACAAAAACCCTGTTAACACAGATAAACCTAAGATTATGATTTTGGGAGGAGGTCCCAACCGGATCGGGCAGGGAATCGAATTTGATTACTGTTGTGTCCATGCCGCTATGGCGCTTAAAAAGCTGGGCTTTGAGACGATTATTGTAAATTGTAATCCGGAAACCGTTTCCACTGATTATGATACGTCGGATAAGCTGTATTTTGAACCTCTTACCCTGGAAGATGTACTGAGTATCTATCAAAAGGAAAAGCCTTTGGGAGTGATCGCTCAGTTTGGCGGTCAGACGCCTTTGAATCTTGCTTCAGAGCTGGAGAAAAACGGCGTCAGAATACTGGGAACTTCGCCCAGTGTAATCGATCTGGCGGAGGACAGAGATCAGTTCCGCGCCATGATGGAAAAGCTGGAGATTCCTATGCCGGAATCAGGAATGGCAACGACGGTGGAGGAGGCGCTTTCCATTGCGGCAAGAATCGGTTATCCTGTTATGGTTCGTCCTTCCTATGTGCTGGGAGGTCGTGGAATGGAAGTGGTTTACGACGATGAAAGTATGAAGGAATATATGAATGCAGCAGTGGGCGTTACGCCGGATCGTCCTATTCTTATTGACAGGTTCTTAAATCACGCGCTGGAATGCGAGGCAGACGCCATCAGCGATGGAGAACATGCTTTTGTGCCTGCGGTTATGGAGCACATTGAGCTTGCGGGTATTCATTCCGGCGATTCAGCATGTATTATCCCTTCCGTACACATTCTCCCTGAAAATGTGGAAACGATTAAGGAGTATACAAGAAAAATTGCGGAGGAAATGCATGTAAAAGGATTGATGAATATGCAGTACGCCATTGAAAAAGGAAAGGTTTATGTGCTGGAGGCAAACCCCAGAGCGTCCCGTACGGTTCCCCTGGTGTCCAAGGTCTGCAATATCCGCATGGTTCCTTTGGCAACTGAGATCATTACCGCTGAACTGACAGGAAATCCATCGCCTATTCAGGGGTTGAAGGAACAGGAGATTCCCAATTACGGAGTCAAGGAAGCGGCATTCCCCTTCAACATGTTTCCCGAGGTAGATCCTATCCTTGGACCGGAGATGCGCTCTACCGGAGAGGTTCTTGGACTTTCCAGATCTTATGGGGAGGCATTTTACAAGGCACAGGAAGGGGTTCAGTCAAAGCTTCCGCTGGAAGGAAAGGTTTTGATTTCCGTTAATAAAAAGGATAAGGATGAGGTGGTGGAGGTTGCAAGAAGCCTTGCCGGTGATGGTTTTGAAATCTTTGCCACAAGCGGAACCTGTGACCTGATTACCTCTGCGGGAATTCCGGCGGTTAAGGTGAAAAAGCTTTATGAAGGGCGTCCGAATGTGGGAGATATGATCACCAACGGCGATTTTGATTTGATCATCAATTCGCCTGTGGGTAAGGACAGCGTTCATGATGACAGCTATTTGAGAAAAGCGGCGATCAAGGCGAAATCCCCTTATATTACGACAGTTGCCGCGGCGAGAGTAGCGGCGGAGGGAATTCATTATGTGAAGACCCATGAAAGGGGAGAATTAAAGTCTCTCCAGGAACTTCACAAAGAAATTCACGATAAAAAAGAACGATAACGAACGCCGCCACGCTTTGCGAGCCGGCTTATCGTAATAACAACGCCGCCGTGTTTCTTCCACGGCGGCGTTATAATGTTACGTTATTTTTGTAAAAGAGCAAAAAAATCTTCAGCCGGCATAGGTCTGGCATAATAATATCCCTGCACCTGGTCGCAGCCCATACGCCTGAGCTGCTCTACCTGTTCCTTTGTCTCTACACCTTCGGCGAGAATGCCAAGGTTTAGCTGATTTGCCATCAGCACCACTTGCTCCAGTATAATTCTTCCTTTGCCTGACAGCATCATATTTTCTACAAATTTTTTGTCAAGCTTGATCACGTCAAAAGGTGTTTCCAGTAAAATATTTAAGGAAGAATAACCGCTTCCGAAATCGTCCATCAAAAGCCTGTAGCCCGCATTTTTCAATTGCAGTGCCCTGATACTCACCTGCTGACTGTCAGCAGTCTCTGTGATTTCAAGCTCCAGCAGTTTTTTGGGGATATCGTATTTTTGAATCAAATTAGAGAGAACCTGTATGCATTCGTTGCCCCTTAAGTGAACCCTGGACACGTTTACGGAAATAGGACAGATGGCAATGCCTGCGTGAATGCATTTTTGAATAAATCGGCATACTTCCTCCCAAATATAGTAGTCCACTTTTTGAATAAAGCCGTTTTCCTCAATAACAGGAATAAACTGATTAGGGTAGATCATCCCCCGTTCCGGATTACGCCATCTTACCAGAGCTTCAGCGCCAATAATTTCATTTCTGGAAATACTGTACTTGGGTTGGAGATACATGATAAACTGTCTCTGGGCAATTGCCGTCTGCATGTTTTCTTCAATAAACTTCCGGTTATACAGAGATTCCTTAAATTGCTCTTTATAAAACAGCCTGTTGGTCAGGAGGTTTTCTTTGGCGGCTTTCCTTGCCATGGCGGCACGGTCTTCCATTTGCCGAAGATCCATCTGCCTGTCTTCCACTGTGTAAACGCCGTAGCAAAGCTGGAGCTTAATATTTTTAAAGTTGCTGATTCGCTGATCCATCAGATCAATCAGGGAGATCAGCTCTTTCTCCTGCTGATACTCTGTTACCACCATAAACACATCGCTTCGCAGGTTGATAAAGAATTGATTCTCTCCGCAAATATACTTTAGCTGCTTTCGGATAAAATCTAAAACCTCATCCCCGAACTTCTCTCCGTATAAATCATTGACAATCTTGAATTTGCGTACGTCAAATTGAATAAATCCGATGTTTTTTGAAGAGGCAAATAAAAGGTTGTTGACATTCCTTCGGAAATGGCGGAGCCTGCTAATGTTTTTGAGAATACTTTGCAACTCATTGTTTTCCGGAATATCTTCCAAATCTATGGTGTTTTCGGTGATGAATTTCACGTGATCAGAAAGCATTTCCTCCAGCAGGTCGATGCTGATGCTGATTGCTCTTGGGCATTTTTGCAGGATCAGTCCTTCTCTTCGGATGACGGCAAGTTCTTCGGGCTTTGAGATGTCTTTACCCAAAATATCCCGACAATTGACAGCACCGTTCATTTTTTCTGTAAAACGCCGTATAAATTCTTCTGTTTTCTTGTTTCCATAGACTTCCGACTCGCTGTCCTGGGAATCGTAAAAACCAAGTGCCATTCCGAGTACCAGCAGCGAAGCCGTGATACACCCGCAAACGCCCCCCTGCCGCATTCCCCCGCCAAAGCAGGTGCTGATTTTTAACGCGGTTTTCAAATCCAGACCCAAGTCAGTGGCAAATGCGCCGAACAATGCCTGGGAACAGTGATACTTCTGGTGCAGCAACTGCTGCGCACGTTCCTTGTGAGTCATATGCTACCTCATTTCCCCAGTTCAAATAGCTTATACATTTATCATATCACCAAAGGGAGTTCCCGTAAAGAAAATAAAGATAAGTTGACATATGTCCAAACTTTCCGTTCATAAACTGTAACAACATTTATGACAGGTGTTTTTTATGGGAAAGTACATAGAAAAAGTAAAAAAAATGATCAGGATTTTTCCGCCCCGGCAGGAAGGGCAAAGCGGAGAGGAATATGCAAAACAGAGGGTGATTCTGGGAATCAAATACGGCGTTTGTGCCCTTGTCGCCTTCGCGTTGCTCAGAGGCGTGCTGGTCACTGCAGCAGGCAGTATAACCGTAAGCAGCAGTGTGGACGGACGGGAACTACCTATTTACTGTGTGGATACGCCGGAGAAGAAGATTGCTCTTTCCTTTGATGCGGCATGGGGGAATGAGGATACGGCAAAGATACTGGAAATTCTAAAAAAACATGACGTACGTGTGACCTTCTTTATGACAGGGGGATGGGTAGAAAGCTATCCGGAGGATGTGAAGGCAATTCTTGCGGCGGGACACGATCTGGGAAACCACAGCGAAAATCATAAAAATATGAGTCAACTGTCGGATGAAGAAAAGAAGGAAGAGCTTATGAAGGTGCATACCAAGGTGCAGGAGCTCACAGGCTACGATATGTTTCTGTTCAGACCGCCCTATGGAGATTACGACAACGCGGTGGTAAATGTGGCAAAGGACTGCGGCTATTATACCATTCAATGGGACGTGGACAGCTTGGACTGGAAGGATTATGGGGTAGATTCTATTCTCAGGACTGTCACCCAGCATAAGCATCTGGGAAACGGTTCCATCATCCTTTGCCATAACGGCGCCAAGTATACGGCGCAGGCATTGGATACCCTGATCGCCACTTTGAAGAACGAGGGGTATACTTTTGTGCCCATTTCGGAATTAATCTACCGGGACAAATATCATATGAACCATGAGGGGCGGCAGATTAAGAATTAGTTCATACAAACGATGAGACAACAGATATACAGAGGGAATCGTCAAATACACCAGGGGCGTAAAATAGCTTTACACCCCTGGCACCATTCTTATCGTTCTTTTAATATTTCTTCTATTTCCAGATAAAGTTTCGGAATATCTGACACTGTAATTACATCTATATTTGCCCCCAATGCTTTTTCAAGTTCATCAATAAAAGACGCTAACTGAAACAATGTCACTCTTTTTACCCATTACAAGCGCTGGCTTTTTATAATCTGTCTGATTGCGTCAAAAATATAAGGCTTAAGTTCCTTTATGCTCACAGGCTCGTTGTATAGAATAGAACTGTAGCAGGTAGAACTGACAAATTCAACGATCATAAACAAAAGAATCTCGGGATTTTTAAAAGTTTCCGGTGAGTTTTCCAAAATGGTATAAATATTATAGAAATCCACATCATTATCATCGCCGGAGGAGATCAGTTCATTTTTAAAAATACCCCAGCTTAAATTTTTGGATATGAAATTTAGCAGGGATTTGTCAGCGTTAAACTGTTCGATGATGTTATCGGCGAGAAAAATAATTCTGTCCTCCAGATTTGTCAGCTGGGTCTGGGAAAGCGCCTGGTCTGCAACAGAAAAAATATGCCCCGCCTTATGAGCGATCAGTTTATTTCGAATATCGTATTTGTCCTTAAAATAGAGATAAAAGGTTCCCTTGGCAACACCGGCACTCTCAACAATGTTGTTTATGGTGGTCTTGTTGATTCCCTGTGTGGTAAACAGTTCAAAAGCAGTATTTAAAAGCGCTTCGCGCTTCTTTTTTTTGTTTAAATCTGATTTCCCCATAGTATTTCCATCTCCTGATCTTTATCCGGTAAATTATATTATAAAAGAAATGATCGGAAAAGCAATCTTTTTGATTTTATTTTCTTTTTATAATTTTTACGATTCTTTTAGGATAAAAAATATTGACCAATGGTCATTTTGTAGTATAATACGGAATAGAAATAAAAAATGACTAATGGTCATAAATAAAAAGGAGTGTATGCTATGGAAAAATTCGGAAGAAGGGTGGTACAACTCAGGATACCGATCCTGATTTTAAGCCTGGCGCTTTTGATACCGTCTTTTTTGGGATATTTGGGTACCAGGGTCAACTATGATATCCTTTCCTATCTGCCCAAGGACATTGAAACGATGGTGGGACAGGATATTTTAGTGGATGAGTTTGAGACCGGAGCCTTCTCCATGTTTGTGGTGGAAGGAATGGCGCCTAAGGAAGTCGTAAAACTGAAACAGGATATCGAGCGTGTGGAGCATGTGGAAAAAGTGATATGGTATGACTCTGTTATGGATATTTCGGTTCCTATGGAAATGATACCGGATGAAGTGTATGAGGCGTTTAACAGCGGAGACGCCACGATGATGGCAATTACCTTTGATGAAACCACATCCGCCGACGGAACAATGGAGGCAATCGAAGAAATTAGAAAAATAGCGGACAGGAATTGCTTTTTAAGCGGAATGTCGGCGGTGGTGACGGATACCAAAAACCTTTCAGAGAGGGAAGCCCCGATTTATGTGGGCATTGCGGTTTTACTTTCCTGCCTGGTTCTGTCGGTTACAATGGACTCGTTTTTGATTCCTTTTTTATTCCTTTTGAGTATCGGAATAGCGATTTTGTATAATCTGGGCAGCAATTTCTTTTTAGGTGAGATTTCTTATATTACCAAGGCGTTAAGTGCGGTTCTTCAGCTGGGGGTCACTATGGATTACTCGATTTTCCTTTGGCACAGTTATCAGGAGAACCGGAGAAATACAGCAGATCAAAAGGAAGCAATGGCAAAGGCGATCAGCGCAACCATTACCTCTGTGGTGAGCAGTTCCATGACAACGGTAGCGGGATTTATTGCCCTGTGCTTTATGAGCTTTACACTGGGGAGAGACTTGGGAATCGTTATGGCAAAAGGCGTGGTTTTTGGCGTGCTTACCTGCGTAACGGTACTGCCTTCCATGATACTTGTGTTTGATAAGGCGCTTATGAAAACAAAGCATAAGGCGCTGCTTCCGGACATGAAGGGAGTCGGAAGCTTTGTGACAAAGCACTACAGAGTGTTCCTCGTTTTGTTCGTAGTAGTTTTGTTTCCGGCAATTTACGGTTATCGGCATACAACGGTATATTACAACTTGGATGAAACCCTTCCCAGGGATCTTCCCAGTATTGTGGCAAATGAAAAGTTGAATGAAAAATTTGATATGAATGCAACCCATATGCTTCTTCTAAGTGCAGATCTTCCCAAAAAGGATGTGAAGCACATGGTGGATGAGATGGAGGCAGTTCCGGGAGTAAACTGGGTGCTGGGATTAAACGCCCTTCTAGGGGACTCCGTTCCCGACGAAATGATTCCTTCAGATATAAAGGGTTCACTTGAAAGTGACCGTTGGCAGCTTTTATTGGTAGGCTCTCAATACAAGGTGGCTTCTGAGGAGGTTAATGACCAGTGCAAGACGTTGAGCAATATTTGCAAATCTTACGACAGTAAGGGGATGCTGGTAGGGGAAGCGCCCTGTACCAAAGATCTGATTGAAATTACGGATAAGGACTTTAATACTGTCAGCGTGGTTTCCATCGGCGTGATTTTCCTGATTATATTGCTGGTGTTTAAATCCCTCTCCCTGCCGGTTATTCTGGTATCGGTAATTGAGATGGCGATTTTTGTAAACATGGGGATTCCCTATTATACAGGTACGCAGATTCCCTTTATTGCATCGGTGGTAATCGGCACCATTCAGCTGGGGGCTACGGTGGATTACGCTATTTTAATGACTACCAGATATAAGAAAGAGCGCTATGGAGGGGTGGAAAAGAAAGAGGCAGTTGCAATTGCCTGCCAGAGCAGTGTGAAATCTATTGTGGTCAGTGCGCTGTCCTTTTTCGCGGCGACCTTTGGTGTAGGCTTATATTCCAATATCGATATGATCAGTTCTCTCTGCACGTTGATGGCAAGAGGCGCCCTGATCAGCATGGTATCTGTCATTTTGATTTTACCGTCCATGTTTATGGTTTTTGACAGGCTGATCATCAAAAGCAGAGTAAAAGGAAAAGAAAAAAGAATCGGACAGGAGGCAGTTTCATTATGAAAAAGAACGAATGTAAAAAAATGAGAAGAAAAGCGCTTTGCATTGCCCTAAGCGCGGCAATGGTGCTGGAGCTTACCGGGTGTGGGAAAGAGGAGGCGGAGCAGGCAGCCGTCATAACAAACGAAAATCAGGAACAGGTTCTGGAGAAAGTGCTGAATGGGCAGGTAAGCCCTTCCCACAGCAGCCAGGCTGGAAAGGAGGAGACGGTTTACGTGCTTGCCGATGCAAAGGGCGGCGTAAATCAGGTAATTGTCAGCGACTGGCTGAAAAATGGCGGTCAAGAGAGCAGCCTGGCGGATTGCTCCGACTTGAAGGATATTCAGAATGTAAAAGGATACGAAACCTTTGAAACAGATGAAAAAGGCAATATTTTGTGGAAAGCGGAGGGGGCTGATATTTATTACCAGGGGACTACTGAAAAAGAGGTTCCCGTAGAGGTAAAGATCTCTTACCAGTTGGACGGCAGGGACATTTCCCCGGAGGAGCTGGCGGGAAAGAGCGGCAGGGTAAAGATACGCCTGGATTATGAAAACAAGGAAACCAGGAAAGTAAAAATCGGTCAGAAGGAGCAGGAAATCAAGGTGCCTTTCGCCATGATATCGGGAATGGTACTACCCCAGGATGTTTTTTCCAACATTGAAGTGACCAACGCAAGGCTGCTTTCGGAAGGAAACAACAGCGTGGTGGTAGGCGTGGCATTTCCGGGCCTGCAGGAAAGCATTGACGTTGAGAGTATGAAAGATAAGGTGAAAGAAAAAGAGGAAAAAGAAAAGCTGGAAGAAATAGAGATTCCTGATTATATGGAAGTAGAGGCGGATGCCGATCACTTTGAATTGGGGATGACCATGACGGTGGCAATGAGCGATATTCTCTCAGACATTGAATTGACCGACTCTTTTGAACTTTCAAATCTCCAGGATTCTATGGAGGAGCTGCAGGAGGCTTCCGATCAGTTAAAAGATGGAACGCTGGAATTAAAGGATGGAAGCGGGCAGCTAAAAGACGGGACGGGAAAATTGCTGACAGGTACAGATGATCTGCTGACCGGCGCCCGGGAGTTGAAAGATGGTACTCAGGAGCTATATGAAAAATCCGGAATTTTAAACGAAGGCGCTGGACAACTGGATGAGGGCGCTGGGCAGTTGGACGAGGGGGCAGAGAAGCTTGCAAGTGGAGCCGGGGAACTGAACCAGGGAGCAGAGAAGCTTGCAAACGGAGCTGCTCAGGTAGATGAAGGCGTAAGCCAGCTGAGTGCGGGAGCCGGAAAAGTAAACGAAGGGGCATCAGAGCTTTATCAGGGAACGGAAGCTTTGCAGGAAGGAGCGCAAAGGCTGTCAGCCGGAACCAATGCCCTGCAGGACGGGGGATCAAAGCTTGCCGCAGGTACAGGCAGCCTGGTGGACGGTGCGAAAAACCTAAATGAAGGGGCGCACCATGTAAAGGATGGAGTAGACCAGGTGGCGGTTCAGATGGGAATGCTGCAGGCATTGGTGGGTACGCCGGTGGACGACGGTACCAGTCTCAGCGCCGATCAGGCAGGTACATTACTGCAGCTTTCATATCTGCTGAACCAGTCCCTGAGAGAAGCAAGTATTGCCGTAGACGGATTGTCAGAACAGTCTTATGGAGAGATTCTTGCAAATCTGCAGCAAAAGGCGGCGCAGACACAGGAAAACCTGGATGCAGCCAATGCAAATTTATCTGTTGCACAGGAGAGGAGCGCTTCGGCGGAAGCACAGATTGCGTCTGCCTGCCAGATGGATACCCAGGAGATGCAGGTGGTAACGGATACCCATAGCGAGGAGAAGGAAGTGGAGGTATCGGTTGAGGCGCCTGTGTATACCACAACAAGGATTATATCCGAAGGTACAGAGGAGGAAGAAGGCGGTATCCTGGATGAAACAACGGATGTGGATACGCAAATAGTCACAGGTACGGGAGTTGTGACCACCGAGGTGGTGGAAACAGATACTGTTCAGATACAGACGGTTGATACAGACAACCTGCAGGAAAAAATTGACGAATATAAGAATGCCCTTGGGGATGTGGCGGCATGTCAGGCGGAGGTGAACGCTTATTCTATGCAGCTTACAGCCCTAAATGAGGAGATGGAAATGATCAGCGCCCATGCAGGGGATCAGGAAGCGCTGAAGGAAAAGTGGGGACCGGCGATTACCTACGGGGCGTATTTAGAGGCGTCTTTACAGAAGCTGTCGGCGCAGCTCGCCGATCAAAGCGGCATGGCGGCTTTGGTACAGGGGGCAGACAGCCTTGCCAGCGGAACAGAGAATGCCCTTTTAGGCGCAACGGAACTTGACCATGGCGCAAATGAATTAAAGAGCGGAATTGACAACCTCAACGGCGGAGCCGGCGAGCTTGCAGCCGGAGTGGGAAATCTGAAAGCGGGTGCGGCAGCATTGAAGGGAGGCACCAATGATCTGGCAAATGGCGCGGCAGCGTTAAAGGGAGGCACCGGTGAATTAAGGAACGGTACGGAAACCCTGAAGAGCGGTACCGGAGAACTGGCAAATGGCGCATCTTCCTTAAAGGATGGCGCGGCATCCCTGAAAAACGGTACTGGAGAATTGAAGGACGGTACAGAACAGCTGGCAGTGGGAACCAATACTTTAAACAACGGCGCAGGAACCTTAAAGGACGGCGTAAGCAGCTTGAAAGAGGGTGTCCTGACCCTGGAGGAAGGTATGGAATCTCTGGATGAGGGAGCGCTGGCATTAGTAGACGGTATGTTTGAATTTGACGAGGAAGGCATCAGCAGGCTGACAGAGATGTTCGGCGAGGATGTCCAAGACGTGGTGGACAGACTGACGGCAGTTGCGGATGCAGGCAGGGCTTATAATACCTTTACAAAGCTCCCGGAAAATACGGAAGGAAATGTGAAATTTATAATCAAAACAGAGGGAGTGAAGGAATAAACCCGGTTATGGGCTTTCGGGGGAAGCAGGTTGCTGCAGCTTCCGAAAAATCCTGATCAGCGTAATCACAGCCGCAGCGGCGAGAATGACCTCAGCCGTAAGCTGGGCGTAGGCAAGACCGTAAAGAGGAAACAGCAGATTTAACAGGTAAAGTGCCGGGATCTCCAGAATGATCTTGCGAAGAAGGGCAAAGAAAAACGCTTTTTTCCCCATACCGCATGCCTGAAAAACGCCTACCGCAATAAAATCCATACAGAGAAAGGGCGTGCCGAGGCACAGTCCGTGAAGAAAACTGGCGCCATAGCTGACAATGGCGTCATTTTTCATGAACAGGCGGATCAGGAAGCCCGCGCCCAGGTAATAACAGACAGATACGTAGATCAGGAAGGACAGGGCAATTTTTATGGTAAAGGTTAGGGAATGCTTCATGCGCTTTACGTTGCCGCTGGAATAATTGTAGCTGATCAGCGGCATAATTCCCTGGGAGAGACCAAAGGCGATCTGCATGGGAACCATATTGATTTTTTGGGCAATACCCATAGCGGCTACGGCGTCGGAGCCATAGGAGGAGGTAAAGTTGTTTAAAACGGTCATGCCCGTTACATTCAAAAGGTTCTGGATAGCCGCAGGTATACCCACACTGCATATGCCAACCACAATGTGTCTGCTGGGGCGAAATTTGTCGGGACGGATGCACACGTAGGTTTTGCCCCGCTTTATAAAAAGTAAGACAAAGAAATAGGCACATGCCGCACAGTTGGAGAGAAAGGTGGCAAGTCCGGCGCCGGAGGCTCCCATATTAAGCCCCTGAGGAAGAATGAAAAGGGGATCCAGAAGAATATTGAGCAGGCAGCCGCTCATGGTGCCGATGCTGGCATGGAGAGAAGAGCCTTCCGAACGAACCAGGTAGGCAATGACTACATTGAGAATTGCCGGTGTGGCGCCAAAGCTGACCGTCCATTTTAAGTATTGTCCGGTGGCATAGACGGTTTCCGCGCTGGCGCCTAAAAGGGTAAGGAGCGGGCGGCTTAGTATGGTATAAAAGAAGGAAAATAAAAGGCTGCATAAAATAGAGCAGTAAAATCCGAAGGAGGAGCTTCGGTATACGGTGTCATAATCCTTTTTACCCAGGGCACGGCTCATCATACTGGAGGTGCCTACGCCGAACAGGTTGTTAACAGCATTGAAAGCAAGAAGTACTGGCGCGGCAAGGGTGACGGCGGCATTTTGAACGGGATCGTTGAGCATGCCCACAAAAAAAGTGTCAGCCATATTATAAATGACCATCACCAGGGAACTGAGGATGGTCGGAACGGCAAGTGTCATGACAGCCTTTGGCACTGGCATTTGTTCAAAAAGAGCGGTCTTTTTCAGGTCTTCCATAATGGTCTTCTTTCTATGATGATATGTGCATAAGTTATTTTACCTTTGCATTTTTCTTTTCTATTTCATTTTGGGTTCTCATCATGCATTATCTCTGTTTTCTGAGTCGGAATGATATCACCTTTTATTATTATGGATATAAGGAAAAATATCAACATAAATGAAATGAAAAGGGAAATTATTTTCAAGGTCGAAAATACGTTCTAGAATTTTGGCGCTGCGAAAGTAGTCAATAATGTCACTTTGGAACTTCACAGAGGCTGTGTGCCAGAAACAACAAACCAGGCTGTCAGATGATGGTGTATTTCGATATTGTGAGGGATTGATAGGATAGGGTATAATGAGCGTGACGCTCCGGTATGGAGGACAGGATGTAATTTAACGGTTGAGGTGGTGTAAATAAAGTGAATGAGATAGAAGTGTTATGCAAAAGGATTGATATGCCGGAGGAAGTGACAAGGGCGGTTATGGCGTATGACCGGCAGGCAGAATATGAAGACATTCAGGATGCTATGGATAAACTTTTTGACCGGGAAACCTGGGATAGAGGGCGAATGGAGATGCAGGCTTTTTTAGGGGAGGATCCTGATGGATTTAAGATGCTTGCCTGTATGCTGAGGAGCAGCTTTAAAACCTATGAATATTATGAAGAGCACGGTATTTCCCATAAAATTTTTATAGCTACTATGAAATGCTTTAGCAGATTTATAAAGGAGCATAAGGAGGGCTATGGGAAATATGCTTTTGACAGAGAATGGTGGACAGCAAGACAGCTTGCAGGGGTGCTTTTCAGAATCGGCGAGCTGGAATATGAGATGAGAACTGAGGGAGAAAGGCGCGTTATAGATTTACATATCCCTTCGGATGCTATATTAACCGGGGAAAAAATTGCGGAATCTGTTGGCATGGCGAATACTTTTTTTGCGGAAAAGTTTCCCGCATATCAATCGGCGGACATGGAATGTCATTCCTGGCTGCTTTCCCCTACGTTGAAAGAAGTGCTTTCTCCAGACTCCCATATTTTGGAATTTCAGAAGCTTTTTCAAATTCAAACAACAGGTCAGAAGGATATGGAGTACATGGTTTGGGTCTATAAGCGGTCAGACTGGAAGCTTGAGGAATTGCCGGAGGATACTTCCCTGCAAAGAAACCTGAAAAAGTATCTGTTGGCAGGCGGAGCGGTGGAGGATGCCAGAGGTACGCTCCTTTTCCGATGACGTTATGGTCACAGTTCAGACCGGTGTCAAGGTGGCGTTACAAAAACAGGCTATGGGGCGGCAGGGCATTGGGCATATGGGTTCAGGGCTTTATCGAGAAATCGATTATTTCACTTGCGGAATGGTGAAGGCTCAGGGAGATTCTGCCATGGAGGGCAGAATCAGGAGCCTTATGGCATGGATGCCATTGGCTCCGACCCGTACAGTTTTCGACAATTTTTCCCATTACGTTAGTGAAATTCGATTTCGAGACCAGCCCTGAACCCATATGCCCAATGCCCTGCCGCCCCATAGCCTGTTTTTGTAACGCCACCTTGACACCGGTCTGAACTGTGACCAATTATGATTCATTAAAAAAGTGTTTAAATGATAATGATATTGTGTTATGATAGTTGCAAAGCAAACGATTTCTTTAAGCGAAAGCTTACTTAGCGGCATGGCTGCGTCTGATGGACAATTCTGTTCTTAAATTCTATGAAATCCTGCTTTTAAAAATCAATCATTTAATTAGAAAGCAGGAAATGTAAAGACTGTTAAGGCAGGCAATGAGCGGTAGTACGCAGTTCATCGCTGTGGCATACAGGATCCTTATAGTTTCCTGCGTAAGGAGGAAACTGTATGACAAATGTACGAACAAAACTGGAAGAATTAAATTTGGTAGACCGATTTCTTTTCGATGAAACCATGGAAAGCAGAGAGGCATACCAAGCGACGGTAAGTATTTTGCTTGAAAATGAAGTGGAACTGTTGGGATATCCGGAGACAGAAAAGGAATTCAGGGTTTCGCCGGAGCTTAGGCAGATACGTCTTGATGTGATCGGGATGGATCATGAAAAAACTCTTTATTATACGGAAATGCAGAAAAAGAATACGGGAAATTTAAGACGGAGGAGCCGATATTATCAGGCGCAACTGGATGTTTCCCTGCTGGAACCAGGTAATAAGGATTTTAATCTGCTGAACGACAGTTGCTTCATTTTGATAGCGCCTTTCGACCTGTTTGGAAGGGAATTGTACCGCTATACCTTCGAGGGTGTATGCAGGGAATGTCCGGATCTGAAGATTGAGGATGGCGCAGTGAGAGTTTTTATCAATACAATGGGGAGAAACCGAGAAGCGTTTTCGCAAGAGTTTTTGGATTTTATGGAGTATATCACTGCATCTACGGATAAAGCGGTAGAAAAAACAGAGAGCAGCAGAATTAAGCTGATACACGAAAGAGTAAGAAAAATCAGAGCGTCGGAAAAGATGGGGGTGAAGTATATGCAGAGATGGGAAGAGGTAGAATATGCCAGGGATGAGGGGCGAGAGGAAGGAATGACACAAGGGCGAGAGGAAGGACGGCTGGAAGGTCTGGCAGAGGGTGCAAACAGAAAAATGATTCAGATGGTATGTAAAAAACTGGGTAAAGGAAAATCCCCGGCAGAAATCGCAGAGGAGCTGGAGGAAGACATGGAACTGGTTGAAAAAATCTGTATTGCTGCCGAAAAATATGCGCCCGAGTTTGATTGCGAGAAAATTTACAGCAGTGTTTATGGAGATGAGTGGGAGCGTCCTCATCAAAGAAGAGTACGCTATAAAGGAACGCATCCCAGAAAATACAGTGAAAAATATAAAGAGTTGAATCCTGACAAATACCAGGATACCATAGAGAAGGTGATGCAAAAGGGAAGCACGCCTGCGGGAATGCATCTGCCTATCTGCGTCAGGGAAATCCTGGATTTTTTACAAATACAGCCGGGAATGGTGGGACTGGATGCAACTCTTGGGTATGGCGGGCACAGTCGGGAAATGTTGAAATGTCTTGCAGGGAAGGGGCATCTTTATGGATTAGACGTGGATCCTATTGAGATCAAGAAGACCGAAAAAAGATTAAGAGATTTGGGGTACGGAGAGGAGCTGCTTACGATCCTCCATTTGAATTTTGCCAAGCTGGACCAGGTAGCGGAGTTATACGGTCCTTTTCAGTTTCTTCTTGCCGATCTTGGGGTCTCGTCCATGCAGATCGACAATCCTGACAGAGGATTTTCCTACAAAAACGAAGGACCTCTTGACCTTCGCCTGAATCCGGATTCGGGAATTTCAGCGGCTGAGCGTTTAAGAGAGGTTACAAAGGACGAGCTTGCCGGAATGTTAAGGGACAACGCAGACGAACCCTATGCGGAGGAGCTTGCAAAAGCCATTACAACGGAGTTGAGAAAAGGAAAGAAAATTGAAACCACCAAAGATTTAAGAGAAGTGATAGCGCAAACCCTTGCCTTTTTACCGGAGAAGGAACGAAAAGAAGCGGTGAAAAAATCCTGCGCCAGGGTGTTTCAGGCGCTTCGCATCGATGTGAACAGTGAATATGAGGCGTTGGATGCCTTTTTACAGAAATTGCCCGATGCTATGGCGCCGGGCGGTAGAATTGCCATATTAACTTTCCATTCAGGGGAGGACAGGCTGGTAAAAAAATCTTTTAAAGAGCTGAAGAAAGCGGGCGTCTACCGGGAAATTGCATCGGATGTGATCCGCCCCTCTGCACAGGAATGTGCCAGAAACAGCAGGGCGAGATCCACAAAGATGCGATGGGCAATTAAAGCATAGCGCCCCTAGGGAATTATTTTCCCATAATCATATAATCCATCAAAAGCTTTACGTCTTCAGGGTCGGAGGCGATCAGCTCCATTTCGTTGATGAAAGTGTTATCGTTAAAAAGCTTGGACAGTGCAAGGTATTTGGTGAGCTCGGATTTTAAGTTGAGACGGTCACCCTGCTTGGAAACCAGCTCTACAGAGCCCTTGCATTGTTTAATGATGTCCAGAAATTTTTCTACGTCGTCGATGTTATAAATTTTCATATTGTCTCCCTTCTCAAGCATTTCCTGCGCTTGATCTAATATATGTTTATCTGTTTCATTTCGCAATCATTTTATCAGGGATGATACGGGCAGGCAATGTTCATTATGCGGAATTTTAAGGAAAATTTCCGGGGAAATTATAAAAGGTGTACAGATAATCAGGAAAAAGAAACGGGATTAATTGAAAAAGCCGGACAATTTCCGGCAGAAAAGAACAGGATTATTTCGCAAAAGTCAGATAGACTGTTAAGCAGAGGTGAGAGATATGGAATGGTTATCAAGCTTGAGAGCAGCAATCGATTATATGGAGGAGCATCTGTTTACGGATATTGGCGCCGATGAAGTGGCGGATGCCGTGCATATATCGTCCTTTTATTTTCAAAAGGGATTTAAAATGGTGACAGGTTATTCCATTGGGGAATATATCAGAAACCGCAGACTGTATCTTGCGGCGCTGGATCTGATAAAAGGTGAAGAAAAGGTGATCGATCTGTCCTACAAATATGGATATGATACGCCGGAAAGCTTCACCAAAGCATTTTCCCGATTTCACGGATTATCCCCCAGGCTGCTGCGGGAACAGCCATCCAGAATCACGGTTTTTTTGCCTCTGGTGATAGAAGTCTCGATTAAAGGAGGAAATAAGATGGAGTTTGTTGTTGAAAAAATGGAGCCTATGAAAATGATTGGTTTTGAGAGAGTTTTTTCTTTTGAATCTGGTTATCTGGAGATTCCCCGGTTTTGGGATGCATTTTGCGAAAAATATATGTCCTCTGCGCCTGGGAAAGAAAAATCTGAGCGGGAAGTTCGGAAGGCGATAGGTGAGAATGGAATCGGAGAATTCGGAATCTGCTTTGATGGCGGACAGACAAAAGGCAAGTTTAGTTATCTGATTGCAGGAGCATACAAAGGAGGGGATGTGCCGGAAGGAATGAAGGTGGTTGAGATTCCCGCCTATGAATGGGCTAAATTCCAGTGTGCAGGTCCTATGCCCAATTCCCTTCAGACATTGAATACCAGGATTTTCAGAGAGTGGCTTCCGGGCAACGGTGATTATGAAATTGCCGCCGAACTCAATATAGAGTGGTATTCGGAGGGGGATATAAGCAGTCCTGATTATCGGGCGGGGATTTGGCTTCCGGTGAAGAAGAAAGATTTTTGACATTTAAAGAAGAATCCTTTACTATGGAAAAAGAAAATCAAAATAGCGAAGGGAGAATGATTGAAAATGGCGATCGACAAGGTAAAAGAATATTTCAGACAATACGGTATGGAGGAGAGGATACGGGAGTTTGACGTTTCCAGCGCTACGGTGGAGCTTGCCGCCCAGGCACTTTCCTGCGCTCCGGCAAGAATTGCCAAGACCCTTTCCTTTTTAGTGGGGGAGCAGCCTGTGTTGATCGTGACGGCAGGAGACGTAAAAATTGACAACGGTAAATATAAAAAGCAGTTTGGCACGAAAGCAAAGATGCTGGCACCGGATCAGGTGGAGGAATTGATCGGACATGCCGTAGGCGGCGTATGTCCTTTTGCCGTAAAAGAAGGGGTAGCGGTATATTTGGACGAATCGCTGAAGCGTTTTGAAACGGTGTTTCCCGCCTGCGGCAGCAGTAACAGCGCGATTGAACTGACCATTTCGGAGATGGAGCGCTATGCTGGAGAAAAGGGATGGATCGATGTGTGCAAAACGGCAGAACCCGCATAAGTTTGTAGAGATACCTCAGCCATTAAGAACCGGCTGAGGTATAATGTTTTACGCCCAGTTTCCAAAGCAGGAAACAGGGCAGGAAAAACAGGCATGCTGCCAGAGGAAGGAATAAATAGTAAGGCTTGCCCCGGTCCAGCAGATAAAGCAGCGGATAATATTGAATCAAAGCGTAAGGAACCACAAAGGTACAGATCAGCAGCATCCGTTTGCCGTAGATGGAGACAGGGTATTTACCGTATTCCCGGGCGCCGTCTGTAAAGATGTTGACAAATTCCAGTCCTTCTATGGTGAAGAAGCAGAGTGCAGCATAGATCAGAAAGATTCCTGTAAAAACCACTGTGCCGCCTACCAGCATAAACAGCACGGCAATGATTTTTCCAAAGTTCCAGCGGACCTGGCTGACGGAAAAGCCGTAAATAAACATGGCTGCCGCCTGAAGGATACGCCCGACTCGGGAAAATTCAATGCGGTTTCCCAGAACCTGGAGAATTTCATTCCGTGGTCTTACCAGAACACGGTCAAATTCTCCCTGTCTGATCATACTGTCAAAGGTATCAAAGCCCCTTGCCACAGATTCGGCAAGGGAAAATTCCATAAGGGTGATTCCAAAGCATAAAAGAACCTCGTTGTACGTAAAGCCCTGAACGTTTGAAAAGCGGCGGAACATAAAATGCATCCCCAGAAACACATTGAAGGAGACCAGAAACTGACCGATGCAGGTCAGAAGGAAAGAAGTTTTGTATTCCATCAATGCTTTTAAATGCATGGCAAAATATTTCCCGTATAATTTCATAAGCTTAACCTCCCTGTACCGTAATTTTTTTCATGGCGGCGGCATCCAAAAGCTTTCCTATGCCGATCAACGTCAAGAGCCAGAAGACCTGAATGAGAATGGCGCGTCTCATGGGCTCGCCGCTTAAATCTCCGCTGTAAATGCGTAAAGGGATATTTTGCATGGAGGCAAAGGGGAGCAGCTCAAAAATACGCCGGAGCCTTTCGGGGAAAAAGGGCAGAGGAATGGTAGCGCCTGAAAAGAATTCCACCACCGAAACGGCAACCATGCGGATGCCGGCTGGCGATATGGTAAAAAAGGAAACCATATAGATCAGCATACAGAAGGCAACCGTCACCCCTACCCCTGCAAGGAGGGTAAAAAGAAAAAGGCAGAAGGCGGCGGGGCTTGCAGGCAGCATCAATCCGTAAGGGGCAGGAAGAAAAGCGGCGACCAGCAAAATCGGAAAGCAGCGGAGAACCGCCTTTGCGATTCTGTTGGCAAGGCTTCGGGAGAACCACATATTGTAAATGTTAATAGGTCGGCACAGTTCATAAGCGATATTGCCGTTTACAATGGAATCAAAGATCTCATTTTCCATCATCCATGCCATAAACAGGGCGAGGAATGCCTGCTGCATCCATACATAAGCGCAGGTCGCCTCAAAGGTCATGGGAAAGGAGTCGGCGTCAGCCTGATAAAAGGCGCGAAACATTAAAATTTCCATGGAAGCCCATGCAAATTGTGTGATAATACCGGCAAAAGCGGCAGTTCGGTATTGCAGACCCATACTGAACCGCAGCCGGAAAAATGCAATGTATTTTTTCATAGGGAGCCTCCTTAAAGATCGTGACTGCGGTAAAAATCCGCCAGTGCTTCTTCTGTACTGTGATAGCCTTTTTTGATGTTTTCGATGCTCCCGTCCATCAGAATCTGCCCTTTTCCAATCAAAATCACTCTGCTGGTGAGCGCTTCTATATCCTGCATATCATGGGTGGTTAAAATGACGGTGGTCTTTTGCTCCTGATTCAATTTCAGAATAAAATCCCGAACGGCAAGCTTGGAAACGGCATCCAGACCAATGGTAGGTTCGTCCAGAAAAAGAAGGCTGGGGCTGTGCAAAAGAGAGGCTGCAATTTCACAGCGCATTCTCTGCCCCAGGGAAAGCTGTCTGGCGGGCATTTTGAGCAGGTCGGAGAGCTGCAGCATATGGCAGAGCTGCTCCAGATTGCGCCTATAGCTGAGAGTGTCAATGCGGTAAATTTCTTTCAATAATTCGAAGGAATCCATCACAGGCACATCCCACCATAGCTGGGAGCGCTGACCAAAAACAACGCCGATGTTCCTCACATGCTCGATTCGGTTTTTCCAGGGAATAAGCCCGTTGACGCGGCAGGTGCCTCCTTCCGGAGTAAGGATGCCGCTTAAGATTTTGATTGTAGAACTCTTTCCGGCGCCGTTGGGACCAATGTAGCCCACCATTTCACCGTCCTTTATGGTGAAAGATACGTCGTCAAGAGCGTGAATGTACTCGTATTCCTTGTGGAACAGAGCTTTTAATGCCGAAGAAAATCCGGCATCGCGTTTTGAGACCCGATAGGTCTTGCATACATGTTCTAGGGTAATCATGTTTGCTTCCTCCTGGTAGTTTTATAATGATTTATAACTTGCCAAGCCGGTCTGCCGTCTCCGGGAATTTGCCGGAGCACTACCGCAGGTAAGGATGAAATTTCATTTCACGAAATTGTGTTTCGCGGCAAAAAGCGCGAAAGGAATATCAGAATAGCATACTTGAAATGAAAAGTCAATCCGTTTACAGCAATTTTAAGGTAATTTATTACATTTGCCGTAATTAGCACTAATTGCTTTCAGGATGGACTCCGATATACAATATGTAGCATTGGATTATGCAGTATGGTTGTGAAAAAAGGAATAAAGGAATATTCCGGACAATGGAGGTAGACGGATCTATGAAGGTGCAGAACACAACAATTTTTATGGGCGACAATACCCGGAGCGAAAGACATAACGGCGGTATTTCAGAGGACAGAAGCGGACAGAAAAGTCTTTTCGCGGGAAATCTAAATAAGAAGCTGGATCCTGTGGCGAAACGGCAGCAGGAGGCAAAAAAGCAGGTGATGAAGATCATAGGCGATGCCAGGGCAAGCGACCGCAAGCTGGAAGAAGGGATCGATGAGAGCAGAACCAAGATCCAGGAGTATCAGAAAACCCTGGATGAGGCAAACGGCGAACTGAAGCGTATTGCCAAGGATAAGGAAGAAATCAGAAAGGCATACGGTGTGGAGGCTGATTCCCAGGAAGAGCAGGATTTAAAGCTTTTGGAAAAGAAAAGGCTTGCCGCAAGACCCGGTTCGGACATCAGGCTGACAGATGAAGAAAGCCAGCGGGTAAAGGAGATTTACGAGAGAGGACTTACGGAATATCAGGAACATTCTATGAAACTTTCGGAGGCAGGAGGCGCTTATGAGAGTGAAATAGACGAGGCAAAAAAGGGAATTATGATGGAGAACTACGCCATCAGGTCCACCAAGGAAGCGATGCTGAAGTCTCAAACTATGACCAAAGCTGAAAAGGCGGCGGACGATGTGATGGAAGAGGCAAGGAAGGATATCATCGGCATGCTCACGGACGAGGCAAAGGACCACATCGACGAGGAGCTGGAAGAAAAGAAGGAAGCGGCAGAGGAAAAGGCGGAAAAGGAAAAAGAAGAGGAAGAAAAGATCGAGAAGCAGAAGGCGGAAAAGGAAGAAAAAGAAGCCTTTACGGAGCAGATCGTCGCATCTACGGAGCTTATGGTGGAAGCGGAAAATACCATGGACGACGTTCAGAAGGAGATCAAAAAGATCATGGACGAGATGAAGTTGCTTGAGGAGGACATAAAAGGAGCGGCAGTGGACACCAGTAAATAGAAAGGAAGAGGCTTAAGCCTCTTCGAAGAGAATTTTCTTTTCGGAAAGAAAATGAGTCATATAATCATCCCACAGACGGTCGGGTGTTTTGTCCGGAAGGAATGTATGAAAAGCGGTGGCAGTGATGCAGGTAAGCACACTGCCATCGTATTTTATGTTCAGCACAAAAGCCTTGAGATCGGATATGGAAATCCCGGCATCCCCCTCCTGGAGGATCTGGGCGGCGGGCTCAGGTTTTAAATGAAGCACCAGTTTAAACTGCACCGGAGTGCGCTTTCCTTTGATCAAATCAAAACACAGGGAACGCATATCCTTCCATTGGGAAAATTCATAGGGAGGGAGGATATCCTCATGGTTGATATCGCCGGTGAAAAAAGCTTTTTCCATATGTCCGTCAATGGTAAAGTGATTATAGGTTGTAATGGATGCTTCGGCAAGCAGGAAAGAATCAAAGTCATCGCTTCCCAGCAGCCTGCCCATAAAGCTTTTAATCTCTTTTATCTGATAGGCTTTCATAAATACTCCTGTTTTGACGGATTTCTATTTCGCATATTTTTCTGCCTGCTCAGCGATCAGGGCATGGTCGTCAAAGTAGTTGATTTTCATGGATTTTTTAACCTGTTCCAGGGTTTGGGAAGCAACCTGGCGCGCTTCCTGGCTGCCCTTATGAAGAATTTCATATACGGCAGGAATGTCCTTCTCCCACTCTTTTCTTTTGGCGCGGATGGGGGAAAGCTCCTCCTGAAGCACGCTGTTTAGGAACTTTTTCACTTTTACATCGCCCAGACCGCCTCTGGTGTAATGTGCCTTTAACTCCTCAAGATTTGCATATTCCGGAAGGTATTCTGCAAACATTTCATCCTTGCAGAAAGCGTCCAGGTAAATAAACACGGGATTGCCCTCTACCTGACCGGGATCGGAAACCTGGAGATGATTGGGGTCGGTGAACATGGACATTACTTTTTTGCGTACATCCTCTTCCGTATCGGAAAGATAGATACAGTTATTTAAGGATTTACTCATTTTCGCTTTGCCATCAATACCGGGAAGGCGCAGACATGCCTTGTTGTCAGGAAGCAAAACGTCAGGTTCCACCAGAGTGTCGCCGTACACGGAATTGAATTTGCGCACGATTTCCTTGGTCTGCTCCAGCATGGGGAGCTGATCCTCCCCTACAGGGACGGTGGTTGCCCCAAAAGCGGTAATGTCGGCAGCCTGGCTGATGGGATAGGTAAAGAAGCCCACAGGAATGCTTGCCTCAAAATTGCGCATTTGAATTTCCGACTTTACAGTGGGATTCCGCTGCAGACGGGAAACGGTTACCAGATTCATATAATAAAAAGAAAGCTCGCACAGCTCCGGAATCTGAGATTGGATTAAAAGTGTAGACTTAGCAGGATCAAGACCGCAGGACAGATAATCCAGGGCAACTTCTATGATATTCTGGCGCACCTTTTCGGGCTGCTCGGCATTGTCTGTGAGCGCCTGAGCATCGGCAATCATAATAAAAATTTTATCGTATATACCGGAATTCTGCAGTTCCACTCTCCGCTTCAGGGAACCTGCATAGTGACCTACGTGAAGACGTCCGGTAGGTCTGTCTCCGGTTAAAATAATTTTTGGCATATTCCTTACTCCTTCTTCTTTTCTTTTGGGCGGGTAAACCGCCTTTCTGAACCATTATACACTATCGGGAGAAAATTTCCTATTTCTTTTTATGGAATTTTTATATTAGTTGTAACAGTTCAGCCCAGCCGCAAGGAGCAGAAGCCTTTCAGCGTTCTGGTTTTGCACCTCGGGAACCTGCATCTCTTCCAAGCTTGTCTACGAATCGGATTTCACTAACAGAATGCGAGAAATTTTTTAAACCGATCGGGTCAGAGCCAGCGGCATCCATGCCGCGAGGCTCTTAAAACCGCCGTCCTGGCGGTTTTGCCCTCGTTACAGGAGCATTCTGTAAGTGAAATTACCAATTCTCCGCCAAAGCTTGGAAAAGATGCAGGTTCCCGAGGTGCAAA
>DKYT01000006.1:43799-130634 GCA_002492465.1 Lachnospiraceae bacterium UBA7093 | reverse complement strand
TTATCCATATTATTCTGAGGGGTTCTTTAATACATAAAGAAAAAGTGATATAAAGAGTTTTCATACATATGTAATTATGGTGAGAATTTAAGTAGTAATATAGTGTAATGTTTACAAAAAAGAAATTTAAGAAGAGGATTGATTACTATTGAAACAAGAGTATTGCTACGCAGAGAATATTTTTTAAGGGAAATAAAATATCATCCATTCCTTGAGCAGCGGTTTTATCCTGACGGACAACCCGCTGTTTTTTATATTTTAAATCTGTATAAGGCATTTACATGTTTCAAAAATTTCCCTCTATAATACTTGAAAACCATTCAAGGAAGGTGAAAGCATGGATGAAACGGAAGTTGCTGTTCGACTGGAAGCGCATGAGCATGACATTGGTTCACTTGAATATCGCGTAAAAGATCTGGAAAAGCAAAACAGTGCAATTCAGGAACTGGTGATATCAGTTAATAAGCTGGCTGTATGCATAGAGAATATGCAGAAAGAGCTTAACCGACAGGGAAAGAGACTGGATGCGCTGGAAGACGTTCCGAAGGAAACACGGAGAATGATCAAAACAGCGATTATAACTGCGATAGCAGGCGGGCTTGCAGGAACATTATTGACGGCGTTATTAACCGTATTATGAAGGAAATGGGGAGGAAAACATGAAGAGCGAAAAAGTAAAAAAGTGGCTGCGGGCGGCAGGGATAAGAGCATTGAAAACAATGGCGCAGACGGTGGTGGCAACCATAGGAACAGCGGCAGTACTGGGAGAAGTGGATTGGCGGATGGCATTATCTGCTTCTGTTTTGGCAGGTATATTGTCCCTGCTCACTTCCATTGCGGGTTTACCGGAAGTAAAGGCGGAATAGGAGAAGGGGAAATATGACAATAGGAGTTAACTGCGGGCATACCAAAAGCGGAACGGGAAGCGGAGCCGTTGGAATAATAAAGGAATCGGAGCACACCAGACTGGTAGGATATGCATTGATTAAAAAATTACAGGCAGCAGGCGCGAAAGTGGTGGATTGTACAATTGATAGAGCGGACACAAGACAGAACTGCCTTTCACAGATAACCGAATACGCAAACAGAGAGGAATTGGATTGGTTTATCAGCATTCATTTTAATGCGTCCGGGGAGCATAAAGGGCACGGAACAGAGGTTTATACTTATAAGGGCAGGCAATATCCGGACGCGGCAAAGGTTTGTGCAAATATGGAAAAGCTGGGTTTTTACAATAGAGGAGTTAAATCGGGAAGCGGTTTATATGTGATCCGTAAAACAAAAGCGAAGGCAATGCTGATAGAAGTATGTTTTTGCGATAATCGTGAAGACATGGAGATCTATAAACGTGTAGGGGCACAGGAAGCTGTAGCGCAGGCAATTTTTAATGCAATTTATCCTTATGCGGTAAAACCGGAAATAGAGAAGGTGAAAGAAGACAAACTTTCATTCGTGGAAATTGTTGGACAGACAGCTCAAAAAGATTGGAAGGAAAGGCGTATTGTACTCCCGTCGGTAGTGATAGCCCAGGCGATCAAGGAATCTGCATGGGGTACGTCCGAACTGGCGAAAAAGGCAAATGCGTTGTTTGGCATTAAGAAAAATGGATGGCAGGGGAGAACATACATAAAGACAGCTACAGAGCAGCGCGCTGATGGCAGCTATTATCAGGTACCTGTGACAGAATGGCGTGCCTATGATAACTGGCAGCAGTCCGTTTTAGACCATAACGATTACATTGCAACAAGGAGTACGGACGGAAGAAAGACCTTGCGTTACCAGCCTGTCATAGGCTGTGACCAGTATGTACTTGTCTGTAAATATCTACAGGAATGCGGATATGCCACATCCATAGATTATGCGGACTCTTTGATTCACGATTATATTGAAAAATACAATCTGACTGAATATGACTAAAACATAAGAAATTGTAAAAACTATCCTGTTGTTCTGCAAATTAAATGATGCTACCAACATCACATTAAATGAAGCTGCTTCAGTTTGAAAAGACACACATCCGCCAGATTATATAAATCTGAATCGTCATCTTATTTGAAACTTCATAATCCCCCACGCACATTAAATGAGTGGGGGATTTGGCGGTCAGCCAAGTTCGCAGTCGTTGATTGCCTGCATTGCGATGTCGGCGGTAATGATTTCTGATTTGCTGCTGTCACCGATGAGCAGGCTGGCATTGCACAGCTTATTGATGATACGCGGTGTTCCGTCAGCGGCATTCAGGATTGCTTCCAGGGCGGCTTCATGGAAAACGGTCTGGTTACAGCCTGCACCTTTCAGTTTTTCATGGATATAGGAGCGTCCTTCCTCTTTGGACAGCCCTTCCAGGTTATAGTTCATAATGCGCTGCTGAGTGTGGGGAATATCAGCATGTCTTCTGCAGCGGGCTTTTACCAGTCTGTGGTGGGGTTTGCAGTGGTGATCCTGGCAAACTGGATGGTAAAGAGAAGAAATCCTGATAACGCTCTATTTTAAGGAGTGGCGGAGAGGAGAAAAATGATTAAAAGCAGAAAAATGGAAGTCTTTGCGTATATAGCGATCGGTCTCATTGCCATATCGATCATTCTGCCCTTTCTGTTGCTGTTGATGTCTTCCTTTACGGATGAGATCTCCATCACAAGGAATGGATACAGCTTTTTCCCTAAGGAATTCAGCCTGAATGCCTATGCATATTTGGGGAAAAGCTCCGCTACGATCGTCAGGGCGTATCTGGTTTCCATTTTTGTGACAGTTGTGGGAACCGTTTGGGGATTGGTTATGACGGTATTATGTGCCTATCCCCTGTCAAGAAGGGAACTGCCGGGGCGTAAGGTCATGAACTTTTATGTGTTTTTCACCATGCTGTTTAATGGGGGGCTGGTGCCTACATACTTAACATATACCCAATATTTTCACATCAAAAATACCATATGGGCGCTGTTGGTTCCTAATATTTTAGTTCAGGCTTACAATGTGATGCTGGCGAAAACTTTTTTTCAGTCCTCTATTCCGGTGGAAATCCTGGAAGCCGCCAGGGTGGACGGGGCAAAGGAGATCACGATTTTCGGAAAAGTCGTTTTGCCTCTTGCGAAGCCTATTTTTGCAACCCTGGGGCTGTTTATCAGCGTGACCTATTGGAATGACTGGACAAACGGACTGATCTATTTGACGGACAGCAAGCTGTTCAGCCTTCAGAATCTGTTAAACAGAATGACATCAAATATACAGTTTTTAAGTTCTACGAGCCTGGGGGGCAATGTGACTGCCGCCGATCTGCCAAGCCAGACGGTGAGGATGGCGATAGCGATCATAGGTGTGGTGCCTATGCTGGCGGCATATCCGTTTTTTCAGAAGTATTTTGTGAAGGGTATTGCGCTTGGCGCTGTAAAAGGCTAAAAGCGTCACCATAAAAAAGTAGAAGGAGGGTTACCAATGAAAAAGAAATTATTAACAAGGCTGCTGTGTATGGTCATGGCGGCGGGATTGTTGGGAGGCTGCGGGAGTAAAGTGGCGGATCCGGATCAGGGGGAAAAGACCCCTTCGGAAAATCAGGGCGAGGAGGCTTCAGAGCCTGCAGACGAGGAGCCTTACGAGGTGGTTATGGCATATTTTGCCATGGGTAATTATGCAGATGCGGAAGCGGTCTCCCAGGAAATGAGTAAAATTACAAAAGAAAAAATCAACGTAACGGTGAAACTGATGCCTATGGACGTAGTATCCTTTGTGGAACAAATGACGCTGATGCTTTCCGGGGATGAAAAATTGGACACTTTATTGATTTCTCAGAATTTTAATATGAGCAGCCAGGTTGCCCAGGGGCAGCTGGTAGACATTACGGAATTGGTTGAAACTTATTGCCCGGACGCGGTAGAAGTGATCGGAGCGGAGAATCTGGAAGGCTGTAAAGTGAACGGCGTATTGTATGGACTGCCGCCTACGAAAGAATATGGCGTGGAATATGGAGCCGTTATGCGCAAGGATCTGGTGGAAAAGTATAATATCGACCTGGACAGTATTAAAACATGGGAAGATCTGGGAGATGTTTTCGCGGTAATTAAGGAAAATGAGCCGGAGGTCTATCCGCTGGTGAGCTTTGATTCTGCTACCTCCATTGGAGAAATGATCCTGGGAAGCGATTACGATCTTTTACAGGATAAAATGGGAGTGGTGAAATTAGGGGATCAGAATAAAACGGTGGTGAATTTATTTGAAACGCCGGAATACGAGGAAACATTGAGGCTGGTTCGTGAATGGTATCAAAACGGATATGTTTATCAGGATATTACCACTACCCAGGAGACAGGTTCCAGCCTGATGGCGGCAGGAAAAGCCTTTGCGTGGCTTGCCAATATGAAGCCCGGGTATGCGGAGCAGGAAAGCAAGAATTCCGGCGTGGAATTGGTACAGGTGAATCTATCAGAACCTGTCGCATGTACCCAAGATGTGGCTGCTTTACAGATGGGAATTGCCCGCAATTGTCAGAATGTGGAAAAAACCCTGGCATTTTTGAATTTGCTGTATACCGATGCTGATTTGATGAATCTGCTCACTAACGGTATAGAAGGACAGCATTATGTATTAAATGATTAGGGGAAAGCAACGCTGCCGGAAGGGGTTACAGACAGCGGATACGTGTTCAATCATTGGGAGATCGGGAATAACTTTATCACACATCTGTGGGACAGCGATGTAGACGACTTATGGACTATCACAGAAGAATTTAACAGGAGTACAAAAAAGTCGCCGGCGTTCGGTCTGTCCTTCGATTTAAATGACGTTTCTACGGAAGTTGCGGCGGTGAATTCGACCATGAGCCAGTACCGAATGGTTTTGGAGAACGGAACGGTGGAACCGGAGGAAGTTCTGAGCGAGTTTCGGGATAAATTAAAAGCTGCGGGAATAGACGCCATCATTGCATGCAAACAGCAGCAGATGGATGCAAAAAAATAAGAGAAGGGTCAGGGCTGTGCTCCCCGGAGTCCAGCCCTGAACAGGTTACTCCCTACAACGTAAAACGCTTTGGGATGGAGGAAAAATGGAAAAGCTACAGGAAATTTTGAAAAAATGGAATGAGATTCCCCCGATCAGCGAGACAGGACCTGTGTCCGGGGCCAATTCGGAGCTGATGTGTTCCATAAGGAAGAAAAGGAGAATACAGTATGCACTGCTGTGCCTGACCGGAATTTTACCATGGTTTTTATCTGCCGTTTTTGGGATGGGTATGAAGCCTGAGCTGGTAAATATGTTTCTTGGGTTTGTAATCCCCGGCGGCGGTTTTTTTGCCCATGTGAGTTTGCTTGGCACTTTGGCGGGAATGGCAATTCTGGTTGCTTTTTTTACGATTGGAAGGAGCGTGATCGAGTGGTATGGAAATATTGTTCTGATGATATTTCTGTGGGCAGGCGGATGCCTGGGAGGGCTTTTTTCCGGGCGGACGCCGGATCAGTGGTCTCTGGTCGCTGTGGCAGTTCCGGCAGCCCTGTGTTTTTCCTATTTTGAATGGAAGCAGTTTCGGTTGGAAAAAAGGATAATGAAAGACCGGGCAGGACGGGAGGAAAGGTTTGATAAGATCGTCCAGAGAGTGGAAAGCCTGCCCCAAAAAGAGGACGAGACCTACAGGGAGCTTGACGATAACGCCTTAAAAGCGGCGCGTTATTTATTTGACATGACGGTAAGGGAAAAAGGGGATTTCAGGGATTACAATAAGACCAGTATCAATTCCATGGGAGCCTACCGCTATCAGTTTTCCGCCCTGGGATATGCCCTTATGCTGATGCAGTGCAAGTATACGCCTAATTTTCACGGGTATCAGAGTAAGGCGTGGCGTTTTTTGATCGAAGCCTATACAGATCCCAGATGCTGCGCTTATTGGAAGTGGGAATATTTAGGCGGGAGATTGAAATGGAATCCGGACCCCGTTGCCAATGAGAATATCATGCTCAGCGGCTGGATGCTTCCTGTTGTCAACGGTTACGGAGCCAACACCGGGGACCGCAGGTTTGAAAAGAAAAATGCAGTCCGTTTTCATCCTTTTTACGGGGAAAACACGAGAGAATACGGATACAGCGCCGGGGAGCTTACGAGACTTCTGGTAGATCAGTGGAGAGACAGGAAGTACCCGGGGATCTTAATTTCCTGCGAACCCCATATTGCCTTTCCCATCTGTAATTCTTACGGCATATTGGGGGGCATGATCTATGACAGGGATCACGGTACGGAGCATGGAAGACCAGTACGGATTTTCTCCTGGGAAGCGAAATGCAGTCGGAGATACACAATGCCTGTAGAAGCGTGGAGAGATATGAAGCTTTTGCAACGATGCTGGTGCATGAACTCTGTGAAAAGAGACGAAGCATTTACCAGAAAAAGAGAAAACTGATCTCTGACAGGGCGAAAGAGTATATAGGAGAGCATCTGGACGAGCGGCTACTGAGCGAACAGATCGCCCGATATCTTTTCCTGAATGTGGATTATCTGAACCGCATTTTCAAAAAGGAAACGGGCATCACATTGTCTGAGTATATCAGCAGCCAGAGGATCGAAAAGGCGAAGGAGCTTTTATTGACCTCATCTCTTTCCGTCAGCGAAATAGCGCTGGAGGTAGGGTTTCAGTCCTTTTCCTATTTTTCCAAGATCTTTAAAAAGAAAACGGGTATGGAACCGTTAAAATACAGAAAGGATGAAAAAATATGAAGAAAGCCGCTTTAAACTATGAAGATATTCTGGGCAGGAAGCCTTTTCATCTTGACCGTGAGGGGATAGACTGGGTGAGAAATACGCTGGAATCCCTGAGCGATGATGAAAAGATAGGGCAGCTGTTCTGCCTGTCCGTTTTGGACTTCACAGAAAAAAACTGGGAGGAGACCCAAAAGCATCTCCAGCCCGGCGGGCTGATGTACCGTCCCACATCTCTGGAGGAAGCCCTTTCCTATACCCGAATGGCGCAAAAACAGTCAAAAGTGCCCCTGTTGATTGCGGCAAATCTGGAAAAGGGAGGAAGCGGCGTTGTGAAGGAGGGAACCTTTTTTGCATCGCCCCTGGAAATAGCGGCAACAGGCGATCCGGAAAATGCAAGAAGGCTTGGTGAGATCTGTGCCGTGGAGGCAAAGGCGGCAGGCTGTAACTGGGCGTTCGCTCCCATCGTAGATGTGGATTACAATTTCAGAAATCCCATCACCAATACGAGAACCTTTGGATCAGACCCTGTCCTTGTAAAGAAAATGGGAAGCGCCTATATCAGGGAGATACAGAGTCATGGGCTTGCGGCGGCGGCAAAGCATTTCCCGGGGGACGGGTGTGACGAAAGGGATCAGCATCTGGTCACCACCGTCAATGACAAGTCCGTGGAGGAGTGGGACGCATCTTACGGAGAAATCTATCGGGAATGCATTGACGCTGGCGTTATGACCATTATGGCGGGTCATATTATGCAGCCGGCATATTCCAAAGCGCTGAATCCGGGGTTAGAGGATGAAGATATTCTTTCGGGATCTCTTTCCAAAGAACTGCTGGAAGGTCTGCTGCGCAAAAAATTGGGATTTAATGGGCTGGTCTGTACGGATGCCACCACAATGACCGGATTTACAGTGGCTATGCCCAGAAAAAAAGCGGTGCCTTACTGCATAGAAGCGGGCAACGATATGTTTCTGTTTACCCGGAACGAAGAGGAAGACGTGCGGTTTATGCGGGAAGGATATCAGGCGGGAATTCTGTCCGAACGCAGGTTAAACGAAGCGGTTATGAGAATTCTTGGACTGAAGGCGGCGCTGGGGCTGCATAAGGGAGTTCAGATACCGGAGCCGGAGGAGGCCAAAAAGATTGTGGCACAGAAAAAATACGGCGATTGGGCTTATGACTGTGCAGATCAGGCGATCACCCTGGTAAAGGAGGAAAAAGGGGTCTTTCCCCTGACGCCTCAGCGATATCCGAGAATCCTGTATTATCCCCTGGAGGCGGATACCGCGGAATTCGGATATTCCGTAAAAGGCGGCGTCTGCGAAAATGTGAGAAGAAGATTAGTGGATGCAGGTTTTCAGGTGGACATCTATTTTGTGGATAAGGCTAATATGGAAGGGCACATCAGTCCCTCTACGGCGATTCTGGATCATTACGATCTGTGCCTGTACTGTGCCAACTATGCCACAAAAAGCAACCAGACCACAGTGAGGATTGAGTGGATGCAGCCTATGGGAGCCAATTGCCCGGTATATATTCATGAAAAGCCCATCGTTTTTATTTCGGTGGAGAATCCCTATCATCTGCTGGATGTGCCCAGAGTAAAAACGTTCATTAATGTGTACAGCTCCGAGGACAGGGCGATCGATGCGTTGTTTGACAAGCTCACCGGGAAATCGTCTTTTAAGGGAAAAAGCCCGGTAGATGCATTTTGCGGAAGGTGGGATACCAGATTATGATCAAGGGAATCATTTTTGATCTGGACGGCGTGCTCGTTTTTACGGATCAGTACCATTATCAGGCGTGGAAAAAGCTGGCGAACCGTCTGGGAATTTATTTTGACGAAAAGATCAACCATCGCCTGCGGGGCGTCAGCAGGCGGGAAAGCCTGGAAATTTTACTGGAGAATTATCATGGCGCGCCTTTTGGCGAAAAGGAAAAAGCGGAAATGATGGAAGAGAAAAACCGTACATACCGTGAATTGCTGAAAAATATGAAACGCTCGGATATTCCTCAAAGTGTAAGGGATACGCTAGTGCAGTTAAAAAATCTTGGATATCTGCTTGCTGTAGGTTCTTCCAGTAAAAATGCGGGAACCATATTGGAACAGACAGGGCTTTTGCCCTACTTTGATTACATTTCGGATGGGAATGGTCTGCGTCATTCCAAACCCCATCCGGAAGTGTTTTTAAAGGCGGCGGAAGGTTTGGGACTGCCGCCGGGGGAATGCGCAGTGGTGGAGGATGCCCAGTCCGGGATCTGCGCCGCAAAGGCAGCTGGGATGAAAACCATATTGATGAAGGGAGGAAACTGTAGCGAGAGCGTAGATCTGAAGATTCAAAGACTTGAGGAGTTGGTGAGTGTTATATATAGCAGCAGTTCCGCCCTCGTTACAGGAGCATTCTGTAAGTGAAATTACCAATAGCTTCAAATATAATTTGACCGAATATGACTAAAACAGGAAAAGAAGTAAAAACTAAGTAAATCCATCAAAAAACAAAGGCAGCTTCCAGGTTGGGGGCTGCTTGTTTTTTCTTTTATAAATAGATTGATAACTATTGACAACAACAAACGAAAATAATATAATAATAAAAAACAAAAGAAAACAAAAATATATAAAACAACAAAATATCATATCGAAAGATATGAAAACAAAAAGGAGGAAAACGATGAAGTACAAAAAAGTATTAGCACTTGCAACAGCAGCCGTCTTAGGACTTAGCCTATGTGCCTGCGGCGGGGAGAAGAAGGAAAGCGCTCCGGCGGAAAGCCAGACGCAGAGCGAAAGCGCCGGCGAACAGGCATCCGGCGACAGCAACGATGCAGCAGACAACCAGGAAAGCGGAGAAGAAAAGATTGTCACCATTGCCTATGATCAGACATGGAACAGCCTGAATCCTTATTCGTCTACAGGCGTTATGGGCGATACGGTCTGCAACCAGATTTTTGATAATCTCATTGCCCAGGGAATGTCCGGAAGCGTTTATCCCCGCCTGGCGGAGAAATGGGAAGTGTCCGATGACAATTCCTCAATCACCTTCCATCTCAACGGGAATGCAAAATGGCATGACGGAGAGCCGGTTACAGCGGATGATGTTGTGTTTACCTGCAAGCTGATTACCAAGGGAGATATCGTAACCAGCAGACGTCAGCTGATGCAGAATGTGGCGGGAACCGATGACAGCGGAGTGGAATTATCCACGGACAGCGTGGAAGTAGAAAAAATCGATGATTTAACCGTAAAGATGAACATGAAAAAGCCCATGTCAGGCTCCATGTTCTTAAAGCAGGCAAGCTTTTTCTTCGTTCTTCCGGAACACTTGCTGAAGGATGTAACGCCCGCGGAATTTATGGAATCGGATTTCTGGAACAACCCGGTGGGAAATGGTCCTTTCAAGTATGAGAGCACGGTGCCCGGAGAAAGAGTTGTGTATACCGTGAACAAGGATTATTACATGGGAGAAATTGGATTTGACAAGCTTGTAATCCGAAGCATTGCATCGGCAAACCTGCTTTCATCTCTGATGAGCGGGGAAGTTGATCTGATTCCGGGCAGCCGTGTTTCTTTCCCCATTGCAGATGTGCCCATGGCGGAAGCTCAGGACAACCTGGTGGTAGAATCCCTTCAGTCTCCCGGACATGTATGGCTGATCGTAGACAATGAGAAATTTGACGTAAAGACCAGACAGGCATTCGATATGGCGATCAACCGGGAAGAGATGGTAAAAGAGCTGGTGGGAGGCAAAGGCACCGTCCGTGAAGGCATGTACGCCAGCAATAACCTGTATTATGATCCTGCCATTTCAGAGGTAAGCTTCAGTAATAAGTATGACCCTGAAAACGCAAAGAAAATTCTCGAGGAAAATAATTTTGACTTCAGTCAGGAACTTTTGATTCTCACCGTAACCGGAGATTCTCTGAGAGAACAGACGGCAACCTTATTCCAGAGGGATATGGCAAATATCGGCGTAACTGTCAATGTGCAGTCTGTAGACCTTTCCACAATGATGCAGATGATGCGGGATAAGCAGGCGGATTTTGGTATTATGAAGACCTCCAGCGATGGCGCCAATCCTTTGGAAAACCAGGATTTCTTTACCATTGGCGGCATGTATAATCTGTCCCATGTAACAGATCCTACGGGGCAGGAGCTGTTTAGCAAGATCATGACTGCGCTGACAGATGAGGAAATTAAGGAGTATGCAAGCCAGCTGCAGCTGTGGCATGCGGAGGCGGAATGCTATTACTTCCTGTACTCCCCTGATATAACGGTGATCTACAACAACAGGCTTAGCAATATGAAAACAGAAGATATGTCGATGTCAGTATTTGACTATTGGAATTGGAAAGTAGATTAAAAATTCAGGCGGCACACTGCCAAACTGGTTCAAAGTGGGCGGTGTGCCGTTTTTTTAAAAAAAGGAGCGAAGGGAGTCTGCACATTTGGGAAAGTACATCATAAAACGTCTGCTCATAGCAGCAGTAACCTTTTTTGGCATAACGGTTCTCGTTTATATTCTGGCTTCTTTGGCGCCGGGGAGCCCGGTTGAGATGATTCTGGCGGGCACCAGCAATCTGACCCAGGAGGATGTAGCGAGGATGGAGGCACAGATGGGGCTGGATCAGCCCATCTATGTGCAGTATATAATCTGGCTTAAAAATGTTCTACATGGAAATCTTGGGGTATCTTACCGCACCATGCGTCCGGTAACGGAAATGCTTGCCGAGAGAATCGGTCCTACGTTGATGCTGACAGTAACGGCATTGATTCTGGCGATAGTGATCGCGGTGCCTTTGGGGATTGTGGCGGCATACAGACCCTATTCCCCGTGGGATTATGCTTCCTCTGTATTTTCTTTTATTGGGGCAGCTATGCCGAACTTTTTTGCGGCGATGATACTGGTATATTTTTTTAGTATTAAACTTGGCATTCTGCCCGCCAGCGGAATGTATGATACGGGAACAGGCGAGTCCCTGCCCGTGCTGCTGCGGCATATGATCCTTCCGGTTATTACCCTGATGCTGCAATATGTGGGAATTTATACCAGGCACATGCGGAGCAGTATGCTGGAGGTTTTGGGGGACGATTACGTGCGTACGGCACGTGCGAAAGGACTCAGAGAGAGGGCGGTTATCTTTCTCCACGCTTTCCGCAATGCGCTGATTCCCCTGGTAACCCAGGTGGGATTGTCGTTTTCGGCGTTGATTGGAGGCGCTATCATTACAGAACAGGTATTTAGCTGGCCGGGCATGGGAACACTGATGGTGCAGTCTATCAACTACAGGGATTATCCCACGATTATGGGCATAACCGTTTTGATTGCGGGCTTTGTTCTGATCGGAAATATTGTAATAGATCTGCTCTACGGGGTACTGGATCCCAGAGTATCGAGAAAGTAAAGGAGGTGGTGTTCATGAAACGCAGTTCTTATTTCAGGGATGTGGCGGGAAGATTCAAAACCCATAAACTTGCTATGGCGGGGATGTGCATCCTGCTTTTGGAGCTTTTGCTTCTGGTGTTTCTGCCTGTTGTCATGGATTTGGAACCATATGAGATATACAGCGGTTTCGGGGCATCCCCCAGCAGAGAGCATATTCTGGGAACCGACAATACAGGAAGAGATCTGTTTGCCAGATTGATTTATGGAGGAAGAACGTCCCTTTATGTGGGAGTGGTTTCTACGCTGATCAGCTTTGCCATTGGTGTGCCCTTGGGGATGCTGGCAGGGTATTACAGAGGTCCCGTTGAGGCGGTGATTATGCGCCTTGCGGATGTGTTCATGTCCTTTCCTTCCATGGTTTTTATTCTGGTGCTTGTGTCTGTGCTGGGTCCTTCTTTGTCCACTGCAACGATTGTGATAGGAATCATGGGCTGGCCGGGGTTCGCAAGACAGCTTTACGGAAGCGTGCTGTCTGTCAGGGAGAAGGAGTATGTGGAAGCGGCAAAGGCGGTGGGAACGAAAAACCTGCCCATTATGATCCGCTATATACTGCCCAATTCTTTTGCGCCTATTTTAATTGCATTTACCTTTGGGGTGGCAAGCGCTATTTTGCAGGAATCGGGGCTTAGCTTTCTGGGAATGGGCGTCCAGGTGCCCAAGGCGTCCTGGGGAAATATGCTGTATGCGGCGCAGTCCGTTTCGGTGATTGCCACACGCCCATGGATGTGGGTTCCGCCAGGAATCTGCCTGCTGGTGACAGTACTGAGCATCAATCTGTTTGGAGACGGCTTGCGGGATGCCCTTGATCCCAAAATGAAACTGTGAGCAAATATGGAACCGGAGGAACACATATGGCAGAACCGATATTGGAAGTGACAAATTTAAAAACAGGATTTTATTCAAAGCAGGGATTTTATAATGCCATTGAGGACGTGAGTTTTTCTGTCTATCCCGGGAAGACGCTGGGCATTGTGGGGGAAAGCGGATGTGGGAAAAGCGTAACCTGTATGTCCATGCTGAAGCTCCTTCCGGAAAAGAGCGCCGTGGTGGATAGCGCCTCTTCCGTCAAAATGCGGGGGCAGGAGCTGACCACCAAGAGCAGAAAAGAGATGTGTAAAATACGGGGCAATGAGATTGCCATGATTTTTCAGGACTCCATGACTTCTTTAAATCCGGTGATGACCATCGGCAGACAAATGGAGGAGCCCTTTATGGTGCACCAGGGAATGTCCAGAAGGCAGGCAAGGGAGAAAGCAATAGAGATGCTGAAAAAGGTGGGCATTCCTTCACCGGAGATCAAGATGAGGCAGTTTCCTCATCAGCTCAGCGGCGGACAGCGGCAGAGGGTGATGATTGCCATGGCTTTATCCTGCAGTCCTGAGGTGCTGATCGCGGACGAGCCTACAACGGCGTTGGACGTGACCATTCAGGCGCAGATCGTAAGGCTTATGAAGCAGCTCCAGGAGACTTCCGGCACGGCGATCATTCTGATCACCCATGACATGGGGATCGTGGCGGAGATGGCGGATGAGATTATGGTGATGTATGCGGGAAACGTGGTGGAAAAGGCTTCTAAGGAGGAATTGTTCCGCAATCCCCTCCATCCTTATACGAAAGGACTGCTTGCCTCTATTCCCTCCCTGAGCAAAGAAGTGGAGAAGCTTCACACCATAGAGGGAGTGGTGCCGGGGCTGCAGGACATGCCCGAGGGCTGCCGGTTCTGCGACAGATGTAAAAGCGCCATGCCTGTGTGCAGGACGAAAAATCCCGATCTCTGCGACAGAGACGGGCGGAAGGTACGATGCTTTCTTTATGAAGAAGGAAAGGGGGCGGATGCATGATGAACAAAGGAGAGGACCTCATTCGAATTGAAGGACTGTCAAAGGAGTTTGATGTGGGAAAGGGATTTCTGTCTAAGGGCAGGAAACTGAAGGCAGTGGATCAGGTTTCTCTGGAGATTCGAAGGGGCGAAACCCTGGGATTGGTGGGAGAGAGCGGCTGCGGTAAGTCTACCCTGGGAAGATGTATTCTCAGGCTGATCGAGCCTACCGGCGGAAAGGTTTTTTATAAGGATCAGAATTTATTGGAGCTGGACAGGGAATCCATGCGCAGGATGCGGCGCAGGCTGCAGATCATTTTTCAGGATCCCTATGCTTCTCTGAATCCAAGAATGACGGTGATGGAGATCATCAAAGCGCCCCTGGACGTATTTCATATGGGTACGGAGCGGGAGCGGATACAAAAGGTTATGGAGATCTCCCAGGTGGTAGGCATCAGGGAAGAATACATGCACAGATATCCTCATCAGTTTTCAGGGGGACAGAGACAGCGGATTGTTATCGCCCGGGCGCTTGCCCTTGATCCGGAGTTTATTGTCTGCGACGAACCGGTTTCGGCGCTGGACGTTTCCATAAGAAGCCAGGTTTTGAACCTGATCCGGGATATCCAGAAAGCTTATCATCTTTCCTATCTGTTTATCTCCCACGACTTGAGCGTGGTAAAGCATATCAGCGACAGGGTAGCGGTTATGTATCTTGGAAGTATTGTGGAGATGGCGGATAAGACGGAGCTGTTTTCCAATCCCCGTCATCCCTACACCCAGGCGCTTATGTCTGCAATCCCTGTGCCCGACGTGGATGTGGAGAGAAAAGAGATTTATCTGGAGGGGGATGTGCCCAGTCCTGTAGATCCTCCTGCCGGATGCCGTTTCCACACAAGATGCCGGTATGCCACGGAAGCCTGCAGGCGTGCCAGACCGGAGCTTACGGATATTGGGAATGGACACTATACAGCCTGTCTGAGACAGGAGGAGATTGCACGGGGAGAAGGTTAGAAAAAGGAGGATATGTATGAAAACGATACTTCAACCCCTTTATTTTAAGGAGATTAACCAGAGGGAGAAGGAAGAATTTGCAAAGCAGCTTGCTGTATTGAAAGGAATTTATGAGAATGAGGCGGAATTTCTGGATCCCATCGCTGTGGGGGAGGAGATTCCGGGGAAGGCGCAGGCGGTGCTTTTTGCGCAGATGATTGGCGCCGTATTCCAATATAGGGAACAGATCTCCAGTATTAAGCTGCCGGTGATTCTGATGACTTCGGAATTTGGGACGGTGGAAATGTGGGACTGGGAGATTGCGGCATATTTGCGGGAGAACCTGCACATGGACAATGTTTTTACGCCTTACAATACCCAGATGGCGCAGGTGATTCTCCGCGCCATATCCTCAAAACAGGCTATGAAAGAGGAGGGAAGCTTCCTGATCTTTCAGGACAGTCCCGGAGAGGGAATGCAGGCTGAGATCTTTAAGCGGTTTTTCTGGTGGGAAAAGGAATGCATCACAAGGATAGAGGAAAACTTTGGGGTGAAAGTGATTTTTCGGAGCTGGAAGGAAGTCAATGAAAAGGCTAGGCTTGTGGACGATGGGGCGGCACGAAAGCTGTTGAAGGAGAGAGGCGAATTTCCCTGCACAGCAGGGGAGGAGGCGGTGCTGCGTGCCGTGAAGCTGTATATTGCCATCAGAGAGAGCGTAGCGCAGGAAAAGAATGTTTTGGGAGTAGGAAGCAACTGTCTGAACGAGTCTTTTCATTCCAATACCACACCTTGCCTTGCCTGGAACTGGCTCTTTGAGTATGATCATATACTTTGGGCATGCGAGGGGGATCTTGTCAGTCTTTTAAGTGAGACAGTGTTATATTGCGCGCTCCGCAAGCCGCTTATGATGACGAACCTTTATCCTTTCCTTATGGGAATGGCGGCATTGAAGCATGAAAAGATCGAACGCTTTCCGGAACTTCCGGATTCCGACAATTATGCCCTGGGCGTACACTGCGGTTATTTCGGATTTGCGCCTCAAAGCTTCTGTACAGAGTGGACATTACGTCCGAAGGTACTGGAGATCGTAGACGGCGGGGCGGCTGCAGTGGACTGTAAGATGGCATGCGGACCTGTGGTTCTGGCAAAAATTCATGCAGATATGAAAAAAATCACTGTCATCGAGGGGCAGCTTGAAAAATACGTGGGCTATCCCGGATCAGACTGCAGAAACGGGGCGCTGATCCATTACAAAAATAACAGCGGTCACAAAGTAATGGAAAGCCTGTCCTCTCATCACGCCATTGTGATCCAGGGTGATGTGGCGCCGCTGATTTGTCAGATCGGGCGGGTATACGGAATGGAAGTGGAAATACTTTAAAATAAGGAGGCAAAGGCGTGAAAGTAGGGATCATAGGCTGTGGGGGAATTGCCAGGGGAAGACATATCCCGGCGTATCTTGCAAACCCCCATACACAGCTGGCGGCTTTATATGACCCGGCGGCGGGCAGGGCTGAGGAATTAGCGGCAGAGTATCATGCCGCTGCATATGAGAGTCTGGAAGAGATGTTGATGCATCCGGGGCTGGAGGCGGTAAGCGTCTGTACCCCTGAGCAATATCATCATGACATTGTGATTGCGGCGCTGCGCAGCGGAAAACATGTGCTGTGCGAAAAGCCCATGGCTATGAATGCCGCCCAGGCAAAGGAGATGGAACAGGAGGCGGAAAGAAGCGGCAAAATTTTAATGATATCCCATAATCAGCGGATTTATGAACCTCATTGGAAGGCTAAGGCGCTCCTTGAGGAAGGGGTAATAGGCAAACCTTTGTCTTTTCGTACCTTTTTGTCCCACAGCGGTCCGGAGCAGGGCGTCATGGGCGAGGAGGAGAGAGCATCGTTTTTTGACCGGTTTGAGGGAAACGGCGGGGTTATGCTTTCGGTGGGATGCCATCGGATCGATCTGATAGATTGGATGTTTGGAGAAAGGATCACCTCCGTTATGGCATACCTGCCCACCTTAGATAAGCGTAAGTCTGATGGAACGCTGATTCGGGATGAGGATACCGCTATGGTTCTGATCCGGTGCGGGAGCGGTCTTTCGGGAATGCTTTATACGGGATGGTGCACTTATGGCTGTGCAGACAGGGAGACTCACATTTTCGGAACCGAGGGAGTCATGAAGCTGTTTGAAGATCCCTGGTCCCTGGCAGTGTACAAAAAAAGCGGCGAGAAGATTTATTATGATTTGAGCCCGTGGGCAAAGAAAGGCTCGGAGGGAGCCACCGCTATCATAGATCGTTTTATAACCTGTGTTACGGAAGGGAAAGAGGCTTTTGTAACGGCACAGGAGGGCGTCCGGTGCATGCAGGTTCTGGATGCCATAGCGGAGTCCGGACGGACAGGCACATGGGTCAATATAAAACAATAACAGATGAAAAACAGGAGGTAGCAGAATGATTACACACAAACAGAGAGTACAGGCAGCGCTTGAGGGAAAGGTTTTGGACAGACCGGCATATGCTATGTGGGGTCCGCACTTTAACCTGGAGGACCGCAATGTAAAGGATTTTACACTTGCAACGATTCAATATCAAAATAACTATGATTTTGACTTTATCAAGATCATGCCTAACGGCATATATTTTACAGAGGATTTCGGACAGGTAATCCGTCCGTCGGCACATTATCAGGACGATACGTGGATGAATACCCTTCAGTTTGCAATTAATGATCCTCATGACTGGGCAAAAATTAAGGTACCGGATTTGAAAAAAGGCGCTCTGGCAAGAGAGATCGAGGTAGTAAAGCGGCTCAGCGACTATTATAAGGGAGAGGTTCCGATCCTGCCCACCATTTTCAGTAACGTGGTGTGGATGTGTGAAATGACTGCGGGACATTTCCATCAGGAGGTAATTGTATCCCAGTTTAAGAATTCTGAAAAATATGCCCGGATGGGTATGGAAGTGGTAGCTGAAACCAACGAGAAGCTTATGGAAGCGTTTGTGGAAGCAGGCGCCGATGGATTTTTCCTGGGCTATCAGATGGGAATGTATGAGAAGATGGGCAAGGAGCTTTATGAGGAATGCGCCGGAAAGTATGATCTTCGAAACATTGAGGCAATTAAGGATAAAACCTGGTTCAATCTTGCACACCTGTGCCATGGGGATAGAAATTCTGCAGATCAGTTCCTGGATTATCCCGTACAGGCGTTCAACTGGGCGGATACCCATATAGAGCACCGGGATATGAAGGAAATGCGGGAAGTGACAGATAAGGTTCTGGTAGGAGGTCTGGATCATGACCTGAAGTCCAGCGGTTATCTGTCCTGCACAGATGGAAATATTGCGGGAAGCGGCACAGATTTATCGGGAGCTGACAGAGAACAGGTTAAGGCGACCATCCGCCGCAGACTGGAGACGGCTATGAAAGCGGCAGGACCTAAGTTTATTCTTTCAGGCGGCTGTGGATGGAATCACGATGCGCTGCACAGATTTAATCTTGTGAGAGAGGTAATGGGCGAAGTGGCGGAAGAGATCGCCGCAGGCAGAGATTTTTATGCATAAGACAGAGGAATGAAAAATGGACGGATATTTATATGAGAATTATCTGCATGTGCTAAGAGAAGAACTGGTTCCCGCCCTGGGATGCACGGAGCCTGTGGCAATTGCCTTTACGGCAGCCTATGCGCGAAGCGTTCTTGGCAAAATGCCGGAGCAGGTGAAAGTGACCTGCAGCGGAAATATTGTGAAGAATGTCAAAGGGGTTACAGTTCCAGGGTCAGGGGGCATGAAGGGAATAGAAGCTGCCGCCGCCATGGGGCTCATTGCGAAGGATTATACGAAGAAATTGGAAATCCTGGACGCAATGACTGAGGAAGATATCCGCAGGGCAAAGGATCTGGTGGAACAGAAAATCATACGGTGCGAACTGGCGCGCCAGGTAGATAATCTCTACATCTGCGTTTTCCTCCAAAGCGGTGGGGAGAGCGCAGAGGTAACCGTCTCCGGAAAGCATACCAGCGTTGTCCGGATCAGAAAAAACCAGGAGCTGGTATGGGAAAACCAGGAGGAGACGCTGGAGGAAGAAAAGGAAGGCGGCTGTGATAAACGCTTTCTGAATTTGAAAGACATTTTCCGGTTCGTGCGGGAAGTGCGCATGGAGGATATATCAGACATATTGGACAAGCAGATCTCCTGCAATTTATCTATTGCAGAGGAAGGGCTTAGAACCCATTATGGCGTCGATGTGGGAAAAACCATTCTCAGAAGTTTCGGAAACGATATTCGACACAGGGTCATCGCTTATGCGGCGGCAGGATCAGACGCCAGGATGAGCGGATGCTCTATGCCGGTGGTAATTAATTCGGGCAGCGGGAATCAGGGAATGACCGTGTCCTTACCAGTGATTGAATATGCCCGGCAGATCAAGGCAAAAAAGGAAAAGCTGTACCAGGCATTGGTGTTGAGCAATCTGATTTCTATTTATCAGAAAAGCTTTATCGGAAGGCTGTCAGCATACTGCGGCGCAGTTTCGGCAGCGGCAGGGGCGATCAGCGGAATCGGCTGGCTGGATGGAGCGGATGAAGAATTGATCAAAAAAACGATTGTTAACACGATTTGCACCACAGGCGGCATGGTATGCGACGGCGCAAAGCCTTCCTGCGCATCGAAGATCGCCACAGCGCTGGAGACGGCAACGCTGGCGTATGAAATGGCGAAGGAGGGATCTGCCTTTCAGGCAGGAGAAGGACTGGTTATGGGCAGCGCAGAGGACACAATCAAAAGCGTGGGAAGAATGGCGAAGGACGGTATGGTTTCTACGGACAGGGAGATTCTGGAGATTATGATGGAGATGCAGGCTTAAAGCTGCAGGTTATAAGAAAGGCACGGTGAGCAGAATGCCGGAATATGTATTAAGCGTAGATATCGGTACCCAAGGATGTAAGGCAGCGTTGTTTGACAGGGGGCTTAGAAGAAAAGCGGTCTCCTTTGCTCCTCTGGAGGTGTGCAGCCCCAGGGCCGGGGTAGCATGGCAGGAGCCTGCAACAATATATGAAGGATTTCTGGCGGCAGTGAAGCAGCTCCTTGCCGGTTCCGGTATCAACCCAAAGGAGATCGGGGTTGTGGGCATAGACGGGCAAATGGCGGGTATTATGGGAGTGGATGAAGCGGGGCAGGCTGTGACGGTATATGATTCATGGCTGGATACCAGGTGCCGCCGTTATGTAGAACAAATGAGAAGAGAATGGGGACAGAAAGTAACGCAGCTTACAGGAGGTCCCGTCTCCTTCACCCACGGTCCTAAAATTCTGTGGCTGAAGCATGAAAGACCTGAGCTTTACAAAAAAGTCTGTAAATTTGTGACAGTGGGGGCATACATGGTTGGCGCGATTACAGGGCTGCAGGGAGAGGAATTCTTTTTCGACCATACGGGAATGCAGTATTCCGGATTTGGAGATAATTTACGCCGGGAATGGTCAGATGAGCTTTTGTATGCCTTTGGTGTGGAAAAAAATAAAATGGCGTGGATACTGTCCCCTTTTGAAGTGGCAGGGCACATTACGCCGGCATTTACCAGGGTATCGGGGCTTGTTCAGGGGACGCCTGTCATTGCAGGGTGCGGCGATACGGCGGCTTCCATTTATGGCACAGAGGCGTTGGAGACAGGGGCGCTGCTGGATTGTGCGGGAACGGCATCGGTGCTTTGCAGTAAAGCGGATGCGTACACGCCTGATATGACCCACCAGGTGATCACTTTGATGCGTGCGCCGGAGCAGGAGCAATGGTATCCCATGGCGTACATCAACGGCGGCGGTCTGTGTGTGCGGTGGGCAAGAGACAACCTGTCAGGGGCGGTCAAAGGAACCTATGAGGAATTGGAAAAAGAAGCGGCGCTGGTGCCCGCAGGCAGCGACGGGCTGTACTGTATTCCGCATTTTGCAGGAAGGGTTCTGCCCTATCATCCCAATCTCAGGGGCGGTTTTGTGGGAATGAGCTGGAACCATACCAGAGGACATTTGTATCGAAGCGTTATGGAAGGAATTGCTTATGAATATGCCTTTTATCTGTCGGCACTGAAAAAGATGTATCCAGGCTATGGGTTTCAAAAGCTGTATACCATGGGAGGCGGCGCCAGGTCCAGACTATTTGGGCAAATTAAGGCGGATGTGCTGGGCGTGGATGTGGTTATCTGCGATGAAGTGGATACCGCCCTGCGGGGAACGGCACGGATTGCAGCAAAGGCTGTGGGACTTCTGGATCTTGGGGATCTGTCTGAGGCAAAATACGGCGGAGAGCCCGCGCCGGGGCAGGAAGATAAGGAAATATGCATCAGGGCGGAGGAAGAAAACAGAGCAGAATATGCCAGAATGACAGAAGGATATATACGTCTGATTGAAAAACTGGAAGCCTTTTATGGTGAATAGAAGAGTGGGCATAGAAAGCGAAAAATAACCGGGATCAACGCTGTAAAGGCTGATCCCGGGAAGATTAAACAATGGCGATCTTCAGCGAGTCCTGGAAGGAATGGAGCCTGTTGGCATCTTCAGAAGAAAGCTGATTGTCCGTGATAATCTGATCAATATCTTTTAGCTGGGCAAATCTGTAAAATGCAACGGAGTTAAACTTTGAACTGTCGATCAGCACATTTACGGTAGTAGCGCTGTGAATCATGGCGCTCTTGATCTCCGCCTGTTCTTCGCTGGGAGTTGAAAATCCGGTTTCAAAAGAAAAAGCATTGGAGGCTATGAAAGCTTTATCCACATTGAACTGTTCCATCATTTTGGAAGCCATGGAGCCTGCCGTGCAATTGAAACCTCTGCGCATGGTTCCGCCCAGCAGGATGATATTTGCGCTGGAATTATGCTCCAGGTAGGTTGCAATTGCAATATCGTTGGTGATGACGGTGAGATCATGTCTGGAAGGAAGCAGCTTTGCAAGCTCCAGGGTGGTGGTTCCGGTATCAAGGGTGATGGTATCCCCGTTCCGAATGAGTTCTATGGCGTACTCGGCAATTCGCTTTTTTTCCGCCTTTTTCTGAGACAGCTTAAAGTTGGAAGTGGGTTCATAGGCAGCTTTGCTCAGATTAACGGCACCCCCGTGTGTGCGTTTCAGAACCCCCTCATTGTCTAAGACGCGCAGATCAGTGCGGATGGTAGCGGGAGATACATTGAAAAATTCGCATAATTCGGGAACATAAACTTTGTTTTGTTTTTCCAGAAGATTTAGGATAGATCTTCTTCTTTCCTCAGCAAAAAGAGGTTGTGATGTACTTTCCATGCTTCACCTCCATAGGGGATATATTTTATTTTGCTTCATACATATGTGAACGTTTTCATGTATGAGCGTTCCGAAATGTTGATTTAATTTATTATAGAATATTTTAGATGTATCGTCAATGTTTTATAGTAAACGACAATAAGTAAAACAATAAAAAAGGAAACAATTATAATATTATAGTTATATTTATATTTTTCGATAGAAAACGATATACACAGATTTTTATATGATCAGGAGGGAAAAAATATGGAAACAAAGGTTAGACTGTGCCTGATCGGCACAGGGAGAGCGGGCATGATACACGCCGGAAATTTCTGTACAAATGTGAAGGATGGGGAGCTGGTGGCGGTATCGGATGTAGACGCCCAAAAAGTCCGGGAGGCAGCGGAGGAACTTGGGGTATCAAAATGGTATACCGATTACAAAGAGGCAATACGGGAAAGTGGTGCGGAGGCGGTTATTATCGCTACACCCACAAAATTTCACTGCGATATCGCAGTATACGCCGCAGAAAAGGGGCTTCATATTTTCTGTGAAAAACCTATGGCCATGTCCGTACCTGAATGTGAGAAAATGATAGAAGCGGCGAAAAAAAGCGGGGTGGTGCTGCAGATCGGGTTCATGAGACGGTTCTGCGAAGACTTCGTCAGAGCCAGAGAAATTGCCTTTTCCGGGGAGATCGGAGAGATTGTAATGATCAAGTCTCTTACCAGGGGTCCCAGTACGCCTCATGAATGGATGTATGACATCCAAAAAAGCAATGGTCCTCTTGCGGAAGTGAACAGCCATGATCTGGATACGCTCAGATGGTTTTCAGGGAGCGAACCCGAAAGTGTGTATGCGCTGGGAGGAAACTATCGGTGCGGCGACGCAAAGGAACGGTATCCTGATTTTTATGATACGGTGAGCCTGAATATCCGGATGAAAAACGGTATGATCGGCTGTATAGAAGGCGCCCAGGGAGTAGGATATGGATATGATGCCCGGGTGGAAATACTGGGCACAAAGGGAATGGTGACAGTAGGGAATCTGCAAAAAAATTCTGTGGTATCCTGCAGCAAGGAGGGAATGAAAGGAGATATTGTGGAGAGCTGGAGAAATCTCTTTGAAAAGGCGTATCAGGAGGAGGATCAGGCGTTTGTCAAATGTATTCTGGAGCATGGGAAACCTATGGCAGGGGGAGAGGACGGCTTAAGAGCGGTGGCAATGGTAAACGCAGGAAACGAATCTATTAGAACCGGAAAGATTGTGGCAATGTAGGAGGATAAAAAAATGTGGGCAGCAAAGCTTTATGGAAAAAAAGATATTCGCATTGTGGAGTGCGGTGTTCCCCAGATCAGCGCGGACGAGATACTGGTTAAAACCTCCGCCGCGGCTATCTGCGGTTCGGATCTTCGGATGATAGAAAACGGATACCGGGGAATCGACGAGACGCATCCCCTTATACTGGGGCATGAAATATGCGGCGTAGTGGCGGAGATCGGAAAAAATGTGACAGGGTATCAAACAGGCGACAGAGTGGTGGTAGCTCCCAATATGGGATGCGGGCATTGTAAAAACTGTCAGGATGGAGATTACCATCTCTGCCAGGAATACCAGGCGCTGGGCATTAATATGGACGGAGGCTTTTCCCAGTACATACGAATTCCGGACAAGGCGATCAGGCAGGGGAACGTTATACGGATCGATGACAGTGTGTCCTCGGAGGAAGCTGCGGTTTTTGAGCCTGCGGCATGTGTTCTTAACGGACAGGAGCAGATCGAAATCCGGCAGGGGGAGGACGTCCTGATCATCGGCGCAGGTCCTATCGGCGTACTGCATGCGCTGTTGGCGCGGCTTCAAGGTGCGGGGAGAATTTTTCTCAGCGATCTTTCTGAGGACCGCGTCCGGAAATGTATGGAACTTGTACCGAATATCGTGCCCCTTGACGCCGGAAATCTGGAAAAAGAGGTTATGGATCAAACCGGAGGAAAGGGAGTGGATATATGCATTACAGCCTGTGCAGTCAAAGGGGTACAGGAGGCATCCTTCGGGCTGATGAATATGAAAGGACGCATTTTATTTTTCGGGGGGCTTCCGGCAGGAAAGGATTTGATTCAGATGCATTCTAATCTGCTCCATTACAAGGAACTGAAGGTGTGCGGTTCTACCCGGTGCAATGCCCAGCAGTGCAGAAAAATCGCTTCCCTGGTGCGGGAAGGGAAATTGGAGCTGAAAGGGTTGATCTCACAGAAATTTGAGCTCCGGGATTTTGAGGAAGCCGTGCACTATGCGGCAGGTGGTCAGGGGCTTAAGACAGTTATCGTTTTTGAAGATTGAAAATCGCTTCTCAGGAAGGCTGGGAACAGAAAGGACGGAAGAATGAAAGAAAAAATCAGGTATATTGTGATCGGATATGGCTGGCGTACAGATTTTTATATCCATGCCGCAAAGATGCTTCCGGATCTGCTGGAAGTAACGGCAAGGGTAGTGCGGACAAAAGAAAGAGCTGAAATGCTGGAGGGCGCGGTAACCGATTTGGAGGAGGCGCTTAAGACGAAGCCGGATTTTGCAGTGCTGTGCGTACCCAGAACCGCTGTGGGCGGTTATCTGGAGCAGCTTGCCAGGTTGAAAGTGCCTGTGCTGTGCGAAACGCCTCCGGCGGAAAGCATCCAGGGGCTAAACAGCCTGTGGCGGCTGGCAGAGAAGGAAAAGCTGAAAATCCAGGTAGCGGAGCAGTACGTTTTTTGGCCGCTGTATGCCGGTATTCTGGAGCTGATTAAGCAGCAGGTCATTGGAGAGGTACAAATGACAATGCTTTCAACGGTTCATGGATATCATGCCATGAATCTTTTCCGGAAAATCATGGGAATCGGTTTTGAAAACTGCAAGATCCATGGGGAAGCTTTTGATACAAGTTTTATTAAGACGGAAGACCGCGCCGGTTTTGATTATGAGGGGAAACTGCTTCATACCCAGCGGGAACTTGCTTCCCTGGAATTTGAAAACGGCAAAACCGCCATTTACGATTTCATGGGGGAACAATACAATTCAGTTATACGTACCAGAAGACTGAATATCCAGGGGGTGCGGGGAGAAATCAACGATTTCACAGTGCGCTGCCTGAACGGTCAAAATGAGGGCATGGAGTCTTCTATTCGCAGAATTGACAGGGGTGTGCTGGGAAATAGCGGATGGTATCATCTGGGCATGCAGTTCAGGGATCAGTTTATTTACAGGAATCCTTTTCCCGGCGTCCGCATGAACGATGATGAGATTGCGGTAGCGCAATGCCTTGTGAAAATGAAACAGTATCTGGAAACAGGGGAAGAATTTTCCTCTCTGCGGGATGCGCTGCAGGACACATACCTTTCCTTTGTGATGGAAAAATGTATACAAAATAAAACTACAATGATGACAGAAAGCCAGGAATGGGCGTAAGGAGGAAGCGCATGAAAAGTCATACCATAACAAGAGAACAGCTTTGCAAAATGTTTGATCATACAAATCTGAAAGCCTATGCGTGCCGACAGGATTTTGAACAGCTATGCAGGGAGGCAAGGGAAAATAATTTTGCCATGGTTGCCATTAATCCTGCGCCGGTGGCACTATGTAAACGGCTTCTGGGGGGAAGCGCCGTACATGTAGGCGCAGCGATCAGTTTTCCCCTGGGACAGGAAACCATACAGATGAAAGAGCTGGTCACAGAGCAGGCAATTTTAAACGGTGCAGACGAGATCGACTATGTGGTAAACCTGGGAGAGATCAAAAACGGAAACTGGGATTATATTGAGAGAGAAATGTCCCGGATCGTTGCCCTTTGCAGGGACAGGAAGGTGATTTCCAAGGTGATCTTTGAAATCTGCTATCTTTCTCAGGAGGAGATTATTCGTCTGGCGCAGATCGCCGGAAAGGTTTTGCCGGACTATATTAAAACAAGTACGGGCTTCGGTACGCACGGCGCTGTGGCGGAGACGGTGAGGCTTATGAAAGAGACGGTGGGAGAAAAAGTAAAGGTGAAAGCGGCAGGCGGAATCAGAGACTGGGCGTCCTGTGCCGCTATGATCGACGCAGGCGCAGAGCGGATCGGCACCAGCAGCTCCCTTAAGATTTTGGAAGAATTTGACAGATCCAGGAACTGTGGCAGCGCTTTATGAGAATGATTGGAGAAGGAGAGACAGAAAATGGCTCATATTGAAGTGAAAACAAAGAACCCGACCAGCCCGCCCAAATGGCTGCGGGATGCTGTGATCTACGAACTCAATCCCAAAACCTTCACTTCCCCGGAGGGGGAGGGAAAAGGCTCCGGAAGCGGCACCTTCCGCAGTACCGCGGAAAAAATTCCTTATTTGAAAGAATTGGGAATCAACACCATATGGCTGACAGGATTCACCAGCGGAAACACACACTTTTCGAATTTTTGGACCGTATACGCTATGGAAGATCCTGAAAAGGTGGATGAAGAGCTGGGAACCCCAGAGGAGCTGAAGATCTTTGTGGATGAAGCGCACAGGCAGGGAATCCGCGTAATAGCGGAGGCGGTAACTCACGGTGTGACCATGAACAGCCCCCTGAGAGAAGCCCATCCGGACTGGTTTCGGGGAAGCGAATGGGGAATGGCGGATTTTGATTACAGTAACCGGGATTTCAGGGAATGGTGGATCCGGCTTTGGATCGAGCATACAGTAAGGTTTGGCTTTGACGGCTACCGGCTTGATGGTCCCAACGGCGTATCCTCTTTTGAGGAAGTGCTGGGCGTATGGGATGATATTGCCTGGGGATGTCTGGAGCAAGGGTATGAGATCGCAGTGATAGGAGAAAACAGCCGGTATCATGTCCGCCAGTGTGACAGGGATACCTTTACCCATGATATGGCGGGAGAATTTTTGCCGGATCCGGCGTACGCCACTATGCAGATCAGCTGCCACGACGAGGGAATTAACATGGGACCGGGCAACTATTATGCGCTCAGGGGCAGCAGGTTTAAGTTTGGATATTGCGCTGTTTTTGGCTATAACATTCCGCTTTTTATGGCGGGAGAGGAATTTGATGCGGATGTGCACAGCGTGAGCGCGCTGAAGAAAAAAATATACCAGGGCTTCGAGAGCAGCAAAGAGATCGAGTTTTACGATTGCAATCCGGATACGGAAGGAGGAGGCTGGCTTTTGGGAAACCGGCTGTGCTGGGAGGAAATTGACCGGAAAGGGCACAGAGAGATGCTTCTGGACTGCCGGAAAATTTTGAAAATACGAAATGAAAACGCCGATCTTCTTCATTATGACAGAGAGGACACAAGCATCCTGCCTGTGATGAGTATTCCCAAAAGCGGCTCTGTTCCCTATATACGATACCGGAAGGGGCAGTCCGCCGTGCTGGTAGTGGGCAATGAGAGAACCGTGGACTGTGAGTTTATTCTTCGGATTCCCCTGAGGGAAATTGGCTTCCGGGAGGAAGGCTGGTTTCAGGTGGCAGATCTGTGGAGCGGTCATGAGCGGAAGGTGGAGGCAAAGTATATGAAATGCCTGCGCATTATGGTGCCCGGGGATTACAAACCGGAAGGCGGCGTGCGGGCATACAGAATCAACCCGTTGGCATGATCCGGGGCAGTCCGCTTTGGATTAGAAAGAAATATGTTTAAAATATGAAAAAGCGTAGAAACTATCCTGTAAAACATTCGTTGAATCAGGATAGGAGAACACATGGAATCCATTTGGACCGAAACCGTAAATATACCCCCCAGACAGGCGCTTACAGAGGATCGGAGGGTGGATGCAGCCGTCATCGGCGCAGGGATGGCGGGTATTTTGACAGCTTACTTTTTGTCTCTTCAGGGCATGGAGGTGATCGTCCTGGAGGCTGACCGGATCGGCAGCGGTCAGACCAAAAACACTACGGCAAAGATTACCAGCCAGCATGGCATGATCTACGAGAACCTGATCAAGACATTTGGCTGGGAAAAGGCGCGGCTGTACGGAGCAGGCAATCAGGCGGCAATAGACAAATATCAGGAGATTATTGAAAAGGAAGCTATTTTCTGCGGCTTTAAAAGGCTTCCCGCCTATTTATATTCCACAAAAGAGAACGTCTCTTCCAATAAGGATAAATTGATCAGAGAAACGAAGGCAGCTTCCCAATTGGGGCTGCCTGCTCGTTTTTGTGAAAAGGTTTCCCTGCCCTTTGAGACGGTGGGCGCGGTGTGCTTTGACAACCAGGCGCAGTTTCATCCTCTGAAGTTTATGGAAGGGCTGGCGGAAAAACTGAATATTTACGAAAATACCCGGGTATTGGGGGTAAAGGGGCATCAGATCCGGACGGAAGGGGGAAGGATCAACGCCCGGCACATCGTTTTTGCAGTCCATTATCCCATGCTCATTGTGCCGGGGTTTTATTTCCTGCGGCTTCATCAGGACAGAAGCTATGTGGTGGCATACGAAGGCGCAGCTCCTCTTCAGGGCATGTATTACAGCGCAGATCAGGAAGGGCTATCCTACAGAAGCTATGGAAATTTGCTTCTTGCCGGAGGCGGTTCCCATCGTACCGGCAAAAATGAACAGGGAGGACGCTATGAGGAGATTAGAAGGAGGGCGGAGCGGGAGTTCCCCGGACTGCGGGAAAGGACATGCTGGTCCGCGCAGGATTGTGTCACCCATGACGGACTGCCTCTGATTGGAAAATATTCTGTGCTGCGTCCTTATTGGCATGTAATTACCGGATTCGGAAAATGGGGCATGACCTTTTCCATGCTGGGGGCGATGATTCTGTCGGATACCATTGCAGGGCGGGAAAATCCCTATGCCCGGCTTTTTTCACCCCAACGGTGGAATTTTTTCCCTTCCCTGAAAAAATTTATGGCGGATTTTGGGGAAAGCGCGGCGGGGCTTTTGTGGTTGCGGCATTTTTGGGGACTGCCAGGGGAATCGGAGCTTTTAAAGGGGCAGGGAGGAATTGTGCGAAAGGGGCTTAGACGGTACGGTTGTTATAAAGGGGAGGACGGAACCCTCCACAGAATCTCCCTCCGCTGTCCTCACATGGGCTGTGAGCTGAGCTGGAATCCCGACGAAAAGAGTTGGGACTGCCCCTGCCACGGATCAAGATTTGATTATCGTGGAAATTTGATAGACGATCCCGCCAGGCGGGACATCCAATCCTGAAAAATTCCAGATGATGCAAAAATGATGCAAAAATGATGGGATTTTGATGCATAAGCCATGTAATATTTTAGGTGAGCGGAACAGGAGGATGAAGCGCTGATGCAAATGAGAATGTATATTGACGGAGAGGAAAAAAGGGAAAAAAGACGCCTTAGGGCGGTGGGAGGTATTATTTTGTGGATTCTGATGATTGGAGTGTCCATTGTTCTTGCCTCCCGGTCTTTGATGCTGATAGGTTGACCGGAAGTAAGAAAGCATACCAGGAAGACAGTTACAGAGGAGAAAACGGCAGGATGAGAAGAAAAGGAATGATGGCGCTGGCACTTAGCTTTGCACTGCTGGCAGGCTGCGGGAGCATGGAAAAAGAGACGGTTGGGGAAGGGGAAAACATCGCCCGGGAAGAAAGCGCCCAGGGGGAAAGTTCTTTGAAGGCAAGTACAGACGATCACGTCCTTGCAGATACGGCGGCAGGTGTGGCAGATGGCGTTGGAACGATAGAAACCCAGGAGATAAGCATGCAGGAGCCTCTTTCGGGGGAAGAAATTCAAAAAGAAGAGGAGGCGCCCATAGATTGGACCACAGCGGAGCATAATGTAAACGGTCGTAAGCTGCCTGTTTATTGTGTGGAAACCCAGGAGAAAAAGGTAGCGCTTACCTTTGACGCGGCATGGGGCAATGAGGATACCCCCAGGCTTCTGGAGATTCTGGAAAACCATGGACTCCATGTGACCTTTTTCATGACAGGCGGCTGGGTGGAGAATTATCCGGAGGATGTGAAGGCGATTCTTGCCGCCGGGCATGACTTGGGAAACCACAGTGAAAATCATAAAAACATGAGTCAGCTTTCGGATGAGGAGAAAAAAGAAGAGATCATGAAGGTTCATGATAAGGTGAAGGAGCTTACCGGGTATGACATGTTCTTATTCCGCCCTCCCTACGGAGATTATGACAACGCCACAATCGATGTGTTAAAGGATTGCGGCTATTATCCCATCCAGTGGGATGTGGACAGCCTGGACTGGCAGAATAAGGGAGCAGACGCAATACTGCAAACCGTTCTGGAGCACAAAAACCTGGGGAACGGCAGCATCATACTCTGCCACAACGGCGCAGAATATACGGCGGAGGCGTTGGATGCGCTGATTACAGCATTGGAGGAAGAGGGATATACGATCGTACCCCTTTCAGAATTGCTTTATAAAGATCATTACTATTTGAACCATGAGGGGAGGCAGATTCAGGATCAGGGATAGCGAGAGACATAGAAAATTCACATAGAAAATTCGCATTGTCAAAATGCGGATTTTTTTGTATGCTTAATATTAAGATTGAAATCCATTTATTTCAGAAGAGAAAAGGAGATAACGTGAAAAAAAGAGCAAATTTTAATTTCCTGTCAATTTTATTGATTTCAGTGGTATTATTGATTCTGGCGGCAGTGTTGTGTTTTCTGACTTTTTCCGCGACAGATGAATTGACTGGAACAAGGGAAAAAGTAGAGGGAATACTACAGCAGGATGAAATTGGAGATGTGGAGGGATATGCATTGCTGGCAAGCGGCGGCGCATATGCCATAGGGGCATTCGCCACCGGATTTATGATCGTTATGTGTGTTCTGATCGTAATTGCAGCGGTAGCTCTCTTCCTCCCCAATTTGATTGCACGGCTGGTATATGCCCCGGCAGGCGGGCGGCTGATTGCCTATCGCATCATAATGGGATTTGAATATGCATTTGTGATATTATTTGGTCTTTTGTGCGGCTCGCTTTTCAAATCAAAATTGTGGATTGCAATGTTAAGTTGCGGGTATTGTGTGATTATCACCATTATTGGATGCATAAACACGTATACTGCACGGATTAAATCATAACCTTAAGCTTGGATAGGCATCTTTACAAAAACCGCGAAAAACTATATACTTAAGGCATATAAAACGATAGACAACGGAGAATCAACATGAGCGGATTTTTAAAAGTACTGACAGGTATTCTCGGCGTGCTGGCAGTGATTGCCTGCCTCGCCACAATAGGGATCGTCGGCTATTCTATGATAGGCGGAGGCGGCAATAAAAATATACAGACGGCGCAGACAGGGGAGCAGAGCCCTTCGCCGGAGGCGGCAACACCCACCCAGACGCCGGAAACAACGGCGGAGCCGGATCCTGCGCAGACGCCGGAGCCGATTACAACTCCAGCTATTGATCCGGATCATGTGCATGATTATGAGGAATCTGTAGAAAAAAAGGCGAATTGCTACCAACCGGGAAAGATCAAATATACCTGCAGTGAGTGTGGAGATACCTACTACGTAGATGTTATGTCAACCGGACATGTTGCCGGGGACTGGGAAGTCAGCCGTAAGCCCACGGAAGAGAGAGAGGGACTTCGGGTTAAAAAATGCATTTACTGTGATGAGATTGTTGCCCAGGAAAGCATCCAATTTAAGAAGGAAGCAGGCAGCAGTCAGGAGGAGGAAGAAGAGAAGGCGCCTCATATCCATCAATATACGGCTTCCACTGAGAGAGAACCCAGCTGTACTCTGGCGGGGCTTCGGAAATACAGTTGTAGCTGCGGAAACTTTTATACGGAAATGATCCCCGCGCCCGGTCACATTGCAACCGACTGGGAGGTGGCGGCGGAGGCTACCACCACAAAGATGGGAACGGAACAGAGGACCTGCAGTGTCTGCGGAGTGGTTCTGGATTCCAGACCGATTAATATGCTCACGCCCAGTCCTTCTACAGCGCCTACCCAGACACCGGCGCAAACTCAGGCACCGTCACCGGCGCAAAGCCCTGCGGCAAGCGGAGCACCTACAGCGGCGCCAACGGCAGCGCCCACACCCTCAGCGGCGCCCACGCCCACGCCCCATGTGCACGATTATAAATCTTATATTTTAAAAGAGGCAAACTGTACGGAAAAGGGAATACGCTCTTTCTCCTGTGTCTGCGGCAGCAGCTATGCGGAACCTATAGAGTTGGATCTGAACAGGCATACCTTCCGCTCAGTGGTGATTCCGGCAACGGCGCATACCCAGGGGTACACAGTATATACCTGTGTGAGATGTAACTACAGCTATTTTGACAACTATACACCGGCAATCGGTAATTAACAGAGCAGTGTTCAGGCTGGCGCGAAAGCGCCAGCTTTTTTAATCCAATAAGCCGGCTCGCAAAGCGTGCCGGTGTTTGGTGGAATAGGAAATTTCCGGCATATTCCCTTTTGGACTGGCATATAAAATCATAAGAACAGGAGGGATACAAGCAGAATGGAGGAAACTATGTATGCAGATCAGAACACGGCGGAAGTAATCAGAAGGCTGGAAAGCAGCAGTGAAATGGGACTTGCAGCCCCGCAGGCAAAGGAGCGGCTTGAAAAATACGGTCCCAATCAGTTAAAAGAACAGAAGAAAAAGGGGGTTTTCGCGCTGTTTATGGAGCAGCTGAACGATCCTCTGATCTATGTATTGATGGCGGCGATTGCAATTTCTCTTTTCTTAAAAGAGGCGGGGGACGCGGCAATCATTGCGGCGGTGATTATTTTGAACTCAGTGGTAGGCGTGATTCAGGAGGACAAGGCAAGGAAGGCAATCGAGGCGTTGAAGGAACTGGCAAGCCCTAAGGCATTGGTGAAGCGTGATGGAAAGGAATATGAGATTCCAAGCCTTCAGCTTGTTCCCGGGGATATTGTGTTTCTGGAAGCAGGAAGGCAGGTTCCGGCGGATATGCGTCTCCTGGAAGCAGTCAACTTGAAAATTGAGGAATCGGCGCTGACAGGCGAGTCCGTTCCGGTGGACAAGATCACCGGAGAGCTGACAGAGCAGGGAGGCAGCATAGGGGACAAAATCAATATGGCGTATATGTCCACTACCGTTACCTATGGCAGGGGAATGGGGATTGTGACGGCAACGGGGATGAATACAGAGATCGGCAAGATCGCCGGGCTGATCAGCGCGGACAAAGGAGAAATGACCCCTCTTCAAAAGAGGCTTGCGGATCTGGGCAGGCTGCTCAGTATTCTTGCTGTGGGTATCTGTGGGTTTCTGTTCCTGGTTGCAGTGCTGCAAAAGAGAGACGTGGGGGACATGCTCCTTACGGCGATTTCCCTTGCAGTGGCGGCAGTGCCGGAGGGGCTTGCGGCGATTGTGACCATTGTGCTGGCGTTGAGCGTATCCCGAATGGTGAGGGTGGGCACTATCGTGCGGCGGCTTCCCTCCGTAGAAACCCTGGGCGCTGTCAATACGGTATGCTCCGATAAGACGGGAACCCTGACCAAAAACCGGATGACCATAAAGGAATGCTATCTGGACGGACAGCTTATAGAGCAGGAGGCGCTTGATCCGGAAAGCGCCGGCGTTTTTCTGGAGGCATGCGCCCTTTGCAATGATGCCTCTATTGGAGAAAACAGGCTGGGGGATCCCACAGAGCTTGCTTTCCTGGATTTTGCAGCAGAACATGGTATTCACAAGGAACGGTTGGAAAAGCGTTTCCCCAGGGTGGACGAGCGTGCTTTTGACTCGGAGCGGAAAAGAATGACCACCGTACACAAAAGCGGAAACGGAAGAATCGCATACATAAAGGGAGCGGCGGACGAGATCATCGACCGCTGCGGCAGCGTCCGGATCCATGGAAAGGAAATGACCTTTTCCGCCAGGGCAAAGAAAGAGGCGAGGGCGGCTGTAGAGACTATGGCAAATAAGGCTTACCGGGTACTTGCCGTTGCCGCGAAACAAAAGGGAGACTTAAAAGACGAAAAAAATATGATCTTTCTGGGACTTGTGGGCATGATCGATCCGCCCAGGGAGGAGGCAAAGGGGGCGGTGGAAAGCTTCCGGGGGGCGCATGTGGATACGGTGATGATCACAGGAGACCATGTGGATACTGCTTTTGCGATTGCCAGGGACCTTGGGATTGCAGGAGAAAAGAAAGAGTGTATGACCGGCGCGCAGCTGGATGGGCTTTCAGGCGAAGAACTGGGAGAAAGGATAGAGGGAATCCGGGTTTTTGCCAGAGTATCTCCAGAGCATAAGGTGAGAATTGTGGAGGCGCTAAAGTCCAGAGGCAAGGTGGTGGCGATGACTGGGGACGGCGTGAACGACGCACCCTCCCTGAAGGCTGCCGATGTGGGGATCGCCATGGGAAAGGAGGGGACGGATGTGGCGCGCGGCGCCGCCGATCTGGTTCTCACAGACGACAATTTTGCCACCATTGAAAAGGCAATGAAAGAGGGAAGGGGAATATATGAAAATATTCGGAAAACGATCCTGTTTCTTCTTTCCTCCAATTTTGGGGAGATCATTACCATGCTTGCCGCGGTTTTGGCGGGATTTCCCAGTCCCCTGAAGGCAAGCCATATTCTGTGGATTAATCTGATTACGGATTCCCTGCCGGCGCTTGCCCTGGGAGTGGATAAAAATGACGGAGACGCTTTGATGAAAGAACCGCCCAGAAAAAGCACCGACAGCCTGTTTTCTCATGGAGGACTTGCCTGCACCCTGTGTTACGGAGCTGTGATCGGCATTATCAGCCTGCTGGCGTTTATAGCGGTTCCTTACCGGGAGCTGCTCAGGGAAAGTCTGCCTGTAACGGTGGGAAATTTGGAAAAGATTCTTCGCCTGACGCCGGTTTTAAATAAGGCGCAGACCCATGCCTTTACGGTGCTGGGCATGAGCCAGCTGATGCATGCGGTAGGTATGCGGGATGTGAACAAATCCGTTTTTAAAATGAACCATCTGCAGAATCTCTATATGATTGCGGCATGGGCGATCGGCATTGCGCTGCAGGCGCTGGTTACAGAGATACCCTATTTTGTCAATCTCTTTGGCACCAGCAGGTTAAGCCTGTCGGAATGGGGAACGCTGGGGGCGCTTTCGGCAATGCCGCTTGTGGTTCACGAGCTTTTGGTGCTTTCGGAAGGGCTGCTGAACAGAGCCGATGAAAAAGCGTCAAAGAATACGGATGAAGGACAAAACCATGAGAATGGCAGCCCCCAGCCAGGAGAGGTTGTGTGAACTTTTGTGAGATAAAATATGCCCGGTGAAAAGACCTAACCGAATCGCAAGAAAATGGATTGCAGTTGTCAGCGACAGGAGTATAATAAATGGTAGGGACACAGTTCCGGTGCACAGCCCAGCGGAGATGTTGTCGATAGACAGGGCAACGGCAAGAAGGGCGGCTTCCCGCCCGGAAAGTACGGATTTATCTTCCTTGTTTACCCGCTGGGAAATATTTTGGGTGGTCAGTCCCTTTTCTTTTTTGTGGAGCTGGGGCAGGGCGTCATAAAATTTATAGAGGGAGAGCAGGAAGAGTACAATAAAGGAAATACCCTTTGTGAGCTGGCGGGGAACCAGATTAAGAAACAGATTTCCCACCAGCTGGGAAGCGGTTAACATACTGCCCGAGAGCAGGGCTATGATAAAAAGGGACCGAAAAGGAACCCGGACTTTTTCCATTCCGTAAGATAAGCCCGCGGCAAATGCGTCCATGGAGAGAACGATTACCAGCAGTATCAAAAAATAAATAGAAAAGCTCATGTCATGCTGCCTTAAGAATTTGCTATATTATATTCGGATATGGTATAATTTGACTACGATATTTGAAAGATTTTGTCAGCACAAGCAGAGAAAGGTACATAAATTGTCATGACGAATACAAAAGTGTGCATATTTGCCGGAAATACGAGAGCCAGGGAATATTCCATTCTGGAACGATATGCCCGCCAGGGATGTGGGATTGCGATTATGGATAAAGATAAGGAGCTGGGCATGATGATCAAGGAGGAGCTGGAACGGATCTATCATGTTGCGGTTTTCTTTTTTCACGGGGACGTGGAAAGCGAGGAGGACAGAGACATTTTCTTTACGGCAATAGAGGAAATGTATGGGAGAACAGAATATATTATCTGTCATAATAACGAAAGGGAGGGTGAGCTATGAAACTGATTTTTGTGGGGGCGGCGCACGAGGTGACAGGGAGCTGTCATTATCTGAACGCCTGTGGAAAGCACATACTGGTGGATTACGGTATGGAACAGGGGGTAAATGTGTTTGAAAACTGTGAACTGCCGGTGCAGGAATCCTGCATCGATTATGTGCTGCTTACTCACGCCCATATCGATCATTCCGGCATGATTCCGCAGCTTACGGCGAGAGGCTTCAGAGGGCAGATTTTTGCCACCAGGGCAACTGCGGATCTGTGCAGCATTATGCTGAGAGACTGCGCCCATATTCAAATGCAGGAGGCGGAGTGGAAGAACCGTAAGGCAAAAAGAAATGCAAACATAGCCTATCAGGAGCCTGTTTACACCATGGAGGATGCGGACGCGGCGATCAAAAGGCTTGTACCCTGCGAATATGGGCAGGAGATAGAGCTTTGCGAAGGGCTTAAAATCCGGTTTACCGATGTAGGTCACCTGTTGGGGTCGGCAAGCATCGAGGTGTGGGCGACGGAGGAGGGCGCCACGCGCAAGCTTGTTTTTTCAGGGGATATCGGAAACAAAAACCAGCCTCTGATCAAGTCGCCCAGTATGACCGAGGAAGCGGATTATGTGATCATGGAGTCTACTTACGGCGACAGGCTTCATCCCGGAGAGCATCCTGATTATGTGAAAGAGCTGACGAAGATTTTACAGGAAACCTTTGATAAGGGCGGCAATGTTGTGATTCCCTCCTTTGCGGTGGGAAGAACCCAGGAGCTTTTGTACTTCCTGCGCAAGATCAAAGTGAACAGGCTGGTAAAGGGGCATGAAAACTTTCCTGTTTACGTGGACAGCCCCCTTGCAGTGGAGGCTACCAATATTTTCTATAAAAACGAGGAAAGCTGTTTCGACGAGGAGGCAATGGAGCTGGTGAGAGAGGGAATCAATCCCATTTCCTTCCCGGGACTGCGGCTTACCATTACCAGCGAGGAATCAAAGGCGATCAATTTTGAGGATACGCCGAAGGTTATCATTTCAGCGTCAGGCATGTGCGAAGCGGGAAGAATCCGCCATCATTTAAAGCATAATCTCTGGAGAGAGGAATGTACCATTTTGTTTGTAGGGTATCAGGCGGTAGGTACCCTGGGAAGACTTCTGATAGAAGGGGACGTATCGGAGGTGAAGCTCTTTGGGGAGACCATCGACGTGTGCGCTTCCATCCGTACGCTGGTAGGTCTTTCGGGACATGCGGATAAAAACGGACTGCTGGAGTGGGTAGAAGGCTTTAAGGAAAAGCCCAGGCGCATATTTGTAGTGCACGGGGAAGATGCGGTGTGTAAGCATTTTGTGGAATGTCTTTTTACGGAGCATGGAATCAAGGCATACGCGCCCTACAGCGGAAGCGAGTTTAATCTGTTGACAGACAGATTTGAATATGAGGCGGAGCCTATACCGGTTAAGAAGAAGGCGAGAACCGTATCCGACGTATTTGCACGTCTTCTTGCCGCAGGTCAAAGGCTTCTTGCCGTTATCCACCGGAATGAAGGAAGCGCTAATAAGGATCTGGCGAGGTTTGCGGATCAGGTTAATTCCCTTTGCGATAAATGGGATGTGTAAAGGGCGGAAAGGAAAACAGCATGAGTGCGGCAGATGAAATATTTATCAATATGTGCAGGGATATTTTGGAAAATGGAACCAGTACGGAGGGCGAAAAGGTGCGCCCTCACTGGGAGGATGGCACGCCGGCATACACCGTCAAGAAGTTTGGCGTTGTGAACCGCTACGACCTGTCCAGGGAATTTCCTATTTTAACTCTGCGGAAAACGGCTTTAAAGAGCGCTACAGACGAAATGCTTTGGATCTGGCAGAAAAAGTCCAACAATATTCATGATCTTCACAGCCATATATGGGATGAATGGGCGGATCCGGACGGATCCATCGGCAAGGCATACGGGTATCAGATGCAGGTGAAGCATCAGTACAAGGAAGGAATGATGGATCAGGTGGACAGGGTGATTTACGATCTGAAGCACAATCCCTTCAGCCGCAGGATTATGACCAATATTTATGTACATCAGGATCTTCATGAGATGAATCTGTACCCTTGCGCATACAGCATGACCTTCAATGTGACCCAGAAAAAGGGAGAAGAGAAGCTTACCTTAAATGCGATCCTGAATCAGCGGTCTCAGGACGTTCTGACGGCAAACAACTGGAATGTGGTACAGTATGCGGTGCTTGTGCACATGTTGGCGCAGGTTTGCGATATGAAGGTGGGAGAACTGGTTCATGTGATTGCGGATGCCCATATTTATGACAGGCATATTCCCATTGTCAGGGAATTGATCGGCAGGGAGCCTTACCCGGCGCCAGCATTTTGGCTGAATCCTGAGGTGAAAGATTTTTACCGGTTTACCAGGGACGACGTCAGAGTGGAAAATTACCTGACAGGGGAACAGGTCAGGGATATTCCCGTTGCAATATAGAAAAGTGAGGAAAATACATGAATTTAATAGCGGCAGTAGATGAAAACTGGGCGATCGGTAATCGCAATGAACTTTTGATCAGAATTCCGGCGGATCACAAGAATTTTCGCCAGGAAACCACAGGGAAGGTAGTGGTGCTGGGAAGGAAAACACTGGAAACCTTTCCCCAGGGTATGCCCTTGCAAAACCGTACCAATATCATTCTTTCTTCCAATCCGGATTATAGGGTAAAGGGAGCTATAGTGGTTCACAGCCTGGAGGAACTGCTTTCAAAGTTGAAGGCATATCAGACAGAGGACATTTATATTATAGGTGGGGAAAGTATATACCGGCAGCTCCTCCCTTACTGTGACGTGGCGCATATTACCAAAATCGATCATGTTTACGAGGCGGACGCATTTTTCCCTAATCTGGACGAAATGCCCGACTGGCGGATTACCGCAGACAGCGACGAGCAGGTATACTTTGACATTACCTATCACTTCCTGAAATATGAAAGGGTTACAGGTCAGGGGCAGTATTGACTTTTGGATCAAATGGTATGATAATAAAAAGAAACTTAAGAGGGAGCGCATGAAGAATGGAAAAGAAAAATATTGATTGGTCCAATCTTGGATTTGGCTATATTCAGACGGATTTCAGATTTGTCTCCAACTATGTAAACGGCGCATGGGATGAAGGCGTTTTGACTGAGGATGCAAATGTGGTAATCAACGAGTGTGCAGGGGTGCTGCAGTACGCGCAGACGGTCTTTGAGGGAATGAAGGCGTACACAACTGCCGACGGACGTATCGTCACATTCCGTCCGGATCTGAATGGGGAGAGAATGGAACAGAGCGCCAGACGTTTGGAAATGCCTGTTTTCCCGAAAGAGAAATTTGTAGAGGCAGTGTTAAAAACCATTAAGGCAAACGAGGCTTATGTGCCCCCTTACGGCAGCGGCGCAACCCTCTATGTACGTCCTTACATGTTTGGAAGCAACCCGGTGATCGGTGTGAAACCGGCGGACGAATATCAATTCAGAGTGTTTACCACTCCGGTGGGACCTTATTTTAAGGGCGGCGTGAAGCCCCTTACGATCCGCGTCAGCGATTTTGACCGTGCCGCTCCCAGGGGAACCGGTCATATTAAAGCGGGGCTTAATTATGCTATGAGCCTTCATGCCATCGTAGATGCCCATAAACAGGGGTACGACGAGAATATGTATCTGGATGCAGGCACCAGAACCAAGGTGGAGGAGACGGGCGGAGCAAACTTCCTGTTTGTAACAAAGGAAGGCAAGGTGGTGACGCCTAAGTCCGGCAGTATTCTTCCTTCCATTACCAGACGTTCCCTGGTGCAGGTTGCAAAAGAATATCTGGGGCTGGAGGCTGAGGAAAGGGAAATTTATTTAGAAGAGCTTGCGGATTTCGCAGAGTGCGGTTTGTGCGGCACGGCGGCGGTGATCTCCCCGGTAGGAAAGATCGTAGACCATGGGAAGGAGATCTGTTTCCCCAGCGGTATGACAGAGATGGGACCCGTTACCAAGAAGTTATATGATACATTGACAGGAATTCAGATGGGCACGATTAAAGCGCCGGAAGGCTGGATTGCTGAAGTGAAATAACGTCTGAAGAAACAGGGTGAAAAGAAATTATAAGGTATTCAAGGTTGTTGCTTTGGATGCCTTATTTTATATCGGATAAGAACCCGGAGAAAGGAGATGAGCGCCGTTGGAAGCAAGAAAGATTTTGGAGCAGGTAAAAGAAGGAACCATGTCTGTGGAGGATGCGGAAAAGTACTTCCGAAAACAGCCCTTTGAGGAAATGGGATACGCAAAGCTGGATACCCACAGGGAGATCCGTTCCGGTTTCCCGGAGGTGGTATATTGCAGCGGAAAGCCGGACGCCTACCTGTGTTCCATTTATCAGAGGCTGTTTGAGGAGAACGGGGAGGTATTTGGCACCAGGGCGGACAGGCGCCAATATGAGCTGATAAAGGAAGTTCTTCCTCAGGCAGTGTATGACCAGGTATCCCGAATCCTGAAAATTGAAAGACAGGATAAGAAAAGGCAGGGAAAAATTGCGGTCTGCACCGCAGGCACGGCGGATATACCTGTGGCGGAGGAAGCGGCGCAGACGGCGGAATATTTTGGCGCAAATGTGGAACGGATTTACGATGTAGGAGTCAGCGGGCTGCACAGGCTTCTTTCACGAATCGATACCATACAGGAGGCAAACTGCGTGGTTGCTGTGGCAGGGATGGAAGGCGCCCTTGCCAGTGTGCTGGGCGGTCTGGTGAGCAGACCGGTGATTGCAGTGCCTACTTCGGTGGGCTATGGCGCCAGCATGCATGGGCTTTCGGCGCTCCTCACCATGATCAATTCCTGTGCGAACGGCATAGCTGTGGTAAACATTGACAATGGTTATGGCGCCGGTTATATTGCAACCCAGATCAACAGGCTGGGATGCAGAGGGGGAAAAGAGGAGGTATAAAATGGGAAAAACATTATATCTGGAATGCTATTCGGGAATCAGCGGAGATATGACGGTGGCGTCGCTGCTGGATCTGGGGGCAGATCGGGAGAAGTTGAAAAAGGCATTGGATTCGCTGCCTCTGGAGGGCTTTGAGATAGAAGTGAAAAGAGTAAAAAAGGCAGGGCTGGATGCATGTGATTTTCAGGTAAAGCTGGACGCGCCTTATGAGAATCACGATCATGACATGGAGTATCTTCACGGACATACACATTCCCACGAAGACCATCCCGCCGGAGAGCCGCACCACAGCCATGAGCACAGAGGGCTTGGAGAGGTGCTGGAGATCATTGACCGTGCCGATCTCAGTGAAAGGGCAAAGCAGACGGCGGTTAGAATTTTTCAGATTCTTGCCGAGGCGGAAGCAAAGGCACACGGAACTACCATGGAAAAGGTGCATTTTCATGAAGTGGGAGCGGTGGACTCCATTGTGGATATTGTGGCGGCGGCGGTATGCCTGGATGAACTGGACATTACAGAGGTGATCGCTCCTTTTGTATGCGAGGGAAGAGGAACCATAAGATGCCAGCATGGGATTCTGCCTGTTCCGGTACCTGCGGTGACAAATATCATAGAAGCTTATCAGATTCCCGTAAACTTTACAAAGGTGGAGGGAGAGCTGGTGACGCCTACAGGGGCGGCGATCCTTGCAGCCATAAGAACCGCTTCCGCTCTTCCGGATCAATTTACGCTGCTTGGGACAGGAATCGGCGCAGGAAAAAGAGCCTATGAAGGCCCCGGTTTTTTGCGCGCCATGCTGATTGCAGAAAACCGGACAAGACAATCGGAAAAGCAGGATGTTATCTATAAGCTGGAGACGAATATTGACGACTGCACAGGGGAGGCTCTGGGATATGTAATGGAAAGGCTTATGAGGGAAGGCGCCAGGGACGCTCATTTCACGCCGGTATATATGAAAAAGAACAGACCTGCCTATATGCTTACGGTGATTTGCGATGAGACGCAGATCAGAAAGCTGGAGCAGATCATTTTTGAGGAAACCACTACCATAGGCATCCGAAGGGCAAGAATGGAGCGGACAGTCTTAAAGCGAGAGGATACAAGTATTCTCCTGAAGGAAGGGGAAATGAAGGTAAAAAAATGTATTTTGCCGGACGGACAGGTGAGACATTATCCCGAGTATGAGGACGTGGCGGCGCTGGCAAGGCAGAGCGGATTGTCTTTCCAGCAGGTAATGGACGTTGTCAGGCGCACTTTGTAAGGCGGGCGGAAGTATGTGTGATTATTCAGAAAAAAAACGGCGCTTCCTGGAAGAAATGAATCGCTATGCCCGGGAGGATGTAATGGTTGCCTTTTCCGGCGGCGTTGACAGCTGCCTGCTTTTGAAGGGAGCATGTGAGGCGGCAAAAGCAACGGGGAAAAAAGTGTATGCAGTGACTATGCAGACCAGAATGCATCCTGTCAGGGAGATCCAGGAAGCCAAAAGACTCTGCCGGGAAATCGGAGGGCATCATATTGTGATGACAGTGGATGAACTGAAAGAAGCGGGGATCCATCACAATCCGGTAGAACGCTGCTATTTATGCAAAAGGCATTTGTTTGAAAAGATAAAGGAAAAAGCGGCAGAACTTTCAGCAGGGGCGGTTTTAGAAGGAACCAACGAGGACGACCTTCACGTCTACCGCCCGGGCATAAAGGCTTTGCAGGAACTGGAGATTGCCAGTCCCCTGGCACAGGCAGGGCTGACCAAGGAACAGGTGCGCAGGCTGGCGCAGGAATACGGGCTGGCGACCGCCTCCAAGCCCTCCACTCCCTGCCTTGCCACAAGGTTTCCCTATGGAACGGAGCTGACCTATGAGAAAATGGAACAGGTGGAAAAAGGAGAGAATTATCTCAAAACATTTGGTTTACATAATGTTAGAATCAGAGTGCATGGGGGGCTGGCGCGAATAGAGGTAGATAAAGAAGATTTTCCCTGTTTATTAGAGCATAAAGAGGAAATTACAGGGTATCTGAAAAGCCTTGGATATGTTTACATAACATTGGATATGGAAGGCTTTCGCTCCGGAAGTATGGATGTAGAGATTCTGAATGACGGTTATTGACGCAATATTCTGACAATGTTAAAATTAGAGTAGAATTTGCAAACAGATTTTAGAGAGGAAAACCGGGTTTATGCCGGAAGCAGATGGGATAAGCAATGAGAGAAGTGAGAGTTTTGGAGATCAAGCAAAGCGTTTTTGCGGACAACGACAGGCAGGCACAGGAGCTGCGGCAGGAACTGAAGGAAAAGGGGGTGTTTCTCCTGAATCTCATGTCCTCTCCCGGGGCAGGAAAGACCACAACGCTGATGCGCACCATTGAAGGACTAAGGGATACCCTGAAAATCGGCGTGATGGAAGCGGATATTGATTCAGATGTGGATGCCCGGACTATATCCGGTTCAGGGGCAAGGGTAATCCAGCTTCACACAGGGGGAATGTGCCACCTGGATGCGGAGATGACCAGACAGGGGCTTGCAGGGCTGGAAACGGAGGGACTGGAGCTTGCGATTCTTGAAAATGTAGGCAACCTTGTGTGCCCTGCGGAGTTTGATACCGGGGCGGTGAAAAATGCCATGATCCTTTCCGTGCCGGAAGGACATGATAAACCCCTTAAGTATCCGCTGATGTTTTCCATCTGCGATGTGGTGTTGATTAATAAGATCGACGTTTTACCTTATTTTGATTTCGATCTGGATCAGTGCCGGGAGTATATCCATATGCGCAATCCCAAGGCAAAGATTATTCCCATCTGTGCCAGGACGGGAGAGGGCGTCCGGGAATGGACCAAATGGCTCGAAGAGGAAGTAAAGCTCTGGAGAGAAGGCAGATAAGAGCGGCAAATAAAACTTACAAGGGAGGAAGGTATGAAGAAGGAGTTAGACAAAGAACTATATCCGGACTATGTTTATCCGGAACACCAGCCGGGCAGCGGTGAACCGCCTCGGGAAAGTATTCAGAAACTGGGGAAAATGATTACAGACAGGATCCCCCAGAAGCTGGGGCTGAAAAAGATCACCCAGGAGGATCCGGAGTATTGGGGACTTGCGGGAGTGGTGACAGATGAGGAAGCTGAGATTGCGCTGAAAATGGGGGTCAGGAAGCCTAAGACCCTGACGGAGATTGCAAAGCTTACAGGCATGTCTGAGGAGGTTCTGGAGCCTAAGCTTCAGGAGATGTCCGTGAAAGGCATTTTAGAGTATAACTGGGAAAATCCTCAGCATGAAAAGCAGTATGTACTGCCCATGTTTGTGCCCGGTTCCGCGGAGTTCTTTAACATGAACACCCGGGTTATGGAGGAGCATCCGGAGGTTACGCTGTTTTTTGAACATATGTCAAGGCTGCCCCTTGAGCATGTGACGCCTTTTGTGGGAGAAGGGGGAAACGGCATCGGTATGCATGTAATCCCGGTAGAGAAAGCGATTGAAATGGAAAGTGAATCCATTGATCTGGAGCATATTTCCTACTGGCTGTCAAAGTACGAGGGCAAATATGCGGCAAGTCCCTGTTCCTGCCGGCGTTCCAGACTGTACCACGACGAGGGCTGCGGAGATGACCCCGAGGGCTGGTGCGTGGCGGTGGGAGATATGGCGGATTATGTGGTAGAGACCCAGAAGGACGGACGCTATATTACCAAAGAAGAGGCGCTTGCCATTTTTAAGCAGGCGGAAGATAACGGTTTCGTACACCAGATTACCAATATTGACGGAGCCAATAAGATTTTTGCAATTTGTAACTGTAATGTAAACGTATGCTATGCCCTGCGTACATCCCAGCTTTTCAATACACCCAACATGTCCCGGTCCGCTTATGTGGCGAAGGTAGATAAGGAAAAATGCGTTGCCTGCGGCAAGTGCGTGGAGGCGTGTCCGGCAGGCGCTGTGAAATTAGGGCAGAAGCTGTGCAAAAAGGACGGCAGCCAGGTTACATACCCCCAAATGCCCCTTCCCCAGGAGCAGAAGTGGGGAGAGCATATGTGGACAAATAATTACAGGGACGTGAATCGGATCAACTGTTACGATACCGGAACCGCACCCTGCAAGACGGCATGTCCCGCTCACATTGCAATCCAGGGATATTTGAAGCTGGCGAAGGAAGGAAAATATGAGGAAGCCCTTGCGCTGATTAAGAAAGACAATCCCCTTCCTGCAATCTGCGGACGGATCTGTAACCGCCGCTGCGAGGATGCCTGTACCCGGGGTACCATAGACGAGGCGGTGGCAATCGACGCAGTGAAGCGCTTTGTGGCGGAGAGGGATCTGAATGCCGAAACCCGCTATATCCCCAAGCCCACCGTTCCTTCTTTGAAGGGATATTTTGAGGAGAAGATTGCAATTATCGGAGCAGGTCCTGCGGGACTTTCCTGCGCATATTTTCTGGCGGATAAGGGTTATAAGCCCACGATTTTTGAGAAAAATGCAAGACCCGGCGGTATGCTTACCTATGGCATTCCCCCCTATAAGCTGGAGAAGGATCTCATCGAAGCTGAAATTGAAGTGATCAGGGCAATGGGCGTTGAGATCAGATGCGGCGTTGAGGTTGGAAAGGACATTACCATAGACCAGCTCAGGGAGCAGGGCTATAAGGGATTTTATGTTGCCATTGGATGTCAGGGCGGCAGAAAGCCGGGTATTCCCGGGGAGGATGCGGAAGAAGTTTATACCGCAGTGGACTTCCTCAGGGAAGCGGGAGAGAAAGAAGCCTTTGACTTAAAGGGCGATGTGATCGTGATCGGCGGAGGCAATGTTGCTATCGATGCGGCGAGAACTGCAACCCGCTGCGGGCAGGGAAGGGTTGCCATGTTCTGTTTGGAAACCAGGGATGAGATGCCTGCAAGCCGTGAGGAGATTCTGGAGGCAACAGAGGAAAAGGTTACCATCAACAACGGATGGGGACCAAAAGAAATCCTTACGGAGAATGGAAAAGCGGTGGGCGTGGTATTTAAAAAATGCACCCGTGTATATGATGAAAATCATAGATTTGCACCGACCTATGATGAAGAAAATACTATGACGGTTTCCTGCTCCCATGTGATCTTCAGCGTAGGGCAGGGTATTATATGGGGCGATCTTTTGAAGGGAACCAAGGTGGAGCTTCGTCCCAACGGAGGCGCCATTGCAGACCGGCTTACTTATCAGACGGCGGAACCGGATATTTTTGTAGGCGGCGATGTTTACACAGGACCGAAATTTGCCATCGACGCCATTGCGGCAGGACGGGAAGGGGCAGTTTCCCTGCACCGCTTCGTCCATGAGCACTGTACGCTGACCATCGGAAGAAACCGGAGAGATTTTATAGAGCTGGACAAGGAGGATATTTTCATCGCCAGCTATGATAATACGGACAGGCAAAGACCTGAAAGGGCAGAGGAGGCGCAGCTTCGCTCCTTCCGTGATTTGTCCCATACGCTGACGGAAGAACAGGTGAAGGCGGAGACTGCAAGATGCCTGGGCTGCGGCGCATCTGTGGTGGATCCCAATAAATGTATTGGCTGCGGTATCTGTACTACCAAATGTGCCTTTGACGCCATCACCCTGCACAGGGAGCTGCCGGGCTGTTCTCAGATGGTGAAATCCGAGGATAAGCTGAAATACATACTGCCTAACATGGTCAAGCAGTCTTTGAAAGTCAAATTTGCGCCAAAGAAGGATTAAGCTATGCACGAACTGGGAGTGGTATTTCATATTATGGATAACCTGGAGAAGGTTGCAGCTGAAAATAAGGCGAATGGAATCTCCAAGGTGGTACTGGAGTTGGGAGAAGTGTCCACTGTGATCGAGTCTTATCTGCAGAATTGCTGGAAATGGGCAATTAAAAAGAGAGAATTGTTTGCAGAGGCGGAATTGGTTGTGGAACAGCTTCCCGCGGTTACTTACTGCGAGGGTTGCGGGCAGACTTATCCCACGGTGCAATACGGTAAAATTTGTCCCTACTGCAAAAGTCCGGACACCTGGCTTTTGCAGGGGAATGAATTTAATATTAAAGAAATAGAAGTATACTAAAAGAGAAAGAGGGAGAGAGAGTATGATTTTTCAAATTTATGACGGAAGGACGCTTTGGCAGATTTTAGGCTGGGTTATGGTGTTTGCAGGGCTTATTATTATGAATGAAATTGCCCGCCGGACCAAGGTAGGAGGGGCGATCTGCTTCTTTGGAATCCCTGCCGTACTGACTGTTTATTTCATTGCGATTTATGTGGGCGCGGCACAGGGCGCAGAATGGGCGCTGAACAATCAGACCTATGTGCATATGAACAGCTGGTTCCATTATGCCAAGCTTTATGCGGCGCTTGCCGGATGTATCGGCTTTATGATTCTCAAATATCATTGGGGAAAGCTTGGTAAATCTCATGGATTTAAGGTGTTTCCTTTCGTGATCGTTGCCATTAATATTATGATCGCCGTGGTTTCCGACTTTGAATCCGTAATCAGAGCGGGAAGCGTTATGGGCGGCTGGTGGAAGTCCTCTGAAGGCGTTTGGCTTTACGGCGGCTGGTGGAATATTTTAAACGGTATTGCCGGTATCCTGAATATTCTTTGTATGACCGGCTGGTGGGGAATTTACTCCTCCAAGGACAAAAAGGATATGCTGTGGCCGGATATGACCTGGTGTTTTATTTTGGCTTACGACGTTTGGAATTTCCAGTATACTTATTTGAATCTGCCCACCCATGCCTGGTATTGCGGAGTTGCCCTTTTGCTGGCGCCTACTGTTGCCAATGCTCTTTGGAATAAAGGCGGATGGATTCAGAACCGTGCCAATACCCTTGCTTTGTGGTGCATGTTTGCACAGGTATTTCCATTGTTCCAGGACGGAAGCCGCTTTACTACGGTATCCTCCGTATATGGAGCAGGGGGAGCAGCAGCAGCGTTGGGAGAGGTTATGCCTGCAACGGCAAACCCTACGGCGCAGGGAATTATTTCCGTACTTTCTATCGCAGTGAATATTGCCGTATTTGCAGTGATCCTGAAACGTGCTAAGACCCAGAAGAAGAATCCTTATACCAACGAGATCTTTACAGACCAGAAGGACTTCAAACAGGCAATGAGCAGAGCGGAATAGGAACAGGATTATGAATAAAGTTAAGATACAAATGAAAAGGATGCTGGCGGCGGTAGCCGTCGGCATCTTAATGATAGGAACAGGGGCAATTTGGGGTGGGAGCGTCTTGCCTGTTAAGGCAGCAGGAAGAACCGTTGCCATCGACTCCTGCCTGATTTCAGGAGGAGATGTGGTATGTCAGATTCGTGCAGGGAGCATTCCCTCCAGCGATGACGGAAAATATTACGTGTACGCCAATGAAGTTTATGAGGACGGTCCTACGGGAAAAATCGTGGCGTCAGTGAAGGCAGGGTCTTCCGTTTCTGTAAGCTTTCCATTGAATTATAATACAGAGGATTCCAATTTAAGCCGTAAGTTTCTGGTTGCCATGAAACGGGGCGGGCAGATGATGCAGGTCAGCGACGAGCATTATATTACCAATCCCGAAGCCCTTGCGCCCTATGCGTCCACTCCTATGCAGGTGGGAATCAAGGGGATTTTACCGGAGATCGGTCAGGTCGCCGATGGATCCCTGCAGGAGCTTGGGATTCAGCAGGTGGTCTATAATATGAATCTGGACGATATCTGCTCCGTAGCCTCTGCGCCGGGGGCAATTCCCTTTCCATATAATGGACAGACTTACTATTTTGATTCCAAGGTAATACAGGATTATGACGGAGCAGTAAAGACCTTTAACCGTTATGGCATACAGGTTACAATGGTGCTGCTAAACAACGGAAAAGGGCAATATTCGGGAGAACTGATCCATCCGGCGGCAAGAGAAGGAGATTGGGTAGGCTATGCGCTGAATGTAGCGGATGCATCCGGAACCGATTATCTGAAAGCAATCGGCGCCTTTTTGGGACAGCGGTATTCCGGAGCACAGGGCTGCGGACAGGTTGATAACTGGATTCTCGGAAACGAGGTAAATGCCCGTACTTCCTGGTGGTACACCAATTCTTCTTCATTAGATTTTAACGTGGGAATTTATGTGAAGGCGTTCCGCATTATCTACAATGAAATGAAGAGCATGAATGCCAGTGTAAGGCTTTACAATTCCATTGATCAGGAGTGGAACCGGAAATCTAATCCGGGAAGCTTCCTTTCCAGGGAATATCTGGACTGCTTTAATTACTATATCAACCGGGAGGGCAACATAGACTGGGGGCTTTCCTTCCATCCCTATAATTCGCCCTTATATGATCCCTACGCATGGAACGGCCCGGCGGTGTGGGTGAAGGAGAATCTGTCCACGCCTTACATTACCATGCAGAACATCGACATATTGATCGATTATATGCACCGGAAGGAGTTTTTAAATCCGGCGGGAGAGGTGAGGAGCATTTCCATTGCGGAGATCGGGTATACGTCTGATTTTGGTACCGACGCCCAGGAGGCGTCTATCGCCTATGGTTATCTGAAGGCGGCGTCCATTCCTGAGATCGACTCCTTTATCCTGTTCAGACAAAAGGATGATGCCCATGAGATGGAAAGTCATTTGGCGTTGGGACTTTTTGACCTGAATGGGAACAAAAAACCGGCATATGAGATCTACAAAAATCTTGGCACTGCCAATGAAGCTGCGGCGAAAGCAAGGGCTTCGGAAATCATCGGCATGGATATCGACCAGATGATCAGCCAGAATATCGTATGGACAAGAACGGGCAACGGCGTTGTCCAGTGATCATATCAATATAATCAAAACAGGCTTTGGAGCAAGTGCCCCAAAGCCTGTTTCTTTCCGCGACCGACTCTTAAGCTTCAGAAGTGATATTCCCTTGGCTGATAAAAGAAAGTGCGGATCTGGCTGTCACGACCATAAGTGGTGGTGTGGCAATCCATAGCGGAATCCTGAACTTCGTTTTTGGCTGCCTCAAGCACTCTGGCGAAGGAGCCGTTGGAAGACTGGTTTCCGGAATCAGAATAAGAGGTATTCTGGTTGTCGCGCTTTACTTTTCCAATCGTGGGAACAGCCACTACTGAATGCACCATAAAAATACTCGAAAATCCTTTTGCTGCGACGATCCCTCCTTGGATGCGTATTTGAATAGTGTATGGTAATGCCGTTCTCTTTGTTACTTTATATTTCGGACCATTTGTGGAAAAAGTTAAGAGGATGGGAAGAGAAAAGCGTGTATTCAGGCACAGTATTTCTTCAGTCAGGGGGCGGGACACCCGTTGGCAGATATGGTTTCAGGTCATGTTCGAAATTGGATTTCACTAACGGAATGGGGGAGGTTTTCTAAAACTGTGCGGGGCGGAGTATAGCGGCATCCGTGCCGCATACTCCTAATTCCGCCATCCTTGGCGGAATTTCCCTAGGTATTCGCCTATTCCGTAAGTGAAATGACCAATTTCTCACGAAAGCCCTGAAGCCATATCTGCCAATGGGTGTCCCGCCCCCTGACTGAAGAAATATTGTGCCTGAATACATGCCCTGATAAGAGTGTGCCCTGGCGGCAGGCAGTACTGATGGTGTATCCAGCTTCCAGGGGCATCATCGTGGGGGAGGCTCCTCAAAAGTGCATTTTAGTAGTTGGATAATATATTAGCTTATTATTGTATTTTTAAGATATATGGGCTAAAATATTATCTATGAATACTACATTTTATTTTTTAAAAAAGACACCCGTAGAAATACAGATGCAGATTGCCGGGCGGATACGGGCTGTTCGTAGAAAGCGGAAGATATCGCAGAAGAAGCTGAGCCAGCTTTCGGGGGTAAGCCTGGGATCGTTGAAGCGCTTTGAGCAAAAAGGTGAGATTTCTTTTCTTTCCCTGATTAAAATAGCAACTGTGCTTGGATTGGACAATGAATTGGAGCATTTATTTGAAGATGTTCCGCCCTTGTCGATAGAGGAGGTTATTCGTGGACAAGATTAAGCAGTTGAATGTGAGAGGATGCTGAAAACGGAATATGGGAAAATTAGAATACGAGTACTCCTTGTGTGCGAAAGAATGCGGTATTGAAATGACAGAAACCTCTTATTGAAGGAGTATGTTCAAGAAACATAAAAATGTTTTAAAACTCTGTTTTATATGTTAATATGTTATTTAGTAAAGCTTCATGCGGGGGAATGAGTAAGGATATGGGAAAAAGTGGAAAAAAACTTAAGAACATCAAATATAGCAATTATAAAGTGGTAATTGATTCCTTAAGGCATCATGAAAACCAAGCGATAAAAGAAATTGTTACCGATGTAGGATTGAGTAATACAGCCATATCCAAAATTATAAGTAATTTGACGGAAAAAGGTATCATAAAAAGCATAGGAAAGGGAACCTCAACGGATGAAGGCGGTAAGAGACCAATGCTGTTTTCTATTAATCCGGATTTCTGTTTTTGTCTTGTGGTTTTAATACGATTAGATGGTATTTATGGCTGTGTTTTTGATTTATCTATGAAACAACGGTATATGGCAGTCGAAAAAATACCTTTGGAATCGTATGATGGATGTGTTAGCAGTACTGCCGGGCTGATTCGTCAAACGCTGAAGGACTCCGGCATCAGCACCGGGCAGCTTTGTGGAATCATGATCGGATTTCCCGGTTTGGTGTCTTTTGAAAAGGGAACGGTGGTATATCCGATTTGTTCGCCTCAATGGGGTACGGATTTGCATATATGTAAGGATATACAAGAACAGCTGCCACTGGATATTCCTGTCTTTGTAGAAAATTCCGGACGGCTTGCCGGTTATAGCGAATTGCTGAACTGGACGGAGGCGAGGACAGAGACGGTAGTATGTATCGGGCATGACAGCAGGGAAGAGCTAAGCGGCGCGGGAGGATGCGTGATCGTTCAGGGAAAGCTGATGCAAAGTAAAGGGAATGTGGGCGAATTTGGGCACATGACAGTTGACGCCAATGATAAAGAACAGTGCAGATGCGGTCGCTATGGGTGTTTTGAATCCACGACCTCTGTCCAGAGAATGCTTTCAAAAGGACGAGAGGAGATGGCGCTTCACCCTGAATCGCGTTTAAATGACAGGGGGAATGAAAAGCTTCATCCATGGCATATTTTTTCTGCGGCGAACGATGGGGACAGCTTTGCAAGGGAACTACTGGAACCTGTCATAAAAAACTTTGTAATTGTAATCAATAATATTATACTTGCTTATGATCCTGACAGAATCAGTATTTTTGGAGCATATTCTCAGGCAGGTTCATACTTTATTTCTGAAATACGTGAAAGGGTATTTCGATATTTTAAAAATCCGGAGACAAAAATAGAATATAATCAAATGGACTATCAGGAGATGGAAAAGCAGGGGGCGGCGTTACTTGTCTTTAATGATTATCTGGCTCAGGATGAGATATATAGCTAAGTGATTGGAAGGGCTGACACAAAGGTGTCAGCCTGTTTTGCTGTTTTATAAAATTTAGAATTGTTTGCATAATAGACAAAAATGAATCTACGTTTTTGTCTATTTTTGATTATTGACGGAATATATTTTTTAAAGTACAATTTAAATAAAGTTATACAACTAAGTTTTAAAACTAATAGTAAAAACAAGAGAGGAGGAGATTATGAAAGAACCGATTGTTAGGATGGAACATATCTCAAAATCATTTCCAGGTGTTAAGGCACTGCAGGATGTCAGTTTTGAACTGAAAAGAGGTAGTATCCATGGCTTAGTCGGTGAGAATGGGGCAGGCAAATCTACGTTAATGAAGATTTTATCAGGCGCTTATGCCAGCTACCAGGGGGATGTTTTCTTTCATGGGAATAAGGTTCAATTCAAGAATGAGCATGATGCTTTAGAAGCGGGAATTTCAATTGTTCCGCAAGAGTTGAATTATGTTCCGCAGCTTACAATTGAAGACAATATTCTTCTTGGCAGAAAAGTGGGGGTAACGAAGCTGGGATGGCTGGAGGAAAAAAAGCGCCATGATATGACAAAAAAGTTGATTGAGGATTTGGGGCTGGCATTTAATCCAAAGACAAAAATGAGTGAACTGAATGTAGCGCAGTGCCAGATGGTTGAAATTATCAAAGCGATCTCCCGTAACAGCCAGGTGGTTATAATGGATGAACCTACTTCGGCGCTTACGGATGTGGAAACAAAACAGTTAATGAATCGTTTGAGAGATCTGAAGGAAAAGGGCGTTGCAATCGTTTACATTAGTCACAAGCTTGACGAAGTTTTTTCCATATGTGACCAGATTACGGTCATGCGTGATTCCAAGTGGATCGGCAGTGTGGCAATTGAGGATGCAGAGGAAAATGAAGTTATTGAAATGATGGTTGGCAGAAAGGTAAACGAGTTATATCCGGAAAAAGCTTCGTGTGGAAAGGAAGAGCTGCTTCGAGTAGAGCATTTGAGCAGAGAAGGAGTGTTCCAGGATGTTTCGTTTTGCTTGAAACGGGGAGAGATTCTTGGAATTTCCGGCATGATGGGAGCCGGAAGAAGTGAAATTGTGCGTGCCATTTTTGGCTTGGATCCCCATTCAGAAGGCGCCGTCTATCTGGAGGGAATGGAAATTAAAATCAAATCCCCGGTGGATGCAATTAAGGCAGGCATTGCAATGGTGCCGGAAAATCGGGCGGAGGATGGATTTGTAGGCGGAATGTCCGTGAAACATAACATTATTCTGCCAAGCGGCGATATTTATGCAAAAAAATTTTTTCTGGAAAATTCTAAGATCAATCAGGATGTGGAGGAAATCAGAAAAAAATTATCCATTAAGGTTCCCAATACGGAGGAGCATGTGGTCAATTTGTCAGGCGGTAACCAGCAAAAGGTGGTGCTTGCCAAATGGCTGATCAGGGATGTTAAGGTTTTGATTTTGGACGAACCGACACGCGGAATTGACATTGGGGCAAAACAGGAGATATATCGTCTGATGAATGAATATGCGGTAGCGGGAATGGGAATTGTGTTTATCAGTTCCGAAATGCAGGAAGTAATTGGCGTAAGTCATCGGATACTGGTGGTAGATGGAGGCAGTGTGATCGGTGAATTTGCACATGGAGATGTGAGTCAGAACGCTATTATGGAGTTAATTGTCAAAAAAGGGAGGAAGAAGGGATGAGCGGCAAATTTGAAAAAGTACAAAATCATTTAAGAAAGGAATCAGCGAGTAGTCTCATCCGCCAATACGGTATTTTTTTGGTTTTGGTTCTGACGTTTATATGCGCGGCAATATTGGAACCTAAGTTTTTAAAAGTATCGAATCTGACCAATGTTGTGAAGCAGATCGTTCCCTTCGGCATCGTGGCATGTGCGGAAACAATATTGATCGTGAGCGGCTCTATAGATCTGGCAGCCGGAACGACGCTGGCGCTTGCTTCCTGTGTGGGCGCAAGGATTATGCTGACTACAGGTTCCGTATTTTTAGCTTTTCTTGCGGCGATTGCTACCGGAATGGCAATTAATCTGATCAGTGGCGTACTGGTTACCAAATTTAAACTGCCGCCCTTTATTGCAACTTTAGCAATGATGAATGTGGCGGAGGGCGCGGCAAGTCTTTATACCAACGGACAGACGATTACCGGACTTCAGAAATTGAAATGGCTGGGCCAGGGTACTGTTTTGGGAGTTCCCGTTATGGTGATTTTGTTTGTGGTTGTTTTGGTTATTGTCCACATTATTATGAAAAAGACCAGGTTTGGTTTGCAGATGTATGCCACAGGAGGCAATACCAAAGCGACAGCGGCTGCCGGTATTAATGTGAGTCTTCAGATTATCGTTACGTTTGTAATGGCGGGGGCGCTTACAGGAATTGCCGCTATGGTCACAGCATCCCGTATGCTTGCGGCGCAGCCCACAGTGGGACCAGGCTATGAGTTTGATGCTATTACAGCAACGATTGTCGGCGGAACGGCGTTTACCGGCGGCGTAGGGGGAGTAAAAGCAATCGTTGTGGGGTCTCTTATTATCGGGATTATCAATAATGTATTAGTGCTGGCGGGAGTGGATTCCAGCTGGCAGACGATTATTAAAGGCGTGCTGATTGCCTTGGCAGTGGTGCTTGATCTAAACACGAAAAAAGGACATGGGAAGGCATAAAAAATTATAATACCATAGGAAAAGGAGAAAAAAGAATGAAAAAGAGAGTGTTATCGTTCATTATGGCAGTAGGGATTACGTTGCTGGCAGGCTGCGCTGGCAATACAGATTCAGAAAATGGGGCGGACGACGCGGGTGAAAAAGCGGAAGTAAGCGTCCAGGAGCAGACAGAAGACGCGTCTTCGGAGCAGGCGCCCCAGGAGCAGGGAGAATTTGTAATCGGTTTTGATATGTCTACAGATAAAAGCGAATACTGTTTGAAATTTGGCAATTACGTGAAAAAATTAGCGGAAGAAGCGGGAATGAGACCACTTGTCACCCAGAGCGACGTTGACCCTATGACTCAGATTCAGAATGCGGAAAACTGGATTACACAGGATGCAAAGGTGGTAGCAGGTATTTGGTGCGACAGAGACGCCACGGTGCCGGTGCTGGATATGTGCAAAGATAAGAATATTCCCCTTGTCTCAACCCTCACTTCGATTGCAGGCGGTGAAGACTATCCCGGTTATATTTATATTGGGTCAGAAAATTATGAGGGAGGCTATCTTCAGGGAGAATATTTAAGCTCTATCTTGGATAAGGAAGCGGATAATCAAATATGGTATATTGCAGGACCATCCGGCGACCAACAGTCAGCGGACCGCAAAAAAGGGTTTGAGGATGCGCTGGCAGCAAATGGAGTTTCCTATACGATCGTGGCGAGCCTGAATGTAGACGGGAATATTGACGATGGCGTCCTTGCTTTGGAGGATTGGGTGCAGGCATATGGTGAGCTGCAGGTGGTAGCAGGATTTAACGATTCCGTTATTTTAGGCGGTATCACGGCATATGAATCGGCAGGACTGGACGCAAGTCAGGCAATCTGGCTGGGATTTGACGGAAGCGATGGAGCTTTGGAATCTATTTCCCAGGGGAAAATGACGATGACAGTTTTTCAGGATGCTCATGGACAGGCGGAGGCATTCATTAATGTGTGCGGACAAATCAGGGACGGCGTGGACGCGTCTGAAATTGAGGATATCAATGTGCCATTTAAGACAGTTACAAAAGATAATGTCAGCGAATTCATGGGACAATAGAGGCTGTGCATGGACACTGTGAACATACGGAAAGGAAAAAGATCATGGAGAAATATAAAGATAAATCGTTATCACCCCGGGAGCGGGCGGAAGACCTTCTCAGCAGGATGTCCATGGAAGAAAAAATAGATCAATTAGGCTGTGCGTTTTTTAAGGGAAAAAACACGGCGGATCCAGAAGGGCTGATATCCGCCGGGCTGGGAACCATTGGAGTATCTGTCGTGATTGAAAGCGCTGAAAGCATGAGGAAACTGATCTGTAAAATCCAAAAGCAGGTAATGGAGAAATCTCGTTTTCATATTCCGGCGCTGATTCATATGGAAGCGGTTGCAGGGGGATTATTTCCCCAGGCGACTGCATTTCCATCGGCAATTGCTCAGGCATCCGGTTGGAATCCCGGGTTAATGGAGGAAATGGCAAAATACATTGGCAAAGAATTGCAAGAGATTGGTTTCAGACATGCCCTGTCGCCGGTTTTTGACATTTGCCGGGATCCTCGGTGGGGACGCCTTATGGAGACCTACGGAGAGGATGAAACCCTTGCGTCAGCTATGAGCGCGGCTTTTGTAAAAGGAATACAAAGGGGCGACGGTGAGTGTATGGTGGCGGCAACGGGAAAGCATTTTGTGGGACACGGCATCTCAGAATGTGGTTTAAACCAGGCACAGAATAATGTTACGGAAAGAGAGCTCAGGGAAGTGCACTGTAAGCCATTTCAGGCGGCAATTACGGAAGCTGGTCTGATAAGCGTTATGAACTCGTATGGAAGCATCAACCGGGAACCGGTTGTTTCCTCAAAGAAAATGCTGACAGATCTGCTTCGTGGCGAATTAGGCTTTCAGGGACTGGTGGTATCTGATTATTTTGCAATCAACCGTTTGGTTGAACCCTACCGAATTGCATCGGATTATACGGAAGCAGGCATTATGTCGCTGGAGGCGGGAATTGATGTGGAATATCCGGCGCCACTGGGTTATTCCCATGATTTGGAAAAAGCTGTTGCAGATGGACGCCTGGATGGAGGTTTGATCGATCGTTCTGCATTCAGGCTTTTGGAATTGAAATTTCGTATGGGCTTATTTGAAAAACCTTATCAGGAACAGGAAGTGAAAACGGCAGTTTTTGAAAATGCCAAAAGTGAAACGGTATGCCGGGAGATGGCGCGGGGAGCCATTACCTTATTGAAAAATGAGAGGGCTTTACTTCCTCTTGACAAATCTCATAAAAAAATTGCAGTTGTAGGACCCCATGGAGATCGTATCCGGTCGTTATTTGGAGCATATTCATATGCGGGAATGCTGGATCTGATAGAGGACGACCTTAACAATAATACAGAACCGAGGCAAAATACCGGACAAAAAATGGCTTCCGTTTATCAGCGCTTTCCCGGTGAACTGCGCGAAACGCCGATTTATGTGGAGGAGATGATCAGAAAGGTATATCCAAAAGCCAAAACGCTGTTTGAGGCGATAAGAGATTTGGCGCCGGATTGTCAGGTGTCTTTTGCCCAGGGCATTTCTTATACCGGAAACTGTCTTGCCGGGTATGAAGAGGCGCTGAATTGTGCGGCACAGGCGGAGGCTGTGATCCTTACCTTAGGAGGTCAAAGCGGCTGGGGAGCGGTTGCCACAAACGGAGAGGGAATCGACAACAGCAACATAGATCTGCCGGGAATGCAGGAAAAATTCGCCAGAGATATTTACCGATTGAATAAGAAAACCATTGTAATACATATGGACGGAAGACCGTTGATGAATGGGTTTGTCACTTCTCACTTTGACGCTATTTTAGAGGTGTGGCAGTTAGGAGAGTACGGATTTGAGGAGCTGGCAAAGGTTCTTTTTGGAGAGAGCGAGCCTGGAGGACGGCTGCCTGTAACGGCGGCAAGAAGCGGCGATGTGCTGCCGACTTACTATGGTCAGCCGAGAGGAACGGGATATCACAATGCCGGAAAGGAAGGAACCTACGCATCCTTATACGGATATATCAATACAGATAACCGTCCTGTCTATGATTTTGGACATGGGTTGTCTTACACCGATTTTTCTTTTTCCAATCTTACTGTGTCAGCGGATGAAATAGAGGCTGAGGGTGAGCTGGTGTTGACGGTGGATATTAAAAATACGGGAAACCGTTATGGGGAGGTTGTACCGCAGCTATATATTGAGGATGTACAGGCATCTGTGATACGTCCTTACATGATGCTTGCAGGTTTTGCCAAAACAGGACTGGAGGCGCAGGAAGAAAAGAGAATTCAATTCACTGTAAAAATGAGTCAATTGGCTTTTTTGGATGAAGATATGAAATGGAAAGTGGAAAAAGGCGAAATGAATGCGCTTGTTGGAGTGTCTTCGGGGAAAATTCTTTTAAGGCGCGGCTTTAAAATTCTGAACGATGCTTATATTGAGGGAAGAACCAGAGGCTTCTATGCGATCGGAGAGGCAATTCCCCTTACATGACAATGGAAAGGAAGGAAAACAATGTTAAACTTTGATTATTATAATCCGGTGAGAATTATTTTTGGAAAGGATAGATTGGATGCTGTGAACCAATATGTTCCTGAGGATGCCAGAGTGCTGATTACCTATGGCGGAGGAAGCGCCAGACGTACGGGGCTTCTCGACCGCGTCAAGGCTGCGCTGGGAGACAGGACGGTATTTGAATTTGGCGGTATCGAGCCAAACCCGCAATATGAAACATTGCTAAAAGGGATGGACATGGTAAGAAGGGAAAAAATTGATTATCTCCTTGCAGTGGGAGGAGGTTCTGTGATCGACGGCACGAAATTTATTGCCATAGGATCTGATTACAGCGGTGACCCGGGAGAACTGTTACAATTGGGAATAGGATCTCTCTCGGAGGAAACCCTGGGCAGGATCGGCAGTGTACTTCCCTATGGCGTGGTTCTAACCCTTCCGGCATCCGGTTCTGAAATGAACAATGGAGCATGTATTAGTTATAAGGGCGGAAAACCCTTGGTATACAGTGAAAAAATATATTCCCAGTTTTCGATTTTGGATCCGACCATTACCGCCACGCTGCCAAAGCGCCAGGTGGCAAATGGGGTTGTAGATACTTTTGTACATATTACTGAGAACTACCTCACCTATCCGGTAGGAGCGAGAATACAGGATCGTATGGCGGAAGGAGTGCTGCAAACGTTGATTGAAATCGGAAATGCGACAGTCTCAGATCCGGCGAATTATGAGGCAAGAGCAAATCTGGTATGGGGAGCAACCGTTGCGCTGAATGGATTCGTGAATTCCGGAGTGCCTATGGACGGAACTACTCATATGATTGGATTGGAATTGACAGTACTTTATGGCATAGATCACGGTACAACTACGGGGATTCTTTGGCCGGCGGTGATGGAGGTATGCAGGGTGCAGAAAAGAGAAAAACTGTTACAGTTTGCACAGCGGGTATGGCAAATCTGCGACGGGACAGATGATGAAAAGATTGATCTGGCAATTCGCAAAACCAGAGACTTTTTTGAAAGTATGGGAATGAACACCCATCTATCTGCCTATGGAATCAGCAGAGAAAATATACCGGAAATATTGGAGAAGCTTAAAGAACATGGAATGACGGCAATGTCCGAACGACATAATGTGGATTTGGAGATGAGCGGGAAAATACTGGAAATGGCATTGTAAAAGTAAAAAGTAAGACGAAAGTCCAGCTCCTGGGACGGGGCTGGACTGTTCGTTAAGATTGTCCTGTAAAGTGGTTCGGAACATAGAAGGAGATCAGTTGAGAGGACACGGCGTCCATTTTCAACTCTCCCTGTTCCAGCATTTTTTTGACTTTACTTCTGGACAGTGTAAGAATTTCCGCTATCTGTTTTTCAGGGCGAAGCTTCAGTCCCCAGGGGTTATGGATGATGATATAGGTCTGAGGATCATGACGGCAGTCGGTTATGTTTTCCGCCAGTTTTTGAAAAACATATTCTACATTCTGCAAATCCACTTCCGCTTTATTCTTCTTGAAAAACTGTAAATTTTTGCCGTATGCATCGGCAAGCTGTTCATTGTTGCTTAAAAAGCGTTCATATTCCTTTTGGGGAATGGACGCCGCTTTCTGCCGTTCATAAACGGTAAGGTTAAAGGTGTGCTTGCAGTTTTCACACTGATAGATCAGCCATACGTCCAGTCTGCTGCCGTTGGCGTTGACGCGAAACTTTTTGGTATTTTGAAAGTGTGTTTTTCTGCTGCAGCCGGGGCAATTGCGGATCACAGAAAAAGTCTCTTTAGGAACAATCTCATATTCTATTTTCTTTGAATAGCTCATTTGCATCTCCTGTTGATTTCCATTGCAATGCGTAAGCTATTACATCTTCAGTTTTATTTGCAATAGCCACGCTATGCAAATGAAACGGGTGTGGTCATAAGGCATTTCTCCTTTCCAAAATGATATAGGGAATTATAGCATAATCAAAAGAATTTGACGACATTTATACTCAAAGTTTATCCCAATTTATCACAAATTTATCCCAAAAATGTCGAAGTTATCCCAAAAATATTGAATTTTTTATGTGAGAAAGGTATGATAGGCAATGAAAATTGAAAACATAGAACATAAAGGAAAAGGGCATTGCATGATATCCGAAATTCTTACGGTAGATTGAATGCAGTTTCGGGTCGATTCAGGATAAAGAAGTTTTTTCATAATTGGCTATTGTATACTATTGAAGTAATATTAGAAACGATGGTATTGCCTGAGAATAATTAGTATATCATTAAAAATGCGGTAAAGAGATAAATTATGCAGACACTTAAAACACTTATCAGTAGATATCTGTATAAGATCATCTGCGTTTTGGTTATATTCATACTTACGATGCTGCTTTATGTACAAATTATAACGGAGCAGAGGCAGGCGTATGAAACTGCGGTGAGAACCATAGCGCAGATTGAATCGATGCTGGAAGAAAACCAGCAGGAGCTTGCGGAAATTCAGGAGGAATACAGGCAGACCTGCCTGCATAATGCGGAAATTGTGGCACGCGTCATTGAAGGTGATCCTGCGGTGTTACGAAGCGTGGAGGAACTGAAAGAAATAGCAGAATCGGTGGAGATCGATGAAATCCACGTGTTTGACAAGACAGGACGTATTTTTACGGGAACCCATCCTCAATATTTTGACTATACCTTTGATTCGGGTGAGCAAATGATGTTTTTCAAGCCGATGCTGGAGGATAAAAGCTTAGCGCTTGTGCAGGATATCACTCCAAATACAGCGGAGGCGAAGCCCATGCAGTATTCTGCTGTATGGAGTAAAAACGGAGAATTTATTGTACAGGTGGGGATGGAGCCTGACAATGTGATGAAGGTTACGGAGAAAAACGAACTGTCCTATATCTTCTCCCTGTTTCGCGTCAACGCGGAGGCCAGCTATTATGCCATAGACGCGGAAAGCGGAAAGATTATAGGCGCCACAGATTTGGAAATTGTGGGCGCTGATGCATCTGATATCGGAATACGCCTGAATAATATGCAAAACAGTATCAGCAGGTTTCATACGCAAATCAACGGAGAATCTTTTTTCTGTGTCTTTAAAAAGACAGGCGCTAATTATATTGGAAGAGCAGTTGCGGTAAGCAGTCTTTATCAGCAGGTGCCAACTACCATGTTTTGGATTTTCATAAGCCTGACGATCGTAGCGTTGTTCCTTGTAAGGGCTGTAGTCCGCTATATGGATCGGGATGTGGTAATGAAAATCGGAGAAATAAATAAAAAGCTGGAAGCCATTGCGGACGGCAACATGGAAGAAAGGGTAGATGTAAGAAGCAGCGTTGAATTTATAGAATTAAGTAATTACATGAATTCTATGGTAAAAAGCCTGCTGGACAACAATAAGAAAATGTCTTATGCCCTCAGCAAGACCAATATCCGCATAGGGACATACGAATATGGCGGGCATATAAGGAAAGTGCGTTACACAGAGGAAATCCCAAAGATCTTATCTGTGGACAAAGGTCAAATGGAACAGCTTGCATCGGATCCGGGCGCGTTTATCAAATTTCTTGATAAAATAAAAGAACATCCCCTGGCGGAGGAACAGGGAGTTTATCAACAGGGGGAGCGGTTCATACGTTTGGAAGAAATCAGAGATGGGAATGAAGTATTTGGCGTTGCAGTGGACGTAACGGTTGAGATCACCAAACGAATGGAAATCGAAAAGGAAAGAGATATAGACGCTCTGACAGGTTTGTACAACAGACGGGGATTGGATGTAAAGCTGGAGCAGCTGTTTGATGAACCGGAAAAGCTTGGGCATAGTATGATTTTTATGATAGATGCCGACGGACTTAAGGAAATCAACGATACCTACGGGCATGAGAAAGGAGATATTTATCTGAGGAAAATTGGGCAGGCGATAGCCGATGCGGGAGCAGGAAGCAGCGTGGCGGCAAGACAGGGCGGAGATGAATTTGTTTTGTTCCTGTATGGTTATGACAGTAAGGGCGATCTCATGCAGGTTGCAAGGTCGTTGGAGGATATGCAGTCTAACAGTTATGTGGCGCTGAACAGGAAAATCAAGGTTCCCCTTCGGTTTTCTCTTGGATATTGTATGACAGATGGAGAGCCTGATTACAGGGTGTTATTGAAGAAGGCGGATCAGATGATGTATCAAAATAAGATGGAGCGCAAAAACAAGGTTAGGTAAGGGCAGCCGGTATTTTTAAATTAAGTGGTCTTTTTTAAGGAAGTTTTTGATCGATGTTCTTTTTTGCGGTATTGCAGGGGGGTAGTCCCATATTGCTTTTTAAAAACATTTTGGAAATATGCCTGGCTTGAAAAGCAGAGATAACTGCTGATTTCTGCCAGGCTTTTGTTGCTGTATGCCAGCAGTCTTTTGGCATCTTCCAGGCGGCATTTTGTAATATAAGCGCTTATAGGCATGCCCAGTTCTTCCTTAAAGTGTTTCATGGTATAGGAACTGCTGCGGTGAATTTGCCTGGAGATGTCTTCAATGCTGATTGGCTCGTTTGTGTGGTTACGGATGTAATCCATGCATTGATAGATTTCGCTGGTAACACTTTCGGGAATGCGTGCTTCGTTAACCCGTTGGCAAAAATCCATTATCATAATATACTGAAGTTTATGAATTTCTTCAATCGACAGAAGGTATTCACATTTTTGAACATAAAAATCGATAAGCTGATATGTTTTTTCTATATCCATTCCTCCGGGAATAGCGCCAAGCATACCTACTTTTGTGGCTAAACCAATAAAAATGTTTTTGGAATGGCGCATAGGGGTGTGAGCCATTTTCCCTTCTTTCCAGGACATCTTACTGGAATGCAGAAATGCTTTCAATTGTTCCATATTTCCATCCCGTACATACTGATACATTTCAAGCTCGAAGTAGTAAGAATTATGGAAATCATCATTTTCCATATACTCTATAATGTCATTGGAAGGATAGCTGTCTGTGCTGTCGGAATAATCTGTGCTCATATGATTCAGGTCATGGAAGTCAGTTTCTTTATGGTTCACGCACAGATGCAGAAAAGCAAGATATTTGCAGAGCTGCAGATGGCTGGTTCTGGGAATTGCACAAAGAAATTCGGTAAGCAGTTCCCGTGCGTTCAAAGGAATCGTCAATTCGCGCATAAACTGCCGAACAAGTTGGCTTGTAACAGGTACGCTGAAGGCGGGACCTATGATTAAATCGTAATCCGTATTTTCAATTTGTACTCTGCCATATTCCAGATCAGGAGAATAGCCGCAAAAGCCGGGGTTGTGATCTGTGGGATAAATCCGCCATGCCGCCTGGGAAGTTACAGGCAGCGTCTCCATCATGGCGGAATATTCTACCTGTCCATTTTTCAGGAGAAATATGGGAATATTTGTGGCGCCAAAAAAATTTTTACAAAAAGAAATATAATCCATAACAAGACCTCTCTTGTGAAGTTTTGTTTTTAGTATAGGCGTTAAAATTATAAAAAGCAAGATATAATATTACAATTTTGAATAGTATTTTGTAATATGTGAGGAGAAATGTATGATAGAATGAGAGCCATAGCAGGAAAATAAAATACACAGGAAATGAGGTTGGGCAATGGGATTTTCATCAGAGTTTCTTTGGGGAGCGGCGAGCGCCGCCTATCAGATAGAAGGGGCGCATTGTGAGGAGGGGAAAGGTCCTGGAATTTGGGATGCCCTTGCAGCGCATTACGTAAAGCATGGGGATAATGGCGACATGGCATGCGACCATTATCACCGTTATCGGGAGGATGTGGCGCTTATGAAAAAAATGGGCTTAAAAGCCTATCGGTTCTCGGTAAGCTGGCCAAGGATTATGCCGCGGGAGCATGAAATCAATGAAAAAGGAATCCGGTTTTATAAGAACCTGGTAAAAGAACTGGAGAATGCCGGGATAACGCCAATATGTACTTTGTATCATTGGAACCTTCCAATGTGGCTGCATGAAAAAGGAGGGTGGTTTTGCGATGAAATCAGCAATTACTTTGCAGAATTTGCAAAGGCTGTGACAGAGGCACTTTCAGATAAAGTGGCGTTTTGGATTACCTTTAATGAAGCGGCAACATTTATTGGAAACGGATATATCACGGGAGGACATGCGCCGTTTGAGGTTCGCCCGGCAAAAGAGGTGAAAACATTGAAGGAAGTATGCATCCTGACCAAAAATGTACTTCTGGCGCATGGGAAGGCAGTGAGAATGATCCGCAAAAAAGCAGTTCTGGCGCCCCAAATAGGGATTGCCATGGATGGCACTCTTTTGGTTCCATGGAAGGAGACGGAAGGGGAGATTGAAAAGGCAAGACAGGCAATGTTTGCAGATAAGATAGATATCCGCCAGGTAAGCTGGTGGCTGAATCCTGTTTTAAAGAATGAAATACATCCGGCATTGGAAGAGGTTCTGGGGGAAGAGGAAAGAGAATGGATCTGCCAGCCCCTGGATTTTCTGGGATATAATTGTTATAAAGCCAACAATTATGATGATGAAGGGGGAAAAAACGAAGCTGTTTACCCTGGGATGCCAAGAACGGCGATGGGGTGGGCAATTACACCTGATGCACTTTATTGGGCGGTGCGGTTTTTACAGGAAACCTATCACCTTCCTATTCTGATCACTGAAAATGGCATGGCAAATACTGATTTCAAAATGAACGACGGAAGGGTTCATGATCCCCAGAGAATTGAGTATTTGAGATGGTATTTGAAAGGATTAAAACGTGCGGTGGATGAGGGATATCAAGTCCTGGGGTATCTATATTGGTCTGTTTTAGACAATTTTGAATGGGCGGAAGGATATGATAAACGATTTGGGTTGATTTATGTGGATTATCGTACCCAGGAAAGAATTTTAAAGGATTCCGCCCTGTGGTATGCCCGGCTTATAAAAGAAAATGGAGAAAATTTGTAGGGAGGATATATGAAGAAGAACATTAGCATTCATAAGACGGAGGCAAACAAAGGAGTGTTGGATTTTTCCTACCTGCTTGATGCGCCTGCAGGAAAACATGGATTTGTGAGAGTAAGAAAAGGGCATTTCTATTTTGAAGACGGAACCCGCGCAAGGTTCCTGGGATTTAATGTGGCGGCAAGATCCAATACGCCGGACCATGAAACAGCAGATAAAATGGCGGAACGTTTTGCAAGCATGGGGGTAAACATCATCCGGCTGCACGCCGCCGATGCCCCTGTGGGCGAGGAGCCGGGGAGCTGGAGCAGCTGTAAGGAAGCGCCGCTCCTGGATTATCAGAAGGGGAACGGCAGAGAATTTAACCGGGAAGGTATTGACCGCTTTGATTATTTTGTGGCAAAGCTAAGGGAGAAAGGAATTTATCTGCACATAGACTTGATTGTGGCGAGAGACTTCAGAGAGGGAGACGGGCTGGATTATCCGGGAAATCCGGGGTCATGCCTGAAGCGTTTTCCCATGTATAACAAGCGTATGATTGAATTGCAAAAAGAATATGCAAAGATGCTCTTATGTCACGTGAACCCATACACAGGCCTGGCGCTTGTAGATGATCCCGCCGTAGTTGTGGTTCAAATCAACAATGAGGAGTCCGCCATAAACGGTACCATGGGGACGGACGGCAGGGAGGACATGCAGCCCTATAGAGATGAGGTGCAGAAGCGGTTTAATCATTTCCTGCTGATGAAGTACGGCACCAGGGAGCAGTTGAAAAAGGCATGGACAAATGACGGGAGCTGCGCCCTGGGGGATGAGGAGGATCCGGAAAAAGGAACGGTACTGGGAGTGGACGGAGAGGCATATCAGCCGGTCAATGATCCGGCGGCAGCGTGGGAATGCGGAGTAAATGCCGCCCGGTATGGGGATTTTATGGAATTTGGAATAGGGATTAATCGGAATTTCTATCGAATGATGAAAGATTATCTTCATTCCCTGGGCGTAAGCGTGCCGATCGTTACCAGCAATTTATTGACCGGCGCAGCTGATATTTACGGGCATATAGATGGCGATGTGATTGAAAATAACAGCTATTTTAACCATCCTCTGCTACCTGTGCAGGATAATACCTATTATGTGCTGGGTCCCAGGGAATATGTGTCTTTCAACCCGCTGACAATGCAGAAAGGGGGAAATGCAAGAGCCACCTCCTTGCTCAGCCTTGGGGCAATGGCGGCGGTGGAGGGGAAGCCCTTTATGCTCAGCGAATGGAATGAATATGGGCTGCATCCTTTTCACTCTACATCCCTTGTGCATACAGTTGCTTACGCGTGTTTAAATGATTGGGATGGCTTGATCCTTTATAACCACCATACTTCTGAGCGCTGGGATGATCAGCCTGCGGATAAAATTTTAAGTATATTTGATGTATACAATGATCCGGCGGTTGTGTGCCAGTGGGGCTTTATGGCATTCGTTTTCTTAAAGGGGCTGGTAGCTCCGGCAAACAACCGGGTGGATGTGGTTTACACACAAAACGATCTGAGGACTTTGCCAGCTTCCCATGCAATGCCATCTACTTTTTTCCCCTATGTGACGGCTATGCGAAGCGTTTTCCTGGATGGCGGCGAGTGCTATCAGGGGGATGCGGACGTGGCTGTAAATGCAGGCTTTTTGAACGGAGCCGACCTGTCGGATGCACGGCACGGGGTTTATTATGCATGGTCGTTGTACAGGGATGCGTGGCGGAGGAGCAAAGAGAAGAAGCGGCTGGCGCAGGCAGCAAAAGGTACGCGGGAAATCCAAAGGGGCGTGCATTTGGGAGAGCAGGCGCTTGTGTTCGATGAGATTGCGCAAATTTCCCGGGACGGAGATTACAGCGGATTTGCAAAAATAATGGATCGGGCAATGAAGGAATGGGGGATTTTGCAGAAGGATACAGGGCTGGTAGAAGGAAAATTTATTTCCGATACAAAGGAAATAATATTTGACCCTGAACATTGCCAATATAGGATTCACACCTCCCATTGCGCTTACTTCAGCGGCATGCCAAAGGGTGAAATTCCTCTTTCCGACCGGATTATGGTGGAATCAGAAAACGAAAGGATTACCCTTGCCCTGATGGGAACAGAGGGAAAGGCGTTTGCTGAGGCAAAGGAGTATATATTAACGGCAATGGGAGATACCGGAATGGATGAGACAGTTTATCAGCCGGGACAAAAGCAGGCGGGACGCGCTTTCACAAAAGCAGTTCTGGAAGGCAGGCTGTACGCGGAGACATTGGAGGGAGCGCTTTATGTAAAAGCAGAAGCGGCGGAACTTTCCATTTTAACCCCGGTTGGGGACGTGCTTGCCAAAATAGAGGGATGGAAATCAGAAAAGGGTATTTGCTTTAGGTTAAACGGGGAAATTCCGGGGATACAATATCATTTGATGATAAAAGGATGAGCCGGAATAAAAACCCCTGTCGGATATGGAAAGGGTAAGGTGAAAACAGATGGATGCCAGGGCAACAGCGAGGAAAATTGCGGAAGAAGCAATTGTATTATTGGAAAACAAAGAACATTTGCTCCCCTTTTCAAAGGGAGCAAAAGCGGCGCTTTTTGGAAGGGCGCAAATCAGTACCGTTTATGCAGGAAACGGATCTGGAACAGTCCATTCCCCCAAAAGCTGTACGATCCAGGAGGCGTGTATTCAGGCAGGAATAAAGGTAGAACCTGTCATAAAAGAGTTTTATGACAGGCAGATTGCCGCGGGGGAAAAGGAAGGGAAGCAGGAGGCATACGAAATAACGTCCGGCGAGGGGAAAAACAGCGGGCTTATGTATGAGCTGTTTGGAAAATACCATGCGCCGGCAAGTGAGTATGGAATTCCTGGAGAGATACTTCGGCAGGCAGGAAGATATACAGATAAGGCGATTCTGGTGATTGGGAGAAATTCCGGCGGGGAGGAATGCGACCGTCATCTTGAGGGGGATTATTACCTTACGGACAGTGAAAAAAGACTTGTGGATCAGGTTTGCAGCTGTTTTCCCAATGTTGTCCTGGTTTTAAATATCAATGGATGGATTGACCTGTCGTGGACGGAAGAATACAAAAGCATTAAGAGTATGCTATTTGCCGGCGTTTTGGGAGAAGAAGGGGCGGCGGCGTTGGCGGATATTCTTGTGGGGAATGTAAACCCCTCAGGGAAGCTGTCTGTGACAGTGGCAAAAAGGTATGAGGACTATCCGGCGGCTGCGCATTTTTCATGGGATAAAGAGCATACTGACAATGTGCTTACCTATGACAGCTATGGGTTAAGCGCTGCGGAAAACGGAAGCGCAGGGTTTGCAAAAAGTCCCGTTACTTTCTATTGGGAGGATATTTATGCCGGGTATCGCTATTTTGATACTTTCAGGATAGAACCGCTGTTTCCCTTTGGATTTGGAAGGTCTTATACCAGATTTGAGATAACCTTTGTCCGGGCGGAAAAAAGACCGGATGGTATTGAAATTATAGAAAATGTGGCTAATGTGGGAAATATGCCGGGAAAAGAGACGGTACAGTTATATTTATCCGTCCAAAGCAGGATGAACCGTGCAGAGCAGGAGTTGAAGGGATTTGAAAAGACAGAGCTGCTCCAGCCGGGAATGAGCGAGAGCGTACATCTTTTTGTACCATGGCGGGAATGGAGCTGCTATGATGAAAAATCCGCCGCTTATGTGATTGAACAGGGAAAATATCAAATTCGGACGGGCAATTCCTCCAGAAATACAAAGACAGTGATCCGGGTAAGGGTTGAAAAGGATATTATCATAAAGCAGTGCGAAAACCGAATCGGCTTGCGTCCCTGCAACCGGGGAAAGCTTACGTTCTTATCGTTGCAAAAGAATGGGAGGGAAGAGAACGGGGAAAAGTGCCAGTTTACCCTGGGCGGGGAAATCCGGAAGGAGGAAACGAAGGTCAGCAGGGAAGTGAAAGCGGATCAGGTTCAAAAGCTGACGGTTGAGCAACTGGCGGCATTGTGTGTGGGCTATGGCTCAGGGCTTCCTTTTTCGGCGTTTGAGGAGGACGGTGTTCCGGGAACCATTTTTGACCAGGCAGGGAGACCGCTTACCACCAATAGCCATCCCACCGGCGTCCGGGGGTATGTTTCTCCGGCGATTGTTGACCAGGGGATCCGGTCGGTCTTTTATAAAGACGGTCCTGCGGGGATCGGGGCGGTTGCGTGGCCTGCGGAAATGTTGATGGCGTGTGCCTTTAACAGAAAATTATGGTACGAATTTGGCAATGCTGTGGGGGAGGAGTGCCGGAAACGGCAGGTAGATATCTGGCTGGCGCCGGCAGTGAATCTACATAGGCATCCATTGGGGGGGAGGAATTTTGAGTTTTTTTCAGAAGACCCTTATTTGACAGGAGTCAGTGCCTGTGAGATCAGCAAGGGGGTTCAGGAAAATCATCCGGTACTGGTCTGCCCGAAACATTTTGCCATAAATGAACAGGAAACTTATCGCCGGGGGTGCGAAAAGAAAAATTATGATGCCGTGGATTCTATTATTCAGGAGAGGGCGGCAAGAGAGCTTTATCTGAAGCCCTTTGAGATGTTGATAAAGGAGGCGGGGATTTTATGCCTTATGACTTCATTTAATAAAATAAACGGGGTCTTTGCCGGAGGAAATGAGGAATTGTGTACCTCAATTTTAAGGGAGGAATGGGGGTTTAAAGGTTTTGTTGTTACTGATTGGGGAGATATGGATTTTGCCGTAAACGGAGCTGACGCTGTTGCGGCGGGGAATGATATTATCATGCCGGGAGGACCTCCGGTAATCCGCCAGATCCTGGAGGGCTATGGGAAAGGAAGGCTGACAAGGGATGCTATGGAATGGGCAGTCACGCATCTGGTGGAAACAATTGGAAAAATAGAAAAAAGAAGAGAGAAAAATATAAAAGAAATATAGAATTTTATAATTGTGAGTGTTATTTTACAATATTAAAACAGATTGTTCTGGTAAAATCTTTATTACAAGAAGCCGGTTTCTGACAATTGAAAGAGAAAGAGAGGGAAAAGGATGAAAAAGAGATTAATTGCAGGCATCATGGCAGTTGTCATGACGGCGGGGTTATTGGCAGGATGCGGGGGGAAGGATAATGTTCCGGAAAGCAGTCCGGCGGAGGATGGTGTGGAAACCAATGGGACGCAGGCGGAACCCCAGCAGGCAGATACTGCGGAGGCGACAGGTGAAGACGTGACTATCAAGGTGGCAATATGGGATTATTCCAACACAGAATATTATAAAACCATATTTGACGCTTTTCATGCAGAATATCCGAATATATCCATTGAAATTGTAGAATTTTCGTCAGATGAGTATGATACGGTTATTACCACCCAATTAGGGGGTCACCAAGATTTTGACGTAGTGTTTACAAAGGGAACGCCCAGTCTGGCGGCGCTGATTAATCAGGGACATGTGTATGCACTGGATGACCTGCTTGGAAGCGACACAGACTTTGACGCCGGCGCCTATGCAGGCCTGGTTGATGCGCTCAGCTTGGAGGGACATACCTATGCACTTCCCTTCCGCTATGATAACAACCTGTTGTATTATAATAAGAATTTGTTTGATGCGGCAGGAGTTGCTTACCCGGAAGATGGAATGAGCATGGAAGAATATCATGCCCTGGCGACAAAAATGACCAGCGGCGAGGGCAATGACAAGGTTTATGGCGCGCTTGTGGCGCAGTGGATGGGAAATATTTACATGTATGCAGCCAGGACGGAAGATTTCGTTTTTGACGATCCGGACACATATGATGCCCTGATCCCCTATTACAAGGAATTCCTGGCGATGCAGGATGAAGGAGTCATTTTTGATTATGGTATGCTCACATCCTCGAATCTTCATTACACCGGTATATTTTACAATCAGCAGGTAGCGATGCTGCAGATGGGTACATGGTTTGTTAATAATTTATTTGAAAATGCCAAGGACTTTAATTGGGGTGTATGTTCTATGCCCAACAATGACGGAATGGGCAACGAAAATTGTATTGGAGGCGTTACCCCGGTATCGATCGGCGCATACGCAAAGCATCCGGCGGAGGCATGGCAGTTTATGAAATATGTCTGCGGCGAGGATGGGGCAAAGATTCTGGCATCCTGCGGCATTATTCCGGCTTATAGCCTGGGAGCGGTGGAGGAAGTTTTTGATGCGGCACCAGAGGTTTACCCAGGGGCGCCGGACAACCTGGCAAAATATATATCCTGTGAAAAGAAAGTAATTGAACAGCCCATGAATGCCAAGGGCGGTGAAATTTATACAATAATGGAAGAAGAAAACAGTGCGATTATGACGAAGAGCATTACACCGGAAGAAGGTGTCCAGAACATGATTGACAGAGTAAAGGCTGTTCTGGAAGAATAATCAGAGGAAAAGCAGCTGATTTTGAAAAGCCGCCCAAAGGCATGCGTTTTGGGCGGCTTTCATGCCAGATTCCACAGTAAGGGAGGAGTTTTTATGGATAAATTAAGCCGCCCAAATAAGGGGGATAGGGGGTCAAACCTGAAAAGGAAAAAAACGCTGGTTGCGTATTCCTTTATTTTGCCCAGCCTGACAGGATTTTTTGTGTTTACCTTTGTACCGATTATATTTTCACTGATTCTTGCTTTCTGCCAGTGGGATTCAGGGAATCCCATTCAGTTTGTAGGGCTTAAGAATTTCTTTTATATGTTTTTGAAGGACAAAAGCTTTTGGATTTCCTTAAAGAACACAATTTATTATACGGCGGTAACAGTGCCGCTGACAATGGCCATAGCTTTGTTTTTAGCAATTTTGATGAATAAACCCCTGAAAGGAAGAGTATTTTTCCGCTCCGTGTTATTTTTCCCGTATGTGGCGTCCCTGGTTGCAATTGCGGTGGTGTGGATGGCATTGTTCAATCCGGAGATTGGACCGGTCAACAGTATCCTGCGCGCACTCGGCGTTGTAAATCCGCCAAGATGGGCGGCATCTACCACATGGGCAATGCCCACCATTATAGGGCTGACGGTATGGAAAGGCATGGGGTATTATATGATTGTTTATCTTGCCGCGCTCCAGGGAATTTCCAAAGACCTGTATGAAGCGGCAGCGTTAGACGGAGCGAATCGCTGGCAGCAGTTTTTGAATGTTACGTGGCCGGGAATTACGCCTACCACTTTTTATATATTGATGATGCTGATGGTAACTACCTTCAAATCCTATGACATTATGTATATCACCACCCAGGGAGGACCGGGTGAGTCTACCAAGGTTTTGGCTTATCACATTTTCAACCAGGCGTTTGTCAATTCAAAATTTGGTTATGCCAGTGCCGTTTCCATGATCCTGCTGGTTATTATTTTAAGCGTAACATTGCTTCAGTTTAAGTTTGAAAAGAAGTTTACCAGCAATATATAAAGGGGGGAAGGATATGGCAGACAGCAGGAAAAAGAGTATCAGGACGGTATTGTTATATATGGCATTGATTTTCATGGCATTTATTATGCTGGTTCCATTTGCATGGATGATTTCAGCGTCCTTGAAATTGGAAAAAGATGTATTTTCGTTTCCGATTATCTGGATACCGGAAACGCCCCAGTGGGGCAATTATAAAGAAATCTGGCAAAGAGTTCCGCTTCTTACCGGTTTTTTTAACAGTGTAAAATTAACGGTGGTGGTCACCGTTTTGCAATTGGTTACGTCGGCGCTGGCGGCATATGCATTTGCAAAATTGGAATTTAAAGGGAAAAACGTGATCTTTATGATGTACATTATGACTATTGCCATCCCCTGGCAGGTATACATGGTACCTCAGTATAAAATGATGACATTTTTAGGATTGACAGACAGTCATTTGGGAATTATTTTGATGCATACTTTTACGGCAACCGGCGTCTTTTTGATGAGGCAGTTTTTTATGGGAATTCCGGAGGAGCTTTTGGAGGCAGCAAGAATTGACGGATTGAGCGAGTATGGAATCTGGGCGAAGCTGATAATGCCCCTGTCGAAACCTGTTATCGCAACGCTGTGCATCACTTCCTTCACCTTTGAGTGGAATGACTTTATGGGACCTTTGATTTACTTATCTTCCACCAGTAAGAAGACCCTTCAGGTAATGCTGCGGATGTTTAATACCCAGTATTCTTCCAATTATGCGTTGATTATGGCGGCGGCCACCGTTGCCCTGATCCCGGTATTGGTTATGTTTATATTTCTGCAAAGATATTTTGTGGAGGGAATTGCAACAACCGGTATTAAAGGATAGCCAGGATAAAAAGAAAATAAAAGACGTTTTAACAGGAAAAGCCTGCCAAGAATCTTTTTGGCAGGCTAAATTTACATCTTATCTTCATATAGAATTCATACAGGTGTGTTACAATAACCATATCTTCTTCAGATTAGCGCTGATCTGCGGAGGAGAAATAAACCTGTAAATGTACCAAATGCCGATATGCTTTGCGGTTCGGCTTATGGGACTTAAAAAGGGAGAAAATCATGCGGATTTTATTTTTAGAGGATGAGCCTACCATACGGGAGGTGCTGACGGAATACATGAAGATCCAGGGCTATGAAGTGACCTGCGCGGAGGATGGGGAACAGGCGCTGGCGTTTCTGAAAGACAAGACTTTTGATATGGCGGTGCTGGATATTATGGTGCCCAAGGTCAGCGGGCTTGAGGTGCTTGCCTATATCAAGGAGCACAAGCCGGAGCTTGCCACCATTATGCTGACGGCGCTGGATGATGAAAAGACCCAGGTGCAGGCGTTCAACCTCTATGCGGATGACTATGTGATCAAACCGGTGTCCCCCATTATCTTGCTGAAACGGATGGAAACGATCCTGCGGCGGGTAAAGGGTACGGAGATTCAGATGGAAAAAGGGCTTGCGCTTCATGACGACGCTTACCAGGCATTTTATAACGGCGTATCCCTGGAACTGACCTTAAGCGAATTTTTACTGCTGCAGGTTCTGGAAAAGGAGCCTAACAGGGCGTTTACAAGGGAACAGCTGATTCTGCGGATCTTTAACGAGGATTATGTGGGTAATGACCGGATTATCGACGCCCATGTGAAAAATCTGCGGAAAAAACTTCCCGGGAATTACATCAAAACGGTAATTGGTATTGGTTACCAGTTTCAGGAAGGAGACGGTAATGAGACTGTCTAAGAAAACTTTTGTTTACAGTATGCTTCTTGCGGGGATCATGGTGGCTTTTATAGTAGGGTATTTTACGATTATGCTGCCTTCCCTGTATGTGAAATATGTAACGGACAGCAATTATAATTCAGTGGTGGAGGTTCAGAAAAAATATGTAGATCAAAGAACCTATGATAATATTGCAGTTAAAAATCCCACCGCTACCTACTCTGTGGAAATACCCAATGAAGGCTCGAAGATTTATGTGGCGGGAACATTTTTTAAGCTGACGGTGGATGTCAGGGACGAGGATCTGCAGGAACTGCTGAACGGGATCAGAGACCATATGGCAAACTGGGGAGAGGGAGAGTCCTGGGAACAGTCTTATGACTTTCAGTGGGAAAAGGGAAATGAGTGGGAAGAGCTGTTTGCAGAAAAATTCTCCCTTGAGGATCGGCTGGGTGAAGACTATCCTGTCTCCGTACAGATAGAAGGCAAGGAGGGAGAAGGCGTCTATCAGGAGGAATATGAGAAGTTCCATATGGAAGGGAACAATCTGGTGGTCTATGAGGGCGGCGTTTCAGATGAAAATTACGGTTATACCACTTATGTTGCCATGACCAGGGCAAAGGATGCTTTGATTGTGACGATTATGCCCACCATGACGCCCCGTATGGATGAGATCACACCGGTGGTTATGGGCAGCCTTCCGATGATTATTGCGGTAGTATTTTTACTGATCCTGATTGCCTCACGATTTTTTTCAGGGAAGATTGTGAATCCCATTATCCGACTTGCAGGCTATGCGGAAGGCGCAAAGCTGGCGGAGCACTTCGAGGTGGAGGCGTTTGAAACGAGCGATACAGGCGAGATCGGAGATTTGGGTAGAGCGATACAGGAATTATACGAAAAGCTGCGGGATCAGTACCTTGCCCTGGAGCAGACCAATCATGCATTGGAGGAGGAAAACGTAAGGCAGGAGGTCTTTTTAAGGGCGTCCGCCCATCAATTAAAGACGCCCGTCTCAGCCGCTTTGCTGCTGGTGGAAGGGATGATCAATGAGGTGGGGAAATATAAAAATACCAGAGAATATCTGCCGGAGGTGAAAAGCCAGCTTTTATCCATGAAAAGGATTGTGGAGGATATTCTGTATCTGAATTACCGCATCGACCATATGGAGAAAGAGGATGTGAGAATAGAGCTGCTGGTAAAGGAGCTTGTGGGAGCCTATGCTGTGCAGACGGAGAGCAAGCGTCTGGAGGTTAAGGTCAAAGGGGAAGGAAGTTTTCTGGCAGACCAGGAAATGTTGAAAAAGATCATAGACAACCTGCTTTCCAATGCAGTCTGTTATACGCCTGAGGGGGAGAAAATTGAAATTCAAATTTGCCCAGGGGAGCTTTGCATCAGAAATTACGGGAGCGTTATAGAGGAGAAGCTTCTGCCCAATATTTTTGATCCCTTTGTGAGCAGCGACCCGGGCGGCAAAGGAAAGGGTCTGGGGCTTTATGTCGCTTCCTATTACGGCAGGCTGATGGGCTGTAGACTTACGGTTGAAAACCAGGACGGATGCGTATGCGCAAAGCTGTTCTGGAAGGAAAAGAAAAAAGGAGAGGAATAGAACATGTTGCTGACAATCAAGCAGTTACAGGCAAAATATGGAAACCATGTGGCGCTTCAAATTACCGAACCCATTGTCGTTGAAGAAGGGGAGCGGATTGGGGTCATTGGATCTAACGGAGCGGGCAAAAGCACGTTGGTAAAGGCGCTTTTAGGGCTGATCCCATATCAGGGAAAGGTGATAACCCAGCTTCAGGCGGAAGAGATGGCGGTACACATGCAGTTTAACGAATATGCAACCACCATGCCGGTGAAGTACATTATGGAAACCATGTTGAATACAAAGATAAAGGAAAACAGAGAGCTTGGGGAATTGATTTCCTTTTTTGAATTTGAACCCTGTCTGAAAAAAAGAATTAACGCCTTATCCGGAGGTCAGAAGCAGAAGCTTACCATCATTATGGTAATGATGCAGAAAGCAAAGCTGACCATATACGACGAGGTGACTTCAGGGCTGGATTTTGAAACCAGGCAGAAGCTGATGGAAAAAATGGTGGAATGGTACCGCAATAAAAGGAATACCCTGTTGGTGATCTCCCATTACTATGACGAGCTGGAGCAGCTTGCAGATAAGCTGCTGATCTTAGACGAGGGAAAAGTGATCGCCTATGGCAGGACCGACGAGCTTTTCAGAACCTACTGCGGAAGAGTTATTTACATTATGGATCAGCAGGAGAGAAACAGGAAGCTTATGGAAGGCTTTCAAACCTTGAAATCCCCGGATCATTTGCTTGCCATATCCGCCAAAAGCAGGGAAGAGGAAGAGAAGATTACTTCCATTTTATTGAAAAACGATGTGAATTATAAAAGGAGCCATTCCGATATTGAGATTATGTTTATGAATGCAAAGGAGAGCTATTATGAAAAGCAGAGGGAGGGGCAGGCATGAAAAAGAGATGTAATCTGAATATGATAATGTATGAGTTGAGAAATATCAACGGTAATTTTATGCCTCATTTTTTCGGAATCGTATTTCCCAATATTATGTGCGTACTGTTGTCCAGGACATTGGGCAGCCAGGTTCCCGAGGAAATGCGCGTGGAAGTAACCACCTCTGTTATGCTTACTATGACGCTGGTGATACCCATGGCAATTATGCTTTTGGGATACGGCGCTTTGTACGCCCAGGAGGTGGAAAGAGGGATTCCATTAAGGATGCGTCTTTTTGGCTATGGGATGGAGGCTGAGATCACGGCAAAGATTATTGCCCACCTGATCTTCATGACTATTGCCCTGGTAGTGTTTGGCGTATTCCAGGCATTGTTTATGGAGATTCAGAAACCGGCGTTTTCTTCCTTTTTGTGCCTGGTAGTCAGTCTGTATCTGATCGGCGTGATCAGTCTGATGCTTGCCCATGGAATTGCGGAGATCTGCAAGAAATTCAGTATTACCTTTGGGGTGGGAATGTTTTTGTATTTTATGATCATGATTTTAACGGGGATGATGGGAATACAGACTGACCAGCTGCCCGAGGCGCTGCAGAAGGTAGCCGCAATGTTCCCCATGACCTATATCAGCAACGACTTCATTGATTTTTGGCAGGGAGGAAGCTATAATTTTATGCCCCTTGTGCAGTCGTTCCTCTTTTTCGGGGCGGTTTCGGGGATTGTACTGCTGTTTTCCATGTATAAAAACAGAAGAGTGATCAAATAGTTGATTTTTTAAAGAAGCTTTATAAAAAAGGATCGGCAGCGCAAGGGCTGTTCGATCCTTTTTGGCAGTATGACGAGTGCGGAAGAGTTTTATGCATTGGGGTCAAGGGTTATGACAGTGACATCTTCCCGGCTGCTCCTTTGCTGATATAGTGCAGGAGCTACCCGGCTATAGCCGGAAATTTCATCGGTACCTTTCAGGAAGCATACCATGTAAATTTCTCCTTCTGTATTTGTGAAATAATAGGAAAGAAGAGTGGAAAGCATTTCTCCGTTTTCAGCCCGGTAGAGACAGGTGACGGTTTCAAAATCATCCTGAATTCCAAGCTGCTCTTTCATAAATTGAATTGCCGATGCACAATTGGAAGGCATTTGTGCTCTGGCCTGGGATTCTGTGACAGCCGGAGCATCACGCCATTGACCAAGGCTTACATCCACGGACATGGGAGTGCCGTCTATGGTGCTGATAGAGAAATAATAGTAGCAATTGCTGCGGATATCATAGGTAATATGATAAACAGGAACCTCAAAGGAATCCTCATCCAGGTAAATGGTTTCTTCCATTCCATCAGTGGAAACCCCAAAGAAGGAATCCATCCATTTTTGGGCAATGGCAACTGCGTCTGCTTCGCTGATGCCACCCTCTGCCTGCACCTTGCTTTGAATCTCAAGCTGCTCTTGTTGTTGCTGCGCCTGAAAAGCGGAAACCTCAGGATCCAGGGACAGGCTGTATATTTCCTTGGAGTCAAAGTCGATGATCTCCAAAAGCTCTTCATCGGTGAGTTCCCGGTCAGGCAGATAAAAACAGCCGGTATCGCTTACATAGCACAGGGTGTCGGTCTGCACCTGTTCTTCCTTTTCTACAATGAGAAGCTGACCTTGTGGAAAAGTGCCATTTTGATAAGCTCTGAAAAGCGCCGCCATTCTTTCGCGCTCGCTTTGAGAATATTCCCGTGAAAAGTCGTTGGCATTTATGTTTTGTGTTTTTTGCATTTCCAGGATGGCTTCCATTTCCTCCTTTGGAATGCTTTCCATTCGCTGCATTACCAGATAACGGATGCCTGCCTGTACGGGAATACCAATGGTTCCCGCGATCAGGAGCAGCGCTGCGGCTGAGAGCAGGATTTTTCTGCATTTTTTGCTCCTGTATTTGCAATGGTAAGTTCCTTCTACCGTCTGTTTGCAAAGATTTCCAGCGATTCTTTTTTGCATTGCCTCGGGGATGTTGATCTGTTCTACCGCTTCTTTGATATTATGATCGTTCATTTGTCCTGTTCCTCCTTCCATGACAGCCTCAGATATTCTCTGCCGCGCTGTAGTCTTTTTTTAACGGCGCTTTCCGTGATGGCTAAAATATTTGCGATTTCCTTCACGCTGTAGCCGTTTACATAGTGAAGATAAATAACTATTTTCTGTTTGGACGGCAGTTCCATAAGCTCTGTTAAGGTTTCTTTTGCAGCTGGCGCGGCAAGTTGATTTGACAGCTGGTCTATAGAGACTTTTGGATGGCGGCTTCTGAAACGAAGCATGTCCCGGCAGATATTGGTTGCCACCCGGATCAGCCATGCCTTTTCATGGTCGTCGCTTTTGAAGTCCGGTTTTTTTTCAAGATATCTGCAAAAGGTATCCTGAATCGCATCTTCGGCATCCTGTTGGTTGCACAGCATGACAATACAGATTTTATAAAGCATGTTACTGTGTTTCGATACCATTTCATCTATACTCATAATTTTCCTCCTATGCATCTAATACGTGCCGGCGGGGGGAAAGGTGACATTTGCAAAAAAAATTCCCATGGCGGTCTATTCATTATAAGGCAGGGAATGACTGGATTACAAATTAATATGTTTAAAGGAATATTATCAAATTTGGAAAATGTGGATAGTTGATAGAAAGATAGGAAAATAATCATGTTGATGATATTTACAATCGTGCGTTCAAATGTTAAAATTAACGCACGATTATTAAAGGGTGGTGGACAACATGAATGAACCGAATAATTTAAACAATTTGTATGAAAAGATTGAAGGGATAGCAGCAGGAGCGGCAGGGATTATTACAACAAAGCAGATTGAGGAAGTTGGAATATATAGAGGCTTGATACGACATTTTGTGGAAAATGGTTTTTTGGTTAAAGAAACAAAAGGCGTGTATTCTTTGGCGAAAGATTGCCCGGATGAATATGCCTTATTGCAAAGCCGTAGTAATAAGATGATTTTTTCATATGGAACAGCATTGTATTTATGGGGAATGTCGGACAGAATACCACATATTATGGATGTAACTGTGCCGCAAGGATTTAACGGAAGTAGAATTATGAAAGATAATAGCAAGATTAGATTTCATTATGTTCAAAAAGACAAATGGGATATAGGACTTACAAAAACTACAACTTCGCAAGGAAGCACAGTTCGCTTATATGATAAGGAACGATGTATTTGTGACCTAGTAATACTGAAGAAAGAAGTCGATAAACAACTGTATGTGCAGGCAATTAAGGAATATTTTAATTCGGGTTATGATACCAGAAAAATGTTGAAATATGCCAAATTATTTTGCATAGAAGAAAAAGTTAGAGATTACATGGAAATATTGACATAAGGAGGACGACAGATGAAAACTCCGGAACAGTTAAAAGGAGCGGTACGGAACATTGCTAAAAGGAATAATCTCTTGCCACAAGAGGTTTTGCAGATGTTTTTCTTTGAGAGAATATTGGAGAGATTATCGGCATCGAAATATAAGGATAATTTTATTTTGAAGGGCGGATTACTGATTTCATCAATGATTGGTATAACTGAAAGAACCACCATGGATATGGATACTACGGTTCGGGGGATTCCGATGGAAGAAGATACCATAAGAAGAATAATAGAAGGACTTGTGTCGACGGATGTGAATGATGGTATTCGGTTTGAGTTTATGAAAATGGAGCCGATAAGGGAAGATGATACATATAATAATTTTAGAGTTCATTTAATGGCTGTATATGGAAAAGTAAATAATCCGATGAAGATTGACATTACGACTGGAGATGAAATTACTCCGGCAGCAATAGAGTATTCCTATAGAATGATGTTTGAGGATAAGGAAGTTCCGGTCATGGCATACTCATTGGAATCGATTCTTGCTGAAAAATATGAGACTATTATTAGGCGAAACATAGGTAATACACAAGCAAGGGATTTTTATGATTTATATGTGCTTTTTAGAAGCAGAAGAAAAGAAGTTCGCAGGGAGATTTTAAGACTTGCTGTAGAGCATACTGCATCGAAAAGAGGTTCATTAGAGTTGTTAAAGGATTATGAGAAAATTTGCATGGAAATAAGGGAAGAACAAGCTTTGCAGAATTTGTGGCAGAATTATATTAAGGTCAACGTGTATGCAGCTTATTTAAAATATGATGATTTGGTAACTAATGTATTAGAGGTTGGAAAGTTTATAGAGAGTCATGCTGCCACAAAGAAATTAATATGAACTTTCCATTATCCTTTTATAGAACAGTATACCCGGCATTAGCCAGCACCAGCAGGGCTTTTTCGTAATGATCTGATTTTGTCAGGATATAGTCTGTGTTATAAGTTGATATGGCGAAAAGCCCGATTTCATGCTCTGCAAGCAGGGCTGAAATTTTGGATAATATGCCGATGAGAGAGAAATCCAATATGCCCTGTATTTTGAACGCCTTCCAGTTATGGTCGCATGCAATGGCGTTGCGCGGTACATCCTCCGTTAAACAGACCAATGAGTTTTCTTCGTCCGTTTTCCCAATGAAGCAGTATTTCCCGTTAAGATTTACCTGTGAATAATCTGATACCTTACAGATAGAAAAGTGATAGTCAATTCTTTTTATTTCCATTAGATTCCCCTCGGCTTTCATGCGGTACCTTCACTCTAAATAAGAAGGATGCCTATGTAACAGCGCTGCGCCTTTGCCGCGCTCAATAAAATGATACCGTAATGAGCGCTTTGACGCAATTAAAATGTGGAAGCTATACGATAAACATTACAAAGAGAAGCAGGTATGCTTTTTTCAAGTCTCTGTTTGCCAGGAGATATATGCCGCCCATGGCAAAGCCCAGGATTAAGCCGGCTAAACCGGTAAAAAGGTTCTTGGTGAAGATATGGGCAAGTCCCCAGGTTAAGCCGCAGATGATACCGCCATAAGGAACGTTGGGTCTGTGAAACCATATTTCACATGCCTTTTGTCCAAATACAATGATCAGGAGGAAGAGAAGGGTCTCAAAAGCATAGTAAAGGTATTGGAAGAAAAAGAGTAGAGGACCTCTTCTAATAAATTCAATGTATACCTTGAAGCCGCCCCAGTCCATATAGTCCGCTCCGAAGGCTAAAAGAATCAGTAAAAAGCACAGAACCCATCGCCGCAGTCCCATAGGAGCGCCCTTTTCCAACATGGGAAACTGGTATTTTTTCTCTGCTTTCTGAATCAATACCACCGCGACGATTCCCCAGGTAATGCAGGTTAATAGCCAATGTAGGATGGTCTGCATGGGAGACCAGTTCTCCATAGTTGCGCCGTAAACGACGGGCTCCAGAAAGTATGCATATATTACTTCCATTCCCAGACCTGCAAATGCAATCAGCCCCAGATTCAGAAAATCAGAACCCTTTACCGTGTTTTCAGATTGTTTCGCTGTTTTTGCTCTTTTCACTTTGATACCTCCGTATTTCTTTTAAAGTTTGATTTGCCCGTCCCACCTCGTAAAATAAGGAAATGTAATAGACGGCGGCGCCTATTCCATAGGGAATGGTAAAGGATAAAAACATATCCCGGTATCCGTCCCGGTGAAGAGGCTCAAAAAAGGAGCTAAGCCAGGTAATCAGCATAACCCCTGCAATCAATAGCAAATATTGCAGGATAATCACAGCAGGCAGCGGGATATTTTGAAATCGGTAATGCTGAGAAAGCACCGCTGTGGCAAGAAGAGAAAGCAAAAACATCATCAGAAAATTCCCCTGGTCATCTCCAAAACGCTTCATTACGATAGCTTCCAGCACAATCTTTCCCATAGCAAGAATGGTAAAGATTACACATACAATGGGGAAAAAATTCTGTTTATGAATAATTTTCATGGCACACCTCCTGTATCTGATGCAACGCGTCCAAAAAAGTTTTCTTATAGCTTCTGTTCAAAATCAGCATTTCGCCGTTATCCATTACTAGGGAAAGCCGCATGTTGACGCTTGCCTTAATTTTATTTATCTTGTATATATTTACAGCCATGGACTTTCCGATCTGAACGAAGCCGCTTGTTCCAAAGCAGTCCAAGAATCCCCGCAGACTGTATTCCAGTTGATAAACCTCCCGCTCCTGATAAGCAAAGAGCCTGCGGTCTACCACCTCCAGATAGTAGATACTCCCCGGCTGCAGCTTATGAATGCCGTCCTCCTTCTTTCCCATAATGCTGTAAAGCGACGAGAAGAAATCCCGGATCACTTCTATTTCCTCAGATTCCTGACGGTAATGTACCTCCACATGATCTTCCTTCAGGGACGGTTCTTTTAGATACTGTATTTTCACCCTTGCTCCCTCCTCTATATGCGATTATACCTTTCTCACCTGAATCTGCAAGTATATCCTGCACGACCTGCGTTGCAGCGTGCGCAAGTTACAATCAAATTACAAAAAATTATTTCCATGTTACAGTAAATCCTTTTATTTTTCCTCTCAATATATTATAATAAAAAAGACGGCGTCAACCCGTTTGTTTATTACAATGCCGTTTGCGCGGCGGAATGAGAGGAAAAAATGGAAAGAAGAGTAGGAACCGTATCAAGAGGAATCCGCTGCCCGATCATCAGAGAGGGCGATGACCTGGTAAAAATTGTAACAGACAGTGTATTGGAGGCAGCTAAGGGAGAAGGTTTTGAAATCCGTGACAGAGACGTGATCGCAGTAACCGAGTCGGTGGTGGCAAGATCACAGGGAAACTATGCATCGGTGGAAGCGATTGCAGAGGACGTTAGAACCAAGCTGGGCGGTGAAACCATAGGCGTTATTTTCCCTATTTTGTCCAGAAACCGTTTTGCTATTTGCCTTCGGGGAATTGCTATGGGAGCGAAGAAGGTAGTGCTGATGCTGAGCTATCCCAGCGATGAGGTTGGCAATGAACTTGTTTCCTTAGATAAGCTGGACGAAGCGGGAGTGAATCCCTATAGCGATGTCCTTACATTGGAAAGATATAGAGAATTATTCGGAGAAAATAAGCATCCCTTTACGGGAGTAGATTATGTGGCGTATTACAGCGAGCTGATTCAGGAAGCAGGAGCGGAAGTAGAGATCATTTTTGCCAATGACTGCCGCAGCATCCTTTCCTATACCAAGAAGGTATTAAACTGTGATATTCACACAAGAGCGCGCACCAAGAGACTTTTAAAGGCAGCAGGCGCAGAGGTGGTTATGGGAATGGACGACATTCTGACCAGCCCTGTGAATGGAAGCGGCTGTAATGAAAAGTACGGTCTTCTTGGTTCCAATAAGTCTACGGAAGATACCATTAAGCTTTTCCCCAGAGAATGTACGGATCTGGTAATGGACATTCAAAAGGAAATTCTGGACAGAACCGGAAAGCATGTGGAAGTGATGGTATACGGCGACGGCGCCTTTAAAGATCCGGTAGGGAAGATCTGGGAGCTTGCCGACCCCTGCGTATCTCCTGCAAGTACTCCGGGACTGGAGGGAACACCCAATGAGGTGAAGCTGAAATATCTTGCGGACAACGATTTCAAGGATTTATCCGGGGAAGCGTTAAAAGAAGCCATCTCCAACCGAATTCGGGAAAAGAAAGATAATCTGGTAGGGGATATGGCGTCTCAGGGAACTACGCCCAGAAGGCTGACCGATCTGATCGGTTCTCTTTGCGATCTGACCAGCGGTTCCGGTGATAAGGGGACTCCGGTTATCTTGATACAGGGATATTTTGATAATTATGTAAGCTGACTGTGATGATCTTTGGCTGCAGGCTTCATAGGTGCATAGGACGTAATATATAATATAAGAAAAGGTTATATTATATATAAAAAATATTGATTTTACTTATGACTGCACTTTGTGTATAATCATAAAGTAAAAAGCTGATTAAGAAAGCAGGTTTTTACAAACCTGCTTTTGCTACGATAAGCCGACTCGCAAAGCGTGGCGGTGTTCGTTACTGAAGAAAAAGTTTGTGTCGGCGCTGTATTCACAAACTTTGCCTATGCACAATAAGCGGCGCAGAAATGAGGAGAAAATGGTTAAAGCAGTAGTAGGAGCCAATTGGGGCGACGAGGGAAAAGGCAAGATCACAGATATGCTGGCACAGAAGGCGGATATTATTATACGTTTTCAGGGCGGCGCCAACGCAGGACATACAATTGTCAATCAGTATGGAAAATTTGCCCTGCATACATTACCATCAGGAGTATTTTACGGACATACCACCAGCATTATCGGAAATGGTGTTGCCTTAAATATTCCGGTACTTTTCAATGAAATCAAATCCATTACGGACAGAAACGTACCCATGCCGAAAATCCTGGTTTCCGATCGGGCACAGATGGTGATGCCCTATCATATTCTCTTTGACCAGTATGAGGAAGAGCGTCTGGGAGGAAAATCCTTTGGCTCTACCAAATCCGGAATTGCACCCTTTTATTCAGATAAATACGCAAAGATTGGTTTTCAGGTGAGCGAGCTTTTTGACGAGGAGCTGCTTGAGGAAAAGGTGGAAAGAGTCTGCGAGCAGAAAAATGTGATGCTGGAGCATATGTACCATAAGCCCACCATTGATCCCAGGGAGCTTTTAGAAACCCTTCATGAATATAAAAAGATGATAGAGCCATACGTCTGTGATGTATCCGCCTATTTGAATCAGGCGATCAGGGAGGGAAAGACCATCCTTTTAGAAGGACAGCTGGGGACACTGAAGGATACAGACCACGGAATTTATCCCATGGTAACTTCTTCCTCCACTTTGGCGGCATACGGCGCTATTGGCGCGGGAATTCCGCCCTATGAGATTAAGGAGATCATTACAGTATGTAAGGCATATTCCTCGGCGGTAGGGGCGGGAGCCTTTGTATCGGAGATCTTTGGAGAGGAAGCGGATGAGTTAAGACGCAGGGGAGGAGACGGCGGCGAATTTGGCGCAACCACCGGACGTCCCAGACGGATGGGATGGTTTGACTGTGTTGCCTCCAAATACGGATGCAGACTTCAGGGAACCACAGACGTTGCTTTCACCGTATTGGATGTTCTGGGGTATCTGGATGAAATTCCTGTGTGCGTGGGATACGAGATCGACGGAGAGGTAACTACCGATTTTCCTGTTACCTATAAACTGGAAAAGGCAAAGCCTGTTCTCAAAACCATGCCCGGATGGAAATGCGATATCCGGGGCATTAAAAAGTATGAGGATTTGCCGGAAAACTGTAGAAAATATGTGGAATTTATTGAGGAGCAGATTGGTTATCCCATTACCATGGTTTCCAACGGACCGGGCAGGGATGATATTATTTACAGAGAGAGTATTTTCAAAAAATGAATCGAAATTATGCCAGAGAATTAGAGCAAATACTTATGAATCAGGAAAACAGGGGGAGGCAGCTGTTTCTGCACAGCTGCTGCGCTCCCTGCAGCAGCTATGTGCTGGAATA
>DKYT01000006.1:0-43525 GCA_002492465.1 Lachnospiraceae bacterium UBA7093 | reverse complement strand
TGCAGCAGCTATGTGCTGGAATATCTGAGGTCTTTTTTCAGGATCACCGTATTTTATTACAATCCCAATATTACCATGGAAGAGGAATATTTAAAGCGGGTGGCGGAGCAGAAACGCCTGATTGATGAGTTTAACAGACAAATGCAGCAAGGAAAAGGAGAGGGCGCTTATCCCATTAATGTAATCGAGGGTGACTATCAAAGGGCGCTCTTTTTTGATTGTGTAAAAGGACTGGAGCATTGCAAGGAAGGCGGCGAAAGGTGCTTTGCCTGCTATGAGCTGCGCCTTCGGGAAACGGCGAAAAGGGCAAAGGAAATGGATGCCGATTATTTTACCACGACGTTGACCATCAGCCCCCTTAAGAATGCCGGAAAGATCAATGAAATCGGGGAAAAGCTTGCGGAGCAGTACGGCGTTCCCTTTCTCCCGTCGGATTTCAAAAAGAAAGACGGCTATAAGCGTTCCATAGAGCTTTCAAAAGAATATAATTTATACCGGCAGAATTACTGCGGCTGTATTTTTTCCCAAAAGGAACGGGAAGGGGAGGCAGATCATCAGGGGGAAAAAGGCAGATGGGAATGAGGAAATAATGGAAAAGAAAAAAATATTAATTACAGGCGGGACAACCTTCGTCAGCAAGTATGCCGCAGAGTATTTTGCAGAATATGGGTATGATGTTTATGTTCTGAACAGAAATACCAAACCACAGGTGAACGGCGTTACTTTAATAGAAGGGGACAGGCATGGGCTGGGTGATAAGCTAAAGAAGATGCATTTTGATGTGGTAGCTGATATTACCGCTTATGATGGAGCTGATATCACTGATTTGTGCGATGCCCTTGATTCCTTTGACCAGTACATCATGGTCAGTTCAAGCGCTGTTTATCCGGAGAATGGCATCCAGCCGTTTCAAGAAGATGCGGAAAAGAAAGTGAATCGGTTTTGGGGAAAGTATGGAACGGATAAAATTGAGGCGGAGGAAACGCTGTTAAAGAGAGTTCAGGATGCCTATATTGTAAGACCTCCCTATTTATACGGTTCTATGAATAATGTTTACAGGGAAGGGTTTGTGTTTGACTGTGCCCGGGATAATAGAAAGTTTTATCTTCCGGGGGATGGAGAAATGAAGTTACAGTTTTTCCATGTAAAGGATCTATGCCGCTTCATGGAGATCCTGATGGAGACTAAGCCCGCGGAGCATATTTTTAATGTTGGGAATCCAGATACCATATCCATAAAGGAATGGGTTACCCTGTGCTATGCCTGCCTTAACAGGACGCCGGTTTTTGTAAATGTTTACAAGGATGTAGAACAGAGAAACTATTTTAGCTTTTACCATTATGAATATTATTTAGATGTGCAAAAACAACAGCAAATTTTGCCGGACACAATGCCGCTGGAAGAGGGCTTAAGAGAATCGCTGCGGTGGTATATGGCACATGAAGATGAGGTAAATAAGAAGCCGTATATAAAATATATTGATGAAAATTTGGCATAAGTGCAATCAGGATTTGGCAGGCATGCCGGGAAGGTATTGATAGAAAAATGACGAGAGAACGTGTTATGACAGACCCGAAAGATCTGGTAAGGATCGAGTTGAAAAAGGCAGGTTTTGACCTTGATTCCATGCAGGTGCCGAAAAGGGTATATCTGTTAGCAGATGACATCTACGATGCAATGATTGAAAAAGGGTGGGGAGAATATAAATATCCACTGGGCGGAGCCTTGTATGTTTTTAAGAATAATCCCCAAATTGGTTTTATAAAAGGCAAAATGTGCTCCCCTGGAATTGCCACCCAGGCGGAGGATCTGGCGGCAGGCGGTGTTAAGGAGTTTATTCATGTAGGGCTGGCAGGAGGAATCAATCCGGAACTCAATATCGGGGATGTGGTTCTGACCGAAGGTGCTTATCATGATACGGCTGTAGCCAGTTTATATGGTTTTCACCATAACCTTCTTGAGACAACACCGTCTTTAACGGATGAAATGGAATCTCTGCTAAGAAAAAAAGGAATGGAACCAAAAAGGGGGAAGCATTGGACAACGGACGCAGGATATCATGAAACATGGGGACAGGTTCTTGATTATCGCGCAAAAGGCGCCCTGTGCGTAGAAATGGAAGGCGCCGGACTTTTTGCCATTGCCCAATACAGGAAATGTTCTGCTGCCGCAATATACATTATCACGGATGTGATTACGGAAGAGGGTTGGCATATTGGATGGGAAGATAATAAAATTTGCGAGGCGGTTGCAAAGGTGACAGAGGTGATATTATGAGCAAAATAAACGAGACGTCGGTGGTAAAAAACCAATATGTCACTGCAAACAATCTGAATACAAGAATCTCCATACATGATAAATACTCAACCAATAAAATGGGATTCGGGAATTGGATCGTTTCAAATTACAGAATGCATAAAGGAATGAAAGTGCTGGAATTAGGCTGTGGAACAGGAGACATGTGGAAAAACAGAGAGTCCTTGATCAGCGACTGCGCCAGCCTGGTCATTTCCGACTTTTCGGAAGGCATGGTGGCGGCGGCAAAAGAAAATATAGGCGATTATGCCAACGTTACATATAAGGTATTAGATATTCAGGCGATACCCTATGAAGATGAAACTTTTGATGCTGTGATAGCCAATATGATGTTATATCATGTTCCTGATCTGGACAAAGGTTTGGCTGAGGTGCGCCGGGTACTGAAGAAAGACGGCTCTTTTTACTGTGCCACATATGGGGAGCATGGAATTATAGAATATCTTTCAAAAATCTTTGCCGCGTATGGTGTTGAAGATCATATCAATAAAAACTTTACCCTTCAAAATGGATACAGTATTTTAAGCAGAGTATTTGCCAAGGTTGAAAAACTGGAATATATTGATTCTTTGAAAGTTACGAACATGGACGATATGGTGGAATATATCGACTCTCTTTCCAGTATGACGTCGCTGAATCATGTGCCCCCAACCAGGATAAAGGAGATTTTAATTGAAAATGCAACGGACGGGATTTTAAATGTGCCGAAGGAATACGGAATGTTCATTGCGTCATAGAATAAGTCCGCGTTTACAGTGTAATTATTATGATATGGCAGGACCATGTCACAGTAAAAATATGTGATGTATTTATAAAGTGGAAGGAAATGTAATGAAAAAGCAAGTTTATAATCCCTATCTGCCATCTTTTGAATATGTGCCTGACGGTGAACCTCATGTGTTTGGCAGCCGGATTTATCTGTATGGCAGTCACGACCGCTTTCGCGGTGCAGGATTTTGTCTGAATGATTATGTCTGTTATTCAGCAGATGTAAATGATTTGACGCAGTGGCGTTATGAAGGTGTGATTTATAAGAAAGAGCAGGATCCCCGAAACCAGAACATACCGGAAGATGCACCCGAACAGAAGCTGCTGTTTGGTATTCTGCCGGAAGCGCCGGAGGATTTGAATCCCAAAGGAATTCATGCTATGTGGGCGCCTGATGTGGTAAGGGGAGTGGACGGAAAATACTATCTTTATTATTGCCTGGATTTCCTGCCGGAGATTGGGGTAGCAGTGTGTGATGACCCGGCAGGTAAATATGAGTTTTTAGGGCTGGTAAAGCATGAAAACGGCATACCGCTGGGTACCCAGAAGGGTGATCTGGAGCAGTTTGATCCGGGGATCTTTATCGATGATGATGGTACTGTATATTTGTATTCCGGCAATGCGCCTATGAAAAAGGAAAATGACTATGGTAGACAGGGAAGCCAGGTGATGCGGCTTATGCCGGATATGTTGACACTGGCGGAGGAACCCAGAAAACTTTTGCCGGATGTGCTGAGCAGCGAGGGAACAGAATATGAGGGGCATGAGTTTTTTGAGGCAAGCTCTATTCGGAAGAACAATGGGAAGTATTATTTTGTATATTCTTCTGTTCGGAGCCATGAGCTGTGTTATGCAGTCAGCGACAGACCGGATGGAGGATACCGTTATGGCGGTACGCTGGTGGATATAGGAGATGTCTTTTTGAAGGGGCGGACAGAAGATGAGGCTGTCAACTGTCTGGGGAATACTCACGGAGGGATTGAGAAGGTGGGAGAACAGTGGTATGTTTTCTACCATCGCCAGACGAACCGTACCAATTACAGCAGACAGGGATGCGCTGAGAAGATCTTTTTTGATGAGGATGGGGGAATTGCCCAGGCGGAAGTGACCTCCTGTGGTTTAAATGAAGGACCGTTGGTTGGAAAAGGTATGTATCCGGCAAATATCTGTTGCCATCTTACTGCAATAAACGGCGCAGTGTTTTCCCATCCGGAAAGAATGAAGATGGATTATCCATATTTGACGCAGGATGTTCCGGACGTGGAGCCGACAGAGAAATTAATGATGAAGGATTGTACGGAACCGATACAGTATGTTAAAAATATGCAGGATGGTTCAACAGCAGGATATAAGTATTTTTCCTTCCAGAATCTGAAAGGTATTTCTGTGCAGGTGCGAGGTGATGCGGAAGGCGTGATAGAAGTCAGAACTTCAAATGAAAATGAGGCAGTTGGATATATTCCAGTTAGTTGCAGAGGACAGGAATGGAGAGAATTTGATGAAAAAGTTTCAATAGAAAATAGTGTAACTGCAATATATTTTACTTTTAAGGGGAGAGGAAGTTTAGACTTCCGTGCCTTTTCCTTTGTATGTGGGTAAACGGCAATATTTCACACTTATCTCAAAAAGCTTTTGCCAATCAAAACCGCATAGTATATAATAAAGTTAATTATTACGCTAAAAGACACTTACAAAGGTTGAAAGGAACGTTAGATATGGAAGCACAATTAGATTTTTTTGAGCAAAACGATGAAAAAGTGAATAAGCGATTGACTAAGGTACTACTGTGGATGACATTGGTTTTCCCTGTTTTGTTTGTGCTGACAGCAGCGAGAATTTTCTGGATTGACTACGGTGCTTTGATTCGACTTACGATCATTGGCTGTTTTTGCACGATCGGTCCGTTTGTTTTATCTAAACTCAATGTTCCTGTTAAGATTATGAAATATGTCGGTGTTTTGGCGGTGGGATTTATCGTAATGCTGCTTGGTATGAACTCGTCAATAGGAATATATATAACATTCGGCATTGCGCAGTTGTTCAGTTGTATGTATTTTGATAAAAAATTTACAATTAAAATTTCAATTCTGACTTATGTATTACTTTTTGTCGCAATTTATTTTCGCGTAATCGATGCTGTAGCAAACGGTAACGCTGCACCTAATCTGACGTTTATTCCGTTTATGATGGGCTTTACAATTGAGCATGTCCTTATGAGCTGCGTATTTATCAGTGTGGCTGGAAGTTCAAGAAAAATATTGGAAAATTTGCATAATACAGAGCAGGTAGCCGCCGTTGTAACGAAATGCGAGGAAGTTTCCACAAAGCTGGTGACGATGATGGATGATTTGTCGGAGAATGTACAGGAATCAAAAATGACAAATGAAACAATTGTGGCTTCTGCACAGAACACATCCGAGGATTGCATGAAAAGTCTTTCCCATGTTAGTTCTATGCATGATATTGTTTCGGAAATGGTTCAGGCTTCTGGGTCGATTGATGAGAGTACAAAGAATGTGTTGAGAATCTCGGATGAAATTTGCCAGCATACGGATCATTATGTGGATATTATGGATCATGCAGTGGCGGATATGAAGGTGATTGAAGAAACAGCAAATTTGACAGAAGAAGCCATACATAATCTTGAAACGAGTATCACGGAAATTTCCGGTTTCACAAATGAAATTGCTGAAATTTCAGGACAGACTAACCTTCTTGCACTCAATGCTTCCATTGAAGCCGCCCGTGCTGGTGAGCATGGGAAAGGTTTTTCGGTTGTAGCAGATGAAGTCCGTGTATTGGCGGAGCGTTCCAAACAATCCAATAGTTCCATAACCGCCATGGTTTCAAAAATGATGGCAATGCTGGATGAGGTGAAGCATTCTAATGAGAGGAATCTTACTTCCGTGGATGCAGGAATCAAACAGATTTCTAACGCAAGACAGGAGGCAGTAAATTTGGGAAGGCTTCAGGTGGATTCCAAATCGAAGATAGAGCAAATTTCAAAGGACTGCGACCAGACAAAACAATGCAGTGAAGATGTGAGAAAAATGTCAGATCAGATGGAGGAACTTGTGAAAAATTCAAAGAATCTTGCAGACTCCATTGTAGAAAAAGCAAATAATCAAAGCAAAATCACAGGAATGACGGAGGAAACGTTTTCTCATGTTGAGCAAATTGCGAAAGAGTTATTGGAAGTGAGCAGAATGAGTGATAAGAACGACAACGAAATATTGTAATAACCAATGTTTCTATAAATGCACCAGGCATATTGTATGTTTGGTGCATTTTTGTTACGATAAGCCGTCAGGCGTTCGTTCAGAAAGGAGCCTTTATGAAATTAGCAAATGGAGCAGAGATTATTGTCAAACATTATCAGGAAGAAAATGCGGAGGAAATTATCAATCTGATCATCCGGAATTTAAGAGAGGTAAATGTGAAAGATTACGGAGAGAAATCCATAGCAGAACAGGCTGCCATATATAATGTGGACTGGTTAAAGAGCCGGGCTGGGTACGCCCATGAGTATGTATTTTGGTATGAAAATACAATAGTGGGTATCGGTGGCATTTCAAGCTTTTGGGGGAGCCTGACAGAAAGCATACTGCTTAATATTTTTGTTCTGCCGGAATTTCATGGACAGGGAATTGGAAGTTATATCGTTGATACCCTTGAAAGGGATGAATTATTTTTGAGGGCGGAACGAATAGAAATTCCGGCTTCTATTACCGCAGTGGAATTTTACCGTAAAAAAGGATACGATTATAAAAATGGCGTCAAAGAGTTGGATGAGGAGCAGCAGTATCGATTGGAAAAATTTAGAAAGCCAAATGAAAATTGAGATATAAACTTGGTCTCAATAGGATCGGCATAATTTAAAACGGAGGATGCACATGGAAGTAAAATTGATAAGGGCAAATGTAGATGATGCAAAAGAATTACATGCAATGCAGGTAAAATCATTCAGAGAGCTGTTAGAGAAATATCAGGATTTTGATACAAGTCCGGCAAATGAAAGTGTGGAAAAAGTAGAAGCACGATTAAAGCAGGAATTCACATATTTTTACTTTATCTGCCTTGGAGCGCAAAAAGTGGGCGCCATCCGTATTGTGGATAAGAAAGAAACCGGAAAAAACAAGAGGATATCTCCGGTCTTTATATTGCCGGAATTTCAGGGGCAGGGCATTGCGCAAAAAGCGATCCGGCTGTGTGAAGAGATGCATGGGAAAGAAAATTGGGAATTGGATACGATCTTGCAGGAACCCAAGAGCTGTTATTTATATGAGAAGATGGGATATCGACAGACAGGTAAGACAGAAGTCATAAATGAAAGGCTTACGTTGGTGTTTCTGTCTAAAAGTAATATGTTAAATTGAGTTTCAGTTAAAAGAGGGGGATGTTTAAAAGAAACAGTTTCAATTTCCTGGATTTTGCAAGTGGTCCTGTTTGTTTTGTGATATAATATTTTCTGTGATTTTAAATTTGAAAGCAGTGATGATGGAGGAAGATGTGATTTATGTTAGAAAGAATGGACATTTTCTTTGAAAACAGACTGGCAGGCTATGATGAGCATATGCTTACAAATATTGAAGGGGCAAACGAATTTTACAAATTTACTGCTGCACAACTGCCGATGAAAGCTGATAGTGAGGTTCTGGATTTAGGTTGTGGAACAGGACTTGAATTAGAAGAATATTTCTCTTTAAATCCAAGTGTACATATTACAGGGATAGATTTGTCTGCAGCTATGTTAAATGCACTTGCAAAAAAGTTTCCGAATAAGAACTTACATTTAATGAACGGTTCTTATTTTGAAGTATCCTTTGGAAGCAAAAAATATACTGCCGCTGTATTTGTTGAATCATTGCATCACTTTACAGAAAAGCAAAAAATATCGCTTTACCGAAAACTTTTTCAAGCGTTAGCAGCGGACGGATATTTCATTTTAACGGACTATTTTGCAGAAACAAGCGAACTTGAAAAAGAATATTTTGACAATCTTAAAAAATTGAAGCAGGAGCAAAATATAGTAGATGACGCTTTTTATCACTATGATACGCCTTTGACAGTAGAACACGAGATGAAAATATTAAGTAGCGCAGGATTTTCCAGTGTTAGAATTTTGAAGAATTGGGGTGCAACATACACACTTAAAGCAATGCGATAAATCAGTATGTGCAAAATAAAAGAGGGAGTCAAAAATGATACGTAGAGCAGGTAAAAATGATATTGATATGGTGGCAAATTTGGCAGTGTTAATGTGGAGAGACCATTCTGTCGATGAGCTGATTCATACATTTTCAGAAATGATTTCCAAAGGCAAAGGGCAATTTTTTTTGAAATATGAAAGAGATATTCCCATTGGCTTTGCCCAATGCCAGCTGCGATACGATTATGTGGAAGGAACGGAAACGACTCCCGTTGGCTATTTGGAAGGTATTTTTGTCAAGGAAGCGTATCGCCATAGAGGATATGCGAAAGAACTATTAGCAGAATGCGAAGCATGGGCAAAAGAGAATGGCTGCCAGGAATTTGCCAGTGACTGCGAAATAGATAATACAGACAGTTTCCAATTTCACAAAGCCATGAAGTTTGCAGAAGTTAATAGAATCATTTGCTTTGCTAAAAAGCTGTAACTATAGGGAGAATCATGAATATGGATATAGAAATTATGGCTTCAAATCCGCTTAAAATTGATACGAATTTTAGATAGTATCAATCTTTTTAATTGTACTGCCGGTAAAGACAGAACTGGTGTGACTGCAATGCTCCTTCTGAATCTTTGAGGAGTTGATCATGAAACTATTTTAGTCGATTATAAAGGTACCGAAAGTAATATGCATACAGTTTTTGAAAAACAAAAAGTAATAATAAAAGAAAAATATGGTATAGAACGGAGGCAGAGTATGTGGTTTTGGTGGTTTATGTTTTGTTGTGATATATTAATTCCTGTTGTCATGATTGCAAACGGATGGATGATGTGGAAACACTGTCCTAAAAATATAAACGGCTTAATGGGATATCGCACATCTCGTTCTATGAAAAATATGGATACGTGGAAATTTGCACATGAACATTGTGGAAAGTTATGGTGGAAAATTGGTTGGATTATATTGATACCATCCATAATTGTTCATATTCCGTTTTACAGAACAGATGATAATACGATTGGAGCGGTAGGCGGAATGATAGTAACAATTCAAGTTTTCGTTTTGATAGCTTCAATATTTCCAACCGAAAGAGCGTTAAAAAGAGATTTTACAGATGACGGATTTAGGAGATAAATCAGTATTTGTAAGGCAAATCATGATGCCGAAGGATGTGAATAATGAATGAACGAAGAAAGAGAACTGATAATTTTTGAAACAGCAGATCATGCAATCAGGCTTGAAGTTCCAGTTGAAGGTGAAACTGTTTGGTTAAATCGTCAGCAAATGGCAGAACTATTTGATAGAGATGTAAAGACAATCGGTAAGCATATTAATAATGCGTTGCGTGAAGAACTTGACAATGAAGTGGTTGTCGCAAAATTTGCGACAGCCACTCCACATGGCGCAATAGAGGGGAAAACACAGACCCATATGACGGATTTTTATAATCTTGACGTCATCATCTCTGTGGGTTACCGTGTAAAATCCAAGCGAGGTATTGAATTAAGAAAATGGGCAAATTCAATTCTAAAACAGTACATATTGCAGGGCTACGCTGTAAATCATAATCGTATCGCACAGTTAGGAGAAGTGATACAAATTATGAAACGAACTCAAAATGCATTAGATTCCCAACAAGTGCTCAATGTCATTCAAAAGTATAGTAAAGCATTAGAACTGCTTGATTCCTATGACCACCAGACTATGGAGCGTCCGAAGGGAAATGAAACAACATATAAGCTTACCTATGAAGAGTGCAGAGATGTGATTTCACATATGCACTTTGGAATTGAATCTGATTTGTTCGGAAAAGAAAAAACCATAGTTTTCTAGATGGAAACAAGAGGATTGCAGCAACAATGTTTTTGTATTTCTTGGACAAGAATGGTGTACTGTTTATGAATGACGAAAAATTGATTGATGACAATACATTGGTTGCATTAACTATTATGATTGCAGAATCTAAACCAGAAGAAAAGGAAATGATGATTACGGTTATTATGAATTGTTTGAAATAATAAGTTTCAAAGAGCAAAAAAATCGGAATTTAATGAAACTGCAGGAGGAAATGGTAATGGGAGCATATGTCTGCTTTGATAGACATATTCATATAGCAAATAAAACAATTTCAAATGGTGCACTGAAACAAGTGGGATATATGGATATTGATAATAACATGATAAATGAAATTGCCAGTAATCCAAAATTAAAGTGGATTCAGATATCAGATTATCTTACGGACGAAGCCTATAAAAAAATAGATTGCATTTTATCTTTGCGTCCAGATATGTCTTTTCGTATATTTCATTTTCTTGACTATAATGAAGTAGATATTTCCTTTTTGCTGAAAATGCCTCATTTAAGTAGATTACAAATCGACTGTATTAATTTTAGGAATAATCCAGAAAAAATTGATTTTTCAGGATTGAACAAGTTAAATCTTAAGTCGCTCTGCATATCGTGTTTTGATTTGCAAGATTATGAATTTATTCAAAATCTTTCAGAAAATTTGGAAAATTTATCTATTATGGCTGATACAATGGGATCTTGTGTTAAGTTTGATTGTAAATGGCTATTAAAATATAAGAAGTTGAATTCTTTATGGCTTGGGAAAAAAGCAAAAAAGAATCTTGAAGGCATAGCGCAGCTTAACGAACTGAAGTCATTGTCATTACGTGGGATTAAAATAACGGATTTTTCTTTTCTTAAGCAGATGCATTTGGAAAAATTAGCATTTCTGTGGAATGCAAATAGTGATCTTCATGAGCTTGCAGATTTGAAAGGACTAAAAGAAATTGAGCTTTGGAGAATAAATAAGCTGGAAGATATATCATTTATTGAAAATTTAACCAATTTGGAGATTATTAAGCTTCAGGATTTAAAGCATGTCAAATATTTACCTGATCTGAGTAATCATACTAATCTACAAAAAGTATTTCTAATTAATACAGGAATTAATATGGAACTGTTGCCCGCATGTATTAAAGACAAAATACGTAATTGGGATGACAGATAACATATTGGTGACTCGTTATATGTGAAGCATGATAAATTGTAATTTGGAGGGAGAATAATGGAATTTAAGCTGATTTCCATAGCAACATTAATTATTTTTTATGGCTGCTATTTTGTAAAAATGCTTCGTCAAAAAAAGAAAGGTATACAGACAGACCAAATTGGAAAGGACAAAGTCGGTTTTGTGAAATTTGTGGAAGTTACAATGAAGGTTGCTGCCGTCCTCGTTTTTGTGGCGGAAGTTGTCAGTATTTTCATTGGTACAAGTTATGTTCCTGTAGCTGTTCGCGTTATGGGTGCGGTGATGAGCGTTGCGGGAACGATTATATTTATTGTTTCCGTACAAACTATGCGCGATAGTTGGCGGGCGGGAGTTCCCAAAACCGATAAAACGGAGCTTGTAACAAACGGTATTTATCAAATTAGCCGCAACCCTGCTTTTTTGGGATTTGACCTTTTGTATATTGGTACATTACTGATGTTTTTTAACTGGATTTTGTGTATTCTAACCGTTTTTGCCGTAATCATGTACCATTTGCAGATTGTCAATGTGGAGGAGGATTTTCTACTTGCTGCATTTGGAAATGAGTATCTGCAATATAAGAAAAAAGTATGCCGTTATATTGGCAGGAAAGGATAAATTTCTGTTCCCCATATTAAGGAGGTCTCAATGAAAAAAATATTAGTAACAGGTGGGACAGCTTTTGTAAGTAAATATGTAGCAGAATATTTTGTGAATGTAGGTTATGAGGTACATATACTTAATAGAAATACAAAACCACAATGTCAATGTCCATAATGATGCAGGGATTGACCGGGACGGAGGTATTTTGGAGTATTGCCGTTTGAAAGAAATTACTATACAAGCATGGTCGCCTTTCCAATACGGTATGTTTGAGGGGGTGTTCCTTGGAAGCGAAAAGTTCCCCCAATTAAACCAGTTGATTGACCAGTTGGTTGAAAAGTATCATGTGACCAACAATGCAATCGCTGTTGCCTGGATACTTCGCCATCCCGCGAAAATTCAGACCATCGTGGGCAGCACAAATAAGCAGAGGATTAAGGATATTGCACAGGCGTCCGATGTAGCCCTGACACGGGAAGAGAGGTATTCGTTGTATATGGCTGCCGGTAAGCAGCTTCCGTAGGGTCAAAAATGTGATAATTACAATATCCGGCAAAAGGGTGTTTATTAGGCTTGCGAAAAAAGAAATGAAATGGTAGGATAAATCTATCTGCGAAAAGAGAACCAAACGTCGGCACGCTTTGCGAACCGGCTTATTGGATTTAAAGAGGGCGTAAAACGCTTCGGAATGGAGGAGTAAATGAAAAGGTTTCTGGATCTGATTTCAGAAGAAATGAAAAAGGCTTTTGAAGCGTCCGGTTACGACAGAGAGCTGGGGAAGGTGACTTTGTCAAATCGTCCGGATTTATGTGAATATCAGTGTAACGGTGCAATGGCAGGGGCGAAATTGTATAAAAAAGCGCCTATTATGATTGCCGGGGATGTGGCGGAATGCTGTAAGGGCAGTGATGTATTCTTAAGTGTGGAGGCGGTTGCCCCCGGCTTTTTAAATTTGAAGGTAAAGGAAAGCTTTATAAAGGATTACCTTTTGCAAATGTGTCAGCAGGAAAAGTTTGGTCTGGATATGCCGGAGCATCCCAGCCGGATTATAGTGGATTATGGCGGACCAAATGTGGCGAAGCCTCTCCACGTGGGGCATCTGCGTTCGGGGGTAATTGGAGAAAGCATCAAGCGGATTGCACGCTATGCAGGACATGAGGTGATCGGAGATATTCATCTGGGAGACTGGGGGCTTCAGATGGGGTTGATCATCACAGAGTTGAAGGAACGTCAGCCGGAGCTGGTTTATTTTGACGAGAGCTATCAGGGGGAATACCCTCAGGAGGCGCCTTTTACGATTTCGGAGCTGGAGGAGATTTATCCCACTGCAAGCAGTAAGTCCAAGGAGGATGCCGCCTACAAGGAGCGCGCCATGGATGCCACCTTTAAGCTTCAGAGCGGCGTGAGGGGATACCGTGCCTTGTGGGATCATATTATTCGTGTGTCTGTGGCGGATTTAAAGAAAAATTATGAGAATCTGAATGTGGAATTTGACCTTTGGAAAGGGGAGTCGGATGTCCATGATGTGATACCGGGAATGGTAGAATATATGAAAAAAGAGGGGTATGCCCATATCAGTGAAGGCGCCCTGGTGGTGGATGTAAAGGAAGAGACGGATACCAAGGAGATACCTCCCTGTATGATCCTGAAATCTGACGGCGCGTCTCTTTATAATACAACGGACCTTGCCACTATTATGGAGCGAATGCGGGAATATCATCCGGATCGTATGATTTATCTTACGGACAAGCGGCAGGAGCTTTACTTTGAGCAGGTATTCCGCTGCGCCAGGAAGACGAAGCTGGTGGACCCGGAGACGGAGCTTCTCCACATTGGCTTTGGAACTATGAATGGAAAGGACGGAAAGCCCTTTAAAACCAGGGAGGGCGGGGTGATGCGTCTTGAGACCCTGATCAAGGAGATCAACGATGAAATGTATCGCAAGATAACGGATAACCGTCAGGTGGATGAGGAGGAAGCAAGGCAGACGGCGAAGATCGTGGCACTTTCTGCAATCAAGTACGGAGATCTGTCCAATCAGGCTTCCAAAGATTATATTTTTGACATTGACAAGTTTACCTCCTTTGAAGGGGATACCGGTCCTTATATTTTGTATACCATCGTCAGGATTAAATCCATTTTAAATAAGATCAGGGAACAGGGAGGCAAGGTGGAAGGAACGGTTTTACGGGAAGCGGACAGTGAGTCCGAGAAAGCCCTTATGCTGCAGCTGGCAGGATTTAACGCTATGATGGAGACGGCATATGAGGAAACGGCTCCGCACAAGATCTGCGCTTATATTTATGAGCTTGCCAATGCCTTTAACCGTTTTTACCATGAAACCAAAATTGTAACAGAGGAAAATGAGGAGAAGAAATCCGGATGGGTGGCGCTCCTTTTACTGACAAGGGATGTGCTGGAGACCTGCATTCATGTGCTGGGCTTTTCCGCACCGGAAAGAATGTGAGAATATGCAGTCATCATTGGAATTAAGAAATGAACTAAAAAGAATCGATCATAAGGGGTATCCTGCCTATAAGGATTTAAAGGGACAGTATGATTTCAGGGATTATGTACTTTCCATTGACCATGTGCAGGGGGATCCCTTTGCGGCGCCTTCCAGGCTGTCAATACGGGTGAAAGGGGAAAAGGCAGGTTTTCCCGCTGCTTTTTATGATACCCATGCAAAGAGAGTGACCCTTCAGGATCATCTCACAAGGCTTTTTGCCAGGGAGGTCAGCGGCGGCAGTTTTCAGGCAAAAGGCTCTGGGAAAAGCGGTCTTCTGGGAGTTTCCCGCTGCGGGCAGCAGGTTCTTGAGCGGACGGCGCTTAAGGTGGAGGGAGGCAGCATTACCCTGCGGTTTGAAGCGGGATTTCCGGCAAACGGAAGAACCATCAACGCAAGGGAGCTGGAAAAGATGCTGTTTGACATTCTGCCAGTGTGCGTCAGGAAAAGCCTGTACTATTCCCAGATTGATCAGAAGAAATTGCAGCAGGCAATCTGCCTTTGTGAAGACCAGCAGTATATCAGAGAAAAGCTTCCGGAAATGGCTCTGTGCGCATTTGTAGCGGACGGTTCCATTCTTCCCAGAGAAAGCGGCATTTCCGAAAAACCCATGAAAGGGGCGGTGCCCTTCCGGTCTCCGGAGTCTCTTAAGGTTACGTTAGAACTGCCCAACAGGGGAGCGGTGACCGGCATGGGCATCCCCAAGGGGATTACCTTGTTTGTGGGCGGCGGATATCACGGAAAATCCACTATTTTACAGGCATTGCAAAACGGCGTATACAACCATATCGGAGGGGACGGCAGAGAGCTTGTGATCACCGACGATACGGCGGTTAAGCTTAGGGCGGAGGACGGACGGAGCATTGCAGGAGTAGACATTTCTCCCTTTATTAAGAATCTTCCAAATAAAAAGGACACGGTACATTTTTCTACAGAGGATGCCAGCGGCAGCACCTCTCAGGCAGCCAACCTGATGGAAGGGGTAGAGGCGGGAAGTCGTCTGTTTTTGATCGATGAGGACACTTCGGCTACGAACTTTATGATTCGTGATCAGTTGATGCAGGAAGTGATTTTGGCAGGGGAAGAGCCTATTACGCCTTTTATCTGCAGAGTCAACAGCCTTTACCGCGATCTGGGGATTTCCTCCGTGATTGTGGCGGGAAGCTCAGGCTCCTATTTCCACGTTGCGGATACGGTAATCCAGATGAAGGAATATGTTCCTTTTGACATTACGGAAAAGGCAAAGGAGGCGGCTTCCGGTTATCCGGCTATGAGCGGAGATGAAGAGCCTTTTCCCTCCTATAACAGCAAGAGATGCCCGCTGCCTGACATGGGGCTGAAAAAAGAGGATCGAATCAAGATAAAAACCATGGGAACCAGCGAGCTGATGCTGGCGCGGGAGAGCGTGGAACTGCGTTATCTGGAGCAGCTAAAGGATCAGGAGCAGACCGCGGCGCTTGCCTGGCTTTTAAAATATGCCGAATTAAAGCTGATGGACGGCAAAAAAGATTTAAAACAGATGGGAGCGTTTCTGGAAAAACAGATGGATGAGAAAGGACTTGAGTGCCTGTTTGAGCGGGGAGATGTGTCTGCAAGTCTGGCAAGACCCAGAAAGCAGGAAATTATGGCATGTATCAACCGTTACCGCAGGCTGCAGTTTCAGCGCTAAAGAGGAGCGTTAAAGAAGGCATGATGAGCGATAATTTAAAGAAAATGCTTGGTTATTACAAACCTTATCGGAAGATTTTTTGGGCGGACATGTTTTTTGCCGCCCTTTCTGCCGCAACGGCATTGATGATTCCGCTGGTGGTTCGGTATGTGACCTCCACTTTGATTTACCTGGAAGCGGGGGAGATTCTTCATCAGATCGGATACCTTGCGGTTTTCCTTGCAGTATTGCTTGCCGTTGACTGTTACAGCAGGTTTTTTATTGGAAATTATGGGCATGTGATGGGAGCGAAGATCGAATACGACATGCGTTCGGAGATTTTTGACCATATGCAGAAGCTGTCCTTTTCCTTTTACGACGACGCTAAAGTGGGACAGTTGATGAGCCGCATTACCACAGATCTGTTTGACATTACGGAGCTGCTGCACCATGGTCCGGAAAATATTATTTTGTCGGTGCTGAAGATTGCAGGCGCCTTTGCCATTCTTGTGAGAATCAATATCTTTTTGGCGCTTGCCGCTTTTGTTGTTCTTCCCTTTATGTTTCTGTTCGCTTACTTTTTAAACAGGAAAATGCGCAGGGCGTTCAGGCGTAACCGGGAAAAAATTGCCGAAATCAACGGACAGATTGAGGATAATCTGTCAGGCATCCGCGTGGTCAAATCCTTTGCAAACGAGGAGATCGAAAACCAGAAATTCCGCCAGGGAAACGACGGCTTTCTGGCAGCGAAAAAAAGCAGCTACCGGTATATGGGAAGCTTTCAGGCGGGGGTAGGGGTGTTCACCACGTTAATTCAGGTCAGTGTGATTCTCACAGGCAGTGTTTTAATTGCCTATGGGCGGTTAAATGTCAGCGATCTTGTGACGTTCTTGCTGTACATCGGCGTGTTCACAGATCCCATCCGGACGCTGGTGGATTTTACGGAGCAGTTTCAAAACGGCTATACCGGATTTGAGCGGTTTCGGGAGATCATGAATATCATGCCGGATATAAAGGACGCAGATGATGCGGTAACGTTAGGGGATGTAAAAGGAGATATTTCCTTTGAAAATGTTTCTTTTCATTATAAGGAAAACAATGAAAGCGTCCTGAATAATATTAACCTGGAGGTGAAAGCAGGCTCTTATATGGCGTTGGTAGGCTCCTCGGGAGCCGGGAAGACCACCCTGTGTTCCCTGATTCCCCGCTTTTATGATGTGACGGGAGGAACCATACGCATTGACGGAAAGGACATTCGGAAGGTCACGTTGAAGAGCCTTCGGAATCAGATTGGGATTGTGCAGCAGGACGTGTATCTGTTTGCAGGAACCATCTATGAAAATATTGCATATGGGAAACCGGGGGCAAGCCGGGAAGAAGTGATTGCGGCGGCAAAAAATGCAAACGCCCATGATTTCATCATGGCTTTCCCCAATGGCTATGATACGGATATCGGACAACGGGGCATTAAGCTTTCCGGCGGGCAGAAGCAGCGTCTTTCCATTGCCCGGGTATTTTTGAAGAATCCTCCCATTTTGATTTTTGATGAGGCAACCTCGGCATTGGACAATGAAAGCGAAAAGGTGGTACAGGATTCCCTGGAGACCCTTGCCAAGAACAGAACTACTTTTGTGATTGCCCACAGACTTACTACCATTCAAAATGCGGAAAAGATTCTGGTGCTTACAGAGAACGGAATTGAAGAGTCAGGGACACATAAGGAGCTTCTTCAAAAGGGCGGGATCTATGAGAAGCTTTATCATATGCATGCCTGAGATATGCCTCAGGAAATTTATAAATGTGTTTGACAGGGAAAAGAGCTCGTGGTAAACTATGAATTGTCATTTCCTCATGAGGGAGTAGCAGGCGTATATCGTAGCAAGTCAACATACTGACCCTTTGGTCTGGCTTGTTTTAATTTGCGAGACTCATGTATAGCTAAAACTATACGTGGAGTCTGTATATGTTACGATAAGCTGGCTCGCAAAGCGTGACAGCGTTCGTTACGATAAGCTGGCTCGCAAAGCGTGACGGCGTTCGTTTGTAATAGATAACCAAGTATAGTTTAGAAGCTGTACTTGGTTTTTTTGTGTCTGATTGGGGAACTTTACTTAAGGTAAATCATTTCGGAGGGACGAAAGATGGAATGGAGTTACTATTTTTTTATTAACAGCATACTGCTAGGGGTAGGGCTTGCCATGGATGCCTTTTCGGTATCCCTCGCCAACGGTTTAAACGAGCCTGGAATGAAGGGGAAAAGGATGTGTGGGATCGCCGGAGTATTCGCCATTTTTCAGGCGGTTATGCCAATGATTGGATGGATATGCGTCCACACCTTATTGCAGTATTTCAAGGCGTTTGAAAAACTGATTCCCTGGATTGCACTTATTTTATTAGTTTTCATTGGCGGGAAAATGCTGGTGGAAGGGTTTAGAAATAAGAGTGAGGAATTGGAAAAGCCCAGGATAGGTATGGCAGAACTATTCCTTCAGGGGGTGGCGACCTCCATAGACGCCTTATCCGTTGGATTTACCATAGCAGGTTATGGTCTGATGATGGCGGTTGTATGCACATTGCTGATTGCGGCGGTAACCTTCGTAATCAGCATGACCGGGCTTGCCATGGGCAAAAAATTTGGAACAAGGTTTTCAAATAAAGCAGCCATTTTGGGCGGGGTCATACTGATTGCGATCGGTCTTGAAATATTTTTTAAAGGGGTGCTTTAGGAAAATTTTTTCTCAATGTGGCAGTGTTCTTTTATGGAAAATGGGTGGATTCCATCAAAATCAAGCTCAACCACATAGGGCATCCAGTCGATAATGCGCAAAAAATCCTTACATCCGAAGGCAGGATTATAGAAGTTCAAAATGGAGGAGAGCGCTGTTCCGTGGGTGCCGATGACAATATTTTTACCCCTATTTTTCTCCAGGATCTCTTCCAGCGCCGTCATATTTCTTTTTTGCACCATGTGGATGGATTCGCCCTGATCCTCATGATAATCAAGGTTTGCCCATCGTTTCGCAAACATCATCTGATTGTTGCCGTTAACGCCTGCTTCACGTTCCCGCAGTCGTTTGTCGGTATGGATTTTCTTTCCGTAAAAGGCGGCTGCATCGGCGATGGTATCGATACTTCTTTTATAAGGACTGCTGTAAAAAACGTCTATTTCCCTGTCCTTCAGAAAGTTCAGTACGATTTTAGAATCTGCTTTTCCTTCAGCAGTTAAAGGTCTGGTTTTGTCATTTTTGTAGGAATGATCCGACTGCGCATGGCGTACAAAGTAAACCCTTGTTACAGTTGAGGAGGGCTTACGCTTTACCTTATGAGCTGTGATAATGGTGTAGCTGGAGGCGTTTACCGTTATGGTATAATCTGCTACGCGGACATACCAGTTTTTTCCGTTTTGGGTAATAACGGCATCGGCGGACAGAATTTGCTTTTTACACCAGCCGACCACATCGTCGGTATCCAGTTCCAAATTCCTTTTGATGCGCATTGCGCCTAATTCGGTAGTATGTAATAGGTCTAAATAGTTTCGTAGTTTATCTGCTGTATGCATGGTGTGTGCTCCTTTCGCTGGATAATCCAATCAATGTTTTCCCTTTCATAAATGGCGTAGAGAATTACAAGTTCTCTTCCATGAAATTTGTTTGATACTTCAATTTGCTTCCATGCTTATCTTTAAAACGTCTAAAGCTGTTTTTCTGAACATCATGTGTCCGTACTTTGCTTGCTACAATTCTATAATAAAATGTATAGCCGCACAGATCTGGCTGACATATTCGTGCGCCCTCTTCCAATTGTGGAACTGCTTCATCTATATGTCTGCCTTTTAATTCTATGAAATAGGCATTTTTTAAAGTATCGTTTAACAACACAAAGTCACAACAGGTTTTATTTTTAATAAGCTCTCCGTCTAATTTATAATGTCTTACTATATATTGCTGTTCCGGATTTGTTGCCTGATGCTTTCTTGATGTGCCTTTATCGCGTGAAACAATGACTTTTTGGTTGGGGCTGCAAAGAGATTTATCGGGGGCAAGTATCAACTTAGGCGTTCTCCTTTGTACAATATTTTTCTTTTAAAAGAATCATTTTGTCATAATCATTGTTAATGTCATCTGAGGCTCCATCGATTACCTCATTTTCAATAGACTGAAATTCCGTATCCATACAGGAACAAACGGTACCCTTGTCAATAAAATAAGCGGATATATCGTCAAACGATATCCATTTTTCTTTCATGACAATGTGTTCCAATTCCTTTTGGTTTACATTTTTTGATATTTTGGATGCATATAACAGATTATTTATGGTTCCCAGTATATAAGGGCTATGTGTAGTGATAAATATCTGATTTTTGTTTCCCCGTACCAATGAAATAAACTCCATTATCAGTTTTTGGGCGTTAGGAAATAAATGAGATTCAGGTTCCTCAATAATGAAGTATGTCTTTTTATTATTCAATAAATAATAAAATAATACATTCAGGATCCAGACCGCCTCCTGCTGTCCGGAGGATGCAAAATTAATTTTTACATATCTGCCATCTGTCACTTGAAGTCTTTCTTCGCCAGATACATTTCTATATTCGCCCTGTAAAATTTCTTTCATAAGTTCAGAAGCAGTGAAAATCAATTGCTTATTGATTTTCACATCCGTTAAACTTATAGCGTCTTGTATCATTTGGGTTGTGCTAACAGAAAAATTTGGCTTGAGCATCAAAATTCTTTCTAAATAATTTTGCGTACAATAGTCCAGATTTCTTTTTTGTGTGTCATCCATAGAACTGTAAAGGTAATTCAACTGCGTACTCAGCAGCGTTATCATACTTCTGCCGGCTGGTATATAAACGATTTCCATATCATCTGCAAAAAAACCGTTAATCCTTTTCTTCAAATCAGATAAATGCTCGTCTGGCAGGGAACTGTTCTTACAATGGTCCAACTCGTCATCTATGGAATATAAAAATTTATTCAAATTTGAACTGAAGTCGATCCATATATAGTTGGGAGAAGTCTCATCCTCTGTCAGCGAAACCTTTATAGAAACACCGTCTGCATATTCGCAAAGGAGAAACATGGATCTGTCCATGCACCAGGTAGAACCAAATATTTGTAAAAAGTTGGAGCGAATTTCCTTTAATAAACGATTTTTAGTGGATAATGGGATGGAATCCTCTGTGGGCAAATCATGAAATAGAAATTGTTTCCTGATTTGCGTAATTAAAATGTTTTTTATATTTTTAAAGAAAAAAATACTTTTAGCGACAGTACTTTTCCCGGAAGCCTGTGGTCCGGTAAACACTATAAAATCCTTAATTTTTAATATACAATGGGATACAGGTCCTAATTGATTTATAGTTATTTTTTGCATCGTCTTTTTCCTTCCTACCATGATCTATTCGTAGTATATCATAGTTTTTAACTTATACCAAAGAAAATCCTCGCAAAATCATTGGCATTATAAACGCAGATTGGTCTTGACAAATGCCAATCACAGAGTAAAATAGTTCTAAAAAGAACAAAAATAGGAGGCGCGATGATTCCCATAAATCCCCTTGAACATCAAAATGCAATGAAAACCCTTTATTCCAAGTGCGTGGCATGGGTTTGCCAAAAGCACAGGATCAACCGGATGGAGCTTGATATTCTCTTGTTTCTGGCAAATAACCCCTGCTATGATACGGCGACGGATATTGTGGAGGTGAGGTGCCTGTCCAAGTCCCAAGTGTCGGCTTCTATCAGCACGCTGGAGGAGCATGGGTTTCTGAAAAAAATGTATACAGATGGGAATCGAAAAACAGCGCACCTGATTTTATGCGATGCCGCATCAGAGATTGTAACGGACGGGCACAAGGCACAGGAGCGTTTTGCCGCAATTATGCTGGAGGGTTTGTCCAAGGAAGAGCTGGACTGTATGAAGCGGTGTATGGAACATATGCAGAATAATATCCACAGGTTTTTAAAGGAGGAAGGAAAATGATCGTAAAGTTTTTAATTTGTTTTATTGCGGGAATCGGGGCAGGGCTTGGAACCGGGTTTGCAGGTATGAGCGCAGCTGCGGTAATCAGCCCTATGCTGATCACCTTTTTAGGACTGCCCGCTTATGAGGCTGTGGGAATTGCGCTGGCAAGCGATGTGCTGGCAAGTGCGGTAAGCGCTTACACTTATAAGAAAAATAAGAATCTTGATGTTCGGAACGGATTGGTAATGATGATTACCGTGCTGATTTGCACATTGTTTGGCAGCTTCGTGGCAAGCCTGGTGCCAAACACAACGATGGGAAACTTTTCTGTGTTTATGACTTTGCTGCTGGGCATCAAATTTATTGTAAAGCCGGTTATGACTACAAAGGAATCTATGGCGGCAGTGAGCGCGAAAAAGAGAATCATACAATCCATCATAAGCGGTATCGTAGTAGGATTTATCTGCGGCTTTGTAGGCGCAGGAGGCGGCATGATGATGTTGCTGCTTTTGACCAGCGTGCTGGGATATGAATTGAAGACGGCAGTGGGAACCAGTGTGTTCATTATGACTTTTACAGCTTTTACGGGGGCGGTCAGCCATTTCGCAATAGGGGGAATGCCGGATTTTGGGTGCCTGATTTTCTGTGTTGCATCTACGCTGCTCTGGGCGCGGATTGCGGCGAAGTTTGCCAATAAGGCAAGCGCAGCGACCCTGAACAGGGCGACGGGCGTGGTACTCGCCGTTTTGGGAGCGGCAATTCTTGTTGTCAATTATTTGAAATAAGTTGGGGCAGCATGAAATTTTATCACCTACATATAATACCGGTAGGTGATGAAATGAAAACATTAAAACGATATAGCATGTTGGGAGTGCTCTTTGTCTGGATTGTGGGAACGATCTGGCATTTTGTTTATGAATGGTCGGGGAACAATCGGATTTTGGGTTTCATTTTCCCGGTGAATGAGTCTGTGTGGGAACATATGAAATTGATTTTTTTTCCCATGCTGCTTTATGCCCTCTACATGAAGCAAAAGCTTAAGAATACGTTCCCCTGTATCGGATCCGCTCTTTTGACAGGGATTCTGACTGGGACATTTTTGATACCGGTCATTTTCTATACTTATACGGGAATTCTGGGGAAAAATCATATAGTGCTTGACGTGGCGACATTTCTGTGCAGTGTGGCGGGTGCCTTTCTGGTGGTTTACAGACTGACCTTATCCTGTAAGACGGATGGCAATAAATTTCTTCTGAAGCTGGCAGTCTGCATGATAGCGGTTTGCTTTTTTGTATTTACCTATAACCCGCCGGAACTGGGGATATTTGAAGATCCTGTCCAGAGGCAGAGCACTGCGGAGTTTGTGGGCAACTTCATTTTGCTTCAGAATTTCAAAAACAGTGGAAAAAATTGAAAATTATACTCAAAATATGCCATTTTATAATATCTCAGTAATCATATGAAAAAAGTCAGCTTGAATAAACGGACTAGCTTATTTTTATGTGAATTTGTGACAGTAAATAATTTATTTTTTGCATTCATAGTTATATCATTAAATCGTAAGAATACAATATTTTTTACAATATTATATCAATATAGTATACAATTGGCGGCTTACTGATTTTTACAACTATGCATCTTTTCTTTTTTACTGAAAAAAGTTCAGGGAGCGTTGTGACTCAAACAGTCATAACGCTCCCTGTTCAGAACTATCTATTTCCCGACAGCCCCTTTATGGCTCCAATAACCTTTTCGGTACTATTGTTTTCGCCCCTATCACCCAATTCTTCTTCTAATTGTTTCCCAACTATATCTTTTCCTTTTTCTGGTGAAACCTTATCTGCTAATATTTTTACTCTTATTATTCTTCCCCATTGTATTATGGATGTAACTACTATAATCGTAATACACACAATTACGCAAATTATAACTAATCCCATTAAATATGTGTACGGAGAAGAAACGGATGTATCTCCTAAAATCCGACTTAACAATTTTTATTCCTCGCATATACATATACACATAGTTTCACCCCCCTTATATAATTAGAAAACAAATTATTTCTTTAAATATGTTATCATACATATTCTAATTCGGCAATGCTTTTTGGGAAAATATTCAAAATCAGAAATTACGCTCATAATTTCCTTGCAATACATTTAAAATATTCTATTTTTGAATACGACCATTTACATTTATTTAATTCTATGTTATTATATTCAAAAGATTAAATGCATAGAGGAGTTGTTATGGAATTTAAAGATATGTCGGAATCTGAATATGGAAAAGCAGTTTTAGAACGAATTAGTGCATTTATGACGCATTTGGGCTTAAAACAATTAGATTTAGCAAATCTAAGTGGAATTGGACAATCAACATTATCTAAAATTATGAAAGGTGAAATGAAATTAACCTTGCAGCATATTTTCAAATTATGTAAAGCCTTTAAAATAGATCCAGAAGATTTATTATCTCCTAATAAAGACATAAATTTGGCGTCAAATGATAACCAGTCAGTTGATAATGCCGAAAAAAGTTTGTTAAACAAAAAATATTTAAATGAACAAATTTTAATTCGGGATACAACTCATCCTATTTTTAAAGGATATATTAACAATACTTTTTATTTTTATTGTTACCCAACAGTATCTTCAGAATCAAACTTACTTGAAGGTGAATTGAGTTTTGCAGAGACGCAAAATAAAGATTTTTGTTTTGCAAAACTAAAACTTTTTACAGGTCAAGTATCTCCTTCAAAAGAGCCTATTTACAAATTATATTCTGGCGAATTAATAACATCTCTTACCATGGGTACTTGTTACTGTATTTTGGTAAATTCAGGTATTGGAGAAATATGTTGTATTAATTTTAAACATACTTTTTTATTTAATCAAGAACTTATTTGTAGAGTTGGGGCTATGATTTCAACATCAAGCGGAGGAAACAAATTACCTATAATGCAACGAGTTCTTATTTCTAAAAACAAATTAAATGTAAATGAATTAAACAGTCCTGATTATATGTTTGTTAGAGGTCAGCTTAAATTAAATGAATCCACAATGTATATATCTGATGAAAATTTTTCAAAACTATCAGTTCAAAATGATTTATTTGTACATTTGCATGATTTTTTTAATGAATGTGATAATTATATGGAAACACGTACATACAAGATTATTGATGAATCAAAAATAAGAGATATTCCTGTACAGTCTGATATAAAATCACAAGGAATAAGTATATTGCGACAATATTCTACTGCGTTAAAATACAATAAAATAAGTACCAAAACAGAAGAATTTGTATTTCAATATATTAATAACAAAGAAAACATTGAAAAGATATAATAATAGCTAGAGGTAATAGTGTCTTACTACTAAATTTAGTATGGGCTTTAGTCTGTTGAGGGCATTGGAGTTTTTTGTGTTCCGAAAAATGGAAATGCCCGAAACCACATGCTTTGCGGGCAATGTCGTCAACTTAAGATATTTACACCCAAATGGCTAATAAAATATTCGCTAAATTTATAAAAAATTCTTGACATATTGGTCCCAAAATGTTATCTCGCATTGATCATATTTTCAATGCGAGGTGCTTTTATGAACACAACTATCTTAACAACTATTTTAAAAAGTTCTAACGAACTTATCACTTCTGGAGGCTTTTGTCTGAAACTTTGTATCGGGCAGGCTTTTACACGTTCAAGAAAACTTTTTTCAAAATCTCATTTATTTTATACTTCATTCTACCCACAGATCCATATCCATCAATTATTTGGATTTTATGGATAGTTTTCAAACTACAATACCGCCATTTGTAACAAAACAGACTCTTTCAAAAGCAAGGCTGGGCATCTCATATGAGGCTTTTTTCGATCTGTTCCGTCTTTCAGTAGAACAGTTTTATACTCTGTCATCTGACCTGCATACATTCCTCTACGACGACTTGATACTGGATGAGAGGCTGCTTTCGTATCTCAAGGAAATCAGAGAGACTGCAAATCGCAGAATGGAGTAGCTGATGGAGGAACTGTTAAAGAAGAATCCTGCTCCAGACAAAGAGACTCAGCAGCTTGCAGGGGTTTAGCACATGAATATGCTCAAAGCACAAGCTGAGGAAATTGTAGCAGCAGAGTTGATTTACTGTTAAATGAGATAATTGTATAGCGTTTATGAAAGGCTGGTCAATATGGTCAGCCTTTTTCTCTGTGGAAAGACAATACCTGAATTGTCATTTGGAAAGTTTTTGAATTGTGTTTTTGACAATTCAAGAGTAGTCAAAAGCACAATGTAATAATACTGATCCTTTCCGTAGGTGTTTCGACATATATGGCATGATGCGGATGGGAACGGATTGGATCACAAGAATCAGAATATTTGCTGATTGAGAATTACAATTCAAAATTGAATTTTGAGAAAAAGGAGGTATAATGTTCTTATAGCATAAAATATGAGAAGTTGCGTTTGCGGGAGGTTGAAACATGGCTGTTTGTTATAATAAATTATGGAAGATTCTGATTGACCGTGGTATGAGAAAGACGGAACTTATTAGGGTAGCAAAAATTAGTACAAATGCCATGGCTAAACTGGGAAAGAATGAAGATGTTCGAGTAGAGGTCTTGGTCAAAATATGCGGAGTATTAAATTGTACCATAGATGATATTTTGGAAATAATTCCTGAACAAACAGCCTGATTAAGGAGAAAGTGCTGATGAGTACTGTTTTATCAAAGAAACAAATGTCTGAAGAAGACATCAAATTGAATTATATTACTCCTGCTATTCTGAAAGATTGGAAAGGTCATATCACGATGGAGACCAAAATCACAGACGGTCGCATCAATATCCGTGGAAACATAGTGGCTCGTAGCACACCTAAGTTTGCTGATTATATGCTTTACCTCAACGATGGAAAACCTATTGCCGTTGTTGAAGCAAAAGACAATAACCACTCTGTATCTCACGGCTTGCAACAAGCTATGGTCTATGCTCAGATGATGGATCTCCCATTTGCCTATTCATCAAACGGAGACGCTTTCTATGAGCATAACTTCTTGACTGGACAGGAACAGCAAATTGCTTTAGATAAATTCCCGACACAGGATGAGCTTGTGGCAAGATATTATTCTGAACTGAACGGCGGTAAGGGCATTTCTAATTTGGAAAAGAAAATTGTTTCGCAGCCCTACTATTCCTCTAAAAGTACATATCCTCCACGATACTATCAGCGAAACGCTGTAAACAGAACTGTGGAAGCAATCGCCAGAGGACAGCGGAGATTGCTGCTTGTCATGGCTACCGGAACGGGGAAAACATATACTGCTTTCCAGATTGTTTATCGCCTGCTTCGTTCTGATCTTAAAAAGAGAATTTTGTATCTGGCAGACAGAAACATCCTTGTTGACCAGAGTATCTTGCAAGACTTCGCTCCTCTGGAAAAGACCATTTACAAGGTGGACTTTTCCGACAAGGAATGTCTGAGCAAGATTGCATCTCATGAGGTGAACTTCGCTCTTTATCATCAGATGGTAGGACAAAATGACGAGGAACATTTTAGACAGATTCCGACAGAATACTTTGACCTTATTATTGTTGATGAGTGTCATCGTGGTAGTGCCAAGGAAGATAGCAATTGGCGTAAGGTTTTGGAATATTTTTCTTCTGCAACGCAGATTGGTATGACTGCCACTCCAAAGGAAAGCGAAAAGGTATCGAATATAGATTACTTTGGAGAACCTGTTTATATTTACAGCTTGAAGCAAGGCATTGAGGACGGCTTTCTTGCTCCATTCAAGGTCATAAATATCACGACCAACATCGGAGACGGATGGAGACCGTACCACGGACAGACCGATATTTACGGTAATGTGATTGAAGACCGTATTTACAATAATAGGGACTACGATTACAACATCATTCTCCAAGACCGTATTGACGAAGTTGCAAGGGAAATCACGGAGTATCTGAAAAGCACAGACAGGATGCAGAAGACCATTGTTTTCTGTGCTTCCGAAGAACATGCAGAACGCATGAGAATTGCCCTTATCAACCAGAATTCTGACATGGTTAGGGAGAACCCAGACTATTGCGTAAGGATTACTGGTTCGGATGTTTATGGTAAGTCCAAACTTGATTATTTCATCTCTGTATCCAGTCCTTATCCGGTTATCGCTACAACTTCGGAACTGCTTTCCACTGGAGCTGACTGTAAGATGACAAAGCTCATTGTTCTTGACAAGACGGTTGAGAGCATGACTGCCTTTAAGCAGATTATCGGACGAGGAACTCGTATTAGAGAAAAGGACGGCAAGACACATTTTGTTGTTATGGACTTTAGAAATGTGACACGACTATTTTCTGACCCGGATTGGGACGGTCCTGTTGAACAGGATGAGGGCTTCCAACATGGCAGCTCTAAGCCAAAAGACGGCGGACATGGCGGTGGTGGAGGTAAGGAACCTCCTATAGATTCCATAGAGCCCCCTATCGTTGATAGGGATGGATGCCGAGTAAAGATTATTAATAAGACTGTTTCTGTCTATGATGCTAATGGGAAATTACTAAGACAGGAAGATATAATTGATTATACAAGAACCAACATCATGGGAGAATACGCTTCTCTGTCTGACTTTATACGCAAATGGAAAGCATTGGACAAGAAGAAAACCATTGAAGAATCTTTTAGGGCAATGGGTATCGATTTGAAAGCACTTAAAGCGGATCGTGGCATGGAAGATGTGGACGATTTCGACTTCATTTGTTATGTGGCATACGGCAAGAAGCCGCTGACCCGAAAAGAACGAGCCAGCAGTGTCAAGAAGAAAGACTTTATCAGCAAGTATTCTGCCGATGCGCAGGCTGTCCTTGGTATATTGCTGGATAAGTACATGAACCAAGGTATTACAGAGGTTGAGGATATTAAGGTTCTTTCCCTTGCGGATTTTGCCAATTATGGTAAGCCTGCAAAAATTGTCAAGCTGTTTGGCGGCAAGGCACAATATGAAGCCGCTGTTAGAGAGCTTGAAGCAAGTATCTATGAAGAAATAGAGGTAGGATAATTATGGCAATGCAGTCAGGTTTTATAAAAAGAATTAGAGATATAATGCGTATGGACGCAGGTATCAACGGCGATGCCCAGAGAATTGAGCAGATGGTATGGATGCTCTTTCTCAAAGTCTATGACGCAAAGGAAGATGACTGGGAACTGAACGAGAATGATTACGAATCGTTCATTCCCGAAGATCTCAGATGGAGAAATTGGGCGAAAGTTGACAGCAACGGTCACGCTTTGACAGGAGACAAGCTCCTTAACTTTGTCAACAACACCTTGTTCCCAGTTTTGAAAGGTAACGACGTCAAGGATGGTGATACTGTTCTCTATGAAGGCATCAAGGTTACACCCGACACTCCGATTAAGAAAGCCATTGTCAAGTCTACCTTTGAAGATGCCAATAACTATATGAAGGACGGCGTTTATCTCCGTCAGGTTATTGATGTCATTGACGAAATTGAATTTGATGATGTAAAGGAAAGTCATGCTTTCGGATTTGTTTATGAAGAGATTTTAAGAGAGTTGCAGTCTGCCGGTTCCTCCGGTGAATTTTATACTCCGAGAGCAGTTACAGAGTTTATGGCGCTGATGATTAAACCGCAACTTGGCGAAAAGATGGCTGACTTCGCTTGTGGTACAGGCGGTTTCATCACTTCTTGGCTTGGACAGTTATCCAAACAGGTAACCGATACTTCTGCTCAAAAGCAGCTTGACGATAGTATTTACGGAATTGAGAAAAAGCCGTTCCCGTATCTGCTCTGTGTGACCAATATGCTGCTGCATGATATTGAAGTTCCCAATATCTATCACATGAACTCGTTGAAACACAATCTGCTGGACTATACGGATGCAGATAAGTTCGACGTTATCTTGATGAACCCTCCGTATGGTGGACATGAGGACAAGTCCATTCAGGGCTTCTTCCCCGATGATTTGGCAAGCTCAGAGACAGCCGATCTGTTTATGGCGGTTATCCTGTACCGTTTGAAGAAGAACGGCAGAGCAGCCGTCGTCGTGCCGGATGGTTTCCTGTTCGGTCTGGACAACGCGAAAGTGAACATTAAGAAAAAGCTCATTGGCGAGTTTAATTTGCACACGATTATAAGATTACCCAGCTCTGTGTTCAGTCCCTATACTTCCATTACCACCAATCTGTTGTTCTTTGATAACACAAAGCCGACAACAGAAACATGGTTCTACAGAGTTGATATTCCATCTGACAGAAAACACTTCTCCAAGACCAAGCCAATGGAATTGAAGCACTTCGATGATTGTATCGCTTGGTGGAATCACAGAGAGGTAATTTCTGACGACGAATACTTTAAGGCACAGAAATTCTCAGCAGAGTATCTTCTCAATGAACAAGGGTGTAATATTGACCTCTGCGGTTATCCTCATGAGGAAGAAGAAGTTCTCGACCCCCTCGACACGATCATAGAGTATCAGGAGAGAAAAAAGACCCTCAATGCCGAAATTGACAAGGTCCTTGCAGAGCTAGAAGCATTGCTGCCGGGAGGTGTAACAGAATGACCCCTGAACAGTTAAAGGCAAGCATTCTAAAATACGCTATGCAAGGCAAACTCGTTGAGCAAAGACTGGAAGAAGGAACTGGCGAAGAACTGTACCAACAAATCATAAAGAATAGAGAATTACTGATAGAAAGAAAAGTAATCAAAAGGGACAAGAGAACCGAAACAGCAATCAATCCAAATGATATTCCTTTTGATATTCCAGAAAATTGGAAATGGGTGACGCTTGGTAGTATATTGAATAAACTTACCGATGGCACACACAAGACACCCAAATACACCACTGATGGAATTAAGTTTGTGTCCGTCAAAGATATGAGTAATGGCGTCCTTTCATTGGAAAATACAAAGTTTATTTCAGCGGAAGAACATCAAGAATTATATGTACGATGCAATCCGGAAAAAGGTGATATTCTCCTTTCAAAAGTAGGGACAACAGGTGTTCCGGCGATTGTAAATACAACGGAACAATTCAGCCTTTTTGTTAGCGTTGCATTGCTAAAATTTGATTATGAGTGTATTGATTTGAAATTCTTGTACTATATGCTCATGAGTCCATTGGTACAGACACAAGCTACTGAAAATACAAGAGGTGTTGGAAATAAGAACTGGGTATTAGATGCTATTGCGAATGCTATAGTTGTTCTCCCACCTTTCGCCGAGCAGAAGCGAATTGCTATAAAAGTCGAAGAACTTCTTCCGTATGTTGACCGTTATGCTGTAGCTTATGAAAAGTTGGAACAGTTTAACGCCAAGTTCCCGGAGGATATGAAGAAATCCATTCTTCAATACGCCATTCAAGGTAAGCTTGTGGAGCAAAGACCAGAAGAAGGAACTGCCGAGGAACTTTATCAGCAAATGCAGACAGAGAAGCATCGACTAATTAAGGAAAAGAAACTCAAAAAGGAAAAACCGTTGGCTGAAATTACCGATAATGAAATTCCTTTCGACATTCCGGAGAGTTGGAAGTGGTGTAGGTTATCAGACATTATCGATGTCCGTGATGGTACACACGATAGCCCGAAGTATGTCCCAGAGGGCATCCCGTTAGTTACAAGTAAAAATTTGAGTAACGGCATTATAGATTATGGAAATGTGAAATACATCACCCAAGAAGATGCAGATAAAATAAATGCAAGGTCTATGGTGGATGATGACGATATTCTTTTTGCTATGATTGGCTCAATAGGCAACCCTGTTTTAGTAAACAAGGACAGAGAATTCTGTATCAAGAATATGGCTTTGTTTAAGAAGTACGCCAATACTAATATTTCAATGCAATATATGTATTGGTTCTTCTTCTATGCTCAGTACAAGCTGAAAAAAGAAGCATCAGGTGGCGTACAGTCGTTTATTTCCTTGACTAGATTCAGAGAATATTTGGTTCCGCTACCACCATATGAAGAACAAATTAGAATCACTAACAGGATTGAACAGATACTGCTGTTATGCGAACGGTTAAAATGAGGTGAAAAGATAGATGACTTTATATGATGTGATAAAGACTGCGGTGCCAAAATTGGAGGCAGAGTATAACATGAGCAAAATCGTGAATCACCCTGCAAGTAAAGGTGCTTTGAGAGAATTTTTACTCAAAGAAATTATCAGACCATTTCTTCCTCAAAGATATGGTTTATGCAATGGGGAGTGCTTTGATTCGCACGATGGGGTGAGCAAACAGCTTGATGTTATAGTTTATGATGGTTTATTTTCGTATGCTGTGCCCATGGGAGATTATTATATGATGCCATTTGAGTCTGCATACGGGGAAATAGAAGTAAAGTCTATGTTGAATAAAGACGCATTTTTTGAGAGTATTGACAATATAGCATCCTTCAAGTCACTCATCAAAGAAACTCCGGAGGATTGCCAAGTTCTTCCCAATCTTGCAATAGAAATTAATGGTGTCAAATGGAATAAAACCGGATTTACAAAGCCGTTTGGTGTCGTTTTTGCATACGACAGCGTGAAACCTAAAACGGTATTAAACTATTTCCATGAAATAGAGTCGTTGAATCCTTCTTTAATGCCCGATATGATCGTCCTTCTAAAAAAGAAAACAATTATTTTTCGATTATTCTATGAGGGCGAAAAGTTTTATGTTACGACAAGCAATACATATCAAGGGTTCCTAACACTGCCTTGCGAAGATGACACACTGCCGATTTTTTTATCGTATATTCTGAGTAGAACCAGAGATACGCGACTTAAAATTGCAGATACAGACGATATGCTTAATGTGCAAATAGATAAGTTCCTTCATACAATGGGAACGCAGCCTGTCGTCAAATTCAATACGCAGCATAACGAAGAAAACTAACAGAGAAAATTGTGCTAAACAGCAAATTGGAAGAATTTACTGCCGATGTGTAAAAAGTTGAAATGTGGGAAAATGAGATTAAAGAAAGCGCTATTTATCAATCGTGCTCCGTTCGATAAATTAGAATTGGATTTTGATGATAGTAATGTTTTCCTTTTGTTCGACATTAACGGAAAAGGAAAAACTACAATACTATTATATATTGTCGATGCTTTTTATGAATTAGCGAAAAAGGGGTATCGCAACGAATTCGAAAACAAGGGTATTTTCATAATGAATATAAATATGCAGAGCAATGTGATGTACGTAAAAATGTACGGTATAATATAACGGAAGGGGAGGATACGATAATAGAAATCAGCGTAACAAAAGCAAGAGGAAATATATATATATCAGATATTATCGGATGTTAATAATAGTAGTCAGACAATTATAATTACGAATAATCGGGGAAAAATGCTGGAAAGTATTATCGAAGCAGGAAAAAAGCCGTTGGAAGAATGTCCGATATATGATTCAAATGAGGAGTGGTAAATGTATATGATAAGATTTTGCAAGCAGGCTGACAAAAATAAAAAGATAACCAAACATATGTCTGATTACCTCTTTGATTACCTTTTGAATATGATACCCTTAAAAATCCAGTAAAATCAAGGGTTTCTGAGAGCAGATGACGGGAATCGAACCCGCCTCCTCAGCTTGGGAAGCTGATATTCTACCGATGAACTACATCTGCATGTAACACAGTATAGCACAATCGAAAAATTCCTTCAAGTAAAAAATACGTTCTTTAATTGCGAAAATTCTCCATGTCGTATATAATATATTTCTTGAATATAGCAGTGGATTGAGCGTTATGGGAGACGTTATGTAAGATGTCGGTGATCGCGCAAACTGCCGGGAAAGGACACAGGGAGGTATTCATGTCAGAGAAGTATTATGCAGTCAAGGTGGGAATGGAGACAGGTATTTTCACATCCTGGGAGGCTTGCAGGGCAAGGGTCAGCGGCTACTCCGGCGCAGTGTACAAAAGCTTCCCTACAAGAGAGCAGGCGTGCGCTTATCTGGGGATGAAGGCGGGAGATGAAAAATCTCGCCATGATTTTGTGCAAAAAGATGGTATGAATGAAAGAGACTGTGTTAAAATATATGTGGACGGAAGCTATCATAGCGTTACCGGAGAATTTTCCTATGGCATGGTGGTGCTTTCAGGGGACGGAGAGGAAACCTACAGCCGCAAATTCAACGATGAGAGTTTATCCTCCATGCGCAATGTGGCGGGAGAAATCAAGGGCGCTGAGGCGGCGATGCAGTATGCCATGGATCACGGGCTTTCAGAAATAGAGATCTATCATGATTATGAAGGAATAGCCAGATGGTGCCTGGGAGAGTGGAAGACCAACAAGGAAGGCACAAAGGCATATAAGGCATTCTTTGACAAGGCAAGCCGGCAGGTGAAGATCCGGTTTGTAAAGGTAACAGGGCACTCCAACGACAAATATAATGATATGGCGGATCAATTGGCGAAGGAAGCGCTGGGCTTAGCTTAAGAAGGTTTTGGCGTCTGTCAATAAGGAACTTTGGGAGGAGATATCTGTGATACACTTATTATTGAAAGAACAGCAGCCTATTATTGCCGCAATAGGACTGTTTGCGGCATTTTTGGGAACCTGCTTTTTTACCTTTAAATTCTGTAACCTGCTGCCAAGGGATGCAGGCAGGGAGTTTGCCCACGACGGGAAGCTGTCGGCAGGAAAGCCCAGAGGGGCGGGAATTATATTTATATTGGTTTTTGCGGCGTCGGCTTTGCTTTTTGTGCCGGTGAATCTGGAGATCGTCATTTATCTGATCCTGATTGCGGCGGAAATGCTGACCGGCTATATGGATGATGCGGCGGAGCATCCCTGGGGGGAATGGAAGAAAGGACTGCTGGATCTGCTCATTGCGGTTGTTCTTGCCGTTACGTATTTGAATTTTAATTCCAATACCATTTTGATTGCCACCATGGGCATCAGAATCACCATTCCGCCTGTTCTTTTCGGGCTGCTTACGGTGATTTTAGTCTGGGGTTCCATTAATGTGACCAACTGCTCCGACGGTGTGGACGGGCTTTCGGGAACGCTGACGATTATTACCCTGACTACCTTTTTTGTAGCGGATAACATTTTGGGGAAAAACGATGAGTTTACCTTTTTGATTTTGATGTTTATCAGTTGTATTTTGGGATATCTGTGGTATAATGCGGCGCCCAGCCGTCTGATGATGGGAGATGCAGGCAGCCGCGCCATGGGAATTTTTATCAGTATTGTGGCGCTTAAAAGCGGAAGCCCTTTGCTTTATATTCCTGCGGCGATTGTGCTGATTTTGGACGGTGGGCTGGGGCTTTTGAAAGTGGCGCTGATCAGGGGCTTTAAGATCCATATTTTAAAGAATGTGACTACCCCTCTTCATGACCATGTTCGCAAAAAGCTGGGCTGGTCCAACACCCAGACGGATTTCAGGTTTGCGATCATTCAGATTATGGCGTCGGCGGCGGTGGTATATTTATTGCTTTTATAATAATGGGGAAGGAGTACAAAGGATGGAGCGGCGTGATAAAATCAACTATTATCTTGACCTTGCAGAAACGGTATCCAAGCGGAGCACCTGCTTAAGGAGAAGATACGGTGCAGTGATTGTTAAAAATGACGAGGTGATATCCACCGGCTATGTGGGAGCGCCCAGGGGACGGAAAAACTGTACGGATACGGGGGTATGCATTCGGCAGAAAATGAATATTCCAAGGGGAGAACGGTATGAGCTTTGCCGCAGTGTGCACGCAGAGATGAATGCCATTATCAGTGCGCCCAGGGATAAAATGATCGGAAGCGCTTTGTACCTTGCAGGCGTGGACGCGCAGTCGGGGGAGTATATTGCCAATTCCAACAGTTGTTCTATGTGCAAACGTGTGATTATCAATGCCGGAATTGAAAAAGTTTATATCAGGGACAGCAGAGATGAATACAGGGTGATAGAAGTGCAGGACTGGATCGATAACGACGAATCTCTAAACGGAACCAGAGGATATTAAGGCTTGAGAAGGAACCATGAGCGATCTATTTGAAAAAGCAGTGCCTTTGGCAAAAAAAGTCATGGATTATGCCAGGGACAGCATCCTGGTCAATATGCGTTTTCTGGATATGGCGTTGTGGGGGCTTACGCCGGAGCCTAAGGAAGGGCTTAACGGCTTTGCATCGGACGGCGTAAAAATTTATTATGACCCGGTTTTTCTTTTAAGGAGGTATAAAGAAGAACCGGCTTTTGCGGTGCGCATGTATCTACATATTTTGTTTCATATGATCTTTTATCATAGCTTTCGCTTTGATAAAGTCGATGGGGAAATGTGGAGCCTTGGGGCGGATCTTGCGGTGGAGGCGGCAATTCTGGAGCTGGAGATTCCGGGAGCGGCATTGAGCAAGGATGAAGAACAAAAAAGAAAACTGCGTCTGATCAAGGAGGACATCGGTTCTCTTTCGGCGGAAAAAATATACAGGTATCTGAAAAATTTTCAAATCAGCGTAAAAGAGCGGAAAGAGCTTTCCTCACTTTTCTTTATGGATGATCATGATCGCTGGAAACCAAGAGAAGAATTGGAAATTACGCTGGAACAGTGGAAGAAGCTCAGCGAACGGGTGAAGGCGGATTTGAAATCCTTTTCCGCAGGAAAAACGAAGTCGGAAACTCTGGAAAAGAGTCTTCTGGAGGCAGTGAAGGAGCGCTATGATTATGGGCAGCTGCTGCGAAAATTTATGGTCATGAATGAGGACCTTCAGGTGAACGACGATGAATTTGACTATATCTATTACACCTATGGGCTTGCCAGATATGGCAATATGCCGCTGGTAGAGCCGTTGGAGTATAAGGACAGCAAAAAGGTGAAGGAATTCGTCATAGCGATCGACACCTCCGCCTCCTGCCGGGGACCTTTGGTTCATGCCTTTTTAAGGAAAACCTATGGTCTGCTTAAGGGGGAAGAAAACTTTTTTTCCAAAATGAATGTGCACATCATCCAGTGCGACCACCAAGTGCAGAGAGATACCAAAATTACCTGTCAGGAGGATCTGGACTATTTCCTTGGACACGAGAAGCTGACGGGCTTTGGTTCTACAGATTTCAGACCTGTGTTTACCCATGTGGAGGAATTGCTGCAAAAAGGGGAATTTGAAAATCTGAAAGGGCTTTTATACTTTACAGACGGTTATGGCATATATCCCAAAGCGATGCCCCCCTATGACGTTATGTTTGTGTTTCTGGATAATGGCGACCCGGGACCGGAGGTGCCGCCCTGGGCAATTAAAGTGCTGTTGGATTACGAGGAATTGGAATCAGAAATGAGGTAGTATATGAATATCAGACAGGCAAAGAATGACATTGAAAATACAGTCCGGTTATATCTGAAAAAGGATGAACTGGGAGAATACAAGATACCGGTAGTGCGCCAGAGACCGGTGTTTTTGCTTGGGGCGCCGGGAATCGGGAAAACGGCGATTATGGAACAGATTGCCCAGGAGCTTGGCATAGGGCTGGTTTCCTATTCCATGACCCATCACACCAGACAGTCGGCATTGGGGCTCCCCTTCATTTCTCACAGGGAATATGAGGGAATGAAGTTTGACGTGTCGGAATATACCATGAGCGAGATCATTGCCTCCATCTATGAGGTTATGGAAAAAAGCGGTATGAAAGAGGGAATCTTGTTTTTGGACGAGATCAACTGTGTGTCGGAAACCCTGGCGCCTTCCATGCTGCAATTTTTACAGTATAAGGTTTTTGGACGCCACAGGGTACCGGAGGGCTGGATTATTGTGACGGCGGGGAATCCGCCGGAATATAACAAGTCGGTGCGGGAATTTGATGTGGTGACCATGGACCGGTTAAAGGTGCTTGAGGTGGAAGCAGACTATAAGGCATGGAGGGAGTATGCCCGGCAGAAAGGGCTTCACCCGGCAATTTTAAACTTTCTGGAGCTGAAAAAGGAGTATTTCTACAAAATAGAAACCACCGTAAACGGGAGAAGCTATGTGACCGCAAGAGGCTGGGAAGATCTGTCGGACATTTTGTCCTTGTATGAGGAAGAAGGGCTGAAGGGGGACGAAGCACTGGTTGGACAGTATATTCGCAACGAGCGGGTGGTGAAAGAATTTACAGCATACTACGACCTTTTTAACAAGTACAAGAAGGAGTATCAGACAGAAGAGATTTTGGCTGGCACAGCGCAGGAGCAGACCTTTGAGCGGGCGAGAATCGCGCCTTTTGACGAAAGGCTTTCCCTTCTTGGGATGCTCACTGATAAGATCATCAGTGAAATTCGGGAGGATATGGAAACCAGCGATTATCTGGTGGAGCTTTTAAAGAGCTTGAAGGCGTTTAAGGCGGCGGTAGAGAAGGACACAGTAGGTGAGGAAGAAGGCAGGATGACAGCTTCCCGGATGCTGGAAAATCTCATGCAGGGGAGAAGGAAGCAGATGGAAGCGGCAAGAATGGGAGGAAGTCTTTCTGAAAGAGAAAAGCGCAGGGGAAGGCGCATTCTGCGGTTTCTGGAGGAAGGAAAACGACAGCTTGTTCTGGAAGGAGCTTCTCAGGGGGATAAGGCGTTTGCACTTTTGAAAGGAATGTTCGAGGAAAAAGCGGGGGAACTGAAAGAAGCAACGAAGAGAACGGGAATGCGGCTGGAGAATCTGTTCGGTTTCGTAGAGAACGCATTTGTAGAAGGCACTGCCTCTGGCAATGAAATGTTGATTCTGGTAACGGAATTGACTGTCAATAACGACAGCGCCCGGTTTATCAGCCAGTTTGGCTCGCCCGCTTATGAGCGGCATAACCGGGAGCTGATGCTCTCAGAGCGGCAGAATGGCTTGCAGGAGGAAATCGCAGGGCTGGATTTGGAAGGAAGTCTTTCATGATTGAGAAAAATGTGGACAGAGAGTTGGAAACAGAGGAAGGACGGCTGCGTTACAGAATAGAAGGCGGGGAAGCGGTGATCCTGTCAGGACATGTATTTGGCAGCAGGATATCCCTGCCGGATGAAATTGAAAACAAGCCGGTAGCAAAGCTGGAGAAAAAAGCCTTTCTCAGCAGTAAGGCATTAAAGGAGATTCGCCTTCCGGAAGGCGTAAAAGAAATCGGAGACTGGGCTTTTGCTTATTGCAGCAGCCTTGAAAGGGTATGGCTGCCCAGGCGGAAGCTGTTGCTGGGAAAGGGGATTTTTAAAGAATGTGAGGAGCTTGACAGTGTAAGGAGCCTGGGGGAAGAAGGGCACAGGGCGGAGCAGACGGGACGGCTTTTGGGGGCGGTTCCTGTGAAGTTGGAGGCAGACTACCTGTTTACGCCGGAACATGCCGGGGAAACCGAATGGCTGCGCCGTTTTGACGATAAGCTGAAAGAGTACCTGAACCGTCCGGACGAGGATGGCTATACCAAAATGGTTTACTGCGGGGAAGAAGACATTGTGGCAAACATGGATCTTTTTCTCGCCGAAAGACGGCGGGCGAAGGCAAGGCTCTGTTTTTTAAGGCTGATGAATGATATAGGACTTGGAGAGGAATTTTGTGAGGAACTTTGCAATTATCTTGCCTGCCATACGGTAGGATGCGCCTCGGAAGCGGCGTGGGAAGTGGTGTTTGAGGAGCACGGGAATGAGCAGGAATATTATACGGCGTTTACCCGTGCCGGGTGTTTGCAAAAAGAAAACTATGACGGTATTTTATCCCGTATGGGTGAAAATTACCCGGAAATGAAAGGTTATCTGATGCGTTATCAGGCGCAGCAAATGGAAAAGGTTGATTTCTTTGATCTGCTGTCGTTAGATTGAACAGGCGGAGGCATAGAAGGAAAAGGAGGCGGCTATGGGAGCAATGATTCTTGAATGGGAAAAGTACATAGAATGCGCAAGGAGAACGGTAGCGGAGGGGCAGGTGCTTCTTTGCAATGAAAATAACACGCTGCCTTTGCCCAAGGGGGCGAAAGTGGCGGTTTTTGGAAGAATACAGCTGCACTATTATAAAAGCGGAACAGGCTCAGGCGGGATGGTTAATGTAAATAAGGTGACAGGCATTTTGGAGGCGCTGCTGGAGGAGCCTGACGTTGTGATCAACCGGGAATTGGTGGAGGTGTACCGGGAGTGGGAGAAAACCCATCCTTTTAACGAAGGAATGGGGTGGGGAAATGAGCCCTGGTCCCAGGAGGAAATGCCGCTGACAGAGGAGATCCTGAAAAAAGCCTCCCAAGGGTCTGATTACGGTCTGGTGATAATTGGGAGAACTGCCGGGGAGGATCAGGACAACTCCAATCAGCCGGGTTCCTATCTGCTCACCGATGCCGAGGAGGAGATGCTGGAAAAGGTGCGGCAGCACTTTCCCAAAATGATCGTGGCGCTGAACGTGGGCAATATTATGGATATGAGCTTTGTGGACCGTTATCATCCGGACGCCGTACTCTATGCATGGCAGGGGGGTATGACAGGAGGGCTGGGAACTGTAGATGTGCTTACAGGCAGAGTGAATCCATCAGGCAGACTGGCGGATACCATAGCTTACCGGATAGAGGATTACCCTTCCCATGCTCATTTTGGGAGTCCTGTTGGGGATGTTTATGAGGAAGATATTTATGTTGGCTACCGTTATTTTGAGACGGGAGCTGTGGAGCAGGTGCGATATCCCTTCGGATTTGGGCTTTCCTATACCACCTTTGAAATAGAGACAAAAGAGATTGGGATTCAAACAGACAGCTTCCGAATACAGCTTCAGGTAAAGAACACTGGCGGCTGCTCCGGAAAAGAGGTAGTACAGGTCTATGTAAACGCTCCCCAGGGAAAGCTGGGAAAGGCGGATAAGACGCTTGTGGCTTTTGGAAAGACAAAGGAGCTGGATCTGGGAGAAAGCCAGGAGATGACCTTTGACATTCCTTTTGAACGCTTTGCTTCCTATGATGAAGATGGAAGAACCGGAGCGGCATCGGCGTATGTTCTGGAAGCGGGGAAATACACTTTTTGGGTGGGAAGCAGTATCAGAAATCTGGAGGAAACAGGCAGCTTTATTCTGAAGGAAACAAGGCTAATCAGACAGTGTACGAACGCCATGGCGCCGGAGAAAAGCTTTAAAAGAAAGAGACCTTTTGAGAAAGCGGAAGGAGGATTTTTCTTCGGGTACGAGGATACGCCGGTCAGACGGGAAAGCCCCGGCGCAAAAAGAGAGCGCAGCCTTCCGGAGAAGCTTGCCATAACCGGAGATATGGGATATCGACTTTCTGATGTGAAGGAAGGCAGGGTATCCATGGAAGCTTTCATTGCACAGCTTTCCCCAGAGGAACTTTCCTGTATTATACGGGGAGAAGGGATGGGCAGTCCCAAGGTGACGGCGGGAACAGCGTCTGCATTTGGCGGTATTTCCCAGTCCCTGAAGGAGTTTGGCATTCCATGCGGATGCTGTACAGACGGACCTTCGGGAATGCGGCTGGACAGCGGCGCCAAGGCATTCAGCCTGCCAAACGGCACGTTACTTGCCTGTACCTTTAACACGGAGCTGGTGGAGGAGCTTTATACTTATACCGGAGTGGAAATGGTCAAAAATAAGATCGACGTGTTGCTTGGACCCGGTATGAACATCCACAGATACCCTCTGAACGGCAGAAATTTTGAGTATTTTTCAGAGGATCCGCTGCTTACAGGGAAAATGGCGGCGGCACAAATACGGGGGCTGCACAGCGCCGGAGTGACAGGATCATTGAAGCACTTTTGCGCCAACAACCAGGAAGCCCAGAGACGCGTGCTGAACAGTATCATATCGGAAAGGGCGCTTCGTGAAATCTATCTGAAGGGCTTTGAGATTGCGGTGGAGGAAGGCGGCGCAGATGCGATTATGACCACCTATGGAGGCGTTAACGGGATCTGGACTGCCGGAAATTATGACCTGAATACGGTGATTCTCCGAAAAGAATGGGGATTTCAGGGAATTGTAATGACCGATTGGTGGGCGGAAATCAACGAGGAAGGAGGCAAGGCGGAGCGGACGAATTTTGCGGCAATGGCAAAAGCACAAAACGACCTGTATATGGTGTGCCCTGAGGCTGATAAGAACGTAACCGGCGATGATACCCTTGCTTCCCTGGAGAAGGGAACCCTTACGCTGGGAGAGCTGCAGAGGAACGCCATGAATATATGCCGCTTTCTGATGCATACTCGCGCCTATGAGAGGATGCTGGGAGAGGCGCCCGAGGTGGAGGTCATTGGCAATGACGGTGATTTTGAAGAGGAGGCGCAGGAGGTAACTTATTATCAGGTAAAAGGGAAAGAGGCGGTTGTCAGCCTGAAAGAAGTGGAGACGAAAAAGGGAAGCAGTTTTGTGTTTGCCCTTGATTTAGCCCTTTTGGGAAGCTATCAGGTAAAAATTAAGGCGAAATCAGAGCTTGGAGAACTGGCGCAGATTCCCGTTACCCTGATCAGGGACGGAGTGCCTGCCGCAGTGTTTACCTTTAACGGAACAGGGGGAGCGTGGGCAAGCAGGGAGCGGGAGGTTATGTTTGACAATAAATATGCCCTTCTTCAGCTTTACTTCGGGCAAAACGGGCTGACCCTGGAGGAAATCAGTTTTACCCTGAACAAGCCTTTGGCGGAAATAAAGCGGGAAGATCTTGCATAAAGTTTTTGAATTATAGAAGAAACGGGATTCAAGTTTTGGGTTCTCTTACATAGACTAAAGTAGTTGTTGGTTAAGGGAGCGGAAAGCTTGAAAAAGATTTTGATTGCCGGGGAACCGGATAAGACAGTAAATTATGAAAAAGCAATGGAATGCCTGGGGATTAGAACAGAGACTTCTCTGCATGTTCCGGAGCCTCTTTTGTACGATGGTTTAATACTGCCGGGAGGAGGGGACATTGATCCCAGGCTCTTTGGACAGATCGCTCAGGGAACCCGCCTTTTTGATCCGAGTCTTGACAGGCTGCAGCTTGCCATTCTAAGGGCATTTGTGCAGGACAAAAAACCGGTTCTGGGCATCTGCAAAGGAATGCAGCTGATCAATATTTATTTTGGCGGCGATTTGTTTCAGCACCTTGAAACCGCCTCCGATCATGAGTACATAGGAAAAGACCAGATGCATGGTTCTGTTGCAGAGAAAGGCTCCTTTTTGGAAGCCTTGTATGGGGAGAGGTTTTGCGTTAACAGCGCCCACCACCAGGGGCTAGACAGCCCGGGACAGGGAATCGAGTACGTTCAGTTCGCCGGGGATGGGGTGGTGGAAGGATTGCGGCATAAGTTTCTTCCGATTTTGGGGGTGCAATGGCATCCGGAAAGACTGTGCTTTGCCCATAGAAGGACAGACGGGGCGGATGGGGCGGCGCTTCTTCGGTATTTTGCGGATTTGCTGTCGTAGGATCAGGGAGTGGGCAATTGCTATCGTTAAAATGGTGGCAACTTAATTATGTGGAAATTTTAATTTAGGAAAGTTTTGAAAAAAACTTGACAAGCACATAATAAAAATAGTATACTAGCAAAGCGGGTCAGGAAAAATCTGCAAAATGGGATCTTAGCTCAGCTGGGAGAGCATCTGCCTTACAAGCAGAGGGGCACAGGTTCGAGCCCTGTTGTTCCCACCAAAG
>DKYT01000028.1 GCA_002492465.1 Lachnospiraceae bacterium UBA7093 | reverse complement strand
AAGCTGGATAGCGTACATATTTTCACAAGCTCCGGCGCTGTTTTCAACTGCTGCGGATAGCTCATTGAAGCGATCCGTACAATTTGAAAGCATAGCGTTTGCCGCTGTAAGGTCAGTCTTATTGAACAGCGTAGAAAGTACGTTATCCTTCTGTGCGTTGCTCATTCCGTCCATGGCTCCCTGCAAGTCCTTAAATACGTCGTTGAGGCTTCGCATATTTCCCTGGGCGTCGTATACATCAACGCCCAGCCCTTTCAATGCGCCCGCCGCCTTGTCCGTTGGGTTCTGTAGGCTTAATATAATATTCCTAAGGTGTGTACCTCCTTCTGCTCCTTTTAGTCCGTTATCTGCCAAAATTCCGAGGGCTGTGTTAAGCTCCGTCGTTCCCCCGGCGAGTCCCTTTGCCGTCCCTCCTACGGTTAGAATAGCCTCACCCAGCTGGGCTACGCTGGTGTTCGCTTTGCTGGCTGTCTGGGCCAACTGATCAGAAAACTGCGTAAGGTTCGCTTCATTCGCTTCAAGATCCAGTGCACTCATACTGTCAGTTACCATGTCACTTGCTGCAGCCAGATCCATAGCACCTGCTCCTGCAAGTTTTAAAACGGTTGGCAAAGCCATCGCCGCCTTGTCTGCGTCGTAGCCTGCAAGGGCTAAATAATTCAATGCTTCTGCCGCCTCCGTCGCTGAAAATGCTGTGCTTGCCCCGCATTCCCTGGCTGTTTTCTCCAATGTTTCAAAAGCCTTTTGTCCCTCTGCTGTAGTCTTATCGATCAGCATGGTGGCAGCAACCTGGCTCATAGCTCCTTCAAATTCCCGGCCAGTATTTATGGCAGCTATGCCCATAGCTCCTACGGCTGCAGCGGCTGCAGCCGTAGCGGAAGTGACCGTTTTCGTGATTGTTCCCAGTCCCTTGGTAGCCTGGCTTAATGCGTTTTTAAATGAACTTTCAACTTTTCCCGCAATTTTTATTGCGATCTCCATTTCCTTACCGCCGCCCGCTGCCATAAATCTCTGTCACCTCCTCCGCTATTTCTACTAATTCAAAAACGGACAGGCTTTCCAGTGCGTCTAAACCTGTCCGCAGAATAATTGACAAATGTATGGTTAATTTCCGAAGGCTGGATCCATCTGTTGGTTTTAGTCCTCGCCGTACAAAAAATTTACAACCCGGTTCTTGATCTTAAGTGCTTCCTTAGGCGGAAGCGCATTGAAAAATTCCACGGGCTTACCGGAAGCCCTGGCAGAAATAAGGCAGGCGTACTCCAGTGACATCTCCGGTAATACATTTACCGTCCCGCTTCGCTCCAGAATCTTATTCACTGCGATCATGTCCGCTGCGCTTAATGATTCCAACCCGCTCAAATCAACGCTTTCATAGCTTGTTCCCTCGAAGGTAAAAGGCTTTTTGAAAAATACAAGGAAAGGATTGTCCTCCATCTTCTGTTTCCTCTTTCCTTCAACTGCATCCTCTGCCGCTTTGTTTAAATTCTTATCGTTTTCCATTAACACATTTTCCTCACTTTCTCTAATAAGTCTTTGCCGTGAACCTTGTAAATGAAGTTGAGCTTATCAAGCTCAATCTCTGTAATATTGTCGATCTCAATCAAGATATAAAGGATCTCCAGCTTAATACTGCTTCCTGTTCCGGTTCCCTGCTTCGCTTTACCTCCTGTAAGCCCCTTGTTTTTCCCACGGACAACAATCCTCATAGGCTTGAAAGCCGTTGCCCCGCTGTCATTTACAGTGTACTGGATCGATCCTCTCAGAGTGACCGTAACGCTTGAAATATCGTCTGAAAGAATGAACAGATCCCTGTCCATGGTTCTGAAAGGGATTTCCATTTCCATGCTCTTGAAATGCCCCACTGTCGGGTCATCAATTTCTCCCAGAATCCCTGGCCCGCTTAACGCTTCTGTTAAGCTCTCAAAATCCGGCAAGGTTACTTCGTCAGAAATACCAACAAGCTTTGTTCCATCTTTGTACACGTTGAAAGAATTTATTTTTGAAGGAATGTTATACACTCTTATTCACCTCCTAAAGCTGCTTCCAGCATAGTTGGGTCAAACTCCAATACATTCAGAATGTCTTCTGCCGGTGTATACGGTGCCAGATACTGATGAAACTGGATCTTCCCGTTCAAAATGTCCGAGATCGAGTTCTCGTCCTCGTTATAGGTAATTCTTGCGCCGGCGCATTTTCCCTGCGCAACATAGGAATTCCCCCGGATGTTCTCAGCGTCGCAGATGCTTTGTATAACCCTTGTATCCGTCGGGTCATCCACCTTCTGGAAATAATTTAAAATAAAGCTGTTGCCCCACCAACTGAAAAACCTCCTGCAACAAAACCAGCGATCCTTCGGGTCGGTAGTTCCCGGGTAAGCTGCGCTGTTGTTTCCCCAAGAACGGAAGCCATTAAAGTTGACCGCGGTAGAAACTCCTAAGCTGTTTACCTCGTTTGCCTGCTCCTGATCGATTACGATCTCACTGTCCTCATCGTCATCCAAACAAAGCCCGGTGATTGGAATTGCTTTATTGCTGGCCGAAAGATTCGGCACATCGTCGTTGCTCGCGTCAACATAGGCAATTAACGCTGAGTAGATGGCGCTGAAATAATAGACTTCATCCCCGCTTCTTACCTTCGGCCATACAACTGACATATGCTCACTTACAAATCCGGAGTTCTCCTTTACGGTCTTTACATCTGTGTGCTTTGTTGCCCCGTCCTTTGTACTGTCCAGGTCAGCTATACACTCGCAAGTGAAAATACCATTAATCTTAAGGCACTTTGCCGCCATGACCGCAGCAACAACGGGATCCTTTGAATATCCTGGCGCCGTAATAAGCCCTGGCGTCATACTAAAGAGCGGGTAAACCTGCCGTACAAGCTCCAGTCCACTTTCCTTTCCGGTGTTTACGTCATATCCGCCTATAATATCCTTGCTTGTCACCTGTGATGGGTCAATCTTGTCCCCTGAAATGTTTAAGGTTGTCGCTTCTGCCCCAGCTCCTGATTCCAGAAGTGTAATGACTGCATATCCGTCATCATCAAATCCTGCAATATAATCTACGTCCTCCTGCAGCGTCGTTTCCCCTGCTTCTACAACAAGCGTATCAAGCAACATTCCCTCAATATTTACGATCGCCTGTAATGCATCCACCCGGAAGGCCGTTTTCTGTACGCTTGCCTTATGTTTCTTTGGATCCAGGACATTGATCAATGCAATCGGCGCTACCGCAAATTTTTTGAAAGTCGCGCTTATGCTCTGGTTTAATGTATAATCTTTCAGGTTATCAGAATACCCTACCGCTTCTTTGGCTTCCTTGAAACTGTAAGCGAATTTCACTACGTTTGTGGCCTTGTAAGGATCCTCGGCTAAGTTTACCGGGGAAACGCCTACTACTACCTGTAAAGCCGCCATACCGATGATCGGTGCTGTAAGGCTTGTAGGGTTTTCCAAAATTCTTACGCCATGGTTATAAGCCATCTTTTGTCTCTCCTTTCTATTTTCCGCTGGCTTTACGGTAAAGTACGCTTAATGCGCTCCCATCCCTCTCCAGCTCTGCGCTTGCCCTTGCCAGCTTCTCAACCGGAACGACAAATGAATTAAAAAACGGATGCTCCTTAATTTTTTCCTTAAGGGCATCCGGCAGTCCGGCGTTATATGTGGTATACTGTTTCACTCCTGGAATATCCGGGCCAATATAAACCACAATTTCCGCGTCCAGTTCTGCTTTTATTTTTCCAGTCTGTTTCTTTTCTTCGCTCAAGAATATGGATCCTCCCTTCTTATTGCTGCAATCTCAAAAACCATGTTTACTCCCCCAAAATAAAATGGGTAGGATTCTTCATCCTGTAGTGTCCACACAATTGGGTACTGTATCGTATATTTTCCATTAAGTACCGGCGACTTTGCGAACCGCTCATAAATTTTTGCTATAATGTTTAATATGTCCTTGTGCCCCTGCTTATCATAATCCGGTTCGTAAATTCCCATAAGCAGGGTAACGTTTACTTTCTGGGCGCTGTTTTCATCCTCAATCTCTCCGTCTGCAACCCTCACCAGAATATACGGATACGGATCCGGGGCTGTCTTGTCTTCCGCCAGCCCATTTTCCAAAATCTCAGGGGATATTTCATCCTGATCCAATGGCTCCGGCATCGGCAAAAGCTGTTCGAAAATATTTATTCTTACTCTCTCCCCTTTAGGGTTCTGAAGCCGGAAACCTGAAAGAATTTTCTTAAGCTCATCCACCAGCTCTCCCTGCAGAAATGCTGCGACCATGCCTATCCTCCCAATATCTTTCTAACCTGTGCATTTACGTTCGCTTTCAGGTTCTTCTTTATGTCTGGTTCAACTCTTCCATACACCTTTTTCTCATTTCCTACGGCTTTAGGGATAGAAAGTGATTTAAGAGGCTTTATTGGATATCTTTCTTTATCTCGTCTCTGCCATAGCAAACCATTGATTCCCTTAAAAGCTGTTATTCCTTTTGGGCCTACAATCTGTTTTAACCCTCCATCCTTAACAACCTGCGCTTTTGCCCCCCTTTTCGGAGCGGTTGTTTTGTAATTAGTAATATTTAAAACTCTACCTTTCACAAAAATAGTAGCGTCCAGATTTGCATTTGTGGCTCTCTGTATCCGCATTGCCTGTGATACTTTTCCGGCCTTTACTGTATACTGCTTTCTGACTTGGTTCTTCAGATCGGTTCTTGCCTGCCTCGCTGTCTGGTTAAGAGCGTTTTTTAACGCCTTTGGTGCTTCACTTTTCATCCTTCCCAACCGACGTTCCACCTGCCTGAGCATATTCCGGTCATAACTTATTTCTATCAACTCTTATTCGCCTCCAGATGCAAGGAGTACATGCCTCCCTCATTTAAGCTGTCTGTAACGATAAAGGTTCTCCCATCAATCTTGACAGGCTTTCCCACCCCAGGGAGCGGCCCGAAGTCTAAAGCGCTGACATATACAAGCGTCTGCTTTTTGTATATGCCGTCCATGTTGCTTTTCATCCGCTTTTCCCTCTCTGTAAGTTCGTTATCGTCAATTATAATCAGCATAGGTTTTCCGTTGACCATGTGCTCCTCTCCAAACTCTGCCGGGTTAAGGAATACCGTTTTTACGTCCTGCCTCAGAAGCTCCTTAAATGTCAGCGGCTTATGCACTGCTCTTCCTCCTTCCTTTGGCAGGCTCCGGCTGTGCGCCCCTGTTTTTCCTGGATGGTGGTTTTCCCACTAAGTCCTGCCCTGTCCCAGAAGAAGGGCAGGCATCACCTGGAAACCCTGTAGTGGCCGTCATCTGCCTGGCTTTCGATCCACGCTTTTGCTGTTCCTCCGTGTCCCTCCATACCGCCGCCCCGTTCCCAGTCCATATTTCTACAAACCCGGCGTTGTGTGTCGGCAGCTCGTCGCCCGGTTCAAAGTTTGTGCTTTCAAAAAGGATCGGGAAGACTGCTATAAGCCGTTTCATCAGCCTGCCAGTTTTACAAGGATAACGGTGTCGGCTGCTGCGGCTGCCTGCACAGCATAACCAGCCATTGGGTATGCTGTCGGGTCCGACGTTTCCCCGTCGTTGGCTGCATTCGTAATACCTGTTCCGTCAAAATATACTGTTTCCCCCATCTCGATGTCCTCTGTCGCTGTCTTGGGTATTTCAAAAACTCCCGTAACGTGAAGCGAGCCTAATTCGCCTGGGAGGATGTCCGTTCCGGCCACGCCAATATGTCCGCCGAAAGCAATAATAGTGTTTGCCTCGATCTTCGTTTCCGTAGCATTTTTATAGTCAAGGGTTTCCCCTCTCTGCCAATATGCGGCTTTACTCATGATTCAAGTCCTCCTTTCCTCTTTACGCAATCTTTGCTCCAGGGTTCTTTGCAATTCCGCGGAAATCCCTTACGGCAATTCCCCAGTCAAGGTAAATATCCCACTGGAAACCTAAAACGCCCGGCGTTTCCATGCGCCTTACGGTCGGTGTTTCCTGCCCGTTTAAGTAATCCACCTGGATATGTTTTGCGCTGGCGGTGTTTGCTACCATAAACCATGGAACCTCATTTTCCCCTGCCAGGGCGTTAAGCACCGGGGTCTGGATAATGTTAAGCGGGTAGTTATACAGCGGGTTAATGTCGTTGTTGCCGTTGCCTACCGCCTGGGCGCTCCGCATAATGACCGCAAGCTCAAACTCATATCCAACAGGCACGATCATATGCTGCGGCGTAATGTAAATGGCTTCGCCAAACTGGTCTTTCTGGTGCTGCATCTGTAAAATGATCGCCTGGATGCTTGCCTGCGTGGGCTTACTCCCCTCCGCCATGAGGTTCCCATGGTTCTTATGGAAAAGGTTTACGCCGTCAAAAACCTTCCCGTTATTGAAAAGCAAGCTGTAAACCTGTTTGTCAATGGTTTTCTTTGCCGCCGCTGCATAAAGCCCCGGAACCTCGGTTAAAAATCCGATATCGTCGTTTATGAACGCCTGGCGGGTCATGCTGAATGTCCTTCCGTAAGTGTCCAGCTTGCGGTTCGGCAGCAGCTCCGTCCTCGGCTTATCCGGCTTAAGCTCTCCGTTTTCCGGAACCAGAAGGAAGTCTCCCATACCGCCGATCACATACTCATGGTCTGCCGTGGTCTTGAAATCCTTCAGGCTTCCCTTCGTGGTCCATGCCTGGAAGGTCGTGGGTACGGCATTGTAAAGCTGCACAATGCTCTTCCTGATCGTATTGTCAAGGATTGCCGGGAACGCCGCTGAAGGGTTGTAAAACTGTCTGCAAAGCTCGCCATACATATCGTCCGGCTGCATCCTCAGAAGCTGCATGGTATCCCGCCCGTCTCTGCTCAAACATTCAATGGCAAGGTCGCGGAGGCTCATGGCCCTAAGCTCCTGTGCCCCATCCGCCGGTGTTTCTACTGGCACTCCTGCCCGAAGCATCAGCGCGTCTGTCGCCCTCTGCCGGAATGTTTCTCCTTCATCCCTGGTTACCTGTACGCCCACCGGGCTTCCTGTCTGTCTCATTCCGTCAAGGATGGCACTGCGTACCTGATCCAAACTGGAGCCGTTGCGGATATGCTCCGCCGGATCCACGCCGAAGTCCCGGCAAAGTGCCATAATCTCCGTTACCCGGCTGCGTTCTGCCTCTGTTTCGCTCCTCTGCCCCTCTGTGTGTACCGTATGCGGTGCCACTGCCTGTGGCGGCGTCTGCTGTGTATTCGCTGCCACTCCGGTTTCTCCTCCCATCCCTCTCTCCTTGGCGTCGATCTCTGCCTGGGCTTCGTCGATATCCCTTTGGAGTAAGTTAAACTGCGCCTGTTCCTCTACGGTCAGTGCGCGGTTGCCCTCTGCCTTGGCTGCGTTTACAATTTCCTGCTGCTTAATCATAGCGGCATTTTTTCTCTGTTTCGGTGTCATGTGATTTACCTCCCTGTCATCTGTTTTTATTTATTTGAAGTTGTGCTTCAAAACAAGTCAAAGTTTTCTGATGCTGACATCCCTTCTCTCCCATGTCCCTCCCTACTCCGACGGTAGCGTCTGCTGGGACACTTACAATGCTTATTTCGTAAGGCATCCATTGTCTTGCGACATCGCAAGGGCCGGAAAATCTTCCGTCAGTGCTCACCTTGTTCGCCATGACTTCTTCGATTACCCCGATCCTGTATCCAGTGGATACTCCTTTAAGCGTTCCGCTTTTTACCTTCTGGAAGATAACCTCGCTTTCTGCGTCGCTGTCAAATTCCACCTCAGCCATTCCCCGCTGCTTCTCAATCCAGGCACGGTTGATCTTCCCAATCACTTTGTCCCTGTTATGGTTGAAAAGAAGGACTCCTAATGTATTAAGCCTGGTAAGGTCAACGGCTGCCGGGTTATGGTCTAATATTTCTTTCCCCCAGCACCGCTCATAAGGTTCTTCCGAAGAAAAAGAAAGAATGAACTTCCGTTCGTTCCCTTCTCCTTCCATAGCCCGGATCGTTGCCGAGCTAAACGCCCTTATCTGGTTTTCCTTCCTGCTGTCCGTTCCCTGATGGCTGATTTCCTCCATCCTGGCCAGCAGGTTTTCCCGGTGCTTCCCACTGTCCTGGCTCCTTCTTATCCCCTTCAGGTGTAAGCTCTGCTTCTGTCCTGTCAAATATAACACCTCCTATCTCTAATCCTTTTTCCCTGGCATATTTCAAAACAGTAATTGTTTCGTCTATCTGCTCTTTCCAGTCCTTTCCGTTTTCTGCTGCAACCTGCTGATATGTTTTCTGCCCTGTCTGCAATGCGATCTTGGTTGCTGTTGCTTCCTTTGCCGGATCAATCCACGGCTTCGGCACTGCCACCCATTCATGCTTAAAATACTTCCGCTTATCCTCCCAAAATCCTGGAATATTGAACAGGCCGGAAAGGACGCCCGAAATGATAAAAGTTTCATACACCTCGTCCATTACCACTTCTTTCAGCAGCTCTATGTCCTCTATGTATGTCTGCCCATCCTCAATGATTCCCTGCCTTGCGCTGCTATAATTGCTCTGGCTCATATCCCTGCTGGTCGCCTCATAACTCAATCCCTGCCCCGCCCCTATCAGCCGTTGCTGTAACTTGATATAGCTTGTTGCATCCGTTGCCTGGCCTGTTGGATTGACTACCTGGATCTCATCCCCAGCGTTAAGCTCCTTTATCATTCCTGGGCTTATCTTTTTCCCATCGTAGTCCTCACGTACTCTTCCGTCGTTTGTTCCTACTCCCCTGGCAAAATTCCCAGTTGTTGGTATGATCTTCTTTACAAACACAGCAAGGCAAGCGGCTATACGTTCTTTTACGCTTACTGCTGTCATAAATTCATTCGCATCCCTCACCCTTGTAATGGTCGGCGCAAGGTCACTCATTTCCCGGATCTGTGAGGGTCTGTCCTTTGTGAAATAGAATATAATATCCTTCGCCGGAACATACACTGGTTCAATCTGTCCAAAGCCGTCTATGTTATACTGACGGATCCAGTATCCCACTGGTTTGTTATAGGCATTAAGCTCAATCCCTCCAACCACCCTGTGTTTCGGGTTGTGTGGTGCTGCCCTTCCAGTATCCAGCTCATCAACCTCCAATGCCTGTAGTTTGAAAGGAAGCATCCCGCCGCTTGTATAGCACTTTTTAAATATGATTCCTCCGTCGACTTTCTTCCTGCGCTCCGCCATTCTAAGCATCTGATTGAAGCTCTGCGTTTCTGTCACATCGCAATTTTTCCTCTTGCACCACTCCACCCATGCTTCCTGGATCTGCTTATTAAGTGTTTCACTGTTGGTTCTTGCCCGAAGTGTCCATCCGTGGCCAACAACATTCCTTCGGTACGCTCCGATCACGCTGTTGGCCATATCACTGTTTCGTTCCAGATCCCTGGCTCTCGCCCTTATAGTATCCCGGCTACAGCGGTCCGTCTGCTCAGCACTTTGGTTATAAGCCACCCATCCGGCGTTAAGTCTGTCGTAGCCTCCGGCATCATAATTCCGTTGCTCTTCCAGGTACTGCCTCCAGGATTCCCTTCTGGCTCCAGCTGCTGGGGAAATGAATCCAATTATGTTGTCTAAAATGTTTCCCACTTCCGCTCCTCCTTATCGCCGGTCAAATACAGCGACGTAGCAGTCGTCAAGAAATCCCGGCGTGCTTCCTGCTACCTGCGCCATAAGGTCATTCTTAATCTTGTATAATGTGTTAAGGTCTGCCCGGTTGAGCTTTCTGGAGCCTACCTGATAACTCTGCCCCCCTACGCATATGGCATAAATAGCGTTATTTACCTCAGTAAGCATTTCCTGCGCTGTCATCTGCTCTTCCACCTGATTTCCTCCTTCTTACAGCCAGCTCTCATTCTGTCCGATCCATTCTTCCTCCGGCGTGTATTGCGCTTTCTTCTGTTCCTTTGGTTCCTCCTGTATGTTCTGCAAATGTAGCATCCTTGCCCCTAAAGTATCCGCGGCAGCCATTGCATATACTTCACAATCAAGATAATGGTTATCCGCATGGCTACTTTTCAGTACCCATTCAAGCCGCTTCTTGCTGTTTCCGCTCTTAACAAGGATTTTATGCTCTGCTGTTACCTGCTTGGCATATTCTTCATCGCATCCCTTATATACCATCCAGCTTCCTTTCCCATTTTTCCGCTGCATCCTGCTTGCGATCATATCCTTATACTTTCCACCGTCAACAATGACAAGATCCATTCCGTAAGCCTTGGAATTATCCTTATTGACGGTGCTCAGTTTAAAATGGCTCTGCATAGGATTACTGGAGCCTTTTGCCGGTTTTGCCCATTCTGCATTCAAAGCGCAAAAATCGTATGTAGCATCCGCCTCATAACCAGAGTCTATGAGGCACAGGTTTACAATTGCTACTGCGCCGGACTCTGTCCTATATTCAAGGTTCATTATTTTCTCAATCTCTGAAAAGCTGTAAGCTTGCCCATGTGCTATATTCTGGCTGGTCAAAAAATCTCCCCAGGCTCTTATTGTCCAGTAGACACTGTTTTGCTGTACATCTACGCCTGCGGTAAGCAGCTTTGTCCAATCTGGCACGGTAAACTCCGCAAGCTCCGTCTGGCGCTCCATAACAAGGTCTTTGCTGGTCTTTAGCTTGGTGTCTTCCCAAGGCTCTGCCAACCATGAGTTGATGAAGTTTTGCAATTTCTCAGGGTCTTCTTTTGAGTCAAGGAACTCCTTCACAATTTCTGCCCATGATAAGAATCGTGAATACAAGGCATTCAGCCAATATGAAACTTTTCTCGGCTTTCCTATGCATGTCCCTTTCACATCTCTCCATTCTCCTTGCCGGAGCATCTTGATCTTATCTTTATCCGTGATTTCGCATCCACATTCCTGACATACATAGACGGCATCTTTTGCCCTTTCCGCATTCGTCATTCCTTCTTCACTCGGAAAATGAATCTGTTTGAACACAAATGTGATATATTCGCCACAGTGTATACATGGCATGAAATAGTGCCTCTGTTCGTCTGCGTTTTCATGGATCTGCCATACATAATTTGTTTTCAATGTCGGCGTTGAACACGTATATATCTTCTTTCTGTACGTGAATGTTCTGGTTCTTTCTTTTGCCAGGTTGTATGGCGATGCTTCTTTCTTTGATGCTCCGTCCATTTTGTCAATCTCATCGAAAAACAGGTACTTTATTGACTTTGATGCCAGCTTTCCGGGAGATCCGGATCCCCGGAGGTATATCTTCATTCCCCGGAACTTTAGGTTCAATTCTTTTGATGAATGTTCATAGAACCTTTCCTTGATCTCTGGGGTCTTCGTAAGAGATGGCTTGATTCTGTCATTTGATATATCCTTTGCGAGATCGTCATTCGGGTATACGATCATTGTCGGAGATGGGCTGTCCATGATAATCCACCCCAACATATTCAGCATCGCTTCCGTCCCTCCGACCTGCGTCGGCTTGCAAAAGTTGATTTCCTGAATGTAAGGGTCATTGAACGCATCCATGATTCCGACCAGATACGGAGTTATGTCATTCGACCACTGTCCAGAGAAGTTACTGGACTCATCCAGTATTCTATATCTTTCCGCCCACTGTGAAACAGTCAGCTTTTCCGGTTTTTTTAGTGTGGCTTTAATAGTATTTACAAATAAATTTCTCGTCCGTTGCCTGGAACGCTGTCGTTCAGACGATGACAAACCCCTTCCCCCCTTTACTCGCTTTCTTCTTCGTACTCCTCCTCGTCAATCTCTTCCAGTATCTGTGCTGTGGTCTCTTTGTCTATCTTCAATGGGTCATATTCTGATAATTCTTCCAATGCCTGAAAAACCTCTCTTTCCAGAATATCCAGAATTACATTTACGTCGTCCTCCGACACAATCAATGGTGCCACTTTCTGTGGGACTGATAAAAGCCTGTTCTTGAAATTCACAAGCATATCTGTCAAAAACTCTTCCACATCATCTGCTTCATGAAGCTCTCTTTTGAGTTTCCGAAGCTTCAGTATCGATATTTTTTTCTTGATCTGCTCATGCTCAGCCTGTTCCTTTTCTTTGTTGTAAGATGTACCCTGTTGCACTTCCGCTTCCAGCTTGTAATTTATGTATTCTGGAACACATTTTTCCAAAACATAGTTTTTTTGTTTCCTTTCACCTGACAAACCCTTTGAAAATAAGCCAAATTCATTTTTCAACTGCCTGACGCGTCGGTCTGTAATGCCTAAAATGGCGGCGAGTTCCTTCTGATTTACATCCATTTTTCGATTTTAGCCCCCATTCCTGCCCCAAAAGAGGAAGGAAGTGCCGTATTTTTTTTTACTTTACAGCCAAAAATACCGCGCCTTCCCCGCCCCGCATACCGTATATGGCTTGGTAAGTACCTTTTTGTTTTGTGCACATAAAACAATAAAGTCCTTATACCCTGATTGTATCGTAGTATAAGAACTTTATTTATGTGCTTTGTATCTCTTGATCTCTTGCTCTGCTATTTATTTGTTCCCATGATACTATATTACCACGAACGATAGTGCAAGAGAGTGCAGACTTTTTATTTTTGCGATTCATCTTCAAAGAACGCCATTCTCATCCTTTTCTCTCTGATATTCTTGTATGATACTCCTAACTTTTTTGAAACCCAACAACTTTTCAAATGCCTTATTCTGGTAATCAATACAAGTTCTCCGCCCTAAATGTATTTCTTTCGCTATATCTTCCCAATTATCACAATCAATAAACCTAAGCTCTAACACCATCCGTTCCATGCTGCTTTCTTCTAAAAAATCCATAATATCCATGATTTTCAGAAGATTTTTTTCCGCCCTGTTTTTTTGTTCCTCTATCCGTGACTCAATCTCACTCATGCGGTAGACGAAGGAAGCGGCGCCTGGCCCTACTTTGTTTGTACCTCCGTAATTTACCGGTGAATATCCTCGTCCGCCAATAGGCGTGTTCATCTCCTCACGAATATTTCTAAGCCTCCTTTCAAGCTGAAGCCTTTTTATGCTGCTAATATAATACTGACTTAAGTATTCTTTAAGCAACTTTATGTCCTTCCTCTTCTGTTCATCCATTCCTGTCATCATTATTCTCCTTGCGATTTTCTGTCTATATCTGCCGCCAAAAAATAAACTCTTCCTCCAAAAACCTTAAGCCTATATAATTCCCGCTTTTTCTGATCCCAGTCTGATATTTTGACACCTCTTTTCTGCAAAATGTCAAGGCTATTATTAATTCCGGCCACTAATGTGGCAATTTGTAAATTTTCAAGCATTGCCTGTGCCTGTCTTGGATCATTCAAGTTCTCCCTTTTTGTTTTCCCTCTCATGGCTTCTCTCGCCTGTTTTCTGTTCATGTTTCCCTCCCGCTTCCTTCCGCCCGGTACCGGAACGTGGACATCGGCATTCCGCAAGCCTTTGCCGCTTCCATGCCGGTTATCTTCCCATCTTTCCACTGCTGGCAGACCAGATGGAAGTTCTCCGGCAAAGGCTTCGGCGGTCGTCCAAACCTGGTACCCTTTGCTTTTGCCACTGCGATCCCTTCCGCCTGCCGTTTCTTGATGTTCTCCCTTTCATTCTGTGCCACAAAGGACAGGATCTGTAGGACAAGGTCAGCAATGAATGTCCCCATCAGGTTCTTTTCCCTCCTTGTATCCAGAAGCTGCATGTCCAGCACCACGATGTCTATTCGCTTCTCTTTTGTTAATATCCTCCACTGCTCCAAGATCTCGTCATAATTGCGGCCCAGGCGGTCAATACTGGTGATATACAGCACGTCTCCAGTGTGCATCTTTCTGGTCATTTCCTGATATTTCGGTCGGTCGAAATCCTTGCCAGACTGTTTGTCCATGTAAGTGTTTACTTCGCTTATGCCCTGCAGCTCCAATGCGATCCTCTGCCGCTCTTCGTTCTGGTCTTTTGACGATACCCGTATGTACCCAAATTCTACCATTGGCTCTCCTTCCCGGGCCTTTTCTGTTTTCCTCCCTTGTTTCCATGCAGGCACTCCTGTGCCATCTCTATAAGCTGCTTCCTCCCGCTGTCTGGGAGATGTTCAATATCCCGTTCGATGATCTTAACAGCCGCCAGCGCCGTCAGTTTCCCCTGCGCTCTTGCCGGTTCCCGGAATCTCTGCTCTGCCCTGCTGTCTGTTTCATGCTCCATTGCGTCGTATAGGCCCCGGCGCTTGGCTGCGCGTTCCCCGCCTTTCATGGTATCACCCCTACTCATAACTTTCTTAAATGCTGCTCGACTATTTGTAATGCATAAATTACTTTACTTAATCAAGGTAGTTCCTCCCTACCAACGCCATAAACTCCCCTCTGCTGTGAGTCCTCTCATATGCCCTCTGCCCATCTCTCTGCAATATCCGCATATTTTCGTGGTTGTTATGTACTGCTGCCGGGCCGACGGTATGGTGTTCCAGGCATAGGTACACTTTCAATCCTTCCGCCTCTGAGATTGCCCTGTTCGGGTTTCCGCCAAAGATGTGATGTTCGTGCAGGTGGCGCTTCTGGGCATAATCACCGTCAAGTTTCATGCACAGGTAACAGGTGCCGTCTTTACAGTGCAGGATGCTTTCCTTATGCTTCTTCTTTTTCATCATTCCGGCACCTCCGGCGTAAGGTCCAGCCCTTCCAGCTGCTCCAGGATCTTCCTGTTTTGCCCATCTGTCCGCAGCCATGCCCTCAGCTTGCATACATTGTTTTTCCACAGGACCGCACGTCTCTTTGGCTGTAAAACAGGTTCTTCTGCAAGTGTTTCACCTTTATCCTGATCAACCGGCGAATTATCCACAATCTTTATGAAGGCATTGTTGATGATGTATATTTCCCCTGTGGATCCGTCCTGGAGGATCCCCTGTTCTACCCCTTTTTCTCCGATCAGCAAGACGTTCGTTTTCGTCAGCCTTCTCTCCCCGCTCTGCGGTTCTTCGCATACCTTCATCGTCATTCCCACTTCGACCTGGTTCCCATCTTTGCTTGCGCGTATTCTTTCCCCTTTCCCCGGCAGCTCCCCGATCAGGCTGATAAGGTTCCCCATTGTTTTCTTAGGGATAAAATCTTTTTTAATGTTCACCTCCCAGTAATTTCCAGAAATGTATATCCAGTCTTCCTCTGTCCTAGCTACTGCCAGCCCGCTTTTATATGCCTGCTTCATCAGGCGGTTTAAAATTGTCTCGTTTAAAAACATCGTTCCCCTTTCCGGCGGCCTGTATGGCCGCCTTGTGCTTTATTGCCTGGTTGCGTGTGATATATTAACCTCCCATTGGGGCAGGTGCCTGGTTAATCATGGGGCTTATATTTGATCCCATTCCCGTCCACGTCCTCTGTCAGCCATCTGAATAGTTCTCCTGTGTATGCCAGATCGCTTACTTTCAGGCTATGGCGTTTATATTCCTCTGCCATGTATTCTGCCATCCCATGCGCTGATAGTGTTTCCATGTACTGTTTCCTGCTTCCAAACGGCTTTTCTATGACCTCCTGGATATCCCCGGCTTCACTGGCTGCTTCCGTTGTCCCAGCTTCTTTTTCTTCGGCCGCTTCTGCTTTTGGCTTTCCCTCACTCCCATGCGGCGTTTCTTCTATGGGGAGGTCATTCATTTTCTCCTCCTGGTCCATTCCATAGCTGACTGCTGCCTCCTCGTATGACACATATTTTCCCGCTTCTTTTTTACTTTTCCCCGCGTTTTCTTCCTGCTTTCCCCCATGCCCATGAGGCGTTTCTTCTAGGATTTCCTGGTTCTTATGCGCCGGCGCATTTTCTTTTACCTCCTCTTTTGCCTCTTCTTTTACCTCCTCTGCTACTTCCTCTTTAACCTCCTCTGTTACCTCCTCTGTTACCGCCTCTTTAACCTCTTCTGTTGCCTCCTCTTTTTCCGGTTCCTCTGCCGTTCCGCCGAAATGGTTCCCCCATGTATCCGGCCCCGCTTCATCCCCGAAAATCTCCACGGCCCTTTGGATAAATTCTTCCCAGCCCATTTCCTGCGGCGCCATCCCGTATTTCTTCACGGATATCTTGTTCTCATACATCATCAGGAAGAACAGCCCTTTCCTGTATGAGTGGTTCCCGCCCGGATTTATAATCTCTGAAATCCGCTTTGTGTTTCCCAGGTCTTCCCCGTTAAATATCGCATTCAAGGTTTCCCTGTTGTCCCGGAAGAAATTCTCGATCAGCTGGCCAATGCCGTCAGCCACCCCCGTTTCCGGCTCCGCCCTGTTGAAACGCTTCAATTCCCTGATTTCTTCCCTTGACGTCTCCGGCCGGATCATCTTCCGGTCCTCTTCCGGCAGCTTCAGCATTTCCTCCAGCTGGCTGCGCCCCAGGTCGGCAAACTCCGGCCGGAGGGTTTCGGAGTATCCGTCCACGGAATACTCCCGGTTGATGCTCATAAACCGGCTTGTGGTGGATTGCTCAAGCCCATACTCCGCCTTGGCAAATTCCGCTACGCTTTTATACCCATCCTGTTCATAGAGCCTCTGTTCCTCGATTTTCCTGAGCGTGTACCCGATCCTTACGAAGCTCTGCTTCACCCCTATGAGTTCCTGCCTCAGTTTCTGTTTAATCTCCACCCATTCGTCAAGTGTCATCTGCACATATCCCATACCGCTTCCCCTTTCTACGCGATATCCGCCTGTGGTACCTCTGCGGCCCATCCGTTTTTCATCCTCATCACATAGCTGTCTATCCATCCCTGCATATGCTTATCGTCTGGCTTTCTGTCATATTCCCCGTACCATTGGAGGACGCGTCCGCTTTCCGCGCCGATCTCCACCGTGATATAGGGCGTCTCCGGGTCGTCCTTCCTCCTCAGGAGCAAAATGTAGGATTCCCCGTTGTTGTGCTTTTCCAGGTAATTGTTCCCACCTACGCAGTGGTGGAGGAGTCTCCCCTCCATGACAATCTCCTCCGCCGACCTGGCCGGCCTTATGACGTATTCACTGTCCTCATAGTAATATTTTTTCCTGAGGCTCCTGTAGCTGTGCCTTATGTTCCCGAACTTCTTTTTTACTTCCTGCATCCTCTTATCCATTTCCCCTTTATTCGTCTCCATTACCATCCTTTCATGGGCTGCCCCCAGGCTTCTTGGATATTGGTATACTGTATTGCTGAGGTCGTATCCCAGGCTTTCCCTCATATTCAGGTAATCCGCGTAGGTGGTTGCTGCCCGCCGGATCCTCTCCATTGCCGAGCTGCATCCTGTCCCATAATCGCACCTTGCATACTTCCCGATCCTGTTCAGGAGTTTCTGGATGCCCATATACCTCAGCGCCAGTTCTACCTGCCCCCTGGAAAGCCCTGTCTCTGCAAGGTCTTCCAGCTGCTGTCCTGTCCAGTTCTGCTGCATCCGGCATTCTGTCTTCATTGCATCCAGCAGCTTTACGTCCCCTTTCTTTGCGGCTAATTGCCTGATCCGTTCCTTCCGTATGCCCAAAAAGGTGTCCGGGCGGTTTGCCCCTTCGCACACATGGATCCCCCTCCTGTTCTCCACTAATTTTTCCACGATTTCATCCAGCCCCAGTTTTACCAGCATTTCCAGCTGAGGGATCTGTTGGTACCGCTCAAAATAGTCAACAGGGTTGACTTTTCCCACCGCCCTTGCATACTCCTCCAGGGCGCTGTATTGGAATATTGTGCCTTTCATCTCTTCGTAGGTCTCTTTCATGACCAGGCCTCTGCCTACCGTAATATTTCCAATCCCGTACAGGTTGCAGTCATCCCAGAAATCCCCTCCGCCGAAGCTTCTTTTGTGGTAGTCGATCTGGGCTTTTTTCCCTTGCTCGAAATAGGCCCTTGCGATTTCAATCCCCGACAGCTCCTCATACGCGTTTACCATCTCCGGCCCTTTTTCCCCATAAGCAAGCCCCAGGTGCCATCTCTTCTCGACCTCAACATACCTCAGCACCATCCCGGTTCCCTTATACTTCTGGCCCAGGAAGATATTCATCTTTTTGCTGTGAAGCCCTTTAACCTTCCCCTGGCATTTGTACTCCCCCCGCGTCCCGCACATGGGGCATGTCCCATATTGGTGTTCCCTTGGCTCTTCGATCCGCCTTTGGAATCCGCTCTCAAAAGAGACCCCGTCTTTCCACCTGGCATCTGTCACGCCGCCGCATTTGCTGCAGGCGACCGTCGCCCAGCTCCCGTGCTTTTTATAATACAGATGGTGCTCCTCTTGGAAATACAATGCGTCCGCCCTTTCCAGTATCTGCTTTTCCGGGAGAGGGCCTGTGTGCGCGATCCGGTCCTCCAGTGCCTGTTCCCTGGCCTTCCGTTTCCTTTCCCGCGCCCTGTCCCTTTCTTCGGCTGTGATGCTGCTTTGAACCCTTTCTATGTATTCCCACCATCTTTCCTTCCTCCAGGCGTGGCTTCCGCAGTACCCTTTGATCCGTTCCAGGTCTTCACTTCTTTGGAGGATGCTCACCTTCCCCAAATCATCCCGGATCCATGCCCTGTTGCCTTCTCCCCTGTACCACACCGGCCCGTGTCCATGTTCCCTGTCAATGATCTTCTTCCGCGACCATTCTCCCGACTCCGGGAAGTATGTCCCAAAATCTTTCTTCGACAGTACGACACGCACTGCCGGCACTTCCCTTGCTTCCTGGTTATTCCTGTATACCTCCAGGAAGAGGTACTCCTCTTTGGATATGGTTTTTATTGCTGTCACGCCGATATATTTCACGTCTTTTTCCCAGCTTACATTTTTCAATGTCAGGTACGGTATTTTTTCAATTGCCTTCTTTTTCACTCCCGCCGCCTACTTTCCCATGTAATAGTCCGTAATAATTTTTTTTGCCCTTGCCATCCCTGGGATCCCCAGCGTGACCTTCCCTGCGGACACTCCCGCCGCCTTTATGATGTCTTTATCTACTGTATTCTGGTTTTTGAAGGACCATCGCAAGAGGGCCGCCATGCACCCTTTCAGGCTCTTCCCTTTCTTCCGCACCTGGTGGGCCAGCACCTCGTTTTCCATGCACTGGCCTTTCAGGTATTCGACCCAGTCCTCCATGATTTCCTTTGGCTTCAGGCTGGCAGCCTCGGTTTCGATTTTCCCCAGGGCGGCTGTCAGCTTGTCGCACAGCTCCTGGATGTCTCCCTGCACGTACATTTCCACGTAATCCTGCGGTATGCCGTTTTCCTTCGCTACGGCCCTTATGCTGTCGTAATCGCCCTCGTTAAAAAGGTTTTCCGCTAATTCATTGATTTCCTTGTAGGAGTTGAATTCCCCAAACTTATCAAACATTTCCCTGCTCCTTCCGTTTCTGTATTTCCCCTTGCAGCCATCCCGTGTATTGGTGCTTTCCCGGCTCCATCACTATCAGGTGCTCCCTGGAAAGGTTCCACACCTCCATCCATTCTTCCTGGTTCGCCACAGGTTTCCCTTTGCTTGTAACGAACCCATTCACTGCCCATGTTTTAAGATTGTCCTGGAGCATATGGAGGACAAAGGTGTTCTCCGTATGTATGTGAAGCTCGCATTTTTTTGTAAACCGCCCCAGGGCCCCTATCAATGCGGTGAGTGCAGCCTGGTTATAAGTCCCTGTTACTTCGCCGAAGTCCTCGCGGGTTCTGGCTTCTCCTGATATTTCACATTCCAGCACATATCCATAATGTTTCTTGGTTTTCCTTGGTGAGCTGCTATCCGTGGTTATGTAAATATGCGCCATTTTCATCTTCCGCACCTTCTCCCTTACATCCCAGCGCTTATCCGTTCAAAAGCCTCCTGCGAATATTCCCGGAATTTCTGTGTAATCTGCTCCCGGCGCTTTTCACCAATCCCCTTTGTCTCCTCCAAGGCTTTTGCGACTGCATCCGCAGATATTGACATTCCCTTCTGGATGTGCGTCTCTTCCGGGAAATCAGGTTTCCCGTCTTCCACCCCCGCATCATAGATATTCTGGAGTGCTGTATCAAACTGCCCCCTGTCATATTTCTTAAACGCCCTATACAAATCCCTTGATGTAATCACTTTCCCATCCTTAATCTTTACCCCGTATTCCTGCATGGTGCCCTCCTTGGTTTATAATATTTATCCGGATTCTTTCTTTGCTCTTCCCTCCCGATGTCCCTGATCGGCATCAGTGTGTAATATTGGTACTTCCTCCCGGTCTTTTCGCTGGTCCCGTTTACCAGGCTTTCTTTGGGTATCCAGAACCCCTGCGGCGGTACGGGCGTCTCTACCCATTTTTCCGCTTTTATAATCTCCGTGGTTTTCTCCGGCTCGACCAGGTTCCTGCTGCAGCTGTATCGCAGCTTGCTTGGCGCATCCATCTCCTTCATGGTGAGCCTGGTTTCTTTGACCAGATAATGTGCCAGGTCTTCAAACCCGCCCTCCTCATACATCACAGAAGGGTATACTCCGCCTTTCCAGAGGGAACGGATTTTCTGCAGGCATCCCTCCACGTTATTTAAGATCATGTGGTGGTGTATCCTCTTATTCTTGTACTCCGTCACTTTTATGTACTTCAGTTCCTGCCCCTGCCTTCTGTACCAGTTCCTGAGGTTCCTTAAGAGCTTTTCCAGTGTGGCCACCGCCTCTTCTTTCCCTGGTGGCTCCCCATGGTATGTTGCCACGATGTGGTAATCCCCGGCCTCAAAATTCCTGGCTATCTTCCTGCGTAATTTTTTCTCCGCATTCCGCTCATTCACCTCTGCCATTTTTTCCGGTGTGTGTTTCTGTTTTTCGGCAGGCTTGATCCGCTTTCCGTACCTCCCTGAGAATACTTTTTCCACCTCTTTCCACCTGCCGCAGTTGATCGTATGTTTTAAGTACGGCATCCTTCCCTCCAAATGTCCTAAGTTTAATTCCTTTAACAAGGTATAAAAAGGGCAGCCAGCCCTTGGTTTCCTTGACTTTGCCGCCCTTGGATGCTATACTGTAAATGGTTTAGTTCCGTGGGCTGTAAAGCCTTGCCAGCTGATGCATATTGCAGTATGTATCAGCTATTTTTCTGTCCTTTCCATTTATCCGCCGGGCAGCATTCTGCCTCCCGCCCGCATTTTGGGCACGTTGTGCTGAAATGCATCGCATAGCCCAGGTATCCGCAGGCGCAGTCTACGATGTAGAATGGATCCGTTATCTTCGTATCCGTGCCCGGATAATATTCTTTCCTACTGCCCGTCATTTCACCCTCTGCCGCTGCCCGCAAAAATGGCAGTATGTATGCGCTGGGTTCGTCCTCCGGCTGCACTTCTGGCAGATATATATCCCCCGCCGTTGCGCCGGCGCAATTGATATTTCCCGCCGCTCAAGCTCTGAGAGCCTGTCCCCCTGCTTCCTGTAGTCGTAGATGATGTCCATGGCCTCTGCCAGCGCATCTATTTCCTGTTCCCAGGATCCGTCCTCCGATCCATCCGCTGTCGCTGCCATGCCCCCAAAATACGTACGGGCGCTTTCCAGCTGCCTCAGCAGTTCCTCATATGTGAATTTTCCCATCCCTGCTCCTTTCTTTTTTGTCATTTTCTTTACGCCCTCCTGGCACAATTAAACCTATCACCGCCCCCTTCCCTGGCAAGCCTTCCCACCGTGTCTGCCCTTTTCACCTTAAAAAGTGCTAAAACCTGTTGACCGACTGTGTGATATTGTGGCAGACCACACTCGCCGCCATGTTTCCCACGGTGCTCTGCGATGCCTATCGGCTTGCCATCGTCAGTGGCCACGTTGCCGCCGTGGCCAGACAGGGCGCAGGCCCTGTTTCGGCTGTTTATAGTTTCTGTCTCTTCCCCTATGCTTTCATATATGCCTGGAAATATCTCTCTGCCCCCAAAAGGTCTTCCAGTTCTTCCTTCATCTGGCGGTATTTCAGTGCCTGCTCATTCATCCCCTGCCTGTATTCTTCTTTTACCTCGTCGCATTCCTCTTCACGCAGGCCTATGATGCATCTGGCCATCTGGTCCGCCGCCATGCCCAACCCATCAGTGATTGCCCCTTCCTTCTCTGCCAAATACTTCATGACGGTTTCTGCGCACCGTTTTGGAGGCTTGCGGGATACCGCCTTTTTGGCCGCGTCTTCCATTCCCCTGATTTTTTCCCGGTACATTTCAATTTCTTTGTGCAGCTTCATGATATCCGTTTCCTTACTGACCAATTTTTCCGTCAGGTTCGCGGCCCTCTTCTCTGCGCTCTCATATCTCTGTTTCATGCTGTAGGCTGCATCCTCTTCGATGTTTCTCTCAGCATCCTCCAGGACCCCGTCCATCGCCATCCTGATGTAGCTACACTCTCCCAGCCCTACCACGGTTCCCCTGATCCGTTCGAGTGCCTGTCTCTCCTGCTCTTTTGTTGTCATTTTGACTCCTCCTTCTGTTCTTTGTTGACTTCCTTTTTACTTTCCCCTATTCTTTAAATACAAGCTGTTTCTACCGCTGAGATTAAAAATAAAGGAGATAACTAAAACATGTTTTATGATGATTTTTGCAAAACAGATAACCAGAAGATCCTCTTTAAAGCGATCCTTGAATTGTCTAAAGGCGGACGCTATGTTACAATTCAAGAACTTGATTACCTAAATATTCCACGAACGGAAATTGAAGAAATCCTTTTGCATTTTGAAAAGAAAATGCTCTTTAAAGAGGTTCAGCACCTCGGAGAAAATTATCCCGTGATTTTTTTGCTTTGATCACTTCTTCTGCATGTTCCTTATTTTTTTCATACTGGGCTTTTAACTTTTCGATTGGCGTTTCATTCACATAGCGCTCTGATAAATTGAATGCCCCATTATAATTTTGAAACGTATAAATGTATTTAATTGGTTCCGGAAATTCTGCTGCTCCAATACTCTTTAGCCATTCCCTCTTTTCAGGTGTCATGCTCTTTTCCTCTCTTTCTTTTTCCTCGTTTTCTTGATCTTCTCCTCCGCCCAACACGCGGCCGCAAGCCCCGTCACATACATTAAGGCTACCGTCATCCAGGCTTCCTCCCTTGTCAGATCGGCCGGAGGGAGGAGCAAGAACACTGCCGCGGAAAACGCTGCGGCGAAAATCTGCTTTCCCATGCTTGTCCATTCCTTCCTACCGCCTTCAGGCGGTCTTTATCTGCAAATATCTCAGATTCTGTTTGGTGATTGCGTCCAGTATTTTCTCGACATCCTCTTTGGATTTACCTCTGCAATAGTCATCACAAATATGTATGGTCGTTTCATCCAGATGCAACGTCTGCACAATGTTTCCTTCCATCAAAACCACCTCCCCGTAAAGTCTATGCTTCCCTGTTTGTACACATTTCCTGACATGTATTATAAGGTTCTGTAGCTTCCTCCTTCTTTGGCTGATCTGCTCTGTGAAACCTGTTGACTTTCCTACCCTCTTCTCCTATCCTTGAGGTACAGGCCGCTGCAACAGCCGAGTACTTAGGAAAGGAGAATGATGCATGAAAGATTTCCAAGATTTTTTGGATTTGCTTGACAATGAAGAGTATCAAACGATTGTCTTCTCCGCCAAGCAGGCCATGGCTGTTTCTGGCTACTGTACAGCCGATACGGAATCATATTTCATTGCTCTCGAACTATTGAAGCGATACCATAATTGGCTTGCTCTTTAATCTGAGTCGAAGGCATGCGGCGGAAGCATATACGGGCTTTCGCCTCTTAATGCTCTTTCTTCCCTGACGATTTGCCGTACCATCTCAAGTTGGCATCTGGCTATCTCCGTTAATTCCGTGCTTGTGGCTATTGAGTCAGGCTTAGCTTTAACCATGAATCTCTCATGCAGAGCATCAAATTCTTTTTTGAGCTTTTGGTTGAGCTCAACCCTTAATTCTCGTGATTTGTTCAGATTCGCCATCTCTTTTCCTCCTCTTATCCTGCTTTCTTCTCTACAATAGTTTTATGAATATCTTTTTGCAGAAGATACGGAATTAATATACATATCGAAGCTAATCCCTTCTTTCAAAAGGTGGTTCTGTTTGCGGATCACCTTTTGTATTTCCTTTTTTAATTCCTCTGCTACTCTTTTGTCAGGAAGATTAACCACTAATACCATGTGGTTTTTTCTTCTTTTACGACTCCTGCATCTTAATATCTCTGACATGATTTCATACCACCTCCTTCTCTGTCTGATCTGCTCTGTGAAACCTGTTGACTTCCCTACCCTCTTCTCCTATCCTTGAGGTACAGGCCGCTGCAACAGCCGAGTATCGTAGAAAGGAGATAAACATCAATGGGGTTCCTTCCAATTCCAGGAGAAATGTATTTAAACGATTTTCCTGATAAATCCTGTTATTTCATCTATCGTAATAATAAGTTAATCGTAAAATCTTATGGTCTTACCAATTCTGACGAAGATGGAAAACATATTGCATTCCTTTATGGAACCAATGTTGTTGCTGGTGATACAATTCAGTCGACCAATGGCAAATCTTATATTGTAAAATTCACTGACACTGATTATTACAACGAAAATCCTGCCATCATTAAGGCCTATTATTGATCATCATTAACTATCTTTTTAGCGAGGCTAAGATAAGAATTATGTGTGCATGATGCATATTCATGAAGAATTTCTTTCAGATCTTCTTTATGTAAATCTCTGATCTTAGTCTCAATTTTTACCTCAACCTTTGATCCATTTTTCGCTTGATATTCATATATTTTCAAATTTGATAAGGCCATCTTACGCCACCTCCTTCTCTGGCTGATCTGCTCTGTGAAACCTGTTGACTTTCCCATCCTCTTCTCCTATCCTTGAGGTACAGGCCGCTGCAACAGCCGAGTAAAACAAAAAGGAGGGTTTTTATTGTCTCATTCATGTAGTGGTGATGTTGGTCTATGCCAAGCACTCGGTCATACGTCTTCGTTGATTCGCACATGGGAAGGTGATACCGTCGTTGCTGTCGATTGTGCTTATATGTACAGGCTCCCTGGCCGGAGCTTAGTATTTATAGAAAGGAGAAATCCCTATGGATATTGTTTTCTGCCAATCTGTTACCAATGAAACGCTCTCTATCGTTCGCCAGCGCTACTTCTCTCTCGGATGGGGAGAAATATCTCTTTTAGGCACTGGAACAGATGTAACAGAATTGCACTTTAAATGGACTAAGGAAGAATCGTTTGTACTTCCTGACGTCTCTGATCTGGCGCTAGAATCCCCCCGCAGGTTATAAAAATCTCTACTGGGAGCTGCTCTGCTCTGTGACCATCCAAACCATAAAGCGGCGTGGCTCCAAACCGTTCTACCTGCATTTCCGCAATTTCTCGTTTAAATGAGATGCTTATACTCGGGCAGTTATCCGGAAGATTGACCATAATCCAGTTATCCGTTTTTTGTGCTTTAGTCACTTCGTAATTCATTTCTACTCCTTTATTGTCCACTTTTCTTACGCCACCTCCTTCTCTGTCTGATCTGCTCTGTGAAACCTGTTGGCTTCTCTACCCTCTTCTCCTATCCTTGATGTACAGGTCTCGCCAGGCCGAACGTAAAAGAAAGGAGAATCGATATATGGCAGAAGAAATAATCTTAACTCAAACAGAATATTCAAAAGCAATATTTGATAATGGAATCCTCATCATCGAAAAACGCACCGGCAATTCTATTCGTCACAAAAATGTTCCATGGTCTGCTTTTTGCGGATTACAAACTGCTGGAAATACAGATTCCTATTATGAAAAATATATTAGATACAGATATCCTGTTTTTTAATGAACGATAATTATTCTGTTTTCTCCCGAGCCGTGAATATGACAGAAATTCGACTTTATATCATATTCATGGCTCTCATCCACATACAGCACCGCTTTTACCTCTTTGTTTTCCATGAGATACCAGAGAATATCTCCTATCAGAAAATCTGAAAGTCGCAATTTAGCGTTTTCTTTATTTTGAAGTTCCAGATTCATCACCCGTTTGGCTACTGTGTAAAATTCCTTTTCCGTAAATGAAACAAGATTTTTCCTTTCAGGTTCATAACCCTTCGGAAGTTCCTTGGCCCATTCTGCAAGTTTCTGTTTTACTTCTTCTAACTCGTCTTTTTCTATATATGAATTCATCCATATCACCTCTCTCCTTATCCTGCTATTTTCTACTGTCCACTTTTCTTACACCACCTCCTTCTCTGGCTGATCTGATTGAAACAATTCTTCCATATCCATATTAGGGTTTACAATACGTCTGATTGTTAAGGCTTCCGGCCACGTAAAATCTGTTTCACCATTCAACTTATTTCTCAAAGTTTTATCCGTTACACCGATTTGAGACGAAAGTTTTGATACAGATATATTTGCTTTCACCATCTCACCTCTTAAAATCCTATACATTTCTATCTCCTCTCTACCGTTGACGGTTATTTTTCTATATAATATACCCCTCAACGGTTATTGTCAATAGTTTTTTACCGTTAACGGAAAATAATTATTGACTTGGTAAATAATTAGCGGTAAAATATTTCCAAAAGGAGAGGTGTATTATGGGACTTGAAAAAATTGCAATATATAAGAAAAAATTGGGTATGACGACAGAAGAGCTTTCAGAGAAATCAGGTATTCCTGTTGGAACCCTCAATAAGATTTTAAGCGGTGCAACTAAAGATCCTAAACTTGAAACTCTAAAATCGATTGCTAGAGTACTAGGCTTATCTTTAAATGATTTTGATGACGAAAAAACCGCCATAGCCGCACATAAAGATGGTGAAAATTTTACACCAGAAGAACTCAAAAAGATTGAGGAATATAAAAAAC
>DKYT01000023.1 GCA_002492465.1 Lachnospiraceae bacterium UBA7093 | reverse complement strand
CACGGTATCAAATACAGGCTGCACCCTTGAAACGAAAGAACTGCCGCAGATATTCGAGAGCTTTCATCGTGGAAATAATGCAGATAGAGTGCAGGGCAACGGGCTTGGACTTTTCATATGCCGCAGGCTGATGGGGCTTATGAACGGAGAGGTATATGCTGATATCCGTGATGGATGCTTCTATGTAACGCTTGTTGTTAAAATGGCGTAATGATTCAGACATTACAGATTGCGGATGTGGGGATTTCAAAAACGATGCTTTATCAATATGTAAAAGCCAATGATATGGAGCAGATTTCACATGGCGTTAATTAAAACAATAGCGTTAGGGTAGCCATAAGGCGAGAGATTTGTAGCTGCCTTTTTTATAGTCAAAAAATAGGTTGTAAAAACAGAGTGTCTGTATGAAGGCTGACAGACCAGTGGGAGCATGAGAGTGGTCAGGATGTTTCATCAAAAAAAGAGTAATGAAACATTTTTTTGAACCCTTTATAGAATAATATTTATAAATGCTATTGAAAATAAGTCACGAAAATTATATAATAATCGTGACAAAACAAGGAGCGTGGTTTTATGGCAAGTAGTATTTATACAGAAATAAAGAAAAGAATAGAACTGGCTGAGGCGGGAACGGTTTTTTTGACATCAGATTTTACAGATATTGCGACAGCAACAACTGTAAGAAAATGTTTGGGTAGGCAAGTTGAGGAAAAGAATATACGAAGAATTATGGACGGAGTGTATGAGAAGCCTGTATATAGTAATTTACTTAAAGAGTATATTCCGGCAAATCCTGAAACAATAGCGTATGCTATTGCCAAAAGTTTTCATTGGACCATTGCACCATGCGGAGACGTAGCATTAAATGAATTAGGACTATCAACGCAGGTTCCGGTTGTCTGGTCATATATCAGTGACGGTCCATATAGAAAGTTTTTCTGGGATAATATCACGTTGTCTTTTAAACATCGTGCAAATCGTGAAATTTCATTTATGTCTGAGACAACCACTTTGGTTGTTGAGGCATTAAAGACATTGGGGAAAGATCGTGTCGATGACGGTATTATTTTGAGCTTGAGAAATAGATTGCCTGAAGAAGAGAAGAAAAAGATGTTAGAGGAGGCAACAAGTGTAAGTGAATGGATATACACAGTAATCAGAAAGGTGTGTGCCGAACAATGAAAGAGGTTGCTAAATTACAGATAAGAGACAGAACTGAATTATTTCAAGCCACTGCAATTTCTATGGGAATGCAGCCCAATGTAATAGAGAAAGACTTTTGGGTATGTTTTATGTTGGATCATTTATTCCATGATTGTAAGTACAAAAACGCTTTTGTATTTAAAGGTGGAACAAGCCTTTCTAAAGCATACCATGTTATTGAGCGGTTTTCCGAGGATATAGATTTGATTTTGGACTGGCGAAAAATAATAAAGGACGAGGTAAATCCTTGGGAAGAAAGATCAAAAACCAAGCAGGATTTATTCAATAAGCAGATTAATTCGGAAGCAGCAAAATTCTATAAAGAGGAATTGATACCCCAGTTGAATATGGAAATGAGAAAAAAATTGGGGGATGGAGAATGGATTTCAGTTGATGCAGAAGATGAAATGGTGGTTAATTTTTATTATCCGCAGATATTTGAGGCAGAGTATTTACGCTCTTGTGTAAGATTGGAAATTGGACCATTGGCAGAATGGATGCCATCTCATGAGACAAGCGTAACCCCATTTGCAGCCGAAAAATATCCAGATATTTTTTCACAAAAAGATACATCGGTCTTGACCATTGATGTTGAGAGAACTTTTTGGGAGAAACTCACCATATTACATAAAATTGCAAATTTTCCAGAAGGAAAAACATTGCCTGCCAGATATGCAAGGCATTTATATGATGTATACAATTTGGGGAATTCATGGGTAAAAGAAAGTGCATTTGAAAGAAAAGAATTACTGGAAAAAGATGTTGCCTTTAAGCAAAAGTTTTATTATGTAAAGGGGGCTCATTATGAAACAGCAACCTTGAGCAGTATTGAACTTCTGCCAAAAGAAGCGGTACTCAATGCGTTGCAAAAGGACTATCAGGCAATGAGAAATATGATATATGGGAATATACTGGAGTTTGAAGAGATTCTTGAGTTTCTTGAAAAGTTGCAAGAAGAAATACATGGGTTGGAATAGTTGCATTAGGCTTGGGAACTATGAAACAAATACTTCATAAGCATGCGGTGTTCGATTTTAATTTTTACAACTGAAATTCGCATACTGTCGGCTGACAAGGGATAAACTATGTGTGAATAGACTGGGACTCATAATGGGGTTTCAGTCTGTTTGCGCTACAATTTACCTTAAAACCATGGATTCAATATAATTTATGCTTATTCATTCCGTTATAGACGTAAATATGATATAAATTAATATTTTCCCAAAACGGAAAAATTAAGTTTTCAATAGAACTCTCGACTTTCCTGAGAAAGCGGGGTATAATATTCATTGAAAAGTAGAGCTATATTAGATGAAAGTTTTCAATGGAGGCTGGTTATGGAGATTAAGCGTGACCGTTATTTAAATAAACTCATTTCTTTCATGTGGGACGGGCAGGTTAAGGTGATTACCGGTATCAGGCGCTGCGGGAAATCTTATTTGCTTAAAAATTTGTTTCATGATTACCTAATATCCACCGGCGTAACAGATGACCATATTATAGAGTTAGCACTTGATTTGACAAGCGATATTCGCTACCGCAACCCTTTAGAGCTGGCTAAGTTTGTGCGGGCGAAAGCGGAAGGCAAAAGCGAGCAGTTTTATCTTTTTGTGGATGAAATTCAAATGTCCGATGAAGTTGTCAATCCTTATAATCCCGACGGAAAGAAACTTACCTTTTATGATGCTCTGAACGATTTGAGAACTTTGTCAAATCTTGATATTTATGTTACCGGCAGTAATTCAAAAATGCTTTCTTCGGACATTCTTACAGAGTTTCGTGGACGCAGTGATGAAATTCGAGTTCATCCCTTAAGTTTTTCAGAATACTATTCTGCGGTGGGCGGCGATAAGGCAGACGCTTTTGAAGATTACGCTTTTTATGGAGGAATGCCGCTGATTTTATCTCGTCCTACTGAGGCGGCGAAGATGAATTATCTGCAATCGCTGATTTCCGAAGTTTATTTGAAGGATATTGTTGAACGTAAGAAAATTAAAAGAGAAGATGTATTGGCGTCAATTCTTGACCTGCTTTGCTCGTCTGTTGGCGCTCATACCAATCCGGCGAATATTACAAACGCCATCAACTCAAAACAAAAGCGTACCGGAGGAAATGTTGTGGCTCACAATACGGTAAAGGCATATATTGATTATCTGGCTGATGCTTTCCTGTTCAGCGAATGTAAAAGGTGGGATGTGAAAGGAAAGGATTACTTTGACTATCCCAATAAATACTATTGTGAGGACATAGGACTGAGAAATGCAAGAATTGGTTTCCGCCAGCAGGAAATGACGCATATTATGGAAAATATCCTGTATAATGAGCTTTCTATACGAGAATGTGCGATAGATGTGGGTGTTGTTTACTCGAACGAAAAGAACGCAAAAGGTAAAATCAATAAAATTGCAAGAGAAATTGATTTTATTGCAACCTCAGGGGGAAAGAAAACCTATATTCAATCTGCTTATGCGCTTTCCACCGAAGAAAAGATAGAAACTGAAAACAAGCCATTTTCTTTGGTCGGAGATTCATTTCCTAAAATCATTGTTCGTCACGATATACGTAAGCGTTGGTATGATGATAGGGGAGTATTGAATATTGGTATCATTGACTTTTTATTGGACGATTCTCTGCTTTGAATGTGAAAGCTCACATGATAGATATTTGATAAAGGAGTCAAAGAAACTATGAAGAAAAAAACGAAACTGATAATAGCAGGTGTGACAGTGGGTGTTATTGCTGTTGCTCTATTTTTCATAAAGCATCCGATATTGATAAATCATGATGGAATCTCCATTTCGGTCATTGGCGGAGCCGATGGACCCACCTCTGTCTTTCTGGCGGGCAAGTTCCCGGGAGGGGACAGGAAGGAAGCAGAATATATGTCTATTACCATGGATGAGGCAAAGGAGGTTTTCAAAACAGGCGGCGATTACACGATTCTGGATGTAAGGCGGGCTGACGAGTTTGCCGAAGGACATATCCCGGGGGCAATCAATGTGGCGAACGAGGATATTGGCTCGACTGAACCGGAGGAGCTTCCAAATAAGGATCAGGCGATCTATGTGTATTGCAGAAGCGGAAACAGAAGCAAGCAGGCATCGGCAAAACTTGCAGCCATGGGCTATACAAATATCATTGAATTTGGCGGAATCCTGAATTGGACAGGGGATGTTGAAAAATAGAGGAAGGCTGAAGGATTATCTGATCATAAAATTCAAAACCCGCGCACGAAAATCCTTCGCCTCTTCATAAGCGGCATGACCAAGATTCTTATAAATAAATAGTTCGCTCCCCCTGATTTGATCAGCTATGGCGGAAGCGGAGGCTGTTCCTACAATTTGATCGCAATCCCCGCCGATGATTAACGTAGGACACAAAATTTTATGCAATTCATCATGAGAATTGTGCGTAATACAGGAAGCCGCCTGTATGAGAAAACGCTGAAAATTTTTGGGCTTTCCTATTTTTCCGAGGAATGGATAAAGCCGCCGGTATTTTTTCAGGTAATTTTCTGAATAAGACTTTTCCGCTGTATCTATCATGAGAGCCTTATAATTTCCCTGGGCGGCAATTTCCATCCAAGCGCCCACAACGTTCTCTAAAATTTCGTTTGGCTTTGAGCTTGTCACAGCCAATACAAGGTGATCGATCAAATTTGGATGATCGATTGCCAGATATTGGGCAACCATTCCCCCTTGGGAGATGCCCAGGATATGGGCTTTTGAGATACCAAGGGCAGTCATGGCATCCGCCTGGTCTTTTGCCATTTTACGGGTAGAGTATCCCTCCGGCAGACGATTTTTGCGGCTGAAAACATACACGGTAAATTCCTTTGCGTATATGCGATACATCATTGAAAAGAGGAAAGCCATTCCTTTCACCGTGGAGAGTCCATCTCCCAATCCGGGCAGCATAATAAGATTTTTATTTCCTTTTCCGAAGGAGATATAATCCATTTCGGAATTTCCAACACGTACGCTTCCATTATGAGCATGATAAAACATAAGGCGCCTCCTTTATTTTGCAATTCCTGTCTTTAACAATTCCAAATATTCTGACAAACGATTTACATATTCTTTCTTCAATTTTTCAAAATCAGTATCTTGCAATACTTGCAGTTGTACTGAAAAGTCTTCGTTAAAACCTTTCAGAAACCATTTTAACAGATCCGTGGTTTTTTCTCTGCCCCATGGGAATTGCGCCGTATCAATATCCTGTAAAAACCAATGAAAGATTTCCTGCTGCTTGTTGCCATATTTCAGCATCGTTTTCCTGTAAATGTGGGTATCGCTATTGGTAAACGCCTTGACGATCATTTTTGCTTTTTCGGGATACATAATATACCATGAAAATTCCAAAACGGAGTAGTCTACTATTCGCTGAAACAAATCGGTTGAAAGAGTCTTTTCTTTTTCTTCCAGGCTGGAAATAAGCTCGGATGTAATTTGATCCAGAATATAAAAGTAGAAATCTTCCTTTTTCGGGAAATATTTGAATAGGCTTCCCTTGCTGATCCCCGCCTTTTTGACGATCCGATTTGTAGAGCTGCTTTCATAGCCATATTCGGCAAATTCGGAAATGCCTGCGGCAAAAATTTTTTGCTGTTTTTCAGGATTTAGTTCAAGAAATAGAGATGTCGGCATTATACTCCCTCCCCCAAATAACTTTGTGATCACCATGAATGTTTAAATCGAATGACCACATGGTCACCGAAATCAGAATATAAGATTTGAGAGCGTTTGTCAAGGAAATTTAGGAGTTTCGATTTTGCTGATTCATTCTATTTTCCATACTGGAGCGTTTTTCACATTATAATTTTAGTAGAATAAAGAAAAGCGCTTTGCTATAATAAAAAACAGTAAATTTTGGACACCCGGGAAAACCTGGCTTAAGGAGAGGTAAAGATGTTTCATTTTGGATTTTCATATGTAGGACTGATCTATCTTTTAATGCTATTTATCCCCAATATTATTTGGACAAAACACAAGCCTGAGGATTATGAGCAATATGCGCAAAAAGAAAATAAGGTTTTGCAGGCGTTAGAAAGAACAGGAGAGATATTCGTGTGCTGCTGCGTACTGATCTTCTCCGATTTCAATATACGGCTGGATTCTTTATGGTGTATATGGCTGTTGATTTCATTTTTGCTAATGCTGTTGTATGAAGTATATTGGGTACAATATTTCAGAAGTGAAAAGAAGATGCAGAATTTTTACAGAAGCGTTTGCGGAATTCCCGTTGCAGGGGCAACTTTGCCGGTGTGCGCATTTTTTCTGCTTGGCGTGTATGGATGTAATGTATTCCTTATGATCGCTACGATTATTTTGGGGATTGGTCATATAGGAATTCATTTGGGGCATTACAGACAAATATCTTAAAGTTTAGGAAAGGTTACTTTTCACACCCACGCCAGGGTACACCCATGTATTTCAGCACGGCATTACCCCGGCAGAGAGTGGTACGCCCATTGACACATATGGTTTCAGGTCATGCTCGAAATTGGATTTCACTAACGGAATGGGAAAGGCTGTTTAAAACTGTGCGGGTCGGAGCCCGGCGGCATCCCTGCTGTTGACAAACAAAATATTTCCTTATATAATTAAACCGTGAGTTTAATTAATACATGGAGGAATCTATGGGACGAAGAAAAAAGGAGCCTAAAACCGCACATCGGGAACATATTGCCACTGCCGCATCAGAGTTGTTTATGGAAAAAGGGCTTACCGCCACATCCATGGACGACATTGCGAAAGCAGCCGGATACAGCAAGGCAACGCTATATGTGTATTTCAAGAACAAGGAGGAGATTATCAGTATTTTAGTGCTTAACAGCATGAAAAAGCTATATGGCTATCTAACCTCCGCACTGGCACAGGAGGAAACCACCAGAGCGAGATATGATCTCATCTGCGGCGGATTGGTACAGTATCAGGAGGAATTTCCTTTTTATTTCAAAATGGTGTTGGATAAAATCAATATTGATTTTGAGAATAACGCCTATTTTCCCGAAGAAAAGGAAACTTACCAAATAGGGGAAGAAATAAACGGAAAGATAAAAGACTTCTTAATATCCGGCATGGAAAAAGGCGATTTGCGAGGGGATCTGGAGCTTATGCCAACGATATTTAACTTTTGGGGTATGCTGTCGGGTATCATTCAACTTGCGGCAAACAAAGAAGACTACATTAAAAGTGCAATGGGTTTGTCTAAAAAACAGTTTTTGGAATATGGATTTCACATGCTATACTGTTCGATTGCAAGTAAGGAGAGAGGATTATGAGTGAAAAAAATGCGCTTGCCATTTTGGGCAGCCCCCATGTGAACGGAACCACGGCTGCCATGCTGGATTGGGCAATTTCCAAAGCCGGACAGGCGGGCTATACTGTAACAAAAATCAATTTGTATGAGAAAAAGCTTTCTTTTTGCACCGGCTGTCGTGCCTGCATGGATACACGGATTTGTGTTCAAAAAGACGATATACAGGAAATTGCAGCTTTGCTGAAAGGGTGTCAGCTGGTTATCCTTGCTGCGCCTGTCTATTGGGCAAATGTGCCCGCCCCTGTCAAGAATTTATTTGACCGGCTGCTGGGGACTGCTATGGAAGAGACGAGCACGTTTCCGAAACCGCGCCTGCAGGGGAAAAAATATATGCTTTTAACTTCCTGTAACACACCCGCCCCTTTTTCATGGATATTCGGACAGAGCAGAGGAGCGCTTCATAACATGGACGAATTTTTTAAGACGGCAGGGATGAAATCCATAGGGAAGGTGGTCTGTGCAAACGCAAAGAACCAAAAAGGACTGCCAAAGCAAGCGGCTAAAAAAATTGAGAGATGTCTGCAAGGCTGATGCCTTTAAGGTGTGGTTTTTGCTGAGAGCGGCAGATGGATCACCGCAGACCTGTACACATCTCCTGAAGGCACAAATGCTATGGTTCCCTGGTGAATTTCGATAATCTGCTTTACAATCCGAAGCCCCATCACATGAGGAAGGGAGCCGCCGGCATTTGCAGGCTCAGTGTGATACAGAAGTTCAACCACCTGAGCAGGGATACCCCTTCCCGTGTCGGAAAAGGTAAGATTCAGAAAACTTCCCTGTATATTGCCCTGGATCCGGATGCGGCAGCCCTCCGGATTGTGGCGGATGCTGTTGTCTATCAGATTGCGGAAAGCGCGCAGAAGCAGCCCCGGATCGCCCTTTAAGGTAAGTCTTTCAAGCCCGGTATCCAGCGCAAGATCCAGAGACCATTGCTCCGCCAGATCGTGATTACAGTAGGAAGCGATCAGACTGCGGAGAAGGGCGGCAGGGGAATAATCTTTTATTTGCAGGGGATAGGAATCGTACTCCAGACGGGAGGTCAGGTTCAGGTCCGCAATCAGTTGTTTGATCAGGAGGCTGTTTTCCCGGATGGATGCCGCCTCCTTTTGTTCCTCCGGATTTAGGTTGGGGCTATCCGCAAGGCTGTCGCTAAAGCCCAGAATGAGAGACAGGGGGGTTCGGATGTCGTGGGAGACGCCTGAAATCCAGTTGGTTCTTGCGTTGTCGCGCTTTTCCAGAGTTTTCTTTTGGGAAATGAGAATGGCGGATGCTTCATTCAGTTTTCCGGCAAGATCTCCCACGATTCCCTGCCCTGGCAGGGCAAGAGCCTGATCTCCCGTAAGCTGTTCGATCCCCTTTACCAGAGGCTTTAAGGAAGTATAAAACCGGTGACCGAAAAGGATGGCAAAGGTAAAAATCAGCAGCAGGTTGCCGAGGAGAACCAACAGCAAATAGGCAGGAAGGGCATCCATGAAATTTTCTTTGAATTCAGCGTTTTGCTTCCATATGGAATGGCGGGGGGCGGCAGCCACAAAAAGACCGTCAGGGCGGGTGTGGACTTTTACGGGATAGTCCTGGAGATACCAGCGGGTAAAGGATGCCACTTGGGTGAGGGAGTAGGAGCGGGGAATATCCCCGGGAAGGTTTTGGCTCCAGGCTACCTGCCCTTCCTGGTCGATCAGCATGGCAAAAGCAAGGTGCTCGTCGATCTGCTTTTGGGCAGCTTCCGAAAGGGTATATTCGCCATTGTCCAGGACTAGTTGGTCGGAGAGAAAATCGGCGCGGGAGTCCTGGTAATTCTCGCCCGTTTTGTACCCCAGCTGATTCAGGAGAAAGAGGAACAGGAGCAGAAAATTGAAAGCAAGCATTAAAATGCAGATGGAAGCGGCAGTGAGAATGTAGCGCCGGTATATTTTAAGCAGATCCTTCATGGGAGAGTTACCTTTTATGTCCTTTCTTTTAGATCAATCGGTAGCCGATGCCTCTGGCGGTGAGAAGCCATTGAGGGTGGGAGGGATCCTCCTCCAGCTTTTCCCGAAGGCGGCGGATGTGTACCATCAAAGTATTTTCGTAAGTGTAGTAGCCGTCGCCCCACACGGCATCGCAGAGGGCGTCAAAGGTCACGATGCGGCTTCTGTTTTCATAGAGCTTTTTTAAAATAAGCAGTTCCTTGGCGGTTAAGGGAATTTCGTCTTCAGGGGTTTCCACCGTTCCCCGGTCAAAATGGACGGTGCGGGTTCCCAGGTTCAGGATTTGCCCTTCGCATTGCATTGAACGTTCTGACAGATAGGAGCGGCGGATAATAGCGCTGATTCTTAAGATCAGTTCTTTGGGCAGAAAGGGCTTGGTCAGATAGTCGTCGGCGCCCAGCCCCAGTCCCAGAAGGCGGTCATTGTCCTCGTCACGGGCAGAGAGAAAGAGGATAGGGATATCGGCTTTTGCGCGGATCTCCTGAAAGAAGGAAAAACCGTCTCCATCCGGGAGCATAACGTCCAGAATGATGAGATCAGGCAGTTCTTTTGCAAGCGCCTTTCTTGCCTCCTGGCAGCAGGCGGCAATGCCAAGGTTCATGAAGCCCTCCTTATTCAGCATCCGGGTCAGCATGGAAAGCAGCTCCCTGTTGTCGTCTATCAACAGAATCCGGCATTCATAGATGTGATTCATAGGCGTCTGACCTCCTGAAAGTGATTTTGTAGGTTGCTTTTCCTAATTATAAGATAAAACCGGGAGGATTTCTTCTTTTTTATAAAAAATTAAGGTAAACGTAAGGCATACGTCATCGCCATGTAAGGGGGATGGCGTATGCTTTTTCTATACAGAAAATGCATTTTGTGTAGAAAATACGGGAAAGGGGAAAATCTATGGAATATATCGTAGAGACAAGAGGCTTGACAAAGCAATATGGAGATAAGGAGGTGGTAAAGGATGTGGATCTAAAGGTGCCAAAATCTTGTGTCTATGGCTTTATGGGTCCAAACGGAGCAGGAAAGAGTACTACTCTTAAAATGCTGCTGGGGTTGATTCATATCAGCGCCGGACAGGTTACCATAGGAGGAGAGAGGGTAAATCGGAAGAATCGTATTGCCATTCTCAAGGGCACAGGTTCTCTTATTGAATCGCCCTCCTATTATGGTCATCTTACCGGACGGGAGAATCTGGAGATTGTACAGACATTAAAAAGGGTACCGGAGAAGGAGATTGACCAGGTCTTAAAGCTGGTGCGGATGGAGGAGCAGCAGAATAAGAAGGTGCGGGAGTATTCCCTGGGTATGAAGCAGCGCCTTGGGCTTGCAGAGGCGCTTCTTGGAAGTCCTTCTCTTTTGATACTGGATGAGCCTACCAATGGTCTTGATCCGGCAGGTATCCAGGAAATCAGGGAGTTGATCCGGGAGCTTCCCAGGCGCATGGGCATGACGGTGCTGGTGTCCAGCCATCTTTTGGGAGAAATGGATCAGATGGCGGATTATGTGGGTATTATCAACCACGGACAACTGATATTTCAGGATAAGCTGGAGGCGCTGCATGAACATAGCAGGGATAACCTGAGGCTGTGCGTAATGAATCAGACGGCGGCGCTGCACATTCTGAAAAGGGAGGGGATTCCCTGTGTGCTTAAAGAGAGCGCGCTGGAACTGCCTAGGCTTGAAAATGATGCGGCGGCACAGCTGATTGGGCGCCTTTGTGAGGGCGGAGCCGGGGTATACCGGGCGGAGGAGAAGCTAAAGAGCCTGGAGGAAATCTTCTTAAGCCTGACAGGAAGGAGGGGAAGTCTGTGATGCTGGGTGAATGGAAAACTGAATGGATGAAGGTGCGGCGCAGAAAGATTGCCCTGGTGCCGGCCGCATTTCTTTTGTTTACGTTTCTATGGTTGTCCTGGGCGGTCCGCAGTTCCCACATGGAGTCGGAGGAGGATAGCTGGATGTGGCTGCTGATGTGCCTTGGTCTTGTGAATACCATATTGATCCCCGCCATGTCCGCTATGCTGGCAAGCCGTCTTTGCGATGCGGAGTTGAAAGGAAATACTTTAAAGCTCCTGTGCACCATGGAGGAAAAAGGACGGTTATTTGATATGAAATTATTGACGGGAGCTTCCTATATGGGGGTTTATGTGGCGGCGGAGCTTGTTATGATGGCTGCTTTTGGACGGATGCACAACTTTGCGGGAGGAATAACGCTGCGGCAGCTGGTGTGCTTCCTTTTGCAGTCCGGGCTTGTGAGTATGGGAGTATTGCTGCTTCAGATGCTTCTGTCTCTTTTCAGCGCCAATCAGATTCTTCCCCTTGCGGTGGGGCTTGCCGGTTCCTTTCTGGGGCTGTTCAGCTGGTTCATACGGTTGCCCTTTTGGAGAGCGGTGGTGTGGGCGTACTATAACCTGTTGGGATACATTGGGCAGAACTGGGATGAGAGCAGCCGGATTGTGAGCTATTATGAGGTCCCTTTGGACCGGTGGGCGCTGATAACGCTTTTGGCTGCGCTGCCTGCCGGGTATATTCTGGGGAGACAACTGTTTATACACCGCACGCCGGGATGCGGTTGAGGCGAAAAGAATTTCTATGAAAGGAGCTTTTTATGTTAACAGTATGTATGAAAACGGAGCAGAAAAAATTAAAGCATTCTCATTTGTGGCTGGTGTTTGCCGGAATCCCTCTGCTTCCAACGGTATTGGGCGGGGGAAACTATCTGAATAATCTGGAGATGCTGAAATCAGGATGGTACTCCCTGTGGACACAGCATTCGCTGTTTTACGCCAGTTTCTTTTACGGACCTTTGATCGCTATTTACTGCTCCTATATTTGGAGGGTGGAACATTTGAATTATAATTGGAACAGCCTGATGACCATGCCTACATCAGAGAGAGATATTTTTCTTGCCAAGCTGTTGATGTCTCTTCGGTGTACGGTGGCGCTGCAGCTTTGGGTGGGCGTTCTTTTTATCCTATCCGGAAAGATTGTGGGACTGCCGGGGCTTCCTCCAGGAGAAATTTTATTCTGGCTTTTGAGAGGCAGCCTGGGAGGTATGGTGACGGCGGCTTTGCAGTTGGTGTTATCCATGATGATCCGAAGCTTTGCGGTGCCTGTTGCCATGGCGCTTCTGGGAAGCGTGGCGGGATTTCTTATGAGCAGTAAGGGCATGGGGATGCTGTGGCCCTATGCTCTGATGATGGAAGGGATGAACGCCAATAAAAGTACGGATGTGCTCTCCAACCCGGTTGGCTTCGGGGCGGCGATATGCGGGTTTTTGATACTGTTTACCAGTATTGGGGTTTGCTATTTGAAGTATAAAGATGTACATGCTTGACTTTTAAATCTTACCAATGTAATATTAAATAAATTCTTACATATGTAGGAATTGATTTAATATTGTAAGGAGAAAAGGAGAGCAAGCTTGTTAGAAAAAAATAGAAAACATTATTTATCAGTAATAATCTTTATGGTTGCAGCAGCAATAACCGGCTGTAAGGATGGAACGCCAGAGAGGGCGGATAGTGAGATTGTGGAGGAGAACAGCAGCTTATATGCGCCTGATAAAGGGGATAATATTAATGCAGAGGACATAGGGAAAATTTACGGCGGCATTTATGATGAGGCGGTAAAGTTGGGAAGGTCGGACAGTCTGGATATCATAAGGCGTATTGTGTCCGGACTTGGGGAGAAGGGTTATGTAGCCGTTGATGACAGGAATCAGGTGGATATGGCGGGGGCTGGGCAGGCGCAGGAATTTTGTAAAGCGGTGGAGGAAAAGAAAAGTGCAGCTTTGACGATCATAGTAGTTATGGAAACAGGATTTCGTAAACTTGATCTGAATACTGAGGATGGAAAAGTAAATGTTGTCAGCGGATATTATAAATATGACCAAAACGGTTATCTGCAAAATATAAGTACGGTAAGCTATCCGGTCAGCTTATGGAAATACACGGAGGAAGGGTATTTGATCTTTGCGGGAAGCTATTTTTCGGAGGATAGCTATGTGCTGACCTTGGGTGATGCAACGGAGCATACTGCGCTGCGGATTTTGCCGCTGGAGGAAAAGTGCAGGGCGCTGAACAGAAAGTATATATTACCGGTGGGCTACGAGAGAAATAATATGTTTCTCTGCAACTGGAGCGAAGAGGACTATGGGGAACTGAATTTTTATGATATATTCGACAGGTTTTATCCTGTTTTGCACGGAAGGCATGCTCCTTATGCTGCCAATGGGAATCTGGAGAAGGGAGGAACTTTTCAGATACCGGAAGGCATATTTGAGGACGTTATTACGACCTATTTTCCTGTAGACAGGAGCATACTGCGGTCAAAAGTAAAATATATTCCGGAGAGCGCGGCGTATGAATACAGACCGCGTAGTTTTGCCCAGGCGGACTATTCGGATATCCCATATCCTGAAGTGGTAAGCTATGTGGAAAATCAGGATGGAACGCTTACGCTCACGGTCAACGCAGTATATCCCTATGAAAATACGGCAAGGTCGTTTTGTCATAAAACGATGATCCGTCCCTTAAGTGAGAATTGCTTTCAATATGTATCCAATCAGATGATTTCAATGGAAGGCGGCTGCGACTTCTGGTGGCATGCCGACCGTGCGGAGGAAGAGGAAAAAGAAAAATTTGAGAACACTGCGTTGACGGCGGCGGAGCAGCTTAAGGAGGTGTACCGGGAGATAGAGCTGACCGAAGCACCCTTCTATGGTTCCGGCATAAAAGTATTTACAGAGGATCAGTGCAGAGAAGCGGTTTCAATTCTGGGCAATGCAGGGTATGTCAGCGTTACGGAAGATACCAATATGAAAAATTGGGAGAAAGTGGAAGGGTTTTACAGGGCGTATACGGAAAAACGCGATGCAGAGGTAACCATTTTTAATGTGAATTCGGATGGTTATCTTGGCGCTGTTACTTTCATATGCAGAAAAGGCGAATTGCAGACATATTTTGTTGGAATTGGATGGAAGGAAGGCGGCATACCTGAGATCAGGGAAACTTCTGTCAGGGATATAGAGGAAATAAATCTGACGGAGAAAGGCTATTTTATCTATGCATACAAAAATCCCATTGTCCATTCCAGCTTACGACAGTATTGGAGAATAAAACCTCTTTCCGATCGATGCAGGGAACTAACGTCAAAATATGTATATGGGTTGAGCTATGTAAATTATAATGTTCTTGTAACGAACTGGGATAAAAGCAATGTGGAGGATATTTTGATGCCTTGTATGTTTGAAGACATATATCGAATTCACACAGGAGAAAACCTTAAGACAGAAAACAGGAGGATTCCCGGGGAAACATATGAAAAGATCATGACGATTTACTTTCCGGTGTCAACGGAGCAATTACGGGAAAAATGCGGATATGACCGGAAAAGCGACAGCTATGAGTACGAAATGATTTTTCCAAGGCAGTATCCTCCTTTTGGAGAGGTGGTGGATTATAAGGAAAACGCCGACGGTACGATTACGCTTATTGTAGACGGCGTATGGGCTGATTATAATTCCGATCTTGCATTTACCAATACCATAGTGGTACAGCCTTTTGAGGACGGTACCTTCAGATACTTATCCAATACAATAGAGCCAAGAGAGATGGAAGTGCCGGCAATATGGGATAGAATGGAAAAGGAATGAGTCAACTGCCTGAAAGAAGGATTCCCATATCGGACAGGATGGCTGCGGTTATTTCCGCTGCATTGCTTCCGGCGGCATTGGCGTCGCCCTGAATATGAGTGGCAAAGAAACAGATGTCGTCATTGGTTTCAAGGAAACCTACAAACCAGCCGTTCTTATCTTGACCGTTTATGCGTCCGGTTCCGGTTTTACCGTAGAGACTTTGATTTTCAGAGGAGAAAATACAGATGGAATCTTTCACCAAATTCAGATTTTCCGGAGCAAAGCCAAAGCGATTGCGGTAAAGGTCTGTTAAAAGCGCTACTTGCTCTATCGTAGATATTTTCAGGGAGGATTCCATCCAGTAGGAGGAGAGATCGGAAGTTACGCTTTCGTTTCCGTATCCGATTCTGTGAATATAGTTCCGGACAGCGGTCATGCCAAGCTGTGCGTCTACTTCCTGAAAGTACCAGTTGACGGAGGACTTCATAGCGGAATATAGATCCTGGTCGGCGTTCCATGTCTTGAAAGGATAGACAGTTCCGTCCCATGTCATAGAAGAATGGGCAGGGGTAATAACGCCCTCCTCCAATCCGAAGAGCGCATCATAGATTTTATAGGTAGAATTTGGAGCGGATCTGAGAGTGGCATAATCCAGGTTGTAAATCTGCCATGTATCTTCTTCCAGGCGATACAGGACGAAACTGCCCTTATATTCATGAAAGTATGAGGACAAGTCGATGGTGGAAACTTTTTCAGGGGATACCTGCCACTTATAATGTTTTTGCTCCAGGGCATAGGTAGGCAGCATAGGGGCAAAGCCAAAAAGAATAGCGGCAATGATGCAAAAGGCGGCAATGCCTTTTACCCTTTTGACCACAGAAGGCTTTTCATAAGAGGAAATGTGAAGGATTCGCCTTTGTAGTTGTTTCATGCTTCCGCCAATTCCTGAGGCGAAAGGGAATGGGGAAAGGGAAACTTTTTCCGCAAGACTGATAAGGGTGTTGCCATAACTTTCATAGTCTCTTTCCTCTAAATACCTCAGAACAGCAGTGTCACAGGCTATTTCCCTGTCGCTTCGCATTTCTTTTAAGGCAAACCATACCAGAGGGTTAAACCAATAAAGGATACCGATAAAGTTCATAAGACAGCTTACAAGGGGATCCCTGTGTTTGTAATGCTGCAGTTCGTGTAATAGCATATACCGCATACCCACGGCATCATAGTCCGATATCAGATGGATTGGAAGATAAATAGACGGCTTAAAAAATCCCACAATAATGGGGGACTTTAAAAAGGCGGTGCTGTAAATGGGAAGCGTTCTTTTGATATGCAGTTCTCCTAAACAGTTATGATATAATATGCGGACAGCTTCACTTTGCAGGGGAAGGGCAGATTTCTTTAGGGCATTTAAACGGGCTTGTGATTTTGCCAGAAGTAAAAGCATTGCCAGAATGCCCAACAGCCATATGGCGCACAAGGTAAGTCCGAGGACAGACAACGGTTTGCTTCCGGCGGAAAGGGTAAAATCGTCCATATATCTCAGTGCATCGGAAATGCCCGCGTTTTGGGTGGGTTTGGCAGCAGGTTCGAGGTTTGACGACAGGTTATATTTTAGTGTGTTAAACCACAGGAGAATTTGAAAAAAGTCCACTGGACGGAAAGGGAGGAAAGGAACGGCAAGAAGCCCAAGCAATGGAAGCCATAAATTGAATTGCATTCGGCTGGTGAGAAATTTTTGAAATATTCGTTTGGTTATAAGGAATATGCTTATGATGACGCAAATTAGAATATTACGGAGGAAAAAATCTATACCAAAGTCAGCCATCTTGTGAATCCCCCCTGCTTTTCGTTCCTTTGCGAAGAAGTGAGCGTAAAGTATCTATTTCTGATTTAGAAAGCGTATCGTCCTCGAGGTAAGAGGAAAGCATGGCGGTAATATCCCCGTCATAATAACGGGCAAGAAAGGAACGGCTTTTCTGCCCGATATATTCTTTTTCTGCAATTAAAGGGGTGTAAACGAATACCCTGCTCTGTTTTTCATAGGAAAGAACGCCTTTGGTTACGAGACGCTTGATCAGGGTCTGTATGGTCTTAGGACTCCAGGAGGTGGTCTGGGTTAATTTTTCGGTTATGTCGTTGGTACTGATTGGTGCATACTTCCATATGATTTTCATTACTTCAAATTCTGCTTCTGAAATTTGCGGCAATGCTTTCATGGCAAACCCTCCCATATCTTACAACTGTAGTAAATTATAGAGTAAAAAAGAGAAATTGTCAATTCAATTGACTGGGAGCAGAGGTGGAGGTAGAATTTAAATGGTTATATACGAGGACATAAGAAGAGGAAAGTAGATTTGACAAAGAGATTGATAAAAATAGTGTCAGGTATAATAGGGGCGGTGTTGGCGGTTGCGATTCCTGAGGAAAGCGAACCGGAAATTGTGTACGACATAGAGGAGTATGGGACGGTACAGGAAAGCCGGCAGGAATTTTTTGAGGAAGGAACGGGAGAGCCATTCTATTATTATGAGATGGAAAAGTTCTTTTTCAATGATGGGTTTCCAAATGCCGTTTCCCTCAACCAAACCTTGCAGCATATCTATGACGGGTATGAGGATAGCTACAGGGAGGTGGCGGAAGCATATGAAGGTGATAAGGAGTCCTTAAATACGCCCTTTGAATATTGGCGCATTTTATCTATTACCTATGTGGGAGAAGATTATGTGAGTATTTTGTATAATGATGTTTCCTATATGGGAGGTGCGCATCCGTATTCAAGATTTGACGGTATTACCATCGATTGCAAAACAGGAAAAGAAGTTTTGGCTTCACAGTTTTTGGAAAAAAGCGACGGGGAAATTTTAACGGAAATCAGCGATAGAATGGGATTGGATGTGACTGGAACATGGGATGATATAGATTTTTATCTGACGGATTCTACAATTGTATTCTTCTATCGCGTACCGGGATTTTGGGAAGATGTGGTATTTATATGGAACGGAAAAGAATCATACGAAAAATTGTAAGGATATTTTTATTGATCCTAGTTGTGCTTGGAATATTTCCATTCTATTTTATACTGTTGCTCAGTGGTGAGAGAAGGGTAAAGGTGAAGGAAATTACGGAGAAAGTATACCAGGAGCTTCAGGAAACAGATCCTATGTACGGACACCTGCCCTATGGCGCGCAGGTGTCCCAGGTGTACGTGGAACAGCAATTGGGAGATGCCTATGTCTATGTGTACGTGACAGTCCCTGAAAAATCTGCAGATAAATTTGAAAATTGGTTAGTAGACCATGATGAAGACGGACGGTTTAGCAGGGAAAAAAATATATTTCATTTTAGCTATTTTGTGTCGGACAGTCATGCCCAATTTGGCGAATATGAGGAAAGCAAGGGTCTGGGTATTTTGGGAAAAATATATTGGATAGCAGGTACAGTGCTTATTATACTTCTGTTTATACCGTTTGAAGAATTTCCTTCAAAACGATCTTTTCATAAGGATATGGATAACCCTTAGATCGCTTGGATTATACAAGCCTGCGTTTATCGATGACGCGAGTTGCTTTTCCTGCGGTGCAGGAGAAGGCATGGATACATACAATCTCATATATTATATATTATAGAAAAGCATGGAAATATACTGGTGTAGCGTAGGGAGGATCTGTTGTGGAGCTAGGAAAAAATGATACACGTATGGCAAAAGGGCTTGCCATTTTGGGATTGATAATGCATCATTTGTATGTACAGAAGGGAGCGGAAGTTCATGGGAGCCCGATGATCTGGATAAACCAGGATGTGCCTTTGATCTATTATCTGGGATTTCTGGGTGGGATTTGTTTACCTATTTACTGCTTTTGTACCGGATATGCGCTGTTTCTGCAATTTAATCATATGGAGTTAAAAGAATATCTGAAGAAAACATATTTTCGGTTATTCAAATTTTTAATTCATTTTTGGATAATATGTATTATTTTCACGATTGTCGGTTTGTTTTTTGATCAATATGGGGAGATACCAGGTAATATTTACAGGTTTTTGGGGAATTTCTTTTTGCTGGAGCATACGTACAATGGTGCTTGGTGGTTTGCTTCAACTTATATGGTATTTATCCTGCTATCCCCGCTGTTTTTAAAATTGGTAAAAAAGGTGGACAGCCGCATTCTTTTCATAACGTTTGCAATGATATTTTGCGCATATTATGTTTGTAAAGTTATGAGATTGTTTAATACAAGTCCAGAGGAATACTATTGGAAAGGATTCCTGGTCAGAAAACTGTCGGATTTGTGGTATGTATTATTTTTTTATGTTGTAGGAATGTTGCTTGCAAAAGAAAAGATTATATCCAGAATAAGAAAATGGTGGGATAAGGTAACCGGAGATAAAAGCAATTTTTCCCTTTTCATTGTTGTTATGGTGGTGACTTTAGCGATTTGTGTAATTGAAATATCGGGTTTAGTGTATTTCTTTGCCATTTTCTATTTTATATGTTTTCACCTTTGGAAGAAGCCGGAGCCTGTAGAAAAGTTTTTTCTGTTTTTGGGAGAGCATTCTACAAATATCTGGCTGATTCACATGTTCTTTTATTTGTTTATTTTTAAGGACTTGGTTTTTATAGTGAAATATCCTGTTTTTGTACTTATGTTTATGTTTGGGCTTTCAATTACATGCTCTTATATGATTAATTTTATCATGAAGCAATTATGGAAAAGCGCATCGCTGCGGAAATTAACTTCCTGTGTGGAAAATAAAGGGTATTAAAAGAGAGGATAGGATTTTATGGACAAATTTCGATTTAAAATTTTACTATGCATTTTATTAACCGTCTTGTTGAGCGGCTGTGCCAAAGCTGATGACAGGACGCCTTCAGCATCCGGACAACAGGCAGAGGATGCTGAAATCTCCGGACAACAGGATGTTCCCAAGGAGCAGGATGCTTCTGTACCGGGAATCGAATTTGAGGCAAAGGATATAGAAGGAAATACGGTTACGTCCGCTGTTTTTTCGGAGTCCAGGCTGACCATGGTAAACGTATGGGCGACATACTGCAATCCCTGTCTCAGCGAGATGCCGGGGCTGGGAGAGCTTGCCGGGGAATATGATTCGGACGAGTTTCAATTGATTGGCATTATCAGCGATGTAATGGAAGGGGCTGACCAGGAGACGACAGAGCAGGCGGCGGCTTTGATTTCCCAGACAGGCGCGGCGTATCCCCACCTGCTGCTCAATGAGTCGTTGTACTTTGGGCTTCTGCAGAATGTGTCGGCTGTACCTACTACTTTCTTTGTGAACGAAAAGGGCGAGATTTTGGATATGGTGGTAGGCGCTATGGAGAAAGAGGCGTGGGAGGAAAAGGTCAATGAGCTTCTGGAAGAAAATTAGGCGGCAGGGATGGATTTGGGGCGTGCTTGCAGGAATGCTGTTTCTTGCCATAGGCATAACCGGAGGACAGTTTACCGTAATCTGGAGAAAAGCGGTCATGGTCTGCCTGGAATGTATTGGAATTGGGTGAGGGCATGAAAAAGATAAGACTGACGGTACAACTTCTTTTTACCATCCTTACCAATGGCTATGCATACGGTTTCCTGGGCGGAAAGATTTATCAGGGACAGTTAAAGTATGCCTGCGTGCCGGGGCTGAACTGCTATTCCTGTCCCGGAGCGGTTGCTTCCTGTCCTATGGGGGCGCTTCAGGCACTGTTAAACCAGAAGGGCTTTGAGATTCCTTTTGGCGTGCTGGGCGTTTTTTTCCTTTTTGGCAGCCTTCTGGGGAGATTTGTGTGCGGCTGGCTGTGTCCTTTTGGTCTGGTACAGGATCTCCTATACAAGATACCGGTTTTCAGGAAAAGGAAAAGGCTGCCTTTCCACAGGATTTTGAAATACGGAAAATATGTGGTTCTGGTTGTGCTGGTGTTTGCAGGCTCCATCTTTTTGCTTGGGGGGTTGGCAAAAGTACCGGCATTTTGCAAATATCTTTGTCCTTCCGGCACCTTGTTTGGCGCGCTGCCCCTTTTGGGGACAAGCGGGCAGCTGCGGGATCAGATTGGCGGGTTGTTTTATTGGAAATTGGGAATACTGTTGTTACTTTTAGGATTATCCGTAAAGGTTTTTCGCCCATTTTGCCAGTATCTTTGTCCATTAGGAGCCATTTATGGCTGGTTTAATCGTTTCAGCCTTGTGCAGGTGAACTGGGAGAAGGACAAGTGTATTTCCTGTGGGGCTTGCGAAGAGGCATGCCCGGTGGGGCTTTCAAGGAAGGAAATTTCCCGTTCGCCGGAATGCATTCGATGCGGCAAATGTGCGGAGGTCTGCCCGATGGAGTGCCTGTACTTTTGCAGGACAGGGGCTAAGGCAGAAGAAACACAAGCCAGCGGGAGGAAAAAGATCGAAAATTGAAATGCCGCTTATGCGGCGGAAGGAGAGAAAATATGTGTACAGCGGCAACTTATTTAACAAAAGATTTTTATTTTGGACGTACACTGGATTATGACTTTTCTTATGGGGAAGAAATTGTGATAACGCCCCGGAATTATGTTTTTCATTTTTATAAAATGGGCGTTATGGAGAGGCATTATGCCATGATTGGTACGGCGCATATGGCGGAGGATACCCCGCTGTATTACGATGCAGTGAATGAAAAGGGGCTTGGAATTGCCGGGCTGAATTTTGTGGGGAACGCGGTATACAGGGAAGAAACTCAGGGGAAGGATAATGTCGCCACCTATGAGCTGATACCCTGGATACTGGGACAGTGCGCCACGGTAAAAGAGGCGCGGGAACTGCTTGAAAAAGTGAATCTGACCAATAAAACTTTCAGCGATAAGCTGCCGGCAGCGCAGCTTCACTGGATCATTGCTGACTGCAGAGAGGCAATTACGGTTGAGTCGGTCAGGGAGGGCATTCGGATCTACGACAATCCCGTGGGAGTGCTTGCCAATAACCCGCCTTTTGATGAGCAGATGCTTCAGCTGAACAATTACATGCATTTATCACCTAAAGATCCCGTGAATTGCTTTTCGGATCAGCTGCCCCTGCATACCTATAGCAGAGGAATGGGTGCCTTGGGGCTTCCGGGAGATCTATCTTCCCAGTCCCGGTTTGTGAGGGCAGCTTTTGTGAAAATGAATTCTCTTTCAGGGGATTCCGAGGAGGAGAGCGTTGCCCAGTTCTTTCATATTCTTGGTTCTGTAGATCAGCAGCGGGGCTGCTGTCAGGTGGGGGAGGACAAGTATGAGATTACCATTTATACCTCCTGCTGCAATGCGGACCGGGGAATTTATTATTACACTACCTATGAGAATCATCAGATTACGGCGGTGGATATGCATAAGGAAAAGCTGGATGAGGCGGATCTTAAAAGATTTCCGCAGATTACGGGAGAGCAGATCAGATATCAAAATTAGGAAATCATATAAATTTGAGGGCGCTTGCGGGTATGGAACCGGGGCGCCTTTTATAATTTAACATAAGGATGACTGGCAGAGCCTGGCATCTGTTGTTTTATTAGATAAGCCGGCTCGCAAAGCGTGGCGGTGTTCGTTATACTATGCGGGAGCAGTCTGCAACCAAAGAGTTCTTGACAAAGAATCTTAAGTTCTTTAAAGTAAGAGAAAATAACAAGAAATTGACGAACCCGAGGATCTTATATTTATGTTCAGAAAAAAGAGAATTGAAAAGAAAACCTACGACAAGGAAAGCCTGCGCCCTGTTTTGAAATGCAGTATCTGCAATGGAGAACAGGTTGCAGGCTTTCGGAACATACATACTGGTAAATTCGAAGAAATTATGCTGATTCGCAATGAATTCGATCTCAATGCGTTTAAGGAAATGTACGATATCGATACGGTTGTCAAAGAATATTAAAGGAAAAAGAGACTGTCGGGAAAGGGAAAAGGGTTTGAGAGAAATAAGTTCTTACATTAATTTACTTTTGGAGTTTATCAGTATTTTTTTATGTGAGCGTTATGTTTTTTTGGAAAAGGGAATGGAAACGAAAAAACAGCGTTGGTATTATCTGCTATCCGCCACCGTGATTTTGGCGGCTTACATTTTTGCCGGAGAGGAGATTGCCACGGCAGTTCTTGTCCTTGCAGGAGGATTTAATATTGTCCTTGCCAGGAAGGAACGCAAATTGTGGGGATTTTTGCTGATCCTTCCTGTTATGGGAATTGTCAATGGTCTTGCGGTGCCGGTTTTCTTTATGCCTGCGGATATTATTGCATTTTCGCTAGACGGTCTTTTGATCTATAATCTGGCAGTTTACGGCGGAATCGGGCTGCTGCTGTTGTTGTTTTACTTTAAAGGGAAAGAGTGGCGTAAATGGTTTCAGAAGGAGATGAGCGACAGGAGGCTGCAAAAGCAGGAACTGGTTCTATTGTGCATCGTGGGAATCCTGATGCTGTTTTACTCTAATGTACTGGTGTCCCGGAATTTGTCAGTAGATTATATGGCGGGGCAGTATGGCGGGGACATTGTCGGTCAATTTCGGCTGAATATATTTTTAATGGGGATAACCGCATTTGTTTTGACAGTGGTCATTATTGTCCTGATTATGCAGGGAAATAAGCGTTTTTACTATTATGACCAGGCGCTGGAAATGCGGGCGGAGGTGGAAAAACAGGCAAAAGCCGCAGAAAGACGCCGGCAGAGCCGGGAGCGCCTTGCCTGGCAGACGGTGCAGGCGCTTGCCAATACCATCGATGCAAAGGATGCTTACACCAATGGACATTCCACCAGAGTTGCAAAGTATGCAGAGATGATTGCCGTGAAAATGGGGTATGCGGATGAAAAGCTGGAACAGCTCAGATATGCGGCGCTGCTTCATGACATTGGAAAGATCGGCATTCCCAACGAGATCATCAATAAACCTTCAAGGCTGACGGACGAGGAGTATGAGATCATTAAAACCCATCCGGTAATCGGCGGAAATATTCTGGATGAAATCACGGAGATACCGGATATCACCATCGGCGCAAGGTGGCACCACGAGCGCTTTGACGGAAAGGGCTACCCGGATCAATTGAAAGAATATGAGATCCCTGAGCTGGCGAGGATTATCGGTGTGGCAGATGCCTATGACGCCATGACTTCCAAACGCAGCTACAGAGGTGTGCTGCCCCAGGAAGTGGTTAGGGAACAGGTTGAAAAGGGGAAGGGAAGCCAGTTTGATCCCGAGATTGCGGATATTATGCTTCAACTGATGGATGAGGATATGGAATACCAGATGCATGAATGGTAATCTTAAGAGACAGCTTCGCCCAAGCAATTATTGGGAAAATGAAGGAAAGACTTGACAAATTAGTCTTTTTTTTGATACGATAAAAAAGATTTTTAGGGGACGATGGGGTTGAGTTGGGGAAACGCTGTGGTCCTTTCTTTTTTTTCGTGTAAGATGCATGTATTACGATAAGCCGACCGCGAAGCGAGGCGGCGTTCGTTGCGATAAAGCCGACCGCGAAGCGAGGCGGCGTTCGTTGCGATAAAGCCGACCCGCAAAGCGTGGCGGCATTCGTTTGAAAAGGAGACTTTAGTATGTTAAAGTATGTAGCAAAACGAATCTTGCTTGCAATCGTTACCATATGGGCGGTTGCGACTCTTACGTTCTTTCTGATGAACATGGTTCCGGGCGGTCCGTTCCTCTCAGAGAAGGCGATCAGTCCGCAGGCAACGGCGGCGCTGGAGGCGAAATATGGACTGGATAAGCCTTTGATGCAGAGGTATTTTACATATTTAACGGACGCTTTGCACGGAGACTTTGGAGATTCCCTGAAGCAGAGGGGACGTACGGTTATGTCTATTATCAAGATGAAATTTCCGGTATCGGCAAGAGTGGGAGGAATTTCGGTACTGGTTGCCCTGTGTCTGGGCGTCCCTCTGGGTTGTATTGCGGCGCTGAGGAGAGGAAAGTTTCTGGATAGTCTGATCAGCGTGTTTGCTACCTGCGGTATTGCGGTTCCAAGCTTTGTGGTCTGCACACTGTTGATGTATTTTTTGGGTGTTAATTTAAAGATTCTTCCTACCATGGGGCTTACCAGCTGGAAGCATTATATTATGCCGGTGATTTCCCTGGCATTTTATCCTACGGCGTATATTATGAGACTGATGCGTTCCTCTATGTTGGATGTGCTGGGACAGGATTATATGCGCACGGCGAAGGCGAAGGGGGTATCGGGCTTTTGGATTATGTTTAAGCATGCCATGAGAAACGCCATCCTTCCGGTAGTGACTTATGTAGGACCTATGCTCGCTTACACGGTAACGGGAAGCTTTGTTGTGGAAAAGATTTTTGTCATTCCGGGACTTGGCGGAGAATTCATTGGTGCCATCAGCGGACGTGACTATACATTGATTATGGGAACTACGATTTTCCTAGCCACCCTGATCGTTCTTATGAATGTGGTGGTAGATATTATTTATAAGCTGGTAGATCCCCGTATTAAATTGAAGTAAGGAGCAGATTATGAAGCAGAATCCATTAAGTTTTCAGTTAAAACTAAATCCGGACGATTTTCTTCCAGCTACGGAGGAGGAGAAACAGAGCCAGGTGGTTATGCGCGAGAGCGTAAGCTTCTGGAAAGACGGTATGCGTCGCCTTTCCAAAAATAAGGTGGCAATGGTAAGCCTGGCGGTTATTATTCTGGTAATGATTTTTTCCTTTATTGTCCCGGCTTTTTATCCCTATAGCTACAAGGAGCAGTTTAAAGGAGCGAACCATCTTGCGCCAATGGAATATTCGGCGGAAGAGCAGGCGAGGATCGACGCTGGGGAAAAGGTATTCCCCCATATTTTCGGCACAGATAAGATGGGGCGTGATTATGCCATCCGTGTGATGATGGGAAGCCGGATCTCCCTGATCGTAGGCTTGATCGCTACGGCGATCATTCTGGTAATCGGTTCCCTTTATGGATCTGTGGCGGCGTTTTTCGGCGGCAAGGTGGATCTGATTATGATGCGGATTGTAGATATTATTTATACCATACCGGATATTCTTTTGATCGTTCTTTTATCCTTTGCCCTGAAAGCGCCTCTTGAGACGCTGAAGGGAATCCCGGGGTTTTCCTGGGTGGGCGTGGTAGGAGAGAACCTGATCAGTATTTTCATTGTGTTTGCCCTGCTCTACTGGGTAGGCATGGCGCGTATGGTCAGAAGCCAGATCCTGACCCTGAAGGAAAGCGAGTATGTTACAGCGGCAAGAGCTTTGGGCGTAAGCAACGGTAAAATTATCAGGAAGCATCTGCTGACCAACTGTATCGGTATTTTGATCGTAACTACTACCCTGCAGATTCCTTCTTCTATTTTTACCGAGAGCTTTTTGAGCTTTCTGGGTATGGGCGTGGCGGTTCCGCTGCCTTCCCTTGGAAGTCTTGCAAGCGATGCCTTAAACGGTATCAATACCTATCCCTATCTGCTTTTTATTCCGGCGGTGCTGATCAGTTTGATCATCTTAAGCTTTAATCTGCTGGGTGACGGACTCAGGGATGCGTTTGACCCGAAATTAAAACATTAGGAAAGGCGGCTTTAGCATATGTCAGAATATCTTGTTGATATCAAAAATGAACGACTTTCTTTTTTTACTCCCGCAGGAGAGGTAAAAGCGTTAAATGATGTTTCTATTCATTTGAAAGAAGGGGAAGTGCTTGGAATCGTAGGAGAAAGCGGATCCGGCAAATCGGTAACGGCATACAGCCTTATGGGACTGACGGCGCATCCGGGCAAGCTTTTAGGAGGAAGTCTTTACTTTAACGGACATCAGATCGAGCAGTTGTCGGAAAAGGAAATGCGGAAAATCAGGGGAAACGAGATATCCATTATTTTTCAGGATCCCATGACAAGTCTGAATCCTGTTTATACAATCGGAAATCAGATTATGGAGGCAATTCTGCTCCACACGGAAAAGACCCGTGCCCAGGCAAAGGATCGGGCAAAGGAGCTGCTGGAATTGGTAGGCATCAACGAGCCTGAAAAGAGGTTAAAACAATACCCTCATGAGTTGTCTGGCGGTATGCGGCAGAGAGTTATGATAGCCATAGCGCTTGCCTGCGAGCCAAAGCTTCTGATTGCAGATGAGCCTACTACGGCGTTGGATGTGACCATTCAGGCACAGATCCTGGAGCTGATGATGGAATTAAAGGATAAACTGGGCATGGCGATTATTATGATCACCCATGATCTGGGGGTAGTTGCAAGCATGTGCGAGAGGATCGCAGTTATGTATGCAGGAAAGATCGTAGAATATGGCACGGCGGAGGATATCTTCTATGAGCCTAAGCACCAGTATACCAAGGGTTTGATTCGGTCTATTCCCAGGCTGGATACCAAGGAGCATGAGAGACTGGTGCCTATTGAGGGAACGCCGGTGGATATGCTGAATCCCCCTAAGGGATGCCCTTTTGCGCCCAGATGTGAAGAATGCATGAAGATCTGTTTAAGAGAAATGCCTCCGGTTACCAATTTCGGGGAAGTTCATTATACCCAGTGCTGGCTGAACCAGAAGGAAGAAAGGAGCGCAAATGAGTGAGAATTTAGTACAGGTAGAGCACTTGCGTCAGTATTTTCCGGCAGGCGGCTTTGGAAAGAATAAGAAGTACATTCAGGCAGTGGACGACGTTTCTTTTACCATTGAAAGAGGAGAAACCTTAGGATTGGTAGGAGAGTCGGGGTGTGGAAAGACGACCACAGGACGTACCCTGCTCCGTTTGTACGAGCCAACGGGAGGGCGCTTTGTCTATGACGGCGATGTGATCTTTGACGTTGAAAAAAAGCAGTACGTAGATATGCTTCCCTATAGAAAGAAAATGCAGATCGTTTTTCAGGATCCGTATGCAAGCCTTGATCCTCGTATGACCATTGGGGATATTGTAGGCGAGGCAATCGATGTGCACAAAATGGCGGCAAATAAGAAGGAAAGATATGACATTATTATAGAGATGTTAAAGCGCGTGGGTCTGAACTCTGAGCATGCAAACCGTTATCCTCATGAGTTTTCCGGCGGGCAGCGGCAGCGTGTGGGAATTGCCAGGGCGCTTGCTGTGAGACCGGAATTTATTGTCTGCGACGAGCCAATCTCGGCGCTGGATGTTTCTATTCAGGCGCAGGTCATCAACATGTTTGAAGATCTTCAGCAGGAAATGGGGCTGACTTACTTATTTATTGCCCACGATCTTTCGGCGGTAAAGCATATTTCCAACAGGATCGGTGTTATGTACTTGGGCAGAATGGTGGAGCTTGCGGACAGCTATGAGTTGATCACAAGACCTCTGCATCCTTACACCAAGAGCCTGATTTCGGCAATTCCCATTGCAGATCCCAAAATGGCAAAGGAAAGCAAGCGTATTGTGCTGGAAGGAGATGTGCCAAGTCCTTTAAATCCCCCTTCCGGATGCCGTTTCAGAACCAGATGTCCTTATGCAGACGAAAAGTGCGCCCAGGAGTGTCCGCAGTGGCGTGAATTGGAAAAAGGACATTTTGCAGCTTGTCACCATATTGACAAGTGCAATTAATTGTGGTAAACCGATATAGACACTTTATAAGAGAGTCTGTATTGTTTTATAAAAACAAAATTTTAAGAGGAGGAACAATTATGAAAAAGAGAGTACTTGCACTCTTGCTGACAGCAACTATGGTACTTGGTCTTACAGCCTGCGGCGGCAATGATAATGCGGCAGCAGATAACGGACAGACCGGAACCGAAAATGCAGCGGAAGATTCTACTGGTGATTCTGCTGATGCTGCCGACGCAACAGCAACAACCGGCGAAAAGATTCTTTCCGTCCAGGTAGGTCCTGATCCCGAAACCATTGATCCTGCATTAAACAGTGCGGTAGATGGCGGTAACATGTTATTACATTCCTTTGAATGCCTTTTGGCAGTTGACCAGGAAGGCAAACTGATTCCCGGTCAGGCTGAGAGCTGGGAGACCAGTGAGGACGGTCTTACATGGACCTTCCATTTAAGAGACGGTTTAAAGTGGTCTGACGGTTCTGATCTGACTGCAAACGATTTTGTATACAGCTGGAAGAGAGTGTGCGATCCTATGGTAGCTGCTCCCTATGCAGAAACAGTATTGGGCATGGTAGCCGGATTTAACGATGCGATTGCAGGCAACCTTGATGCCCTTCAGGTAGCGGCAGCAGATGATAAGACACTGGTAGTTACCTTATCCAGCCCTTGCTCTTACTTCGGCAGCCTTGCAGCTTTTGCTACTTTAAGCCCTGTTCAGCAGGCAACTGTAGAGGCAAACGGCGATGCATGGGCAACCGCAGCAGAGACTTATATCTCCAACGGTCCTTTCTATATTTCAGAGTGGGTACCCGGTTCCCATATTCTTATGAGCAAGAACCCTAACTACTGGAATGCAGATGCAATCAAGCTGGACGGCATTAAGTGGAACCTGATCGAGGACGCTAACGCATCCTACAGCGCATACCAGACAGGTGAAGTTCTGATGATTAAGGACGTTCCTACAGAGGAAATCCCTTCCCTTACAGGAAGCAGCGAGTTCTTTGTAGATCCTATTATCGGTACTTACTACCTGAGCGTAAATACTGCAAGAGAGCCTTTCACAGACGCTAAGGTTCGTAAGGCGTTAAGTCTTGCAATCGACCGCGACTATGTTGCAAATACATTGATGCAGGGAACCTATTCGCCTGCTTACAACTTCATGGGTCCCGGCTGGGTTGATACAGACGGAAGCCAGTTTATTGACAAGGCAAACGGCGGACAGCGTTATATTTCAGAGGATTATGAAGCAAACCTTGAAGAAGCAAAGCAGCTGTTGGCGGATGCAGGTTATCCCAACGGAGAGGGCTTCCCTTCCATTACTTACTCTACTAACGATGCAGGTTACCACAAAGTGGTTGCTGAGTACTTGCAGCAGGCATGGGCGGAGCTTGGCGTTGACTGTAAGGTAGAAATCGTAGAATGGGCAAGCTTCACACCTATGAGACGTAACGGCGATTATGATGCATCCCGTAACGGCTGGGTAGGAGACTACAGCGATCCTTCCAACATGCTGGATCTGCTTTACTCCACCAACGGTAACAACGATGGTAAATTTAACAACGCTGAGTATGATGCAGCTATGGATACTTCCAGAACAACACTGGATGCAGCAGAGCGTTCAGAGGCGCTTCACACAGCGGAGGATATTCTGATGGAAGAAGCAGGATGTATTCCTGTAGCTTACTACAATGACTTCTGGTTACAGAGTGAGAAGATCACAGGTTCCTGGCATTCACCTTATGGATACTGGTACTTTATGTATGCAGATATTGCAGAATAATCGATCGTAAGATAACTGGAAACGAAATAAAAATAGCAGGGCAGATGCGATTTGAGGTTGCATCTGCCTTGTTTTGTGTTTTAGTTTTGGTTATTGGTATCTGGCAGGGAACGGGGGGAGGGACTTGAGGGTGAAACGGGCAGGGGATATAAAGGGGTTCAGGACGGGTCTCAAAATCAGATTTCACTAACGGAATGGGGAAAGGGGTCTAAGACTGTACAGGTCGGAGTATAGCGGCATCCCTGCCGCATACTCCTGATTCCGCCCTCCATGGTAATGTCATTAAGTTAAGCT
>DKYT01000022.1:42063-157247 GCA_002492465.1 Lachnospiraceae bacterium UBA7093 | reverse complement strand
GTTGCGATAAGCCGACTCGTAGAGACGGCATTCGTTAGACAAAGACTGAATCCCGGGACAGTATTTGATCGGAAAAAGACTACTGGCACAAAGAGAGTGGAATACTAAAAACACCAGAGCGTAAAACGCTTCGGAATGGAGGAAAGGTTTAATAAATTGCTTGATAGCAATTTATTAAACCAAGAATTTGTGTTGAAATGTCACAAATTCCTTTGATCGCAGAGCAGAATTGGAGATTCTGCTCGCGTTCCTCAGCGTAAAACGCTTCGGAATGGAGGAAAAAATGATAAAAGCAGTTATTTTATTTGTAGTTGGTCTTGTTTTGATTTGTTTAGGCGGCGACCGTCTGGTGGATGCGGCGGTGGCGATAGCCAAAAAGCTTAAGATCCCTCAGATTGTGGTAGGCGCTACTATTGTCAGCCTAGGAACTACCCTGCCGGAAATATTGGTTTCCACAACGGCGGCTTTCGACGGATCGGCGGCGATTGCGGCAGGCAACGCTTTTGGATCTATTATCTGCAATACGGCTTTGATTGCCGGTCTTACCCAGACCATACGTCCTACAAAGCAGGTGGAGAGAGCTTCTTTATCCTGGCGGGGAATTTTCTTTTTTGCAGTGTTGATTGTCATGAATGTATGGGGGGCATTGACGGGCAGCTTTTCCCGCCCTGTAGGCGTGATTTTGCTGGCACTTTTCATTGTTTATGCATGTATGACGGTAATGCGGGCTTCGTCGGAAGGAGGCAATGAGGAAGAAAAGGAAAACGAAGAAAATATTTCCATTCCCCTGCAGCTTTTAATCCTTGTAGTCTGTGCCGCCTGTCTATTTGTGGGGGCAAAGCTTTTGGTAAACAACGGAATTCTGATTGCAGAGGCGGTAGGTGTGCCGGAGAGGGTCATTGCCGTAACCTTCATTGCTTTGGGAACTTCTCTGCCTGAGCTTATGACCTCGGTTATGTCCCTGATCAAAGGGTATGGAAACGTGGGGCTTGGGAATGTGATCGGGGCAAATCTATTAAACCTGCTTTTGGTAATCGGCATTCCTTCGGCAGTGGCAGGAATTCCGCTGGAGCCTTCTACGGTGAGAGTAGATATGCCCCTTTCCTGTCTGGTAATGGCAGTGCTGGTTCTGCCCATTTTGATTCGGAAGAAATCCTCAAGGGTGCAGGGAATTGCTCTTCTTGGCATCTATGCAGTATATTGTATCGCTTCCTTTGTATAATTGCAGAATTGCCCTTGTCAGAAAAATTGGAATCTGCTATACTGCTAATGGAATTTATTACTAATAAGGAAAAATAATGAATAAAAGGAGAGATTAACATGAAAGGTAATATTGTTGTTGGACAGTCCGGCGGACCTACAGCCGTAATCAATTCATCCGTAGCAGGCGTATACGCAGCGGCAAAGCAGCTGGGAGTTAAGAAAGTGTACGGTATGGTTCATGGTATCGAGGGCTTTTTGGAGGACAAGATGATCGAACTGGAGGATTATCTTGGCGACCCTACAGGAATTGAGCTGTTAAAGAGAACCCCTTCCGCATTTTTAGGCTCCTGCCGTTTTAAAATGCCTAAGATTGAAGGACATGAGGAGGTATACGAGAAGGTTTTTGAGATCATGGAAAAGCATGATATTGAGTGCCTGTTCTATGCCGGCGGAAACGACTCTATGGATACCGTAAAAATGTTGTCCGATTATGCGGCAGCACATGGAAAATCTCAGAGATTTATGGGCGTACCCAAGACCATTGACAATGATCTTCCTGTTACGGATCATTGCCCTGGCTATGGTTCCGCTGCAAAATATATTGCAACCAGCTTAAAAGAAATCATTCGTGATAACGAGTCCTTTGGCGCAAAGAAACCTACTATCTGCATTGTAGAGATTATGGGACGTAATGCAGGATGGCTTACCGCAGCGGCAGCGCTTGCAAAGGGAGACGACTGCAGCGGTGCAGATGCAATTTACCTGCCTGAAAAAGTATTTGACATGGATGCTTTCATGGAAAAAGTAAAACATCTTGCAGCAACCAAGTCCTCTGTAGTGATTGCCGTATCTGAGGGTATTCACATTGCCGACGGACGTTATGTATGCGAGCTCGCAAATGAAAATGTTGCGGTGGATGCATTTGGACACAAGCAGATGTCCGGTACTGCCGCTTATCTGGCACAGGCAATTGCCGCTGAGACAGGTTTAAAGACCAGGGCGGTTGAGTTCTCCACACTTCAGCGTGCTGCGACTCATCTTGCTTCTCTTACGGATATCAATGAGGCATTCCAGGTTGGACATGACGCTGTGATTGCCGCAGAAGAGGGCAAGACCGGTATGATGATCACACTGGACAGAAACGGTGATGATCCTTATCAGTGCGGTACCAGCGCATATGACATTCATGCGATTGCAAATGTGGAAAGACCTGTTCCCGCAGAGTGGATTACAGAGGACGGATGCGGCTTGAACGACGGATACGTGAAATATGCAAGACCCCTTATCATGGGCGAACTTCTCCCTATTTATGTGGATGGGCTTCCTCGTCATCTGGTAAGAAAATAAGAATATGGAATAGAAGTGGGCTGACTGATCTGGTCAGCCTATTTTTTATTGACGAAAGATAAAAAATATATTATTCTAATATCATGGAAAAGGTATAGGAGGGCATGCCATGGTTTCAGTTATAGTAGGAAATTATTTATTGGAAAAAGGGATTATTACGTATGAACAGCTAAAGGATCTGCTTGCCGCAAAGAATAAGGTTCGCGTGAAACTGGGCTTGATCGCGGTAGCGGAGGGGCTTATGACCCAGGATGAAGCTGACAGAGTGAATAATCTTCAGGCAGTAATGGACAAGCGGTTTGGTGATATTGCCGTAGAAAGAGGATACCTGACGGAGGGGCACGTACAGGCGCTTCTGAAGAAACAGGGGAACGCATATCTTGCATTTGCTCAGGCTTTAGAGGATCAGCAGCTTATGACCATTGATCAGCTGGAGCAATACATGATAGATTTTCAGGTCGAAAAAGAAATGACTGTTTCAGAAATGGAAGATTTAAAGAGCGGCGACGTGGACAGAATTTTACCGCTTTATATTCCGGCAGGTTGCGATAAGTACATGAATGCGGCAGGTACGGCGGTTCGTACGATTATGCGTTGTGTGGATAATGAAATTTATCTGGATAAGGCTTTTATAGCGCAGACCTGTGAGGTTGACAATGGGGCGGCTCAGTTTGTAAGCGGTGAAGAGAGCATCAGCTTTGGACTTGCAGGAAAAGGACATGCGCTTTTAAGGACGGCTTCCATTTTTGGCAAGGAAGAATTTGCGGAAGTCAACGAGGATGCTTTGGATGCAATCGGAGAACTGCTAAATTGCATTTGCGGTCTTTATGCAAGCGCGTTAAGTCAGACCGGAATTTCCATGGAATTGCTTCCACCGGAATATTCAACTGAAATCAGCAAGATGACCAGTGATGAAATGTTAGTTTTGCCGATACATATGAAAAGTGAACTGTTTTATGTGATCGTTGCAAAGGGGAAAGAAATTGAAATGAAGTAGGAGGCATGAAAATGGCAAATATATTGATTATAGACGATTCAAGAACATCACGTAAGATTTTGAGAGGAATATTGGAGGATGCAGGACATACTGTGATAGGAGAGGGCGTAAACGGTGAAGACGGATACCTAAAGTATAAGGAAGTAAAACCTGACCTTGTGACGATGGATATCACGATGCCGAAGCTGGATGGTTTAGAAGCGCTCCAGCTAATCAAAAAATGTGATGAGACGGCAAAAGTTGTCATGATTACAGCAGCAGGACAAAAGGAGAAAATGATCCAGGCGATTAAGCATGGCGCTGCCGAATTTATTGCAAAGCCTTATGATGCAGAGGAAGTAAAGAGCGTCATCGAAAAAGTTTTAAATTCATAGAGACCAAAAGACACTTAAGGCACCCGACGGGTGCCTTTTAAATTTTTCTTGCATTATCCTAAAAAATTCAGTATGATAATTTTGGAAATCGTTTTCCAGTACTTTTCAGGAGGAAACAAATGGTATCGATTAAAGATGTGGCAAAACACGCGGGGGTGGCGATCTCCACAGTCTCCAAGGTGCTCAATAATTACCCGAATGTCAGCGAGGAGACTAAGGCGAAGGTAAATAAGTCAGTGGACGAATTGAATTTTCTGCCCAATTCCGTAGCGGCTGCACTTTCTTCTAAAAGAGTGGGGCGGGTGGCGCTGCTTATGAATTTGAATATGAAGACCCAGGCGATTGATGAGATTGACATGCAGTATATTCAGGGGGCGATCACCAAGGCAATGGAATTAAATCTGGATGTGATCACATTATTTTCCTCTATGTTCAGGGAAAGGACGGTAGAGGAATTGACCAGATATCTGCAGTCGCAGAGCATTGCAGGTATCATTATCTTTGGCGTTTCTAAGGAAGACAAAGTGCTGCATGAGCTGATTTCCGGGGAGAAGTTTAAATGCGTGGTTATAGATGCGCCTATTGTGAATGAAAGTACTTCTGTGGTTCGGATCGATCACTGCAGGGCGCAGTATGATGTGGCAAAAAAAACGATCTTGGATAATAATTGTAAGCGGATTCTATATATTGCAGGCAAGAAAAACGGATATGTCACCGATGAGAGACTTCAGGGAATGCGCGAACTGGTGGAGGAATTGGGGCTGACGATGTTGGTTAGAAACGGAGAATTTTCGGAGCTTCAGGCGCGCAATATTACTCTGAAATATGGGAAAAATAAGGATGCGGTGGTCTGCGCTTCGGATCTGATGGCAATCGGCGCTATGAAGGCATTGACAGAAATGGATATTTTCAGACCGGTCTGCGGTTTTGACGGTATTATCTTGATGGGATATGTGGGCAAGCAGATGAATACGGTCAGTCAGAACTTTGCAGGTATTTCGGCCAGAGCGATGGAAGAATTGCGGCGGCTGATGAATGGCGGAACAGGAAAAGATGTAAGGATGCCCTATACCTTGGAGCGGCTCAAATATACGGATATTATATGCTGACGGGGTGGATATAGGCGGTTAAAAACTGGAGACGGAAATTTTGTATAATGCCATTTGATTCAGGGCGGAAATATAAAAATGGCATGATTTTGTAATTTACACTTGCGGAAAACGTTTTCTTGTGTTACACTACAGTATGTAATCGGGAAAATTTTGGAATAATATAGTGAACAATATGAAACAATAAAATATTTAATGAAAATCAGGAGGAAATTATGGCAGCACAAACAAATTTGCAGAAGGATGTATTGGTTCTGAACATGGAACAGCAGCTGGAAGAAATTGCAAAAGAAATGTTCGGCAAGTCTGTATCCGGACTTTCAGATCAGGAAGCGTACTATGTGATTTTGGTTTATACCAAGAGGATCATGGCAGTTTCGGATACCAACGAGGGAGAGAAAAAGATTTATTATATCTCTGCTGAGTTTCTGATCGGAAAGCTTTTATCCAATAATCTGATCAATCTTGGTATCTATGATAAGCTGGATGAGATTTTAAAGAATAATGGCAAGAGCCTTTCTGTAATTGAAGAGGTTGAACCGGAACCGTCTCTCGGAAACGGCGGGCTGGGACGGCTTGCGGCATGCTTTTTGGATTCCATCGCAACTCTTGGACTTCCAGGAGAAGGCATTGGGCTGAATTATCATTTTGGACTTTTCAAGCAGGTATTTAAAGATAAGCTCCAGACTGCGGAGAAGAATGATTGGATTGAAGAAAATTCATGGTTGACCAAATCGGACGTTACCTTTGACGTTTTCTTTGGCAAAAGAAAAGTGACTTCCCGTCTTTATGACATTGATGTTGCAGGATATGACAGCGGTGTCAATAAGTTGAGGCTGTTTGATATTGAGTCCATCGATGAAAGCTTGGTGAAAGACGGTATCAGCTTTGATAAGGAGCAGATTGAAAAGAACCTTACACTGTTCTTATATCCGGATGATTCCGATGAGGCAGGTAATCTTCTTCGTATTTATCAACAGTATTTTATGGTTTGCAACGCAGCCCAGTTAATTTTACGGGAAATGAGAGAAAAGAAGTACGATCTTCGCAAAATGTACGAGCATGCGGTGATTCAGATCAACGATACGCACCCTACGATGGTGATTCCGGAGTTGATTCGTATCCTGGTTGAGGATAAGGCATTTACAATGGATGAGGCGATCGACGTGGTAAGTAAAACCTGCGCTTACACCAACCACACAATTCTGGCGGAAGCGCTGGAGAAATGGCCCCTTGCATACTTGGAGAAGGTAGTGCCGCAGTTGGTTCCTTATATTAAAGAACTGGATAAGAGAATTGCCGCTAAATATGATGATCCTAAGGTACAGATCATTGATGAGGCTGGCAGAGTGCATATGGCGCATATTGATATTCACTATGGATTCTCCGTTAACGGCGTAGCTGCAATTCATACGGAAATTTTGAAAGATTCGGAGCTGAACGCTTTTTATAAGATCTATCCTGAGAAGTTTAATAATAAGACAAACGGTATCACATTCAGAAGATGGCTTCTCAGCTGTAACCGTGAGCTTGCAGGTTTTCTTGCCAAAACCATAGGCGACGGGTTCAAGAAGGATGCCGACAAGCTGGAGAAGCTTCTTGAGCACAAGGATGACCAGGCTGTGCTTGACCGTTTGGCTGAAATCAAGATGAACCGTAAGAAAGAGCTCGCGGCGTACGTGAAGGAAGCGGAAGGCGTTACTTTAAATCCCGAAGCGGTGTTTGATATTCAGGTGAAGCGCCTTCATGAGTACAAACGTCAGCAGATGAATGCTCTTTATATTATCCATAAATACCTGGAAATCAAGAGCGGCAAAAAGCCCGTAAGACCTCTTACCTTCATTTTCGGGGCAAAGGCGGCTCCTGCTTATGTAATTGCACAGGATATTATTCACCTGCTGCTGGTACTTCAGGAGATTATCAATAATGATCCTGACGTAAGTCCTTATATGACGGTTCTTATGGTAGAAAATTATAATGTAAGTTATGCTGAGAAGCTGATACCTGCCTGCGATATCTCCGAGCAGATTTCCCTTGCTTCCAAGGAGGCGTCAGGTACCGGAAACATGAAGTTCATGCTAAACGGTGCGATAACGCTGGGTACATCAGACGGCGCAAACGTAGAAATCCATGAGCTGGTGGGCGATGACAATATTTATATTTTCGGTGAAAAGTCAGAGGCAGTTATCGATCACTATGCAAAGGCAGATTATGTATCCAAGGATTATTATGAGAAGAGTCCTGTGATTAAGGAAGCGGTGGACTTTATTGTAAGTGATCAGGTTTTGAAGGCTGGACACAAGGAGAATCTGGAGCGCCTTTACAACGAATTGATTAACAAGGACTGGTTCATGACGCTGCTTGATTTGGAGGATTATATTGCGGCGAAGGACAGAGCGTTTGCAGATTATGAGGATCGTCAGAAGTGGAAAAAGATGATGCTGGTTAATATTGCAAAATCCGGTTTCTTCTCATCTGACAGAACCATTGCAGAGTACAACAGAGATATCTGGAAGTTGAAATAAAAGTATGTAAATGAATTATGAAAAACCCAGGGGTGTGCAAGATGATACTGTATACCCCTGGGTTTTCTCTTAACATAAGGATGACTGGCAGAGCCTGGCATCCGTTGTTTCATATAAGGATGACTGGCAGAGCCTGGCATCCGTTGTTTCATGCTTGCCTTTATAATTTATTCATGTTATAGTAATTACACATTCAAACGTCAGTTCAAAGACGTGATATCTGACTTCCGATTTTGGCGGAAGATCAAGGGGATCAGTCATCCCAGATTACCAGTATTTTATTTAACAGATGAGGAAAAGTAACGTCTGGGAGTATTTCTCTGCCTTTTCTTTTTCTGTAATTTGCCGGTGCGGCATACGTACCAGAAGAGGAGGCGTTATGACAAAAGAAGATACTTGTCTTGTGGACAATCCCAGACTGCGGGATGGCAGCAGCAAATTGATTTTTGGAGATAATATTCTTTGCGCCCAGTTCCTTCGTGATTATGCAGATATGGAGATTTTGCGGAAGATTCAGCCGGAGGATATTGAGGATGTATCAGAGCGCTATGTGCCTTTGTACAGCACAGAGCGGGAAAGCGATACCGTCAAGAGAGTGAATGTCGGGAAATATCTGCCTGCTTTAGAAAACGAAAATCCACTTGATTTACCACTTTATATTGTATCATTGGTTGAACATAAGACGAAAGTGGAGTATAATGTAGCCATGCAGATACTTCGGTATATGATCCATATATGGGAAGATTATGAGAAAGAGATGAATAGGCGATATCCCCATATAAGTGCTAGGAAAGATTTCCGTTATCCGCCGGTTTTTCCCATTGTTTATTACGAGGGAACAGAGAAGTGGACGGCGTCAGAGGATCTTGCCGATCGGATACTCTGCAGAGAACTGTTAGGGGATTATATGCCGCATTTCAGGTATCAGATGATCCGGCTTCATGATTACAGCAATGAGGATCTTTTGGCGCGGGGAGATGAAATTTCACTTACCATGCTAATCAATAAAATCAGATGCATGGAAGACATAGAAGCTTTTTCAAAACTTCCGAAGGAACAGATAAGCCAAATATTAAGGAATACACCGGAATATCTTTTAAGCGTTATGGAGAAAGTGCTTAGAGCATTGCTGTACAGTATGAATTTGGAAGAAGATAAGGCGGAAAATGCGGTAGCAAAGATCAAGGAGCGTAAAATGGGAAGATTATTCGAAGGAGTGACATTTGATTTCCAGGCGGCAGTAAGGGAGGCAGCGGAAAAGGCGGCAAAGGAGGCAGCGGAAGAGGCAGCAAAGGAGGCGGCGGAAAAAGCAGCGAAAGAGGCGGCGAAGGAATTGGAAATTTCAAGATGCATTGTAAAGATGGTGATGAATCGTTGCTCGGATATTGAAATCAGGGAAGCTCTGAAAGTGGAATTCTCTTTGTCAAATGAGCAGGCGGAAGAAGCATACCGAAAAAGAGTGGAATAGTAGATTTCGCTTTTGCTCCAGGCTGAAATCAATTTGACGGCATAAATCAGGAATGCTATAGTAATATTGTTTTAATTATAGTGATAAGGGAGGGAAAAATGAAAAGATCATGGAAAAAAGCGGTGTGTCTTCTGCTTATATCCGCCATGATGCTCTGTGGGTGCAGGAATGCGGCAGAGAAGAAAAATACAAAGGAGACCAGCGGTGAAGCCTATGACGCCGGCACAGAGGGAGAAGACAGCGGAGTAGAAAAAAAGGAAAAAGATTCTTCAGAGGATAATGTGAAACCGGTGGAGGAGAAAGCCGGGGAAACGGAAACCGCCGACCACGCAGAAGTGGATGAAAATGAACTGTTTAACTTATACATCGAAATCAACAACGAGATGGTGGACTATTTTGCAGATGTAATCGGCAGTTATTTTGAGTGTGTGGAATTCCAGGAGGAGTTTGTGCCGTTGAAGGAGCAATATCAGTGTAAGTCTAATAAGGGGATGTTTTATGAAGAGATGGACAAGGCGCATGACATGGCACAGAAAAAGCAGCAAAAAGATGATTTGGATGAAATGTACCTTGCCTTATACCCGGTGATGAGGGAACTTGCGGAAACCATAGACTGCCTGGAAGGATATACCGGTTCTGAAAAAGGAAAGGAATATCATGCAATCATTTGGAAAGACTATAAGGAATATGAAACTCTTTCCGATGAATTTATATCCAAGCTTGGGGAGAGGGCGGATGCCCGGCGGGAAGAAGCGTTGGAACAGCTTGAGGCAGAAGGATATAAAGGAGCCGCAGCATTTATCAGATTTATTATGGCGGCGCAGGAAATGCAGAGAGAGATTCATGAGCAGGTGGAAGACGATTCTCAGATATTGGAACTGGATCTTGAGATACTGCAGCCCTTATATGACCAGTATATGGAGACGGCTGGAACGTGTCTTACCCTTATGGAGGATAGAAGTGAAATGTATCGGGAGGGTTTTCCTGTGCAGTCCGGTGCGTATAATCTCATAGACGGAAGTATCGAGGATTCCCGGGAGGCATTGACCGAGTTATTTGAAAGGGTCAGAAATCAGGAACCGCTGAAGGAATTTGAATTAAATTCCGCTTTTGCCGCCGACGGTTCCATTAGGAAGTTTGATGAGGCGGTGTCGGATATGATTGATAACTATAATGATATGCTAAGCTACTAAGAAATGGAGGAAAGGTTGAATAAATTGCTCGATAGCAATTTATTCAACCAAGAATTTGTGCCGAAGCGTCACAAATTCTGTGATAGCAGAGCGAAATCTGATATTTCGCTCGCTTTCCTCAGCGTAAAACGCTTCGGAATGGAGGAAAAGGAATAATGAATCAGAGCGCATTACACAAATTATCGTATGGAGTTTATGTTGTAAGTACATGGGATCAGGGAAGAGCTACGGGATGTACCGCTAACAGCGCGATGCAGATCACATCTTCACCTGCAACGATTGCGGTTAGTATTAACCACAACAACTATACCAATCAATGCATTAAAGATACCAATAAATTTGCCATTTCTATTCTGGCGGAGGATTCCCAGCCTTCCATTATCGGAACTTTTGGGTTCAAGAGCGGCAAGGAAGCGGATAAATTTGCAGAAGTGAAGTACACTGTGGAGGATCATATGCCGATCCTGTCTGACTGCTGCGGCTATATCGTATGCGATGTGATCGACAAAATGGAAACCGCAACCCATACCGTTTTTCTGGGTGAGGTAAAGGGAGCTGAAATTTTTGGGGACAGAGAGGCAATGACCTACGCATATTACCATAAGGTGATCAAAGGAAGAAGCCCTAAAAACGCGCCTACCTATATCCCTGAAGAGGAAGAGAAGAAGGCGGAAGAGGGGAAAAAGCGTAAGTTTAAATGCGAAGTCTGCGGCTATGTATATGAGGGAGAAGAACTCCCGGCGGATTATAAATGCCCTGTCTGCGGTATGGGTGCGGACAGATTCAAAGAGGTATAGGAGGAAAAAATGGAAGAAACAATGAAAGACTATGAAAAAGAACTGGAGGCATCCTTCCGGAAGATTCACGAAGGGGATGTGATTCAGGGAACGGTCATTGATGTGAATGAGGAAGAAGTGACCTTGGATCTTAAGTATTACACCCAGGGTATTATCAAGGCGGAGGATATGAGCAATGATCCAGGGTTCTCTGTTCTTGCAGATGTACATGTGGGAGATGTGATTGAGGCAACCGTAGTGAAAATGGACGATGGACAGGGGAATATTCTTCTTTCCAGGAAAGAGGCAAATGAGGTTCTTGCCTGGGATGTACTGTCCGGTTATAGGGAGGAAAAGAAAAACATTGCCGTGAAGGTAAGCGAGGCGGTAAACGCAGGGGTAGTTGCCTATCTGGAGGGAATCAGAGGGTTTATCCCCGCTTCCCAGCTGGATCTTTCCTATGTGGAGAAGCCTGAGGAATACGTAGGAAAAACGTTGACCGTTAGGGTCATAACAGTGGATAAAGAAAAGGAAAAGCTGGTGCTCTCTGCAAAGGAAATTTTGAAGGAGCAGAAGAAGGAAGAGCATGATCACAAGGTGGCAATGATTGTGCCCGGCACGATTTTGGAGGGTACAGTGGAGAGTCTGCAGCCCTACGGAGCTTTTATTGACTTGAAGGATGGACTCAACGGTCTGGTACATATTTCGCAGATTAGCCAGAAAAGAATCAAGAAACCTTCCGAGGTGCTGAAGGTGGGAGATCAGGTCAAGGTCAAAGTATTGCATACCAACGACGGCAAGATTTCCCTGAGCATGAAAGCTGTGGAGGAACAGCAGCAGGCGGAAGAAATGGAAAGCCTTGACACCAGGCAGTTTGATTCCGGCGAGAGTATCGGAACCAATCTGGGAGATCTGTTTGCAAAGCTGGGGCTGAAATAGGGAGCGTTATATCATGTTTCAATATTGTTTATTTGACCTGGACGGCACCCTGACCGATCCCAAGGAGGGAATCACCAAATCTGTCCAGTATGCGCTTCATAAGTCAGGTATAGAGGAGCCGGATCTGGATAAACTGGAGCCTTTTATCGGACCGCCTTTAAAGGACAGCTTTATGGAGTTTTATGGAATGGAGCCGGAGGAGGCGCTCCAGGCGATTGCATGGTACCGGGAGCGGTTTGCTCCTATAGGGGTTTTTGAAAATCAAATTTTCCCGGGCGTTTCCCAGATGCTGGAGACATTGAAGAAAAAGGGAATTCGTCTGGCGGTGGCATCCAGCAAGCCTATAGGCTTTGTACGGCAGATCCTTGCCCACTTTGAGATTGAAAAGTTTTTCCAGGTGGTTGTGGGAAGCGAACTGGACGGCACCAGAGGAACCAAGGAAGAAGTGGTAGAGGAGGCGCTGCAGCAGTTAGGCGTGCTTTCTATTCCGCAGGAAGAGAGAAAAATTCTGTGCGCCATGGTAGGGGACCGGAAATTCGACATCCAGGGGGCGAAGGCTCACGGACTTACCGGAGTGGGCGTATCCTTTGGATATGCCGGGGAAGGTGAACTGGAGGCAGAGGGAGCGGACTTTGTGGTGAACACGGTGGAAGAGCTGGAGGCTCTTTTACTGGATTCAGAAGAAAGGTTTTAAGATGAAGGAAAGGATGAACCCTTGGAGATGGATCAATTTTCCATGGAAAGAAGAAGAGGTGCAAAAATGGCCTTCCTTGAAAAAGACGGCGTATCTTCTTCTGCCCCTGCTGATCTATTTTGTGGTACATGATATTGCAGAGATTCTGTTTTCGGTGCTTCTTGAAATGCTGGTTCGGGGCGGAAGCGAGAGAACCGTTACTTTTTTGGATCAGTATTGGAGTACCGTTCGGAGTGTCTTATATGGGATTGCCTCTTTGGCGGGGGCAGGCGTTCTGTGGACCGGAGTAAAAGGCGAGATCAGCCCAGATGCAGGGAAAGAAGAAATAAGGGCGGAATCAGAGCCGGATATTCAGGGGAAAAAATGGACGGATGTGAAGCGTTTTACGGCTTATTGGGGCTTGGCGATGCTTGCTTTCTGCGTGGCGGCAGGGTTGAACATGATTTTTACCCAGATCGGTTTTACAGGCAGCTCAGAGAGCTACCAGACAGTGTACAGGATGCAGTACGGCGTAACTTTCGGGGCGGGGCTTGTTTTGTATGGCGTTATTTCTCCCATAGCGGAGGAAGCCGTATTCAGAGGACTTCTGTATAATCGTATGAAGAGGTGCTTTCATTATGGAATTGCCCTGGTGGTATCCTCCCTTTTGTTTGGAATTTATCACGGAAATCTGGTGCAGGCAGTGTACGGCAGTATTTTAGGAATATTGATCGCTTATTTTTATGATCAATATAAAAGCTTTGCAGCACCGGTGCTTTTTCACGGAGTGGCAAACATAAGCGTATATGTCATGACATATGGAAGTGAACCTGCTCAGGCAGGCGATAAGATTGCGCTGATAACAGGCACAATTTTTCTGGCGGCGGCGGTATTGCTCTTTTTCTACCTGAAAAAGAAGTGTCTGCCTGAGATTAATACGGGTTAAATTGTGCGAAAAAGAAAATATATAAAATACAATTAAAGCAATTTGCAAATAAATTGACCGATAATGGATAATTGACAAATTATCTGACAATATTAATAATATTCGTTATTTACAAATGCCCTAATCTGTTGTATAGTAAACCTACAGGTCGCAAAGGAGCGAGTTTAAAGCTCCTTGCGACCTTTTTGTGTGGCTGGAAGTTGCTTTGCAAGTTCAGAAACCATAGGGTATATTACGTGGAATATACACGTTTTAAGTCAGGGAAGGAGAAGAATCATGTTTGATGTAAAAAAGACTTTGCCGGAAGCACCGTTATACCGCCCGGAATTTGAGCATGATAACTGCGGGATCGGAGCCTGCGTGAATATTAAGGGAGTAAAAAGCCGGGAGACTGTGGAAAATGCGTTGAAGATCGTAGAAAATCTGGAGCACAGAGCGGGCAAGGACGCAGAGGGAAAGACCGGCGACGGGGTTGGAATTTTGACCCAGATCCCTCATAAATTTTTCAAGAAGGTGACGAAGCCTTTGGGGATCGCCATTGGAGAGGAAAGGGAATACGGCGTAGGTATGTTTTTCTTTCCCCAGGATGAATTACAGAAAAATCAGGCGAAGAAGATGTTTGAGATCATCGTGGAGAAGGAGGGGCTTACCTTTTTAGGCTGGCGTGAAGTGCCTACCAACCCCTCCGTTTTGGGACACAAGGCAGTAGAATGTATGCCTCATATTATGCAGGCGTTCGTGAAAAAGCCTGTGGGAGTGCCCAAGGGAGTTGCCTTTGACCGGCTGCTGTATGTGGCGAGGCGGGTGTTCGAGCAGTCCTCGGACAATACCTATGTGGTGTCCTTATCCAGCAGAACCATTGTCTATAAGGGCATGTTTCTGGTAGGGCAGCTCCGCACCTTTTTCGGAGATCTTCAGGATAAGGATTTTGAATCTGCCATCGCTATGGTTCATTCCCGTTTTTCCACCAACACAAATCCCAGCTGGGAGCGCGCCCATCCCAATCGTTTTATTGTACATAACGGCGAGATCAATACCATACGGGGCAATGCGGACAAAATGCTGGCGCGGGAGGAAAATATGGAATCGGAGCATCTGCACGGTCTTCTGCACAAGGTGCTGCCGGTGGTGAATACCGCAGGTTCTGACTCGGCGATGTTGGATAATACCCTGGAATTTCTGGTGATGAGCGGTATGGAGCTGCCTCTTGCAGTGATGATCACCATTCCCGAGCCTTGGGCAAACAATAAAACCATGTCTCAGAAAAAGAAGGATTTTTACCAATATTACGCCACCATGATGGAACCCTGGGACGGTCCTGCGTCGATTCTCTTTTGCGACGGGGATATGATGGGCGCCGTGCTGGATCGAAACGGTCTGCGCCCTTCCCGCTATATGATTACAGACGACGATCAATTAATCCTTTCCTCCGAGGTTGGGGTTTTGGATATCGATCCCGGAAAGATTCTGCTAAAGGAAAGGCTTCGCCCCGGAAAAATGCTTTTGGTGGATACGGTTCAGGGAAAGGTGATCGACGATGATGAATTGAAGGAAACTTACGCTTCCAGAGCGCCTTACGGAGAATGGCTGGACAGCAATCTGGTGCGGCTTCATGATTTAAAGATTCCCAACGAGAGAGTGCCGGAATTCACCTACGAAGAGAGACAGCGGATGCAGAAGGCATTTGGTTATGCCTACGAGGAGCTGAAAAACAGCATTCTGCCTATGGCGAAGAACGGGAGCGAGGCGATTGCCGCCATGGGCGTTGATACGCCTCTGCCGGTGCTGAGCAAGACCCACCATCCCCTGTTCCATTACTTTAAGCAGCTGTTTGCCCAGGTAACCAATCCTCCCATCGATGCCATTCGGGAGGAGGTTGTGACTTCCACCACCGTTTACGTGGGAACAGACGGAAATATTTTGGAAGAAATTCCCAAGAATTGTAACGTTCTTCGGGTGAACAACCCGATTTTGACCAATACGGATCTGATGAAGATTAAGAGCATGAAAAAGGACGGCTTCAAGGTGGAGGTAATTCCCATTACCTATTACAAAAACACCAGTCTGGAACGTGCCATTGACAGGCTGTTTGTGGAGGTGGACAGAGCCTACAGAGACGGCGTCAACATCATGGTTCTCTCAGACCGGGGAGTGGACGAAAACCATGTGGCGATCCCTTCCCTGCTTGCCGTTTCAGCATTAAACCAGCATCTGGTAGTGACCAAGAAAAAAACCAGTGTGGCGTTGATTCTGGAGTCCGGAGAACCCCGGGAGGTGCATCATTTTGCAACTCTTTTAGGCTACGGGGCATGTGCCATCAACCCTTATCTTGCCCAGGAGTCTATCAAGGAGCTGATCGACAACCATATGCTGGATAAGGATTACTATGCGGCAGTGGAAGACTATAACAACGCTATTTTGCACGGTATTGTTAAGATTGCTTCCAAAATGGGCATCAGTACCATCCAGTCCTATGAAGGTTCCCAGATCTTTGAGGCGATCGGCATCGACAGTGAAGTGATCAATAAATATTTCCCTCATACGGTCTGCCGTGTAGGGGGTATTACCATAAAAGACATTGAAAAACAGGTAGACAGACTCCACTCCCAGGCGTTTGATCCTTTGGGGCTTGCCAACGATCTGACCCTGGACAGCTTAGGGCATCACAAAATGCGCAGCGGAGCCGACGAGCATCTTTATAATCCGGCAACCATCCACTTGCTTCAGGAGTCTACCAAGCGCGGAGATTATCAGATGTTCAAGGAGTATACCGCATTGGTAAACGACGAGGAATCGGTTAAAAATCTCCGGGGGCTGATGGACTTTAACTATCCGAAAAAAGGGGTGCCTATTGAGGAAGTGGAAAGCGTGGACTCTATTGTCACAAGGTTTAAAACCGGCGCCATGTCCTACGGCTCCATATCCAAGGAGGCGCACGAGACCATGGCGATCGCCATGAACCGCATTCACGGACGCTCCAATTCCGGCGAAGGAGGGGAAGATCTGGACAGACTTTCGCCCGGTTCCGACGGCGTCAACAGATGCTCCGCCATCAAGCAGGTGGCATCGGGACGTTTTGGCGTTACCAGCAGGTATCTGGTCAGCGCCAATGAGATTCAGATCAAAATGGCGCAGGGGGCAAAGCCCGGCGAGGGCGGACATCTGCCTGGCGGAAAGGTTTATCCCTGGATTGCCAAGACCAGGCATTCCACTCCCGGCGTGGGGCTGATCTCACCTCCCCCTCATCATGATATTTACTCTATAGAAGATCTGGCGGAGCTGATCTATGATTTGAAGAATGCAAATAAAGCGGCAAGAATCAGCGTGAAGCTGGTTTCCGAGGCAGGCGTGGGTACGGTTGCCGCCGGCGTGGCGAAGGCGGGGGCGCAGGTCATTCTGGTATCCGGTTATGACGGCGGTACCGGCGCAGCGCCCAGAAATTCCATTCACAATGCAGGGCTTCCCTGGGAGCTGGGGCTGGCGGAAACCCACCAGACGCTGATCATGAACGGACTTAGAAATAAGGTGAGAATTGAGACCGACGGAAAACTGATGAGCGGGCGGGATGTTGCCATTGCAGCGATTTTAGGGGCGGAGGAGTTTGGCTTTGCCACAGCGCCCCTGGTAACCATGGGCTGCGTGATGATGCGGGTGTGCAATCTGGACACCTGTCCGGTGGGAGTGGCAACCCAGAATCCTGAGCTGCGCAAGAACTTTAAAGGTAAGCCGGAATATGTAATCAACTTCATGCGCTTTATTGCAGAGGAACTGCGGGAATATATGGCGAAATTAGGTGTCCGCAGCGTGGATGAGCTGGTGGGGCACACGGAGCTTTTGAAGGTAAAGGAGCATTTGACGGAGAGCCAGAAGCAGATCGACTTAAGCCTGATTCTCTCCAATCCCTATGCAGGGGGCAGGGAAAAGGTTACCTTTGACCCCAGGAAGGTTTATGATTTTAAACTGGAAAACACAGCGGATGAGAAGGTTTTGCTAAAGCAGCTGAATAAGTCTATCAATGAAGGAACAAAACGTAGCATTGAAGTGGACGTAAAAAATACAGACCGTGCCTTTGGTACTATTTTAGGTTCAGAGATTACCCGGCGTCTGGGAGATGATCTGGAGGAAGATACCTACCGGGTACTGTGTACAGGAGCGGGCGGACAGAGCTTTGGCGCTTTTATCCCCAAGGGACTTACCCTGGAGCTGGTAGGAGACAGCAACGACTATTTCGGAAAAGGACTTTCCGGCGGCAAGCTGATCGTTTATCCCCCGAAGGGAAGCCGCTTTAAGGCGGAGGACAATATTATCATAGGCAATGTTGCGCTCTACGGCGCAACCAGCGGAAAGGCTTTTATCAACGGCGTTGCCGGGGAGCGGTTCTGTGTGCGAAACTCCGGCGCTGCGGCGGTTGTGGAGGGCGTAGGCGACCACGGATGCGAGTACATGACCGGCGGACGTGTGGTGGTGCTGGGAAGAACAGGCAAAAACTTTGCTGCGGGTATGAGCGGCGGCATCGCTTATGTGCTGGATGAGGACAGCGACCTTTATATCCGGTTGAACAAGGAGATGGTTTCCTCTCATGAGGTGACCTCCAAATATGACGTAATCGAACTGAAGGAGATGATCAAGGAGCATGTGGCGCTTACCAATTCTGAAAAGGGAAAGCTGATTCTGGATCATTTTAAGGACTATCTGCCTAAATTTAAGAAGATCATTCCTCATGACTATGAAAAAATGCAGGCGGCAATTGTGCAGATGGAGGAAAAAGGTCTCAGTGCAGAGCAGGCGCAGATTGAAGCTTTTTATGCGGTGAAAAATGCATAGAATTTGTGTGAAAGCCATACAGGTGGCGGAATGAGAGGTAACAATGGGAAAACCAACAGGATTTATGGATTATAAAAGAGAAGTGTCTAAGGACGTAAAGCCTAAGGAGCGGATTAAGAATTTTAACGAGTTTCATGAGCATCTTCCCATGGAACGGCAGCAGCTTCAGGGAGCGCGCTGTATGGAGTGCGGCGTTCCTTTCTGTCAGGCGGGAATGAATATTTGCGGTATGACCAGCGGCTGTCCCCTGCACAATCTGGTGCCCGAATGGAACGACCTGGTGTACACCGGAAACTGGAAACAGGCGTACAACCGACTGACCAAGACCAACAGCTTCCCGGAGTTTACTTCCCGGGTGTGTCCGGCGCTGTGCGAGGCGGCATGCACCTGCGGACTCAACGGCGAGCCAGTCGCCACAAAGGAAAATGAATATGCCATTATTGAGAACGCTTATGCCAAAGGGTATGCGGATCCCAAGCCCCCTAAGGTAAGGACGGGAAAGAAGGTAGCGGTGGTGGGAAGCGGTCCCTCCGGGCTTGCAGTGGCGGACCAGCTGAATAAGCGGGGACATAGCGTTACCGTTTTCGAGCGTTCCGACAGAGTGGGCGGGCTTTTGATGTACGGCATTCCCAATATGAAACTGGAAAAGCATATTGTGGAGCGGAAAATCAGGGTAATGGAAGCGGAAGGAGTGGTCTTTGAGACCGGCGTGGATGTGGGAAAGGATAAGAAGGCTGAGAAGCTGTTGAAGGAATTTGACAGAGTGGTGCTCGCCTGCGGCGCATCCAATCCCCGGGACATTAACGCACCGGGGAGAGACGCAAAAGGAATTTATTTTGCAGTGGATTTTCTGAAGGCAAATACCAAAAGCCTTTTGGATTCTGATTTTCAGGATAAAAGCTTTATTGATACCAGAGATAAGGACGTGGTGATCATCGGCGGCGGCGATACGGGAAACGACTGCGTGGGAACCAGTATCCGCCACGGCTGTAAATCGGTGACTCAGATCGAGATGATGCCTAAGGCGCCGGATACAAGAGCCGAAACTAACCCATGGCCTCAGTGGCCGAAGATCTGCAAGACAGATTACGGTCAGGAGGAAGCGATTGCGGTATTTGGTCATGATCCCAGAATTTACGAATCTACCGTAAAAGAGTTCGTAAAAGATAAGAATGGAAGTTTAAAGGCGGTGAAGCTGGTAAAGCTTTCCTGGGAAAAGAATCCCGACACCGGACGGATGGAGATGAAGGAAGTGCCCGGTTCCGAACAGACCATTCCGGCACAGATCGTACTGATTGCGGCAGGCTTTTTGGGAAGCCAGAAGTATGTGACAGACGCCTTTCAGGTTGCGCTGGATCAGCGAACCAACGTAAAAACAGAGGAGGGAGCTTATGAAACCTCGGTGAAAAACGTTTTTACCGCCGGGGATATGCATAGAGGGCAGTCTCTGGTGGTGTGGGCGATCCGGGAAGGACGGGAAGCGGCGAGGGCTGTGGATGAGAGCCTGATGGGGTATACCAATTTGGCGACTCAGTAACGGATATAGTGAATATAGTGAAAAAAGTAATGCATATAATTAGGGAATATTTTGATATAATATATATCAGAATGTTCCCTAATTGCATTGAACTATAGGGAATATTCTGATAATATATATTCATGAAAGTTCCCTATATAAAGGAGTAAAGAAATGCCAGCCAATTTTTTAGAGATACAGGAATTATTACAGCAGAGGGCAGAGTTTCAGGCAAGGTTGAATCTCATCCCGTATGATGGAAGCCCCGAGATCAAGGAACAGGGCGGCAATGAATATTTGTATGTAAGAAAGCGTGTTGCCGGAAAACTCACATCCACTTATGTTGACGTTTATTCGGATACGTTATATCAACTGCTCTTACGCAACGCCAAAGAGGCGAGAGAACTGAATAAGAACATTCGCCGTATCAATAAAAAGCTGGTAATGTTAGGATATGAGGGAAAAAACCTTTCCGGGAGGGTCAGGAAAAATCTGGAATTTGCCAGAGCAAATATGAAAGCAAATATTTATGATCAGGCAGTTTTAGAGGGGATAGCGACCTCTTTCCCACAGACGGAGGAAATCATAGAGAATGGAATAGTTAATGGAGTATCGGCATCAGATGTTCAAAAAATTTTAAATTTAAAGCATGCATGGGAATTTATTTTAGACGAGGATGTACTCCAAAGTGAAACAAATTATTATATGTTAAGCCATATAGCTCAGATTGTAAACGAGGGGTTCTTTTATAATGGAGGAAGGATCAGAGGTGTGCCGGTTACCATTGGAGGTACCAGCTATGTTCCGCCGCTTCCCGTGGAGGCGGTAGTAAAGGAACAAATATCTGAAATAGCAAGGCAGGAAAAACCGGCAATAGATGTTGCAATTGAATTATGTCTTTATTGCATGAAAACGCAGGCATTTTTGGATGGAAATAAGAGAGCGTCTGTTATTTTTGCAAATCATTATCTGATTGCTCATGGAATGGGGTTTCTGGTGATACCGGAGAAAGAGGTGCCAGAATTTAAAAAACGTCTTATAGCGTTTTATGAGGGAGAAAAAGCGGATCTAATATGTGGTTTTATGAAAGAACGATGCTGGAAGAGGTTTTAATTGCGTATGACAGAAAGGTAATTATAACAATGAAAACAGGTGCAAAAAGATAACTATCATTTTTATGGCAGCAGCAATACTTTTCACCCTGACCGGATGCCGTCAGCAGGAGGTTTATAATGAGACTGTAGACCCTGTAGACCCCCAGGAAATCATTGAGGCAGCAGAAGTCCCGGAAGATCAGCCGGCAAATACCGACGAGTCTCAGGAACAGGAGGATTCATGGGAAGGACATCTTGACGTGATAACGCCTGATCCCGCAGATGATACATGGTATATGAACGGCAGCATTTACAAGGGCGATAACGGACATGAGGTGGAAGTATTCTTTGACGACGAAGGTATGCTGCAATTTGCAGTGGACGGTCTTACCCTGTATTTTACTTTCGCAGACAATTTTCAGTTTGAAAATAACTGGAGGATTTATACCTGTGACGACGGCACGATGATCGTCTATTACCCCGGCGATCCTGCCCATCTGGAAATTTCCGCCGGCGATTACGCGGGACTTTACGAGGCGGCTGAAAGATAAACGCTCCATAATCGTTCTTTTTTTCATCTGGAATTACCTGATATAAACGATAATCCAATTTTTTCATGACGAACATTTTACGGACTTATGATTGGCGAAAAGCCTGCAATTATGTTATACTAAATCCAAAACAGGAAGAGGTGTAGTCCCATGTATCAGATTGTAATTGGCGATGACGACGGAATATTTTTACAGCAGGCAGAGGAACAGATCAGACGGATTATGACGGATTACGGTCTGGTGGAACAAACGGATTTCACACTGACAGGATACCAGGATCCGGAGGAGTTGAAAGAAGAGCTGCTTGTGAGACCGGATGAATGTCAGCTTCTCTTATTGGATGTTGAATATGGAGAAAAAAACGGTATAGAACTGGCGAGGGACCTCAGGGGGAAATTGACAGAATGCAGCATTATTTATCTTACATTTTATGCGGATTTTGTATTTGAGTGTTTTGACACGAAGCCCCTTTGTTATCGATTAAAGCCGGTAGACTGGGAAAAGATGGGAAAATTAATTCTAAAAGATTACAGAGAGCGTTTTTTGAAAACACTTCTTAATCTGAAAGTTGGAGGCAAACAGATCTCCATTCCTTATCAGGAGATTTATGGTTTAGAGGCGGTTTCCCATCATGTGCGTATTCACTTGAAAAACCAGAGAACCCTGGAATGGAACGGCGCCCTTTCCAAGCTGGAGCAGGAGATTGCTGGCAGATGCTTCTGCAAATGCCATAACAGCTATCTGATTAATTTGGAACATGTGACAGAGTTTTTAAAGGAAGAGGTAAAAATGGACGACGGCACGTTTTTTCCTGTCAGCCGGCGTTTTTATGCGTCTTCCATGAAGCAGTATTTTGCGCTTTTACGTGGATAGAGGCTAAGGTTTATATTGTGTCGAAGAGGTAAGCTCTTCGGCATTTTTTTATGCGTACCAAAATATCCCTAAAAAAATACCAAATATCCCACAGGGTAGAAAGTACTATTACAAAATGCTAGCATGAATTTACAATTGAAGATTTATAATCCAGAGGAATATTGTGTTGGAGGCAAAATATTATGAACGCAGGAAAAAAGGGAAGGAAACCAAGCCGTGCTTTAGCAGGAATTTTATGTTTTTGTATGTTGATAGAATTATGCCCGGAATTTTCCGGGGGGGGGTATATTACATGGGCAAAGGAAAGGGAGGAACAGGAAGCCTATGAGATAACGGCTTTCGAGGAACTGGAGAAAGAGGTACAGGAACAGACGGTGTATGTAGGGACGCCGCTGGAGGAGATTCTCCTTCCGATAGAGCTGAAAGCGGAAGGCAGTGTGTTAAAAGAGGAGAAGCCAAATGCCCAGGCATCTTTGATGCCTGGGGCATCAAAATCGCCTGTGGCTTCAACGACGCCTGTGGCTTCGGAAGTGCCTACAGCTTCCCCCAGAGTGACGCCTACAGGTCTGCCTGTGGAAGCACCTACTCAGACCCCTGATGAAATTGGGGAAGAGACACCTACCCAAACGCCTGAGGGAACCGGAGAGGAGACGCCGACCCAGACTCCTGATGGAAGCGGGGAAGAGACGCCTACCCAGACCCCTGGCGGAAGCGGTGAGGAGGCGCCCACCCAGACCCCTGATGGAAGCGGTGAGGAGACGCCTACCCAGACCCCTGATGAAACTGGAGAGGAGACGCCTACCCAGACCCCTGATGAAACCGGAGAGGAGATGCCTGTCCAGACGCCCGATGGAACGGAGGGCAGCCAGGAACAGGAACTGGAGGGGAATTCCCTGGCAGACAATTCAGAGGAAGAACAGGAGGATGCCTCCCTTTTAGGATCTCTGGCAAAGGGTTTTATAGAAATGTGGACGCCTATGAGCGTTTGGGCGGCGGAGTCATCTGATGAAATAACAGAAGAAGAAACGGTACAATCCCTGCAGATTCAGGTGACATGGGAAAGTACCCCTGCTTATGACCAGGAACTACCCGGCGATTATATTTTTACGCCTGTGATTCCGGAGGAATATGTCCTTGGGGAAGGCGTAAGCCTACCCGAAATTCTCATACATGTGACGGATGTTGTAGACGGAGGGGAGATTGAACTGCTGATGCGCCCTTCGGAGGAGGATTCTTCGGATATGGTTTATTATCTGAAGGAGTCTTACCAGAAATATGCCTGGGAACTGTGGACAGGGGAAGAATGGTATGATCTTGCATGGGACGAGCCGGAGCTTCCGGTAAGCAAGGAAGACTGGTATACCTGGCAGTACAGGTGCATTGTGGAAAAGGACGGAATCCGCTATACGGCACGGGGAGAGGACGACTGGCAGATCGAAAATTTTGGCATTATGACCATGGCGGATTCCGTGGACGGGGAAAGCGATTATCTCAGATATGCCATGAAAAGAAATTTTAACATAGAAGGCATAGACCAGGGAACGATTATCAGGACTACTTATGCGGATGCAGGATATACAACCATATCCAGTGTGGGAGAAAGCAATAAAAACTGGAACAGCAGCATTGAAAATGCAATGGGAAAGTCTCTTTACGGAAAAGTGGAGGTTTCCCTGGTTCACAGGGGCAGATATGCCATGGTTAAATACACGGTGGAAAACCGTGGGTCGGAGTCCCAGAATTTCAGGCTGGGTACCTGCGCGGATGTGATGATCGGGAATAACGATTATGCACCGGTAACGGGCAGCGCCAACGGGCTGACTATGAACGGGGAACCTAAGAATCAGTATGCCTTTAACCTGATAGCGCCTACCGCCAATACCTTGTGGTATGGACATTATTCGGATCGGACAAAAAATGTTTTCACAAACTTGTCAGACAGAACCTGGGTTTATAATAAGGACAGCGGTATGGCATGGTCCTGGGAGGACACCATAGCGCCGGGGGCAAAGTGGAGCCGTTATATACTCATTGGCGTGGGAGAACAGCCGCCCATGCCAGATGCGCCGGAGATTAGCAATCGGGATCCGGTATTGAAGCCCGGGCAGGAAACTGTCTTTACAGGAACGTCGGATCCGGGCAATACGGTCTGCATTTCCGTGGGAGGAGAGGAATTTACAGGCACTGCGGATGAAAACGGAAGCTTTACCGTGCCGGTAACGCCTCCGGAGGATATGCCCGACGGTCCTACGAAGATAGATTACTATGCGGTATCCCCGGAAGGCGGCATTTCGGAAGTGAAACAGATCGATGCGGTGGTAATCGGGATTCCTAAGATAACCCTGACCGATGAGGCTGTAACGGTTCTGGAGGAAAGCGTACTGGACGAGGAGTGGTATCTTAGTAAGATCAGGGAATCCGTGGGAACAGTAACCTATGATAAGGATGCAGTTAAAACGAACACCCCCGGAACCTATACGGTTCTTTACCGGGCGCACCAGGAGGGATATCAGGATGCAGTGGCAAGGCTGAAGGTGACAGTGGTTTCCCTGCCGCTGGAGCTTTCGGAGGTGACTGTTGCCAACGGAAGTGGGAAGGACAGTGTTACTTTTACCGCCACGTTAAAGTACACCGGGGGAGAAACCATCACGGAAAGCGGCTTTGTGTGGGGTATGATGCAGAATCCCACCACGGAAATGTACAATGGAAAACAAGCCACGGCAGCAGTGGTAAAGACCAAAAATGGCAGGCTCCAGGCAACGGGGCAGGATATAGCGGACGGCGTGGATTATTATGTGCGCGCCTATGTGGGCACAGTGGACGGAAAAGTTTACTATAGTCCCCAGAAACGATTTGACCTGGCGGGAAAGGCATATGGAACCTTTTCCATCAAAAACAATGGAAATAATAAGTTTACGGTGTCCAGAACCGGCGGCTCCGGGGGAGAGCAGACGGTTTATTTCCGTACGGTCAACGGTTCTGCAGTGGGAGGCACCCACTTTATCCACCAGGCTGGCACCCTGACCTTTGGGGAGGGGGAGACCAGCAAGGAGATTACGGTTACGGAAAAGAGCGTAATCGAAAAGTATGGGAACCGTGCGTCAACCGCCTTTTCCAATGGTGACCGTACCTACCAGGTAGAGATTTACCGGGTAGAGGGAGGCGCCGAGCTGGGGAGCGATAAGAAAGCCGCCAGAACCATGGCGAAGGACGGCGGCTACACCATAGACAGAGCTCTTTATACTACGGCAAAATCAAAGACGGAAAATCCCGGCGACGGTACCAGATGGGTGGCGGATCGAAGCAATTGCGACAATGGAGACGTTTTCCTGGTGAATAACCGTAATAAAAATAGTAATCCGCTTATCATCAATGGAAGTGAGCAGAAGTATGACAATAAGACGCTTCAAAGGAATTTTTCAACCAGTGTAAGCCTGGCTTCGGTAGGAGGATACTCTGAAAACCAGAAGACATATCTGGCGGGAACTGCCGGAAACTTCTTGTACAGGCAGAGGCTGGTGGCAACAGAGGATGAGGACGGATGGGAGCATATATGGATCGGCGACCATGTGCCGCCTGCAGCTAACCTGAATAACCATGTGGGAGCCAGTTGTACCAGCACATCCATTCCGCTGGGCGGAGGGGTGGTTCAGGAAAGAATGGGGACGGGGCTTTATGCCGCATCTTTTTCACTGGGCTCCGGAAGCAGTACCTTTTATTTTCCTAATAAAAACCATAATGGCGGATCGGAATATGTAAACAACAGCGCGACAGATGGAAGACCAAATCATGCAAGGACGGAAAACTGTTTTGACTATAACGGAAACACCTGGGTAAAGCTGTCTATTTCAGGAGTCGCATACGCTTACTATGGCGCCAGCGGAAAAAATGAGGACAGATGGTATGTGAACCAAGTGGAGAACTTCGTCCTTCCCTATGATGAAAAGGAACCCCAGATCATAGGCGTTGCGCCTATGGCGGATTCGGTCTACAGAGGAGGAGAGGAGTTTACCGTATCCCTGATCTTTGACGAGATCGTGGACGGGCAGAACAGTACCAATATATCCCAGACAGGGATCTATGTTACCCTGGGAGGCAGCACCAGCATTCAGTGCAGCTACAGCGGCGGCGTAAACACCAATGTGCTTTACTTTACCGGCACTGTGCCCCAAAACGCGCCGGACAGCGCCAGCGGATTAAAGCTGGGGGATTTGATTAATTTTGGCAACATTAAGGATATGTGTAATGCCAATGGGACTGCGGCGGGGAAGGGAAGCTCGTCTCTTGACACGAACCTTTCCTGCGATAACAAGGGACCTGTTCTTTCCATTACCAACCAGTCCAATGCAAACGGAATTGCAAAGGGAACCGTTACGGCGGCAAATGCAGATGAACTCCAATTTGCCTGGAGCCAGAGTGCAGACATGCCTGTAAAAGGATGGCAGAAGTGTACAAACGGGCAGACCCTCAGCAGCAGACCAGCGGGCACAGGAAAGTATTATCTGTATGTGATAGGCACCTATAGCGTGACGGGAAAGAGCGCTTATACATACGCGGAGTATACCTTTTCCAGCGGCGCAGGAGTACTTCCGGATCTTGTTTTATCGACGGATAACAGCAAGTGGGCGCAGAGCAGAAGCATTGCCCTGACCCGTAAGCCTTCGGGGGCTGCCGTAACGGTGAAGACCCCTTCGGGCAGTACCGGCGCCCTTTCTTCCGGGGATTCCTCCTATACTGCTACGGAAAACGGAAATTATACTTTTACCCTTACCTCCAACGGAGAAAAGGTGGTGAAAAGTATTTCCGTAAGCAAAATTGACAGAGTGAAACCGGGGGCATCCGTGAGCGGCCCGGCAGTTAAAACCCAAAGTGAAAATGTTACCCTGACCGTAACGCCTTTTGATGAAGGAGGTTCCGGCGTAAAGAGCGTGGCAGGTACCTGGACGGTAACCACAAACGGCGGCGCCCAAAGCACCGTGGCGGCGACACTGACGAAGCAGGCGGATGGCTCCTACCAGGCAAAAACCCCCGGACAGTCAGGCAATCAGTATACCTATAAGTTGAATGTAACTGTGACGGACAACGCCGGCAATCAGGGGACAAAGAGTTCCGACGTTTATACGGTACAGCTGAAAGCGCCTATTGTCACGGTAAATAAATTATCCGGCAGCGAAAAGGGGGACGTGTATTCTTATACGGTGAATGCCAATGGAAATGTGATTACCCAGATACAGCTTCCTGACGGCAGCTTTACAGACCAGCTAAACGGCAGCTTTACCCTTACCGCCCCCGGAACTTACTATGTGATTGTCAGCGACCAGGCAGGGCATGTGGTAAGGAGCAGCGCCATGACAGTGGCGGAGGGTGTGGACGGAGACGCGCCGGAAATCCGCCTGTTCCAGCCGGATGAGGATTGGACAAATCAGGATACGGAGATTAAGGTAAGCATCTATGAGGTAAGCCAGATCACTTCCGCCATCTGGGAGTGCGAGAGCGGCACCTGGGGCATATTGGATTATAGTAAAGAGACGGATACCGCTTATGAAGGAAGCTTTTTGGCTCCGGAAAACGGAGAAATAACGGTAACCGTATACGATAATAAAGGAAATATGGGAACAGCTGCCATTACCGTGGCAAATATTGATAAAACCGCGCCTTCCATGGAGATAGAATTGAAGGCGGAGCCTAATGCGACGACCGGATGGTATCTCACCAGCATCCCCGTAAATCTATCATGGAAGGATAATGAGAACGGGGCAGAGGGCGGCGAGGCAAGCGGCATTCAGTCTGTGGAATACGGCTGGGTGACCAGTAAGGAAGGAACGCCTCAGGGGCTTAAGGCTTTTACCAAGGCGGAGATCGCAAAGGGAAGCGGCAGCATTACTCTGACGGAAAACGGAATCGGATATTTATACTATAAGGCAGTGGATTATGCAGGAAACGTGAAGGAAGGCTTTTCGGAGCAGATCAAAAAGGACACTACTGCAAGAGCCCTTACCATCACCGGGCCGGATCAGGGAGTTTTGGCAAAGGAGGGGCTTTCTCTGCACATCCAGTCGGCAGCTTTCGGTCCTTCCGGGGGATACGTTACTGTAAGAAAGAGTACGGAAGCAACGGAAAAGAAGATTCTGGATCAATCCGGAAGCGGCAGGCTTGAAACAGATTATCCGATTACGGGAGACGGCGTGTACTATGTCAGCTGTTATACCTATGCAAATGATAAACCTTTGGTTTACACCAAATATGTCCGCAGGGTGAGCTTTAACAGCCAGGGGGGAAGCGCTGTGGAGCCTCAGCTGGTATGGACCAGGCTGGGAAGCGATTCTACAAGCACCGATGTACAGTGTAAAGTGGCAAAGCCTGCTGATCCAACCCTTACCGGTCATACCTTTGGCGGGTGGTATACGGATCAGGAATGCACCAGCGCCTTTGATTTTAATACCCAGGTAAAGGCGAACACCACCCTCTATGCCAAATGGACGGCAAATACCTATCAGGTGTCCTATCATTTGAAAGGGTATACGCCGGAGACAATGTATAAAAGCTATACCTATGGAAAAGGTCTTACCTTGCCGGTTCTGGAAAGAGAAGGCTATGTGTTTGACGGCTGGTATAAAGATGAGAGCTATAGGGGAGAAAAATATACTGCAATCAGCAAAACCCAGACAGAGAATCAGAACTTTTATGCCCGCTGGAAGGATGTCAGAGCACCTTTGCTTACCGCCGCCTTGTCGGACGGCGGGGATGGCAGCCGTTGGTACAGGGAGGAAAATCAGCCTTCCGTTTTGCTGCAGTATTCCGATAACGAGGGGGTTTCCCAGGTTCTGGTTTCGGTGGATAAAAAGGAATTTGAAGCTTTGCCGGTTACCACGGGAAGCGCAACCCAAACGCCCACGAAGGCTTCCTACAGCGAACTTTTGGAGGGAGAGCATACGTATGTCTTCCGGGCAGTGGATGAGGCGGGGAACGAAACCCTGACCCAGCCCCTTACCATAAAGCTGGATACGGAAAAGCCGGTGCTGGGAGAAATTACATACGATAAAAAGGCAGTGCATTTCCTGGATTGGATTATCGGAAAGGACAGTCTGGTTATTACCATTCCGGTGGCAGAGGAGGGAAGCGGAGCAAAAGAGCTCACCTGCACGGTTACAAAAGCAGGGGAAGCACCGGAAAACAGGACAGTCAAGCTTTCGGGAAGTATGGGCGAACAGAAAGCGGAACTGATTTTTGAGGCGGAATGGAAAGGGACTATTACCAATATTACCTGTGTGGATGAGGCAGGCAATCAGGCGGATTCCAAGAGTGTGAGCAATGAAAATGGCGGCGTGATCGTGGAAAATGCAGCCCCCGTAATTCGCATTCTGGAAGCGGATATGACGGATCCGGATCACCCCGGAGCTGGAGGGGCATTATCGGAAGATTATTATGAGGAAACGGATATTCCCACCCTTTATGTGGAGGTAACAGATGATTCTTCCGCCGCTGTGACCTCTGGTATTGCGTTTATCAACTATACCATCAGCGGCACAGGCTATAAGGTGCAGCGGGAATTTGAAAATGAAGTAAAAGGAACCCATGCTTTTGTGATTTCCCTGAACGGACAGGCAGGTGTGGTGGGAGTAACGGTGAACGCCGGGGATCATGCAGGAAACCTGGGACGAAAATCCGTAACCGTAAAACTGAAAGGACAGGAGAGAAAGCCTGAGGCAAAGATTTCTTATCCCGAGGATAAAATAACCAATCTGGTACCTGGAGAAACATATGAGGTAAAGACCGACGATGGTAAAGTGAAAATCTGCGTGGCGGATGAGGAAGGAAAGCTTGCAATCGAGGAGCAGTGGACCGGGCATGAAATCTTCATTGTGAAAAAAGGAGACGGCGGGCATACCCATGACAGCCAGCCCCAGGAACTTTCTGTTGCGGCAAGACCCAAGGCGCTGGATCCGGAAAAGGATCTTACTGTAACGCCTGAAATTGCCAAGGGGGCGGAGGACGCCCAGATCAAAATAACGATCACAGTAGACCATGGGGATATGGAGTACAGCACCGATGGAGGAAAAACCTGGACGCCTGTGCCGGAGGATCAGGTCATTCCGGACTTAGGCCCCGGCGATGTGCTGATCAGGGACAAGGCTACGGAGGATCAGCCTCACGGTGAGGAGGCGGTGGTAACCATCGCCCAAAGCGACATTACCCTTACAGCAGAATTTGACTTAAATGGTCAAGGGGCTTCAAAGCAGCCTGCGCCCCAGAAAGGGAAGATCTACACAGACCTGCTTACAAAGCCCGGCGATCCGGTGAGAAAGGGCTATGCCTTTGAAGGCTGGTACAGGGACGCTTCCGGCGAGCATCCATGGAATTTCAGGGAGGATACCATAGGAAGCGCCATAGACCGGGAGGACTACAGGGTAGATGAAACCAGCAGAAATATTACCGTCACCCTTTATGCAAAATGGCGGGATGTGGAACCTCCTGTCCTCAAGGCGGTGCCTGGGGAGGGAAAAGACCCGGACAAGTGGCACCAGGAGTTGAAGGCGGAGCTGGTTTACTCCGATAATGTGGGCGTGGTCAAGCTATATGTAAAAATTGACCAGGAGGAAGAGCAGGAACTTACCGGTCTTACTACAGGCGGAGCTACCACTCAGGAGACAATCGGTTATTATGCGCTGACACGGGAAGGCAGCCATACCTATCGCTTTAAAGCGGCGGACGCCGCAGGGAATACCGTCTGGTCGAAAGAGTTCCAGGGAAAGCTTGACACCACAGCGCCGGTTTTGGGAGAAATCGCCTACAACGAAGGCTATGCCAATATTTGGAATTGGATTATACAAAAAGAGAGCCTGATCATTTCCATTCCTGTTACAGAAGCAGGAAGTGGTGTGGAAAAGGTGGAATATGTGCTTACGGCAAAAGACGGCACACCGGAGCCGAAACAGGCAAAGCTGGTTACAGAGTCTGGCGCAGTGACGGCAAAAATCACAGTGGATGCAGACTTTAAGGGGACTGTTACCCAGATAAAAGCCACAGACTACGCCGGAAATGTATCCCAGGCAAAAGCTGTCAATGGAGAGGGCAACGGCATTTTGGTGGAACAGAATAAGCCGCTTATTACCATTTTGGCAGACTGTTATCCTGAGGATACAACGGCGGCGACCCAGCCTCAGGGAGTGGCGCTTTCCGATGCCTATTATGAGACAGCTCCTAACCTGATCGTAAAGATAAAAGATGATAACGGAGAGCTTACTTCCGGACTGGAAAGTGTTGCCTGGAAGATCAACAACGGAGGCAGACAGCAGGAAGAAGGCGGATTCCATGAGGCAATGAAAGAGGAATATTCTTTCCTGATGGGAAATCTGGGCGGACGGACGGGAACTGTATCGGTTACCATTTATGCCCGGGACCATGCCGGAAATACAGAAGAAAGGACAATAATCCTGCGGATTAAGGGACAGGAAGAGACGCCTGAAATCAAGGTGGATTACCAGGAAAATAAGCTGGTGGGGCTGATTCCCGGGGATCCCTATATGATCAACGACGGCATTGAAGGCTTAAAGTCTTATACGGCGGATGAGGAGGGTAAAATTACCCTGGAAGAGCCCTGGGCGGGCAAAGAACTCCTGATCATTAAGAAAGGGGATGGTGAAAACACTTCCGACAGCGAGGCGCAGATTTTACCCGTTGCGGAGCGCCCCGAAGCGCCGGAGCTTGCACCGGACGGAAAGCAGGAGGAATCCATTAAAAACAAGAAGGACGGTTCCCTTACTTTCCTTCAAACCGGAATTGAATACAGTACCGACGGTGGTAAAAGCTGGATTCGGGTAGAAGGAAATCAGATTGCCGGGCTTGCAGCCGGAGAGGTGAGCGTCCGTATCGCGGCAACGCAGACAAGCCCCTGGGGAGAAGCTTATGTGACGGATATCAAAGAAGGCAGAACCCTTTCCGTTGCCTTTGTGTCCAACGGCGGCTCTGCTGTTCCTGTAATAGAAGGAAAGGCATACCATGACAGTGTTGAAAAGCCGGAGGATCCTGTGAGAACAGGTTATGTATTTGGGGGCTGGTACCGGGAAGAGACATTCCGAAACAAATGGAAATTTGCCGGACAGCAGGATGCAGACCGGATGGAAGGGGATATTCTTCTTTACGGAAAATGGATTCCAAGAGAAGAAACGCCGAATCCTTCCCTGGAAAGGGAGAGGGAACTGCTTACCGGGCTTACGCCGGGCGCAGATTATCTGATTCAGGGGAAAACTGAAACCGCCTCCAAAGACGGAACCATTCCACTGAAAAAGGAGTATTTTGGCAAGGAAATTGAGATCATCAAAAAAGGAGACGGAAATCAATGGGAGGACAGCAATCCCTGTACAGTTTCCATTCCCCAGCGCCCTCAGGTGCCTGCAGATATTAAGGCGGTAGGGGAAAGCGCCCAAAATGCAAAGGACGGTAAATTGACCGGTTTAGACAATACAATGGAATACCGCAGGGCGGGAAGCAGTCAGTGGATTCCGGTAGAGGAAAGCACGTTGACAAATCTGGCGCCCGGGACATACGAGGTGCGCTACAGGGCAACAGAGGATTCTTTTGCATCCCGGGAAGCGGTGATAGAGATTCCTTCCTACACAAAGGAGGAAAAACCCGGGGACGCCGAACCGCCTAAAGAGGATACCGGAACGGATCAGGAAAACAGACCGGGAGATTCTAACAGCGGCGGAAGTACTTCTTCCGGGAGCGAAGAACAGCCGGAGGAAACCTTGTGGCCGGAGCCTTTAAAGACCCCCAAAAAGGAAGCGGGCTTGACAGAGGGCATACCTGTAGAGAGCGGAAGAGGAAACAGGGAGGAAGCAGGAAACGGCAGACGCCCGGGCAAAACCGTGGAAGCTACAAGGCAGCCGGGGGAGGAGACTTCTCCTTCCGGCGACAGTGCTTCACCCACAGAAAATATTGCCGGGAAAGAAACCGGAGGAGAGACGGTGCCCTATCAGGAGGCAAAGGGAAAACCAGTGACAGAATCCATCCGGGTAGCTTATGGAAAAGGAAGAATTCATATTTTGGTGGAATCCTTAAATGAAAATCAGGAAATCACCGGGGATGTTATTACCGGCGTAATATTAACCAGCTTTGACAATGTGCTGGACGCAACCCTGACAAAGGAAGAACAGGGCAGGGCGGATGCCGGAGAGGACGTAACGGTACGCCTGGTGGTAACAAAGCTTGAACAGCAGGTTCCGGAAAAGGACAGGAGAGAATTGGCGGATGCCGTTGCTGTATTTGCCGAGGAACACGAAGGGCTTTCTATGGGAACATATATAGATATTTCCGTGGAAAAGAAAATTGGGGAAGGAGAATGGTTAAAGCTGAGAGAACTGAATGAGGAGCTTGAGATTTCCCTTGATATTCCCCGGGAGCTTCTCATGGAAGACGCCTTTTATTGGGTGCTGAGAAATCATGAAGGAAACTGCGAGCTTTTAGAGGACCAGGATCAGGAGGCAGAAACCATAACGATTCGTACAAAGCTGTTTTCCACTTATGCGATCCTCTATGCAATAGGTGATAGCGCAGGCAAACAGAGCGGGTTGGCAGGCGTTTTTGGGCGTGGCGGATATTTACCGTTCCTTGTTGCCGGGGGAATGCTGCTGTTGCTGCTTCTGTTGATTCTACTGGGAAGAAAGAAATCCTCCCAGGAGGAGGAAAATTGATTACTGATCTTTTCCTTTTAAACTGTACCATTTAGGAAGAAAAAAGACCACTTAAGAAATTGATATTTTTTCATAAGTCCATCGTTTTTATAATAGAGGTACAGGAGTCGGAGGAGAGGATAAAATGTACCAGATTGCTTTATGCGATGATATGGCGTCGGAGCTTATGCAGGCGGAAGAACTGCTTGACGCTTATGGGAAAAAGCATCCGGAACTGAAATATCAGACGGAAAAATTTGAAAATGCACAAGAGATATTGGTAAGTATTAAGGAAAAGGGCAAGCCAGATCTATTGTTAATAGATGTTTTTATGCCGGGAGAAACAGGGATTGAGGTGGTGAGAAAGCTTCGCAGGGAAGGTGTGAAAACGCCGGTGATCTTTCTCACCACTTCCAGAGAGTATGCTCTTGAAGCGTACCAGGTAGACGCTTTGCAGTACCTGGTAAAACCGCTGGAGGAAGAAAAGTTTTTTCATGCAATGGATCTTGCTTTTGAAGCGCTGAGAAAGGAAGGAAGGGAGCCGCTGGTATTTAAGACCTCCAGCGGACTTAAGCAGATTACGCCGGATCAGATCATTTACTGTGAGGCGCAGAGAAACTATCAGATTTTGTTCCTGAAGGAAGAGACGGTCAGGATACGGATAACAGGAGGAGAACTATACAGGATTTTACAGGGGTTCTCTGAATTTCTAAGGTGCGGAAGTTCTTATATTATTAATTTGAATCATATTACTGCCGTTGACCGGGAGGAAATTTGTATGGACAATGGCAGTCGGATTTATGTACCAAGAAACAAGGCAACCGAATTCAGAAAAATGTACTTTTCATTTTACTTCGGAAGGGAGTGAGAGGCATGTTGGGCGGCTCTTTCGGGGTGGCGCTTTTTAGAAACGGAATGGGGGCAGGATTGGTAATGGCGGTTTTTCTGCTGTTGGACCGTCCGAGAATGCCCATGCAAAAGGCGGTAAGATGGTATGTACTGTTTGGATGTTTTATGACGATCCTTTACAGTGTGTGGTATCTGTTAGACCGTAAGATGTTTGTACATTTTGCGGGAATTTTGGTGATTCCAGCGCTGGGAAGTTTTTGTATAGGAATGAGCAGGGAAAGGATTTATTTGTCTTTATATAAAATATCCCTGGGATTTTATTTCCTTGCGGTTATTGTATTTTGCGGTGTGGATGTGTCCCGCATATGGTTTTACGGAAGTAAGTGGGCTGATCTGGGAGTACGGATCATGATAAGCGGCGCCATTCTCCTTCTGATTTTCAAAAAGGTCCGGCGCGGTTTTTTGGAAAACGCGAATATTTTAGAGGAGGAAATGGATCTGTTCAGTGTGATAACGCTGATTGTATCGATTTTAATCGCGGCGCTTGCTGCCTTCTGGCCCAGCGATCATGTTTTCTCTTTGTTCAGTATCGTGAGGACGCTGTTTTTGCTGATAATGGCAGGGCTGGTTCAATATATGATGTATCGGATGTATTTGCACCAGGGCAAAGAGCATCGCTATCAGGTAGAAAAGGAGCTGCTGGAAATGAATGAGCTGCTTCTGCACCGCCAGTTGGAAATGATGCGGGAATCGGAAGAGGAGTCGGTCAGAATCCGTCATGATATCCGCCATCACTGTCTTTTGATGGAAGAATATATCAGAAATAAGGAATACGGCAAGCTTCTTGCGTATGTAAAGCAATATGGAGAGGATGTGGGAAGCCGTAAGAAAGAGCGTATCAGCAGCAATGAAACAATCAACAGCATTTTAAACGCATACGGAAGATACGCACGGGAAGAGAACATCCGTATTTCTATGGATGTAAAAACGGCGGAGCATATAGCGGTACGGGATATCGATTTGGTTGCGGTTCTTGCGAATATTGTGGAGAACGCCATTCATGGATGCCTTTGCTCAGGAAAGGAAAATCCGGAGATTCTGTTGTCTATTGTCCAGAAAGGAAATAAAATAGCAATCCAATGTAAAAATTCCTGTATCCAAAATCTGGAGTTCGATAAAGAATTACCTAAGGAAGGAAAAGGGCATGGCGTAGGCATTTCCAGTATCAGGAAAGTGGCTTCTTACTATAATGGGGAAACGGATTTTTCTGTAGAGGACGATTTGTTTGTGGCAAGAATTTTAATGAATATTCCAACAGTTGACTGATGCGTCGGCTTTTTTTGCTGTTTTGACATCAGTGTCAACAAGAAAATAGTACGATTTTCCCATAAAAACCCCAAAATATCCCATGAAGTAGAAAGTTCAAAAAAGGATGGATATAATAAAAAGACAGAAGAGAGGTAGCAGACTATGGGAAGAACCATTAAAGGCAGGCTGACGGTGAGTGTGATATGTATTGTTGCTGTCAGCATTGTATTGACAACGGTGGGCATTGTTTTGGTGGCAGGAAGGCGGATGATTCAGGATCAGAGGTCGGCGCTGCAACTGAATGCAGATAAGTACGCGGAGGAAATCAATACATGGATTGAAAATGAAAAGATGCTTGCAAGCGGCACCGCAAACAGCATTGCCGCTGCCGAAAATACAGAGGATGAATTCATACAGTCCGTACTGGATACCTATGCGGCAGGCAGAGGGGAGCTTCTAAACCTCTATTGCGGGACGAAGGAAAGCAGATTTATTCAGTCTAACAGGGAGGCGCAGATACCTGAGGGTTATGATCCTGTGCAGAGGGGATGGTATCAACAGGCGGCGGAGGAAAAGAAAACCATTGTAACGGATCCTTACTGGGATGTGCTGACCAATCAGATGTGCGCCACCATCGCTTCGCCGGTATACATAAAGGGAGAGCTTGCCGCAGTGATTGGCTTGGACGTGACTCTGGGTACGGTGACGGAGCTTACAGGCAGCATTCATTTTGCAGAGGGCGTATATGGTTTTTTGGTGGACAGCAGCGGGAAATACATTGCGCATGTGAATAAGGAGTATGAACCTTCAGAGAACACGGCGGTGGCGGTTTCAGACAAAATGCCGGGACTCGGGAGACTGATGGACGGAAGTAGCAGCGATGTGGTAAAGCTTAGAGATTATGACGGCAGCGAATGCTATTTTGCAACGGCGGAGATTTCCGGAAGCAGCTGGAGACTGGGGGTAGTGGTTCCTACGTCGAATGTAAAGAGACCTCTGGAGGTTATGATTACAGTAGCGGCAGCAATCGCATTGGTGAGCATTGCGCTTGCGACGGGATTCATGGCGTGGCTGATTGGCAGGATGCTGGCGCCCATACAGATGCTGAAGCAGTTTGCCTCCGGGGATTTCACAGAAAATATTACGGTTCCTAAGAAGAATAAGATTCCGAAGGAATATAAAAATGAAACGGAGCAGATCCGAACTGCAACGGCGGAGGTAAAGCAGCAGATCCGGGATATCATTTTAAATACCAAGGGGGAAGCGGAAGATATCAGCGCCATTGCGGAAGGAACCTGGGAGAAAATGAATGTTTTGACACAGGACGCCTCTGCTATTTTAGATACGGCTGTGAAGGTTATGGGACAGACGGTGCAGGCAAAGGAGCTGGCGGAGCAGATCAGAGAGACTGGGCAGACACTGGGCGCCGTAGTGGAAAACGTGGCGCAGAAGGCGGAGGAAGCCGCTCAGCAGTCGGGAGACATTATGAGCCGCGCTGGATTGCAGCATGAGAATTCTGAGAAATCGGGAAGAGAAGCGGTTTTACTTTATCAGGAAACCAGAGAAGATTTGGAGAAAGCAATTGCAGAGGGGCAGAAAGTAAGAGAAATAGATGCCCTGACAGAGGAAATTCTCTCCATTAGTTCTCAGACAAATCTACTTGCCCTGAACGCTTCCATAGAGGCGGCAAGAGCGGGAGACGCGGGAAGGGGATTTGCAGTAGTAGCGGACGAGATCAGCCAGCTTGCCGATCACTCTAAGCTTGCCGTGAATAAAATACGTCAAATTACAGAGGATGTAGTGGAGAATGTAGTTTTTCTCTCTCAAAGTGCAGAAAAATTGATGAAATTTATGAACGGTAAGGTAATGGAAGATTATAAAGGAATGATGGAGATGGCGGGAATGTATGAACAGGATGCCGTATATTACAGCAATATCTCCGGTGATCTGGGAGCGGCTTCCATGGAAATGAGCGCCGGAATGGAAGGGATTAATCAATCTATTGCAGCGATCACTTCTCTTGTGGGAGAAATTGCGGAATATATGCAGAAGATGGAGCTGTCAGCTGAAAATTCAAATGAAAATTCCAAGTTTGTCCTCACACAGACAAAGGAATTGTTCCGGTTAAGCGAGCTTCTCAATCAGACAGTGGCGTCCTTTAAGGTATAGGCTTATGAATAGTGCTAGAATATGGGAATTTTATCAGGAATTAAATGAAATTGTGTACACGGTGGATATGGATAGCCACCAGATGGTGTACATGAACCGTAAGGCGTGTGAGGCATACGGCGTAAAAGAGGATGAATATAAAGGAAAGAAGTGCTATGAAGTGCTTGCCGGGAGTCTGACTCCCTGCGCCAGGTGCGGCAATTCCAAATTAATGCCCGGGCATTTTCAGGAGGAAGTGATCTATAATCCCGTTATAAAGCGAAAGCTTGCCGTAAAGGAGACGGTGATTGAGGAAGAAGGAAAGCGCTATCGTTTTGACATTTCAGTGGATCTGGGAGCGGCAGGCTGGCAGGAGAGGACAGGAGAGGACAACGAGGCCATGATAAACGAAGGGCTTCGGATCTCCCTTATGGCGCCTACGCCGGAGAAGTCCATGAATGTGCTTCTGGAATACCTGGGACAGTCTTTAACCAGTGAAAGAATATATCTGTTTGAAGAGATGGAAGACGGAACCTATAGCAACACTTACGAGTGGTGTGCAAAGGGCGTTGAGCCTCAGAAGGATAATCTACAGGGGGTGCCTTTCCAGGTGGTAAACGTGTGGTATCAGAGATTCCAACAGGGCAAAAATGTAATGATCAGAAACCTGGAGGATATCAGAGAAAGCGATCCCGAGCTTTATGAATATCTGGAGCCTCAGAATATTCAGTCGCTGTTGGTAAGCCCGCTGGTAAGCGATAAAAAGATCATCGGTTTTTATGGGGTGGATAATCCGCCGGAAAAATATTTAAATCATATTACGTCTATGTTTCAGATATGGGGGCACTTTATTGTATCTCTGCTCCGGAGAAGAAATCTGGTGAGACGTTTAGAGGAGATGTGCTTCCAGGATCAGCTTACAGGGCTTGGTAACCGCCATGCAATGAACGAGTATATCAGCGCGCTGGATCCGGGAAAAAGCATCGGGATTGTATATGGCGATGTGATGGGGCTGAAAAAGGAAAATGACACCAAAGGGCATCAGATGGGAGATTTACTGCTGATCCATGCCGGGCAGTGCCTGGGGAGGCAGTTTGGCGATTATGCTCTATTCCGCATAGGAGGGGATGAGTTTCTTGCCCTGTGCGTTCAGATCGGGGAGGAGGAACTGGAAGAGAGGGTGAAAAATTTAAGAGCGGATATGCAGAGTAACGGCATTGCCATGGCGATCGGCTGCGTGTGGAGAAGCAATGGGAAGGAAGATATAGACCAGCTGATCAAGGAAGCTGATGACCGGATGTATGAGGAAAAAAGAACATGGTACAGTCTGGTACGTCAAAGGTGAACATTTAGAGAATGATAACATCAGATAAAAGAGAAGAGGAACAGATGATATGCATAGGACAAAAAAGAAACACATAGGGCTTATATTGCTTTTTTGTACAGGTGTTTTATTTGGAGCGTCTCCCATTCATTGGGAGACGTCTTTCGCGTTAGCGGCGGAACCGGATGAGGACTATACGGAAGCGGAGGCACGGTGGCAGACGGCGGAAGACGGAGAGTGGCACGAGGGCTCTTTTTTAAAGGCGGTGGAGGATGTTTATGACGGAGGTACGATCGAGCTTTTATCGAACGTTTCGCTTACAGGAGGGATCTCTGTTAATAAGTTGGTCAGGATCAGGTCTTATGACATATCGGCGCCCTGCACAATTTTGAATCGAACGGCGGAACCGAAAAATGAAGACAATGTGGGGGAAATTTTTACCGTGAAGGGGGGTATTTTTTTCCTGGAGCATATCATTCTGGATGGGGGAAGAGAAGAAGGCAGGATTGCATATCATCCCCTGATCAGCGTAACCGATGGGCAGCTTACGTTGGGAGCCGGCGCGGTGCTGCAAAATAATGAAAACGCAGACGAGGTGATTGGAGGAGGCGGGCTTAGCGTCAGCGGCAGCGGAATAGCCTTGATGGCGGACGGTTCTAAGATTACCGGCTGTAAGGCGAAAAACGGAGGAGGCGTTGAAGCTGCTGCGGGTGGGATGCCCTGTTTTGTTATGTACACCGGAAGTCTTATTGAAAATTGCCAGGCTTTGGACGGAGGCGGGGTATATGTAAACAAGGGCGGCTTCCTGATGATGGGCGGACAAATCAAGGGAAATCAGGCGACTGGCAAAGAAGAGAAGCAGGGCGGCGGCGGGATCTTTATCAAAGGGATAAAAAACGGAATTAAAGCGCGGGTTCAGATACAGGGCGGCGAGATTGTGGGAAATAAAGCCGAATTCGGTGGGGGAATTCTGGTACACAGCGAATCATTTGATCAAGGGATACTGGAGATCAGCGGAGGAACGATCAGGGAAAATAAGGCGAAATGTGCCGGCGGAATTTATATCTCCAAAGGCGTTATGGGTATATTTGATGGTCTTGTTACGGAGAACAGGGCAGATATATATGGCGGAGGCATTTTGGTAAGCTCTATTGCCAATGTACAAATGAGAGGCAATCCCCGGGTAATCAATAATTATTCAGGCAGTGAGTTTGATAATTTCTATCTGGACGGAAGAGAGGATGATAATCCATCAGAGCCTACAAGACCAATTGAACTGATAGGCGCGCTGGGGGATGGAGCGGATATTGGATTGTCCCGCTGGGTCCGTCCCGATGAAGGTGACCATCCTGGGAGAGTTATGATCTCGCCAAAAGGGTATACAATTTCAGAAGATGATCTTGCCAGGCTTCATGCGGACAATCAGGGAAAATATGGGTTAATTCGACATCAGGGGAATGTTCTTCTGGTTTTGGCAGTGGATGTGGAACTGGATAAACATAAAATCACTTTTTTCAATCCGGACGAAACAGACTCTCTGGAGGCAAAGGTAACGCCGGATAATGCCATTATCAAGGATGTTACATGGTCTTCTGATGATGAGACCGTGGCGACGGTAGATGCGGACGGCGTTGTGACCGCAGTGGGCGAGGGAAGGGCTACGATTACGGTTACTACTGTATCGCCATACAATGCAACGGCATCCTGCCGCGTGACGGTTGGAAGTGCGTTTGAATTGATCGAATACCCGGTTACATACCAGTTAGAGGGAGGGGAGTTGAAAGAAAATGAGACAAATCCAGATTTTTATACAGATGAGAGCGATACCATTGTATTGAAGAATCCGATCAGGAAGGGTTACAGCTTTGTGGGATGGATAGGAATGGATTTACAGGAACCAGCGCTTGAGGTCACAATTCCTACAGGGTCTAAGGGAGCGCGGAGCTACAGGGCGGTGTGGAAGGCGGATGAAGTTGAAACGCCCCATGCAACGGCAACGCCGGAAAAAACACCGGAGCCGGAAAGAACACCCGAGCCGGAAAGCACGTCTGCGCCTGAAAAGACGCCGGAGCCGGAAAGAACATCTGAGCCGGAGAGTACCCCTGAAGGAATGCCGACACCGGAAAGCACGCCTCAAAATATGCCGATGGAAACGCCCCAGTTCATACCGGAGGAATCCTCATCTTTTCAGGAAGCGTCTCAGGAGCCGCCTGAGGCGGCTGCGCAGGAGACATGGAGCAGAATACCGAAGCTTACGTCGCCTTTGAATAGAAGCGCTACGGCATCCCCTTCGAATAGTGCGGAGCCGATATGGAAAGATTCTGCCGGCAAAACGGAGGATCAGGCTTCAGGGACGGATATTCCCCAGACCGGAAGCAATCTCTTTTTATGGTATATAGCTGCTGCAGTGTCGGCAGCGGGGCTGTTGATTCTACTCTTTTTGAACAGGAAAAACAATCGGAGAAATTTGGGCGGAAAAAGGGAAAATGGGAAGAAATACAGGCATAAGAAGAAAAAGAGGCATAAAAAGAAATAAGAAATTAAGAGCCGGAAGGAAGTGGGCGCTGGCAGGACAATGGGTTTTGGCGCTGGCGTTTTCAGCTATATTTGTTTGCTCAATAATCAATATTATTCTTTATCATAAAGCGCTGGAAGATAATCAAGAGGAATTGGAGGAAGTGATAAGGGAAGCGGTTCTGATATCGCCGATGACAGATCAGGCAAATGTGGGAGCTGATGGAGAAAAAGGCAAAAGCAAAGAAGGGGCGGGTCCAGGGATAGACTTTCATAAATTGAGAGAGATCAATTCAGATATAGCAGGATGGATTGTATTTCATAATGGACATGTGAATAATCCGCTGGTACAGACCGACGACAATTCCTATTATTTAAAGCATTCCTTTAAGAAGCAGAGAAATTCCGCCGGGTGCATTTTTATGGATTACAGGAACCAGTCTCTTGACGACAGAAATGTGGTAATTTATGGGCACAACAACGTTGATGGCACCATGTTCGGCTCTTTAAAGGATGTTTTTGAGGAAGGCTTTTTTGATCAGGAAAGCAATCATTGGATATACCTGTACGACACTGAAAATAATTTGAGAAAATATCGGATATTCAGTTACTATGTGGCCGAAAGGGAGGACAGTTATACATCTCTTTCCTTTCAAGATAAGGATGCGTATAACAGGTTCCTTGAGACAATAAAAAAGAGAAGTATGAGAAATTTTAATGTAACTGTCACAGCGGATGACAAAATCATAACGCTGTCTACCTGTCACGGGATGAGTGGCACAAAAAAAAGAAAGGTCATACATGCAAAACTGATAAAATAATGCGGGTTTCAGCGCCATGAGATCTTCAGTGTGACAGATTATCCTCAAAAAACGGTAAATTATCCCATAATGTAGAAATGGTAAAAATGGAAATGATATTATAAACTTATATTTTCTGCCGAAAAGATAAAGCAGTAAAAGGAGGACTTTATGAGGAAAAGAAGCAATGTACGAAAGAGGATGTTGGCGACGGCGCTCAGTATGATTTTAACTGTCAGCCTGATATTTGGCGTTGCGCCCATCCAGGTAAGGGCGGAGGAAAACGCGCCCCAGACAGAAACGGGGGATCCTGGAATAACGGATGGAAATCAGGCGCCTGAGAATGGGGAACAGGGCGGCGGAAATCCTGAACAGAAGCCGGAAACGCTCGATGACGGTCAATTGCCAAATGGGGGCGGTTCTTCGGAAGGCAATCATCTTGGGGAGGATGGCAAACCCGTTACGGATGTGCCGGAAGAAGGCGGCAATCCTGGGGAAGACGGCAAACCCGTCACGGATGTACCGGAAGAAGGCGGTAATCCTGGGGAAGACGACAAACCCGTTACGGATGTGCCGGAAGAAGGCGGTAATCCTGGGGAAGACGGCAAACCTGCCACAGATGTGCCGGAAGAAGGCGGCAATCCTGTGGCGGACGACAATATAGTCAGCAATCAGCCTGTAACCGATCCGGGGGGTAAAGAGCCGGCGGAAGAAGAGGATGCGGAGTACTTTGCCGTGAGCTTTTACAGCCAGGGCGAACTGGTGGAGGTTCAGTCTGTGAAAGCAGGCGAAAAGGCGTCTGCGCCTGCTGTGCCGGTAAGAGAAGGATACATATTCCTGGGCTGGGCGGAGAGTGAAGAGGACGGGGCGTTCTTTGATTTCGATACGGAGATCGACGGCATAAGGGATCTGTATGCCAGATGGGAGCCGGCAGCGGAGGAAGGTCAGGCGGCAAGATCCAGAAAGGCGGCGGCAAGGATAGCCGCTGAGGTTGAATACAGTACGGACGGCGGTCAGACATGGACGGAAGCAGATACGCTGCTGGACGCCTTTTATGGAGGAATGAGTGCCCCGCGTTATGAAATACGCTTACTGCGGGATATAACCATTGACAATAGTAACTGGGGAGCGCCATGGCCTCTTACATATAATAATGAACTGGTATTAGACGGTCAGGGACATACCATAACCAGGGGGGATAGTGGGATAAACAGTATTGTTGTTTATGGATCGTCTACCCTGACCTTAAAAAATGTCACCATCGACGGCGGCGCCGTCTGGAGCGGCGGAAGCCCGGATCAGCGCAGCAATTCAGGCATTTCCTGCAGCGGAAACCAGCAGATTCTATATGTTTACGGCGGCGGGACATTGATTCTGGAAGAAGGCGCTGTGATAGAAAACTGTGATATACAGGATAACGGTTTTAATGGCGCAGTGGAGCTGGGACATTCTTCTGATGGACCGGGAACACTGATCATGAAAGCGGGATCGGAGATCCGCAATAATAATTCCTATGCCGGAGGCGCTGTGAATGTAAGGGAAGGCTCCACCTTCCGGATGGAAGGCGGAAAAATACATGGCAATTACGCTTCCCAATATGGTGGAGGCGCCGTGAACGCTTACGGCAATTTCATTATGACCGGCGGTGAGATCAGCGGAAATGTGGCGGCAAATCTGGGCGGCGGCGTATGCATAAATGGCGGAGACGGCGAGATGACCGGAGGAAGGATCACCGGAAACAGCTCCCTGAAATATGGCGGCGGCGTGGCAATAAGAGACGAGGAAGGAACCTCACGCGGCGGAAGCTTTCAGCTTTCCAACGGAGAGATCAGTGGAAATACGGCTGCAAGTCTGGGCGGCGGTGTGATCGCTTTTCATGAGAATTCGGAATTGAGGGCAGCAGGCGGTTCCATTACCGGAAATACCAGCGGCAGCGGCGGTGGCGGCGTATATGTATATTTTGGAAAGATAAAGGTATCGGGAAATACCCAGATTACTTCCAATTTGAAAGCCGGAGAGGCAAGCAACGTTTACCTGAGAGAAGGAAAGGTGATTGAGGTAACAGGAGATATTACCTCGGCAAATATTGGTGTGGCTGCTTCCTATGGCGAAGGCATTTTTTCTTCCGGATGGGGGACGCAGATGGGCGAGGCGGATCCTGCGGACTGCTTCAAGAGCGATAATGCAGCTTACAGCGTGGTAATAGACGATGCCGCGAAGGAAGCAAAGCTGGTTTCGGCAGGCGAGGAGCCGGATCCCGGTCCGGAGAACCCGGATCCGGGAGAGATTAAAACGGAGACCGCTGTGGAGGAAGGCGCCCCCAAAACGGAGATGTTGGTTACGGAAGCGGAATTGACGGATATGGTTCTGACCGAGGCGGAAAAGGCGGAGGTAGAAAATGGAACAGATATTACCATTCGTCTCGCCATCAGCGATGCAGACAGCACGGTGACGGATCAGGATAAAGGGGTGGCTGAGGGCGCCCGAAAGGAATATACAATAGGAAAATATCTGGATATCAGCCTGCTTAAGATCATAGGAGATGCCCAAAGCAATATAAGAGAAACGACAAAAATGATCAGAATCAAGCTGGAGATACCGGATGATCTGAAAAATAAAGACAGTGAAAAAACAAGGAAATACGCGATCCTTCGAGTGCACGAAGGGGTGGCTGAGATCCTGAACGATCTGGACACAGATCCCAATACCATCACCATTGAAACCAATCGCTTTTCCACCTACGCCGTACTGTACAATGATACAGAGGAAGGCGGAAATACCGGAGAAGATGACAATCAGGGCGGAAATACCGGAGGAAACGGTAACCAGGGCGGAAACACCGGAGGAAACGGTAACCAGGGCGGAAACACCGGAGAAAATGACAATCAGGGCGGAAGCACCGGAGGAGACGACAACCAGGGCGGAAGCACCGGAGGAAGCGATAACAGCCAAAGCAGCGGAGGAAACGGTGATGCAAGCGGTTCGGCGGGTGCAGATGCCGCTCCTACAGCACCTGGAGCAGCATCCAATGCGGAAAAAGCACCGGGAAGCAGTGCCGGTGCAGAAAAAGCAGCGGCAGGCAGTGCCGGCGCAAATACCTCTAAGGAAAAGGATGGAGAGCCTAAGACAGGGGATTCCACGGCGATTGAGCTCTATGCCACCGTTGCCATGATTGCCGGACTTTCCTATCTGCTGTTGTATTTCGGTTCTGACAGCAGAGGCATGACGGAGGAGGAAAAGAAGGAGATCGTATCCAAACTGATTCGCTGGAGCCGCCGGGGCGGACGCATATATAGATTATTGGCACTTGCGGCAATCTTCCTGGTTCTGGTATACTATCATAGTATCGGGAAGAAAACGGCAGTGAATTGGAAAGAGGTTTATGAAAAATAGAAAAGAAAACCGCTTTATAAAAATTATTCTTTTGGCAGTAATTGCAGTATGCCTGACCCGGATTGGTCAGGCATACTATTTATCCTTAAGGCATCAGTCCCAGCAGAGAGAATTGCAGGAACTGGCGGAGGAGGCAGCGCGCAAAGCCACTGAGGGAGAGAACCTGACAGGGGAAGAAAAACAGCCGGCGGAGAAAGAAAAATTGACAGAAGAAGACCCCGCGGAGGAAGAAAAGCCGCCGGAACCTGTTATACTGAAAAAATATCAGGATTTGTATGAAAAAAATCAGGATATGGTAGGATGGCTTTCCATTGAGGGGATGCAGATCGATTATCCTGTGATGCGGTGTGAGGATGGCGAATATTACCTTCATCACGACTTTTATGGGGAGGAAGACAAGTACGGCTGCCTTTTCGTGAAGGAGGAGGCGGATGTGGATACGCCGGGAACCAATTTCATTATATACGGACATAACATGAAAGACGGTTCCATGTTCGGCGATCTGGACTTGTATCGGGAAGAGGAATTTTTCAAGGAACACAGGGAGATTTCTTTTGACACCCTTTATGAGGAGCGTACCTATGAAATTATGGCAGTGTTCCTTTCCCAAGTATATGAAAATGATCAGGATGTGTTTAAATATTACCAGTTTTATGAAGCAAAAACCCCGGAGGAGTTTGATACGTTCTACGAGAATGTAAAAAAGCTTTCCTTCTATAACACGGAGGTAGAGGCTGAGTATGGAGATACCTTTCTTACCCTGTCCACCTGTACCTATCATGTGGAGGACGGGCGGCTGGTAATCGTGGCAAAAAAGCAAAATTGATATAAGGCTCCGGATCAGGCGCTTAGTGTGATAAGCAGCGCCTGATATCTGGGGCTTTTATTGTCGATATCTGTCTGGGAGACGCCGAAATACAGGTAAATATCTTTGGAGATTGTCTCCATAAGCTTTTTGTCCCCGGAATAGGAGATGGAAATCGCCGGACAAAGGGTATCCATCTCAATTTCCAAGGTGCCCTTCTCATCCACGTGGATCAGGAACAGACGATAATCAGTGGGGAATACCTCCTGAGAAATGGCATTTACCCGTCTTTGGCATTCCTGGTGCCATTCTTCGATCTGCGCCTGCCATAGCTTCAGGGACTCTTCATCGTTAAAATCTCTGGGAGGCACAATGGATTTTTGGGGACCTAAAAGTTCCGGCTTATAGCGCTGGATCAGGGAGTAGCGCATACTCCGCTTCCTTTCCTGATAATAGGGATAACATTTATCCGCTTCCACAGCCCCATAACGGGAAGTGATATATTGGATTACTTCTTCTATGGTATGGGGAGCGGCGATAACGCTTTTTGCAGCGCGGACTCTTTTCCTTTTGTACTTGTAGTTTAGAAAAAAAAGCCGGATGCGCCGGAAGAGATTTTTTTCTTTATGACCGACCATAAATATGGCGGTGGGACCGTCGGCTCCCCCGATGATGGAAGCGGCTCTTGCTCGTTTTCCTGTTTTCATTTTTATTCAATACCTTTCTTTACGATGCGGTTTTCGTTTCGCCATTGTCTGGGCGAGATCCCGTACACACTTTTAAAAGCTCTGGAAAAATGCAGCTGATTGGGATACCCTACGGCGTTTCCAATGTCGGCGACAGACAGCTCGGTGAGCTTTAAAAGCTCCGCCGCCTTGGTCATGCGGTAGGAAATAAGAAATTCCTGGGGTGATTTTCCGGTGCTCTCATGAAAAATTTTTCCAAAATAACTGCGGTTCAATCCACAGCAGGCGGCAATGTCTTCCACGGAAATATTATTCTGAAAGTTCTGTTCGATGAAGGTAAATGCTTCCTTCAAATAAAAATTGCGGAGGCTGCTGCCTTTTCCCGTCTGGTCCGATGCACAGGAACGGATCAGACTGTCTATAAACAGATAAAGATGTCCGATCAGATGAAAGGAAGATTCCTCTTTATGATTGACGATGTAAAGAAGCTCTTCTTTCATGGTTTCGGCAATATCTTTATAACGCGCTTTATATACAGGCTGGCTTAAACGGAAGCCGGCAAGTTCGATGGTTTCTTTTGCTCTGAGCCCGTCAAATTCTACCCAGGCATATTCCCAGGGAATGTCATGGTCTGCAATATAGGTACAGATCTGATGAGGAAAAAGAAAAAATCCCTGCCCGCTTTTAATCTGGTAGGTGATCGATTCGCCCTTTTCATTGTCTGCAATTAAAGTGCCTGTTCCGGATAAACATAGATGAAACAGGTAATGATTTCTTGCGGCGGGACCAAAGGAGTGGGAAGGATCGCACTGCTCCCAGCCAAACTGGTATAAGCCCAGATCTACAAAATTCTCACTTGGAAAAACGGAAAAGATCACTTCACTCATAAATCACCTCAAAAAGCTATATTGCTATTATTATATACCAAAATGCTAGATGACTTCAAATATATATCATAAAAATAGCATAATGGCATAAAATGTCTAAAATGGTGGTATTTATTGATGGCATAATGGTATGTTATAATGTGACTATCAAAAAGAGGAGGAAATAATGCTATGAATGGGAAGAGAATGAAGTATCTGGGTTTAGCGTTATGCTGCATGACGGCGGCACTTGCCATGCAGGGCTGCGGCAACTCTGCTGCTGATCAAAAGGTGGAAATTGAAATTGTGCAGTACAAGCCGGAAGCAGCCATTTATTTTGAGACGGTGGAAGAAGAATTCAACGCCACTCATGATGACATTCGGTTAAAAATCAGTTCCCCTAACGATGCAATGACGATTCTGAGAACAAGATTTATCCGGGAGGATTACCCGGACATTATAGGAATTGGCGGCGATATCAACTACTCCTATTTTGTGGATGCGGGGATTCTTGCAGATGTTTCTGCCTATGAGGGGCTGCAGACCATCAATCCGGGATATCTGGACATTGCGGAATCATTGGAACTGGTGCCTACAGAAGGATCCTACATAGTCCCCTATGTGGCAAATGCTGCCGGGGTTCTCTACAACAGAGATCTGTTTGCGGAGCATGGCTGGCAGATACCTGAAACATGGCAGGAGATGGTGACGTTGTGCGAGGAGATCAAAGGAGAAGGCATTTTACCTTTTTACTTTGGATTTAAGGATACATGGACCTGCCTTGCACCCTGGAACGCTATGGCGGTAGAGCTTTCACCCTCAGATACCACAAAGCAGGTAAACAGGGGAGAAACCAATTTTACGAAGGAATATAAGGAGCTGTCGGAGAAGTATCTCCAGCTGCTGCCTTACGGACCGGAGGATCCCTTTGCTTACGGTTACAATGACGCGTGTACGGCATTTGCAAGAGGGGAAGCGGCAATGTATCCCATCGGAAGCTACGCTACGCCCCAGATTTTATCCGTTAACCCGGATCTGAACATCGATTCTTTCGTTATGCCGGCGTGTGACGACAAGGACGGAAGGACTCTGAATTCCGGTATCGACTTAGGGTTCTGCGTCACTGCAGACTGCAAAAACAAGGAAGCTGCCTATGAGGTTTTGGATTTCCTGCTTGCAGACGAAAATCTGCAGAAATATATTGACGCGCAGAATGCAGTTCCCTGTAAGGTGGGAGATTTCAAACTTTCTTCTATGTTGGACGGAATGCTCTCCTTTATTGAAGCCGGGAATATGACAGATTATCAGGATCACTATTATCCTTCCGAGATGGCGGTGGACGCGCAGCTTCAGACCTTCCTGCTTCAGAAGGATGTAAACGCTTTCTTAAGTAAATTTGATACAGACTGGCAGCGGTATAACAGAGACATCATCCGCATGGTACAGGAGTATGAAAAAGAGCATGGAAATGTGAAAGAGTAAAGGAGAAGAGATGTCATGAAAAATGAGAGAAAAAGAACGTTTTTACTGATCACGATTCCAATACTGGCGCTGTTTATCTGCTTTAATACGATCCCGTTAATCAGGGGCGTGATATACAGTTTTACCAATTTTAAAGGCTTTGGAAATTATGATTGGGTCGGTTTCAGAAACTATATGGATTTATTTTCAGACGCACGAGTGGGAAAATCCTATCTGTTTACTTTTAAGCTTGCAATTGTATCAACGATTGTGGTAAACGTTGTGTCGCTCCTCCTTGCCCTGGCGTTAAACAGCAAGATCCGTGCAAAAAGCTTTTTCCGGGGCGCATATTTCCTGCCCAACATTTTAGGGGCGCTGGTTGTAGGTTATATCTTTAACTACTTTTTTACCTATATTCTGCCTGCAGTGGCATCCATGATTGGAATTAAGTCCTTAAGTACAAGTATCCTCTCCAATCCGGATTCCGCATGGATTGGAATTGTGATCGTGTGCGCATGGCAGGCAATTGCAATGAACACCATTATTTATATTTCGGGACTTCAGACTGTGCCGGAGGATGTCTATGAGGCAGGAGGATTGGATGGCGCAACAGGCTGGAAGCAGTTCAGGCACCTTACCTTCCCGCTGATTATTCCCTTTTTCTCCATCAACATGGTGCTTTGCGTGAAAAATTTCCTGATGGTGTTCGATCAGATCATGGCGTTGACAAAAGGCGGACCGGCGCAGAGCACGGAATCCATTTCCTACCTGATCTACAACAATGGTATGTCAGGCGGTCAGTTTGGCTTCCAGAGCGCCAATGCAGTGGTATTCTTTATTGTGATCGTATGTGTTTCAGTGGCACAGATGAAGTTTTCAGGTAAAAAGGAGGAACAGTTATGATAAAGAAAAGAGTAAACTGGCCGGCAATGATCCTTTTGATCCTTGGTCTTTCTACCATTATTTTTCCGCTGTATATGACGGTTATTATTGCATTTAAACAGCCTTCGGAGATGACCAACAGCATCAGCGGCATTTTGTCTCTGCCGAAGACCTGGAGCTTTGACAATTTCAGGGAGGCAATGCGGGTAACGGACTTTTGGAATTCCCTTAGAAACAGCCTGGTAATCACCCTGGTTACGGTAGGTTTATCCTTAGCGCTTCATTCTTTGATGGGCTATGCTCTGGGAAGGAATAAGGCGGGCAGCAAGTTTTACAGCTTTGTATATCTTTTCATTGTAAGCGGTATGTTTGTACCCTTTGCAATTCTGATGATGCCGCTGGCAAAGCAGACCGCGGAGTTGGGGCTTGCCAACTGGTTTGGCGTTATTATCCTGTATGTGGTATTTTATATGCCTATGAATATTCTCTTGTATTCGGGTTATCTTGTGAATATTCCCATGGCGCTGGAGGAGGCGGCAAAGGTAGACGGCGCTTCCACCTGGACTACCTATTGGAAGATTATTTTCCCGATTATGAAGCCTATGCATGCAACGGTGGCGGTTCTTACGGCGCTTGCCGTATGGAATGACGTTATGACTCCCTTGGTCATTCTCGCAGGCTCCGATCAGAATACGCTGCCCCTGGCACAGCTGAATTTCCAGACGCAGTTTGGAACAAATTATAACCTGGCGTTTGCTTCCTATCTGCTGTCGTTGATTCCGATTCTGATCTTTTATGTGATTTGTCAGAAACAGATCTTGAATGGGGTTGTGAATGGGGCAGTCAAATAACACAAAACGAAGTGATTCTAGGACGGCGGAAGACGCCGTCCAAGAATTACTACATCGTAACGAAACAAAGTTACTCTAGGGCGGCGAAGGACGCCGCCTAAGAGTAACTAAGTTGTTTCGACAAGAATCGCGGGACGCGATTCTCCGGGGTTACGAAGGGTACGAAAGAGATATGGGTGAGAGGATAGATGGAGTCGGAAAGGGATGGAAGGGATAAAAAGTAAGAAGTAATTAAGTAATAAGGATGGTGACAATTTATGGCGATTTGGTATCAGAAGGAGAACCGGACGTTTACTTTGCAGACAGCCCATACCACCTATCAGATGAAGGTAGATGATTTTGGGTTTCTTTTGCATTTGTATTATGGAGGGAAGACAGAGGGGGACATGGATTATCTGTTGACCTATTATGACAGAGGGTTTTCAGGGAATCCTTATGATGTGGGGAATGACAGAACCTATTCGCTGGATGTTCTTCCTCAGGAATATCCATGTATGGGAATGGGAGATTATCGGGGCAGCGCGTTGATGATTCAGAATGAGGACGGTTCCGAATGCTGTGATCTGCGCTATGTAAGCCATGAGATCAGAAGGGGAAAATATGCCTTGAAGGGGCTGCCGGCGGTGTATGCAGGGGAGGATGAGGCGGATACCCTGGAAATTCTGATGGCGGATTCTGTAAGCGGCGTACAGCTGAGACTTTTCTATGGTGTTTTGGAAAAAGAGGATATCATTACAAGAAGCGCTAAGATCGTCAACTGCGGCGAAGGGCGGATCGTTGTGGAAAAGGCGGCTTCGGCTTGTCTGGATTTTATGTCCGGAAGCTACGATATGATCAGCTTTTACGGAAGACATGCTATGGAGCGCAATTTTCAGCGCACTTGGATCCAGCACGGAAATTATGCGATTGGAAGCCGGAGAGGAACATCCAGCCATCAATATAATCCGGCTGTGATTGTAGCCGAAAGGAATACGACGGAGGATATGGGAAAATGCTACGGCATGGTTTTTGTATACAGCGGTAATTTTTTATGCGAAGCTGAGCATGACCAGTTTGGTCAAACAAGGGTTATGATGGGACTTCAGAGCGATCTTTTCCATTATCCATTGGAAAAGAAGCAGGAGCTGGTCATTCCCGAAACCATTCTCACCTATTCAGATCAGGGCTTTGGAAAGCTCTCCAGGCAATATCACAAATGCATCAGAGAGCATATATGCCGGGGGAAGTATCAAAAGCAACTCAGACCGATTCTGTTAAACAGCTGGGAGGCGGCATACTTTGATTTTACAGGGGAGACGATCTTAAAGCTTGCCAGAGAGGCGGCGGAGCTTGGAATTGACATGATTGTCATGGACGACGGATGGTTCGGAAAGCGGGATGATGATAACAGCGGTCTGGGAGACTGGCAGGTCAATGAGAAAAAACTGGGATGTACGCTGAAAGAAATGACCCAAAAAGTCAATGATATGGGCGTGAAATTTGGAATATGGATCGAGCCGGAATCTATTTCGGAAGACAGTCTGCTTTTCAGGGAGCATCCTGATTACGCCATTCGGATTCCCAAAAGGAATCCTGTGCGGGGAAGAAACCAGCTGGTGTTGGATTTCTCCAGAAAAGAGGTGCGTGAACATGTATTCGACCAATTGTGCAGCGTACTGGATCAGGGAAAGATTGAATATATAAAGTGGGATTTGAACAGAAGCCTTACGGATATTTATTCCAAGGAAAACCAGCAGGGAAAGGTTACCTATGATTATGTGCTGGGGCTATATGACTTTCTGGAAAAGCTTATGGAAAGATATCCGGACATGCTGATTGAAAGCTGCAGCGGCGGCGGCGGAAGGTTTGACGCAGGGATTATGTATTACAGCCCCCAGATCTGGTGCAGCGATAATACGGACGCTGTCGACCGAATCCGCATTCAATATGGGACATCCTTTTTTTACCCGGTCTCTACGGTGGGATCCCATGTGTCTGCAACTCCGAACCACCAAACCGGGCGCAGCGTAAGCCTGCATACAAGGGGCATTGTTGCAATGGCGGGAACCTTTGGCTATGAGCTGGATCCAGGAAACCTGAGCAGGGAAGAAAAGGAAGAAATCAGAAAGCAGATCTGCGAGTACAAAAAGTATGCCGAATTGATTCAAAAAGGAGACTACTATCGCTTGTCAGACCCATTTTGCGATGCCTATGGCGCCTGGATGTTTGTGTCGGAAGACAGGGAAGAGGCATTGGTGCATGTGGTGATGTTGGAGGTTCACGGGAATATGCCGGTAAATTATGTGCCTGTGAAAGGGCTGATCGCAGATGCGGTATATGAGGATGCAGATACGGGCAGATGCTATTATGGCTCGGCATTGATGGAGGCAGGAATTCCCATGCCTGCCGATCTGGGAGAGTATCCTGCTTATCAGATTACCCTCCGAAGAAAGCGCGCCCTGTAAAAAATACAGACTCGCCCTCGTGTAGAAGGCGGGTCTGTGTTCGTTACGATAAGCCGGCTCGCGGAGCGTGGCGGCGTTCGTTCATCAGGTCTCAGGAGCGGGATTGCACACTTCGTTGATCACTGCCACGATTTTGCTCTTGGTCAGCTCTGCAATTTCCCGGGTGGTCAATCCCTTGTATTCCTCATAGGCAATAGGCGGAAGAAAATGCACCTGAGTGGTGACCGGCTTTAAGGAGTTAAGCTCAAAAGGTTTATAGGAATCGATCAAAGCTACCGGAACTATGGGGCTGTGGGATTTGGTGGCGCACTGAAAAGCGCCGGGAAGAAAATCGTGCACCTGGTTCCGGTTACGGTAATATCCCCCTTCGGGAAAGATAATAATCCTGCGCCCTTCCTTTACTTGGGCGATTACCTGCAGGATAGTTTTCATTTGAAGCTTCATGTCTGTTTTATCCAGTCTGATCCCTTTTAGCAGGGTGATGAACTGAGAAGTTACAAGTTGGTGGGAGCGTTTGTCATCGATCATAACGGTGCAGGGGGAAGGGTGTCCGGAAATGATGCCCAGGGCATCATACTTACCCTGATGATTGGCATACATCACATAGCCGCCGTCTTCAGGAAGGTTATCCGTGCCGTAAACATTGGTATGTATGAAACCGTTGCGCTGTAAAATGGAAACGGCGCGTTTTGCTACCTTGTAGCGGTCTGCTTCCGTATATTTTTCATCATGTCTTTCAATGTAGAAAGCTTTGCTCAGATAATAAACGATGAAAGGCAGAGAAACAATAATTACAAAAAAGATTCTTAACACAAAAATATCCTCACATTCTGATGGTTCTTTGTAATATGTGGTATTGCAGGGATGAATAGTTACAATATACCACAAAAAACATCCTTTTTCAATGGAGGGAATACCAAGGCAGCTTAAAGGGTATCCTCTTGCAGCGCCTTAGTTTAATAAATGCAATCTCGAATTAAAAGATCAAATCAAATTTAAAATTTCCATATTTTTCTTCGAAACATTTCGAAACATAATAAATAAAAATATACAAAATATACAAAATATACAAAAATAAATCGCAAAAACAGTACAGTATTGACAATAATATAGGGATTTAATATACTCCAATTAGCAAGAAAAAAGAATGCATTCCGAAAAATTGCGAAAGGAGAGTGCCTCTATGACAACACTAAAAGACATTGCCAGGGAGGCTGGCGTTAATGTATCTACTGTTTCACGCGCGCTTAAAGGAGATACAGAAATCGCTGAGGCAACAAGACAGAGGATCAATGACATTGCTTTCCGGCTTGGATATCATCCGAAGAAAAAAGAGGACAAAACTTATACCGTTGGAATCATTATTCCGGATATGATCAGCGACTTTTTTACAAATATCCTGGTAGAATTTGACTGTGAGTTGAGCAAGATTGGATATACGCCGCTTTATACTCCGTTTTTCTTTGATGACGACAGCTGTAAAAAGGCTTTGGATATATGCCGGATGCGGTGTGTCGAGGGAATTTTTATCGTCTGCGCCCCTCTCAAAATGAGCGATTACATTAAGAAATATGTTGCCTATAACCATTTGCCGATCATTGCGCTGATGCCGGCGCCAAATTATTTTTCTTTTATGGACAGTGTCAGGATTGATATTGTCCCGGCGCTTGAAGAAGCCATTTGGATCTTGAAGCAAAAGGGTCATAAGAAAATCGGTGTGATGACCGATGAGATGAATTATGGCTTTCGCCGGGGCGAGTTCAAAGAAGCCTTTTGCGCGAATGAGATAGACGAAAAAGAGATTCCGGTATATCTGAACAAAGAGCGTTTCGAACGGGGCGGATATCTTGCGATGAAGGGAGCCCTGAAGGAAAAAGATCATCCCACAGCCTTTTTGATGGGATACGACCAGTATGCAATCGGCGCATACCGTGCAATCTGTGAAGCGGGTCTGGCGATTCCGGAGGATATTGCAATCTGCAGCATAGATAATATCAGCATGGCAAGCTATCTTACGCCATCTCTTTCTTCCATTGCCTTTCCCGTCAAGGAAGCGGTGGAATTGAGCGTAAACTACATGGTGAAGGCATTGGATGACGAGCAAAAGGAAAAGGCAATTCACAGAACAACATTAAACAGCAAATTGATGATTCGGGAGTCCATGTGAATGCATGGGAATACTGAATAGAAGAGGGAAAACAATATGAAAAAGAGATTATTAGCAATTGCATTATGTACCGCTATGGTGCTTGGTATGATTGGATGCGGCAGTAAGTCAAATGATGCCCCGGGAAATGGGGAAACAGAAAAGGCTGAAACAACTGAAACAACAGAAGATGGTTCCGATGAAAAGACGAAAGCAGTTTTAGTGGCGCCTGTAGGAGGACTTATCTGGGCGCAGCTTCAGCAGGGCTGGGAGGACGCCTGTGTGGAGCTTGGCTGGGACAGCCAGTATGTGGGACCTGGCACTAACGCATGGTCAAACACGGAGGCAGTTTCTCTTTATGAAAGCGCAGTGACCCAAGGGGCAAATGTAGCGGTTCTGCTCTCCGACCTGGATGTGGCGCTGGACGCAACAAGGGAAGCAAAACAAAAGGGCGTGGTAACCTCCGTTTTGCAATTTGCATACGATGAAGAATTGATGAAAGATGCTATAGATTATACCATTATGATCGATCCAGTGGTTATGGCTGAGTTACAGTGTAAGGCAATGGAGGAAATGGTAGGCGACAATGAAGCACATCTGGTTTATATCCGCAGCCACTTTGCTAACGTTGCCCAGACTGACTGCTGGAATATGATCAACGAATATTTTAAAGACAGCCCCAACATCACGGTGGAAGGTCAGTATGAAACTGGAGGCGACTCCGTAAAGGCGCAAAACCTGATTGGCGATCTTCGAAAGGTGGATCCCATCAACGCGGTTATTATGTGCGACGGTGCCGGTACAGTGGGCGTTGCTACGTATATTGAAGAGAACAACCTTCAGGACGAGATGTTTATAGTAGGAATTGACTATGAACAGCAGAGTCTTCAGGCAACAAAGGACGGTACCATCGACCGTCTGGCAATTCAGGACTGGTATAACTGCGGTTATCAGGCGGCTATGGTCGCATCCAAGGTATTAAACGGCGAGGAATATGAAAAGAACACCGATGCAGGCTGTGGTATTCTGGATGCGAAGAGCGCCGCTGAATTTGCAGAAAAGCTTGGTCTTACACTGGAATAAATTCTGTCAATACGGGAATTAATTTGGGGAGAAAAGGATGAAATTGAAAAATAAAACAATGCAAAAACTTTTGAACAAAGAGGAATCGCCGGCGCTTATCATGGTGCTGCTTATCATGATACTTGTAACGGCAGTGAACAGTACGTTTGTCCGTCCGGATAATCTGTTGGATATTTTAAGAACAACCAGCTACAATTTATTAATTGCCGCGCCTCTTACCTGCCTGATGGTATGCGGTGAAATGGATCTTTGCTTTGGTTCGGTTGTCAGTCTTGCGGGAATTACATGTGGATGGCTGCTTCAAATGGAGGTTCCGATTCCTTTCGCAATTCTCGGAGCTCTTGCCTGCGGATTTGCGATTGGTATGTTGAAGGCAGTTCTTTTGTGTAACGTAGGTCTTCCCGGTTTTATCACTACCCTTGGCATTCAGTACGCTCTTAGCGGTCTGATCCTTCTTCTGACAGGCGGTCAGTGCATCAACTATTTCCCCGAAAGCTTTAAGGCACTTGGGCAGAGAGGACCTCTGCCCAAGCTTTACTGGACGATTATAGTTGCGCTTGTGATAACCATTGTCTTTCATTTTATTTTAAGTAAAACACGGCTGGGACGTTCTTTTTATGCCATCGGCGGAAACCGGGAAACCGCCAAGCTGGCAGGTATCAATATTGGAAAGGTCAGCATGATTTCCCATGTTATGGTCAGCGTCTGCGCCGCCCTTGTGGGAGTATTTAAAGCGGCGCGTTTTAACTCCGCGCAGCCCAATGCAGGTTCTGGAACAGAGCTCCTTTTGATGTGTGGTGTTATCATCGGCGGTACAGGCATTGCCGGCGGTAAGGGCACGGTAATCGGTACGCTTCTGGGCTGCTTTTTAATGGCGGAAATTGACAACGGTTTGATTTTGACCCGTGTCTCCAGTTACTGGAATAACCTGATTTTTGGCGTAATTTTGATCCTGGCGCTGGCGCTTGACCTTTACAGACAGAAAAAGATCGCTTCGGCTAAGGAATAAACGGGAGGGAACGGATCATGAAACCAATTCTTGAAATGAAACACGTTACAAAGCGTTTCCCCGGTGTCCTGGCGCTGGATAATGTAAGCTTTTCATTAAAGCAGGGTGAATTCCTGGGGATCTGTGGAGAGAATGGTGCGGGAAAATCCACCCTTATGAAGATTCTTTCCGGCAGTTATCCCTACGGCAGCTACGAAGGGGAACTGCATATCGACGGCAAGCCTGTGAAGATGGATTCCATTAGCACTGCGCAGGCGCTTGGCATCGAGATGGCTTATCAGGAATTAAACGTTATGCTGGATGCAACCGTTGCGGAAAACCTGATGGTGGGGAACCTTCCCGGGGGAAAATATATTGTGGATTTTAAAAAACTGTATAATATGACAAGAGAATTTCTGGATAAGGTAAGCGTGGATCTTGATCCGGCGCAGATTCTTCGAAGTGTTACGAACAGCGGTCAGATACAGTTGATCAGTATTTTAAGGGCGATCATCAAAAAACCCCGTATTCTGGTACTGGACGAGCCCACCACCGCGCTTACCGGAAACGAGGTTAAGCAGGTCTTTGCAATTCTGGAACAGCTGCGAAAGGAAGGGGTGTCGATCCTTTACATTTCCCACAAGCTGGATGAGGTATTTGAACTTTGTGATTCGGTTCTGGTGTTGCGCGACGGTAAAAGCGTTGCCTTTCATTTGATTAACGAGGTAAGCCAGAATCAGCTGATTGAGGAAATGGTGGGACGAAACCTTGAAAATCAGTATCGCCATAAAAATGTTTCCACGGATGAGGTGGTGCTAAGTGTTAAAAAACTTCACATACCAAACCCTAATATTTCAACCAAAAATATTATTGACGAGCTTTCCTTTGAGGTTCACCGGGGTGAGGTATTTGGTCTTGGCGGACTGGTAGGCGCCGGACGAAGCGAAGTTTTAGGGGCGATTTTCGGACAGCTTACAAACGGCGTTAAAAAGATAATTGAAATTGAGGGACAAGAGATCCAGATTACAAAGCCTGCAGATGCCGTGGCAGCAGGTCTTGCATTCCTGACCGAGGAGCGCCGAAGCTCCGGTCTGGTCATCAATATGAATATTCGTGAGAATATCTCTTTGGCAAGTTTAAAAAAGCTTAAAGGATATCCTGCAATCAATGAAAGAAAAGAAACGAAGGAAACAGGACGGTTTTACGAGAAATTGAGGATAAAGGCGCCTTCCCAGGAAACAAGAGTGGGAAATCTTTCCGGAGGAAATCAGCAGAAAGTCGTACTGGCAAAATGGCTGATGACGGAATGTAAGGTTCTTTTTCTGGATGAGCCGACCAAAGGGATTGATGTGGGCGCTAAAAGGGAATTTTACGACATTATTGATGAATTAACCCAAAAGGGTATGGCAGTGGTGCTTGTATCCTCCGACATGCCCGAGTTTATTTCCCTTTGTGATAGATGTATTGTCCTTGCCGATGGAAAGGCACAGGCAGAGCTTGCCGGAGATGAGATTACACAGGTAAATATCATTAAGGAGGTTGTATAATATGATGAAATTAAATTCCCAGTGTTTATTAGGTTTAGAACATCTTCTTTCGAATGAGGTAGCTCATGAGAAAATCTTGGGATGTTCTGTTGAAATCGGAAATGTGAACGGGATGCTTTACAGGAACTGCTTTGGCAACATCGATGAGGATAGTATGGTATGTCTGTGTTCTATGACAAAACCAATTACATCTGTGGTAGTGCAAAAGCTCTTCGAGCAGGGAATCTTAAGCCCCAAGGATGAAGTGGGTGATTTCCTCCCCTCTTTTAAGAAGATAAAAGTTGCAGAAAATGGAACTCTTGTTGATCCTGTCTGTCCGGTTAAGGTGAAAAATTTGTTGGATATGACTTCCGGACTGATTTTCCCTGATCCAATTTACGGAAACGAACTGGCGGTATCTGGTTTAAAGACAGTATATGAGGAGATTTTGGCGGAATTCCGAAGAGGAATCAAAATGTCCTATGCTGATGCCTGTGACCGGTTGGCGGCAGCACCCCTTGCATTTCAGCCTGGAACCCAATGGGCTTATGGTTATAGTGCTGATGTTTTGGGCGGGGTGGCGGAAAAGGCATCCGGTATGTCCTATGATAAGCTTGTAAAAAAACTGGTTCTTGATCCTCTTAGAATGGATCACACCAAATATATTCTCACAAAAGAGGATATCACGCATGTGCCTGATATTTTGATACCGCGGGACGGCAAAATGGTGGTTATTCCTGGGGCAAAAACAATTGCACCCGAGGATAATCCCTTGGATGAGATGCCTTATGTGACCTCATCAGGCGGAGGCTGGGCGCCGGAGATCGGAAGAGGTCTCTATTCTACAATTGATGATTACAGTCGTTTTGCACGGATGCTTTTAAACGGTGGAAAATTGGATGGGGAAAGAGTACTGTCCAGTGAAACTGTAAAGATGTATTCGGTGAACCATTTAACAGAGAGTCAGCGTGGCTGCATGTGGGACGATCTTCTGGATGGCTATGGCTACGGGAATCTTATGCGCGTTATGCTTTACCCTGAGGAAATTCATTCAAATGGAAATGTAGGTGAATTTGGATGGGACGGCTTCCTTGGCACCTATTTCTTTGTGGATCCAAAGGCTGGAATATACATGGTCTATTTCATGCAGGGATCCCCGGATTTCAAGGTGCGTGGCAAAATCCGGCAGATCGTATATGCGGCAGTTGAACGGAACGAATAGATAAGGAGAAATATGAAATATTACTACATAAGAAGAATCTACGATGGAATTACCTGCATAGAGGATATTTCGGTAACCAAAATGTATTTGATTGAAGGAACCCAAAGGGCTCTTCTCATTGATACAGGCATAGGCTTTCGAGGCTTAAGGGAGACCGTGGAAAAGTTGACAAAGCTCCCATACGACGTTGTTCTGACCCATGGTCATGGCGATCACTGTGGAGCTGCCGGTGAATTCGAGGAGGTATATATTTGTAAGGAGGATAAGGATCTTTTTTATAGCAATCAAGGCATTAAGGTGCGTTTGGATTACAGTCGGAGCATGTGTGAAAAGTATTGTCCCCCGGAAGCACTGGCAGGAACTGACTTTAGCCGGGGATTGCCCCATAAAGTAAAATTTTTGAATGATGAAGAAAAATTTGAACTGGGAGGACGATGTGTCACGGTAATAAAAGTACCCGGTCATACAGGCGGAACAGCTGCCTTATATGATGACAGAACACGTTCCATGATCATTGGGGATGCATGTAACCCATCTACCTATGTGTTTTCAGATGAGGCGACTGACATAGAAAGTTACAGGCAGTCGGTGAAAAAAATTATTTCCTGGCTGCCTCAAACAGATCATTTGTTGGTTTCACATGAATATGGAGAGTATGATATGGAAATTCCAAAGGATACGCCCAAAAATGTTTTGGAATGCTGCAATCGGGTGCTTGACGGATGCGATGATGCTGAGGTATTTGAAAGGAGTAATGTTCTTGGAAATACTCAGGAAATTTTCAGTGCATCAAAGCTCAATCAAGAGCTTATGAGAATTGACGGAATCGTTGGAAATATCGTTTATTCTAAGAAGAAAATCAGAAAAACAGTAATATAGGAGATTGTGTATGAGGACAGTTGAATTTGAACATTTAAGACCAGGGGAAATCCTGGAGGAACAGGCGAGAAAAAGTATTGCATATTTGCCTATTGGACCTCTTGAATGGCATGGACCGGCGATGCCCTATGGATCGGATCCCATGGTGGCACATTATGTTGCCGTAGAACTTGCAAAACAAACCGGAGGAGTTGTTATGCCAACTTTGTTTTGCGGTACAGAAAGAGAGCGGTCTCCGGAAACCCTGGATGCCATGGGATTTGAGGATACCGCACAGTATATTGTTGGACAAGATTTTCCATCTAATGGCATGAAGAGCTTTTACTCCAAGGAAGACGTTTTTTGTCTGGTTCTCAGGGAGTTTCTTCGCATGCTGATTATGCAGAAATATAAGTTGATTGTCATTATAAACGGTCACGGCGCTGAAAATCAGAGCTATGCAGTGAACAGATTATGTGTAGAACTTTCAAATGAAACGGAGAGTAAGATCATTTCGGTCTCTTCCTTTATACTTCCTGACGGTGTTGTACCGGAGGTGGGACACGGAAACTGCGTCGAGTGTTCTACGCTTATGTATCTCACCGACGATGTGGATCTTTCTACTTATCCTCCGGAGGAGAAAAAGTTGAAAAGCTGTGAGTGGGGGATTAACGATCTTTTCACTTATTTGCATCAGCCGAATGAAGATAAGACAGTGCAGGGAGATCCGAGAACTGCAAGCAAAGAAATTGGAAAATATTATCTGGATGCAGCTATTCAGATGGGTATAAAAACGGTTGAAGAGGAATATGCACGCCTTTAGGAATTATAAACGAACGCCGCCATGCTTTGCGAGTCGGCTTATCATAATAGAAAAGTCGATTGCCTTGAAATAGGCAATCGACTTTTTTTGTGGCGGACATTGAGGTTGACATATGTAACACACTATGGTAATGTAAAATAATAAGGTTACAAATGTCAACCTTAATAGGCGTAAAAGGATGAACTGTTGGGAAGCACAGGAGGAGTAAAGGTATGAATGAGAATTTCAGTTTAAACAATTCAGAATGGAGCGTTATGGAAATTTTGTGGGAGGAGCAGCCCCAAACGCTGATGCAGCTGGTACATAAAATGAAGGAAAAGCAGGGATGGAGCAAGAGCACCACTAACACGATTCTGCGCAGAATGCAGGAGAAAGGTTATATCCGATACGAGGAAGGAGAAAGGGCAAGGCTTTATTTCTCAGAGGTGAAGCGGAAGGAGGTTGTTTTGAAGGAGACGGAATCTTTTTTGAAGCGGACCTATGGCGGAAGTCTGGGTATGCTGATGAGCGCTTTTGTGGAGAATCATCCTCTGAGCAGACAGGATATAGAGGAACTGCGGGAAGTTCTTCGCAGGGCGGAAAAAGACGCGGCGATACAAAAGGACGGAAAAGAGGAAAGGCGGTGATAGGATGATGACCAAAACCATCGTTTCTTCTTTGATGATTCTTGGCGTTTTGCTGATCAGAAAAGTATTTCAAAAAAAGGTCAGCCCTGTTTTTATGTATTCTCTTTGGCTGTTTGTGGCAGTGCGGCTTCTCATGCCCGGTATGCTTCTGCCCGGTCCCATCAGCGTTATGAATACGGACTTATGGAGGATGGGAAGAAAAGTTTTGGCGGAAGAGGAAAGCAGGCAGGAGGAGGTATACAAAAGACAGCAGTTTCAGGAATACACGCAAAAGGTGCAAAAGGCATATCAGGAAAACCAGGCAAGGGAAGAGCTGGAGACAGAGATTCCATCCGGAGGAGAAGTGGGATGGGAACAGGAAGGAGAAAAGCAGGCACCCAGGGAAGATGCCGGGGAGGAAATTACCTCATATTCATATGAATTAAAATGGCATTGGGCGGGGACTTTTTTCGGAAGGCTCAGACAGCTTTCAGAAATTTTATGGCTTGCAGGAATGGCGTTGCTTTTCCTTCTTTTTCTTTGGCGGAATCTCTTCTTTTACCGTTTTTTGTGTTCTGAAAGGAAAAGACTGAAGGATGAGAGGACAGGCTTTGGAAAGCTGCGGGTTTATGCAGTGGGGAACGATCTCCCATCGCCCTGCCTGTTTGGTCTTGTCCCGGCAATTTATATTCCGAAAAGGGATTTGGATGCAGGCGCCCGGCATCAGGAACTGATTCTGGCACATGAACTGACCCATTACAGGCATGGAGATTCTATCTGGGCGCTGGTGAGGGCTTTGTGTTTGATTATAAACTGGTATAATCCGCTGGTATGGCTGGCGGCAAGGATATCCCAACAGGACGGAGAGCTTGCCTGCGACGCCGGGTGTGTGCGCAGGCTGGGGGAAGAAAAGCGCTGGGCATACGGAGAAGCGCTCCTGGCAATGGTCAGAGTGTCAGGAGAAAAAGGGAGAATTTTGGAGACGGCAACCATGATGACTTCGGGAAAGAAGTTTATGAAAAAACGAATTGACTATATCGCCGGGAAAAGAAAAAGAAGTATTTGTGCAACTGCCGCAGTGGTAATTTTGACATTTCTTTGCGTAGGCTGCACTTATACGGGGACCACCTATAGGGAGGAAAAAGGAGACGAGCAGGTTCCTTCATCGACTGAGACAAGCACCCGGGGAGAAAACAAGGGAGATCCGGCAGAGGAAAGAGAAGAAAGCGAGGAAGCAGTCTTTGAGGGAACTGTGGTGGTATTAAAAGGGGAAGGAAAAGAATTAAATGGGAATCTCCAGGGAATGGTTTTTCTTTTCCTGCCTGATCCTCAGGGGAATGGGAAAAGCATCGTGATGCTTTCCGATGATTTATATATGCCGGATCTGTCAGGAAAGGGAGCCAAATTGGAAAGACTCTGTACTGACTATACAAGTCAGGACATGCTGGCGCTTTTAAACCGAAACCTTGCCCTTAACTTAAAGGAAATTGAGGTATGGGATTATGAAACTTTGATGGAAATGGTAGACGAAGGGGGAGGAATGCAGGCTGACGTAAAGGAGGATGAGGTTGCCCATCTGAATGCCTACCAGATTATGATGACAGGAAAGGGAGATCTTTCGGAAGATGAGGTAACGAACAGCGGTGAACAGCTTTTAAACGGCATACAGACAGCCGCATACCTGCAGATTCGCTATAACCCCAGAGGCTCCGTCAAGGATATGGAACGGTGGAAAGGGGCGGCGGAATGTATTTGGCAAAAGGAGGAGATAACAGGGTGCTACACAGATTGGTTTGCAGGAGCGGATGAGACAATTTATGTAGAAGGAGGAGAACCTGAGAGTTATCTTTTATCATTGTGCTGGGAGCAAAAGATAAAGGAGCTTCATGAAACCTTTTATCCGCACATTGCCTATCGAACGACAGAAGAGGTGAGAGAAGCGGATTGGGCAATGAAGGAGCAGGCAAAACTTGACGTGGACCTGAAAAGGCGGGAAGCAAGCGGGACATCGCAGCTTTTTTTCCAGTATATGGGACGGAATACTTTTCTCATTTCTCTTCTTTCCGATGTAATGCCTGACCGGGTAATGACAGATGCCTGGGAAAGTGCGGAAGTGTATCTATCGGGAAGAGAGCTTGTAATCGATGAGGAAAAAGGAAAAGCAGTTTTCCTGGCGAATCTTGTGTTTGAGGAGAGCGGTGTAATGAACCTGCCTGAACGGAGCCCGGAGGAAGAGGTCATGATAGAGCGTTTCCTTTATCTGACGAAAAGAGAAGACGGCTGGCATGTAGACGGTCTGCTGCATAATGATCTTCCCCCTGAAGAATGGTGGGAGGGGGAGCGGCTGCAGTGGGAAATTTATCATTATGGATATAGTGATGAGGATTCCGTGGGAAAAGTGTGCGTAAGTCAAGAGGAATACCCGGCGTTGGTAAAGGAGGCGGAGGAAGCGGCAAAAAAGAGGGAAAGACTGAATCCATGATGACCGATGTTGTGTCTGGACATGGGGCGTTTTCTCTATCCCAGAATATGATAAATTAAAAGAAAATATTAAGGAAATTTTATGATAAAAAGAATATCACTTGAACCGGAAGCGGTGAAGGTCAGCAATGCAAGTGCTATTCCGCCATTGATTTTTCAACTGCCGCCGGAGCAGGGGCGGGAAGCGCTGGAAAAGGCACAAAGTACGCCGGTCAGTATGTATCCCGCGGACATTGTGCGTATAACGGTAAGCACCGGAGGATGGGGAGAAATTTCGGTCTATGTGGTTTGTCCAGGGCGGATTACATCTCCTGCAAATGTGATCTTCTATATCCATGGAGCCGGATGGGTTTTTGGAAGTTTTCATACCCACGAAAAGTTGGTAAGAGAGCTGGCGGCAAGAACCGGTTCTGTCCTGGTATTTCCTGAATACAGTCGTTCTCCGGAAGCGCCTTATCCGGTCGCCATAGAGCAGTGCTATCATGTGTTATGCCAACTTCCTTTTATTTTGAAAAAGCTGAATATTTGCATGAATTGTCAGACGCTCACGGTGGCAGGGGACAGCGTTGGGGGAAATATGGCAATTGCAATGACAATTATGGCAAAGTACCGGGGGAAACCTTATATTCAGAAACAGTTGCTATATTATCCGGTTACGAATGCCTGCTTTTGTACAGACTCTTACAAGCAGTTTGCAGAGGGCTATTATCTGTATAAGGAAGGGATGATGTGGTTTTGGGATCAATATGCTCCATCAGAGTGCGATCGGAATAAGATCACGGCGTCTCCTCTCAGGGCAGATCTGGATGTGCTTGAAGGACTTCCGGATGCCCTGATTATAAATGGGGAAGCGGATGTGCTTCGGGATGAGGGAGAAGCGTATGCCAGAAAACTTCGAGAAGCAGGGGTGGATGTGACTGCAATCAGAGTCCAGGGGATGATACACGATTTCGTTATGCTGAACGCACTAGATCAGACAAAAGCATGTCGTGTGGCAATGGATGCTTCCGTGTCATGGATCAACAGAAAGAACGAAAATGCAGCGTCAGTTCCGCTTGGACAGAAAAAATTATGCGGGGTATATGAAAGATGATGCAATTATGATGCATGGAAGATGTAATATGAAAAATAAGCTTGATAGCTTATTTTTATGCGCAAATTTGTGTCGGAGCACCACAGATTCGAATCGCAGAGCCGCAGGCATTTACAAATAAGGCAGGAAGTGATAAAATAAAACAAATGTTCGAGAAGGGAGAGGGGTATGGAGCAGTTATCACTTTTTGCAGAGGAGATCAACAGAAATGCACCCCTGGCAAGCAGGCTGCGTCCTCAGTCATTGGATGACTATGTTGGTCAGGAACACCTGGTGGGTAAAGGAAAAGCACTGCGTCAGATGCTGGAAAAGGATATGATTACTTCCATGATATTTTGGGGACCGCCGGGCGTTGGAAAGACCACATTAGCGCGCATTATTGCAAATGTGACACACTCGTCATTCATTGATTTCAGTGCCGTCACAAGCGGCATTAAAGAGATCAAGGAGGTTATGAAGCAGGCTGAAAATGATCGCATGGTGGGATTGAAAACGATCGTATTTGTGGACGAAATCCATCGCTTTAATAAGGCGCAGCAGGATGCTTTCCTGCCTTATGTGGAAAAAGGAAGTATTATTCTGATCGGGGCGACTACTGAGAATCCTTCCTTTGAGATTAATTCGGCTCTCCTGTCAAGGTGCAAGGTGTTTGTGTTACAGGCGTTGACCGAACAGGACATACTGCGGCTGCTTCATCATGCATTGACTGACAAGCGTGGACTTGGTAACAGTACCATTTATATAGAAGAAAGACTGCTGAAGGCAATTGCGGTTTTTGCCAACGGAGATGCGCGAACAGCCTTAAATACGCTGGATATGGCGGTGCTGAACGGAGAGATAAGATCTGACGGTTCCATTACGGTAAAGGAGGAAATACTGGAGCAGTGCATTGGAAAAAAGATGCTGCTTTATGATCGGAACGGTGAGGAACATTATAACCTGATTTCGGCGCTTCACAAGTCTATGCGAAACAGCGATCCGGATGCGGCAGTTTACTGGCTGGCAAGAATGCTGGAGGCGGGGGAGGATCCCCTTTATGTGGCAAGACGTTTGATCAGGTTTGCCAGCGAGGATGTGGGAATGGCAGATTCTCAGGCATTGCAGGTGGCAGTTGCGGCTTATCAGGCATGTCATTTTAACGGAATGCCCGAATGCAGCGTAAATTTAACCCACGCCGTGGTCTATTTATCCATGGCGTCCAAATCCAATGCATTATACAGGGCATACGAAAGGGCAAAGGCGGATGCCGTTAAAATGCTGGCGGAGCCGGTGCCCCTTCAAATCAGAAACGGAGTAACAGAGCTGATGCAGGAACTTCACTATGGAGAAGGCTATCAGTATGCACATGATACAGCGGAAAAACTCACCGCTATGAAGTGTCTGCCGGATTCCCTGGAGGGCAGGATATACTATGCACCTGACGGACAGGGAAAAGAGGCAGAGATAAAAGAAAAGCTGGAAGAAATCAAGCGAATCAAAAACAGCGGAAAGCTGCCCTGATAGAAATTGATAGCTTGCAATTATTCCCCACCGGGACCGTCCTTGCGGGGAACCTCATCGGGGATTACGTCTGATGGCAGATCCTCCGGCAGGATATTGCCGTCATCGTAGGAATTTGCAGGCTGCTGTCCGGTTGGATAGGTGTTGATTTTCTTTTCTTTATTCATGATAATACCGTCCTTTCTGAAAGACAGTATTTCCCATATCTGGCACAATATTCAAAATAAGAAGAAAATGAACAAATGTTCGAAAATGGCTTGCTTTCCGGGAAGAGCTATGTTAAGATAATACAAACAAACGTTCTGATTGGAGAGTGCTATGGAGAAAGACTTGATGATCCATGGAAAGGAAAATATGCCCCTTATGGAGAAGCTTAAGATTCTTGCAGATGCGGCGAAATACGACGTTTCCTGCTCCTCCAGCGGCGTAGGGAGAAGGGGAGACGGCACAGGAATCGGCAACACGCTGTCGGCGGGAATCTGTCATAGCTTTGGGGCGGACGGGAGATGTATTTCCCTTTTGAAGATCTTGTTTACCAATGAGTGCATTTATGATTGTAAATACTGTATCAACAGGAAGTCAAACGATGTTCCACGCGCTACCTTTACGCCGGACGAAATCTGTGAGCTGACCATACAATTTTATAGACGTAATTATATAGAAGGATTGTTTTTAAGCTCAGGGATCGTATACAGCCCTACCTATACCATGGAGTTGATTTATGAGGCAGTTCACAAGCTGCGTACCCTGTATCGTTTTCAGGGGTATATTCACGTGAAGGCGATTCCAGGCGCCGATCCCCAGCTGATTCAGAGGCTGGGGCTTCTTGCCGATCGAATGAGTGTGAATCTGGAGCTTCCCACAGCGGAGGGATTAAAGCGGCTGGCACCCAATAAGCACAGGAAAAATATTTTGTCCCCTATGCGGCAGATCCAGCAGGGCATTACCCAGAATAAAAACGAGATTGTTGTGTACAAACACGCGCCCTCCTTTGTGCCGGCAGGACAGTCCACCCAGATGATTGTGGGTGCTACCCAGGAGAGCGATTACCAGGTCATGATGGTGGCTGAGAATTTATATAAAAAGTTTGAATTAAAGAGGGTCTACTATTCGGCGTTTGTGAATGTGAATCAGGACAGGGAGCTTCCGGCACTGCCGGGAGGACCGCCTCTTTTGCGGGAACACAGGCTGTATCAGGCGGACTGGCTGCTGCGTTTTTATGGCTTTGAGGCGGGGGAGCTTTTAAGTGAGCAAAAGCCCAATTTCAATGTGCTTTTGGATCCCAAGGCGGACTGGGCGCTTCGCCATCTGGAGTTGTTTCCGGTAGAGATCAACCGCGCTGATTACAGGATGATTCTGCGGGTGCCGGGGATCGGTGTTAAAAGCGCCCAGAGGATCGTGCGGGCAAGGAGAAACGGCAACCTGAACTTTGAGGATCTGAAAAGGATCGGCGTAACGCTGAAGCGGGCGTTATATTTTATTACCTGTAATGGGAAAATGATGTATCCCACGAAAATGGATGAGGACTATATTACCCGGAATCTGATTGACCGCAAGGAGAAGCTTCCCTTTGACAGGGACGGAATGACATATAAACAGTTGTCTTTGTTTGACGACAGCGAGGAGTGCCTATGGAAGAATATTATCTGATCTGTGAGGATTCCCTGGAGGGAATTTTTACGGGAATATACGACGCTTATCTGAAGAAAAAGCCCCATGGACAGATTCACCTTAGCCTGGGGGAGGATGAAAATTACCGTCTTTTTGCAGCTTATGAAAGCTGCCAGCCGGATGAGCAGAAGGCGGCACGGGTTGCTGCAACGATTATCAGAGAGTTTGGAAAGGAAACTTATCTTGCCATTTGCAGGGCGCTTGCTTCGGAAAAACCTGACAAAGGGGAAGCCGTTTATAAGACCGTTGTAACAGGTCTTTCTATGAAGGATAAAAGAGATATTATGGGAAATCTTGCAAACCCGTACATTCACAGAGTATTTGAATTGGCAAGATTTACGGCAAACGAGGCTCACTATCACGTGGAATTTCTTCGGTTTAAGGAGCTGGAAAATAAAATTCTGTATGCTTCCATGGGACCGAAGAACAATGTGATTACTTTTATCGTTCCTCACTTTGCGGATCGGCTTCCTCTTGAAAATTTTGTGATTCATGATGAAGTACGCAATATTTTTGCACTTCATCCGGCAAGAAGGGATTGGTATCTTGTATCGGGAGAGGAAAAGGACTGGCGGACAGAACATACTTTTTCAGAGGGAGAGAAGATGTATAGTGAACTGTTTAGCAGCTTTTTTCATACTATAGCAATAAAAGAGCGCAATAATTATGGACTTCAGCGAAATATGCTGCCCATCCGATACCGCAGGTATATGACGGAATTTCAAGAAAATAGCAGTATATGATCAGAGTTTTTGGTAAATAATGAAGAATGCAGGAAAGAGATGTATGAATTTCCAGGATATAACGGAGTTTGGAAAATTGTACTAGAAAAAATACTTTACAAATTTTGTAAGGGGTGGTAATCTTTCTTCAAGTACAAGAAAACGTTTTCAGAGCCTGCATGAGGAGAAAGAAAGGTGATGTTAAAATGCAGCGAAGAATAAAGTTAAACTTAAATGAAGTAAAGGATTTTGTGGCAGCCGCTTCAAAATGTGATTTTGATATTGACGTTTTTTATAACAGGTATACAGTAGACGCTAAGTCTATTGTAGGCGTGTTGGGACTTGATTTGAGGCAGGTGCTGACGGTGTCCTATGACGGGTACAACCCGGAGTTTGAGCAAATTGTAAATCGTCTTGCCTTGGCAAGTTAATTGCCTGTCTATGTTGTGCGGCTTGCACATGATCAACTATGCATCTTCATGACTCCCTGAAAAGATAGTGTTATCTTTTTGGGGAGTTTTCTGTTAATATAAAAGAGAAACAAAGGAGCAAATGGAAAGGCTTCGGAATGGAAGAAGAAATGGAGATACACATATCGGTCAGGAACCTTGTGGAATTTATCCTGCGTTCCGGGAATATCGACAATCGAAGAGCAGCGGCTCCGGAAAATGCCATGCAGGAAGGCGGGAGAATTCATCGAATGATCCAGCGGCGGATGGGGGCAGATTATCATGCGGAGGTTTCTCTGAACTATCGCTATGAGACGGATGATTACGCCATTTGCGTGGAAGGGCGTGCAGATGGCATTATCGTTCAACAGGGCGGTGATTTGGCACAGACACCGGAACTGACAGGCGGAGAGATCCCGGCAGCATACAGAGATATGGTGACAGTTACCGTTGACGAGATCAAAGGAACCTACAGAGAGCTGCATAAGATCAGGGAAGCGGTGCCGGTTCATTTGGCGCAGGCAAAGTGCTATGCGTATTTTTATGGAAGCCAGAACAATTTAAGACATATCAGGGTAAGAATTACCTATTGTAATATTGACACAGAAGAGCTTCGTTATTTTCATTTTGAGTATGATATGGAGGAGCTGGAGGAATGGTTTGGCGGACTGATGATAGAATACCGGAAGTGGGCGGACTTTCAATTTCAGTGGCAAAAGCGGCGTACCAGGTCCATCAAGGAGCTTTCCTTCCCCTTTGCTTACAGGGAAGGGCAGAAGGAGCTTGCCTCTTATGTTTATCAAACCATTTACCACAAAAGAAAATTATTTATTGAAGCCCCCACCGGAGTGGGGAAAACCATATCCGCCCTCTTTCCGGCAGTGAAAGCGATGGGAGAGGGGATGGGAGAACGGATTTTTTATCTGACGGCAAAGACCATTACCAGAACGGTAGCGGACGACACCATTGAGTTGATGCGCAGGAAAGGGCTCATGCTGAAATCGGTTATATTGACTGCTAAGGACAAAATATGTTTTATGGAGGAAAGAGAGTGTAATCCAGAGTATTGCCCTTATGCAAAGGGACATTTTGACCGAATTAACGATGCCATTTACGACTTATTGACCCATAGAGACAACTTTAATCGGGAGACAATAGAGGAGTATGCCCGCCGGCATAAGGTGTGTCCTTTTGAGATGAGTCTTGATATGAGTCTGTTTTCCGATGTAATCATTGGAGACTACAATTACCTGTTTGATCCGCATGTATATTTGAAACGCTTTTTTTCCGAGGGTGTCAGAGAGGACTATCTGTTTCTCATAGACGAGGCGCATAATTTGGTTGACCGGGGGAGAGAAATGTACAGCGCCCTGCTCCGAAAGGAGGATTTCCTGGGACTGAAAAGAATTGTCAAAGAGTATGACGAGAAGATGTACCGGCAGTTGGAGAAGTGCAACCGGGAGCTTTTGGAGCTGAAACGGGAATGCGAGGATTACGCATATCTGGATGAAACAGATGCCGCGCCTTTTGTGCGCGCTCTTGTGAGGCTTTCCTCCGTTATGGAAACATATCTGGAGGAGCATGAGGAAAGCCCTGTGAGAAAAGATGTGCTTGATTTTTATTTTGAAGTTTCTCATTTTCTTTTAATCAATGACAAACTGGATGAGAACTATGTAATTTACACCCAACTGGAATCCGACGGTGGATTTGTGATAAAGCTTTTCTGCGTGAATCCTTCTGGAAATTTAAGAGAATGTATGATGAGGGGCAGAAGCACGGTGCTGTTTTCGGCAACCCTCCTTCCCATTCAATATTACAAACAGCTTCTTGGGGCGCAGGAAGGAGATTATGAGGTTTACGCCCATTCTGTTTTTGATCCCAGGAAAAAGGGGCTGTTTGTGGCAAAGGATGTGACCAGTAAGTATACCAGACGATCCGACGGGGAATATTATAACATTGCAGCTTACATTGACAGGATTGTATCCGGAAGAGAGGGAAATTACATGGTCTTTTTCCCCTCTCATGCATTTCTCAGGAAGGTATATGAGGTCTACTGCAGCTACTTCATGAGGGATGGGGGGACGGAATGTCTGGTGCAGGAAGAGCGCATGGATGAAGAAAGCAGGGAGGCGTTTCTACTAAACTTTTCCGAACAGAGGGAGAACGGCGGCACCCTGTTGGGCTTTTGTGTGCTTGGCGGTATATTCAGCGAGGGCATTGACCTGAAAAAGGACAGCCTGATTGGCGCGGTTATTGTGGGAACAGGACTTCCCCAGGTCTGCACGGAGCGGGAGATCCTGAAAAAGTATTTTGACGCCCAGGGAGATAACGGCTTTGACTTTGCCTACAAATATCCGGGAATGAATAAGGTATTGCAGGCGGCAGGCAGAGTCATAAGGACGGTGGAGGATGTGGGAATCGTAGCGCTTTTGGATGAAAGATTTCTCACTTCTTCGTATCTGAGGATGTTTCCCAGAGAATGGCAGGAGTACGAAGCGGTGTCCCTGGAGCAGGTGGAAAAGCGGATAGAACGTTTTTGGAACGAATGGCTGTAGAAAGGTATGTGGATAACTTCACATGCCTTTTTTGTCCAATAAGCCGGCTCGCAAAGCGTGCTGGCGTTTGGCGGATAAATCGAAAACAGGTGGAAATTGACTAAAAAAGGATGAAATAACTCGAAAAACGCAGGATATCCTCAAAATGACGTCGCATTTTGTAAAAAAAAGTAACCGGTTCATTCAAAATGACATATATGTCATTGTGGATAACTCTGTGGAAATTGGGGATTTCTCGGTTTTTTAAAGTCTTTTTGTAAAAAAACATGCGAACGATGTTTGCGAAAAAAATGCAAGTGCAAGTATTCAAATTTAAAAAATACTTATTGAGTCAATAAAATTTCATCTCAAATTGACCAACTCCGTATCACAGGGATATTCCACGGTTTCAAGAGTCACAGCCCGAACCCATACAAGGATATACGCTAAGGCATGGCAGCGGTGAGCGGAGGCGGCAGGGGAACAGGGCATAGCGCATATAGATTTCAGGGACTTGGCAAGAAATCGGTCATTTCACTTACGGAATGGTAGAACACCAAGGGAGATTCCGCCACGGACGGCGGAATCAGGAGTCAGCGGCAAGGATGCCGCCGGACCCCGACCCGAAAAGTTTTCGAAAGTCTTTTCCATTCCGTTAGTGAAATCCGATTTTGGCCTCAGCCCTGAAATCTATATGCGCTATGCCCTGTTCCCCTGCCGCCTCCGCTCACCGCTGCCATGCCTTAGCGTATACCCTTGTATGGGTTCGGGCTGTAACTCTTGAACAGGCGAAAGCTAATATATTTTTCGGGAGGCATGTACACAAAAATGAAAATGTGGTAAACTGGGTGAAGGTCAAAAGCGGCGGCAAAGATGGTATGCTGCCATAAATAAATTTGGCATAAGTTTAGGAGGCGTAAGAAATGTGGGCATATGAAAGTGTTTTTTATCAGATTTATCCCCTTGGTTTTTGCGGCGCGCCATTTGAGAATGACGGCGTGCCTGTAAGCAGGATCAAAAAGGTGGAGGATTGGATTCCTCATATAAAGAAGCTGGGAGCCAATGCAATTTATTTTTCTCCGGTTTTTGAATCGGATACGCACGGTTACAATACCAGGGATTATAAAAAAATTGATACCCGTCTTGGAACCAACGAGGATTTTAAGGAGGTTTGCCAAAAGCTTCATGAAAACGGAATCAAGGTAGTATTGGACGGTGTGTTCAATCATGTGGGAAGAGGTTTTTATCAGTTTCAGGACGTAGTGAAAAACAGGGAGAATTCTCCCTATCTTCATTGGTTTCATATCAGCCTGGAGGGAAATTCCAATTATAATGATGGGCTTTGGTACGAAGGCTGGGAAGGAAACTACGATCTGGTTAAACTGAATCTCCAGAATAACGAGGTTGTGGAACATCTTTTGGATGCAGTGAAATACTGGGTGGATACCTTTGACATTGACGGGCTGCGTTTGGATGTGGCATATTGCCTGGATGAAAATTTTGTAAGAAGGCTGCGCGCCTTCACGGAGGGCTTGAAGCCGGACTTCTATCTTTTGGGCGAAATGCTTCACGGAGATTATAACCGACTGATGAACGATGCTATGCTGCATTCCGCGACCAATTACGAATGCTACAAGGGGCTCTTTTCCAGCTTCAACAGCATGAATATGTTTGAGATCGTTCATTCCCTGCTGCGGCAGTTTGGACCGGAAAACTGGACTCTGTATAGAGGAAAGCATCTTCTTTCTTTTGTGGACAATCATGATGTGACCAGAGTGGCAAGTATCCTGAGCAATAAAAAGCATCTTCCCCTGATCTATGCCCTGTGTTTTGGAATGCCCGGCATCCCCTGTATCTATTATGGAAGCGAGTGGGGGGCAGAGGGCAATAAAAGCCAGGGAGACCCGGCGCTCCGCGCCTGCTTCGAGGAGCCGGAATTTAATGAACTGTCCGAGTGGATCAGCAGGCTTGCAAAGGCAAAAAAAGAATCTCAGGCTTTAAATTACGGAGATTTTAAATCCATTGTACTGACTAATAAACAGTGCATTTTTGAGAGAAAGGCAGAGGGAGAAAGAGTTCTGGTCGCTATCAATGCGGACAGCGAAGCTTTTACGGCGCATTTTGATGCCGGCTGCGGTCAGGCGGTAGATCTGATCAGCGGGGAAATGCATGATTTTGGAGGAGGAAGTCAGCTTCCGCCTTACAGCGCATATTTTTGGAAGATGGAACGGTAACATGAAAAGAAAATCGTAAAACAAAGGGTGCCACTGCCGAGAACAGAGGCACCCTTTATTAATTCAGCTTTTTACTGTATTGTTTCAAGCCACCCTCAATAATTGAACGGTAAAGTTTGTCCATCTGATCAATCATTTCTATATAATCATTATTAATCAGCATCTGTTTTGCCATACCCATTAGTCCATAGGTAATAAAAGAATATAAATATGAGGCTTCTCTGGAAGAAAGAGTGGTATTTTCAACAAGATAATTTACATAGTTTTGATCAACCTGCTTGTGTTGGTCTCCAAAAATAAAAACCTCAGGATGGCGTAATATTTTGATGCCATATTCTGTTCCGAATACCAAATTGTTGAGATTGATCTGGGCATTTGGATCTTTTTCTGTGAGAAGCGTTTTATTTACCAGATCCATAACTTCGCTGTAATAGTTTTTGGTGATTTGTTCCACCACATCCTGGATATCTCTGTAGTGAAGATAAAAAGTGCTCCGATTAATGCATGCTTCTTCACAAAGTCTGCTGACGGTAATCTTCTCCACAGGGGTAGTTTCCATTAAATCAAATAAAGTATCGCGTATCAGGCTTTGTGTAAATTCAATTCTTCGGTCTGTCTTTCGCGTGATTTTCTGATCGGACTTATTCATGCGGCTCTCCTGTTCTTTCATGGTAATAATGCACAAAAAAATATGGGGGAAATAAAAGTTTACAACATTTTTGGGCAAAAGTGATGAAAAATGAACATATTATCAAGATATTGTTGGTTGTTTTTTTAATATGACTATTATATGTTATAGACAGATTTATAGTCAAGAAAATAAAAAACGAGGTGATTAACAGTGAGATGCTTGTCTTTGGACTTTGGCGGAAGCTCGGTGAAATATGGCATAGTAGATCAGAATGGCGGTTTAAGTGAAATATCCAGAGCACCGGCGCCTCTTGAAAGCAGAGAGCAGTTCGTCAGGCTGGTGAAAGAATTATACAAGGGCGTAGAAGCAAAAGTGGATGGCGTTGCAATCAGCATTCCCGGATATGTAGATGCTAAAACAGGCACCCTTTCTCATTCAGGAATGTATCAGAAGCTGTGGGGAATTTGTATTCCCCAGCTGCTGCGGAACTTGAATTGTTTGGTTACAGTGGAGAATGATGGAAATTGTGGAGCACTTTCTGAAGTTTGGAAGGGCGCCCTGACAGGCTGTCAGGATGGAGTTGTGATTATGCTTGGCAGTGGAATAGGCGGAGGCATGATAAAAGAAGGAAAAATTCATCATGGGAGAGGCGCTGCCGCCGGCGAAATATCTTATATGATTTTAAAGCCGGGGAAATATGGCTTTATGAACAGCGCTATTTTTGATATAGGAATGATCGGAATGACTTATAAGATGTGCCTGGCAAAAAAGCTTGATCTCTCAGTACAAGATTATGCAGAAACGTTACTTGCAATCGACAGCATGAATCCGGAATCTCCTTTAAAAGACGGGCAATTAAAGAAAATAAAGGCGGACGGAAAGCAGATGTTTTGCTGGTTGGAGGAGGGAGAGCCGGAAATTGAAAAGATTTACCGGGAGTTTATTGAAAATCTGGCGGCTCTTGTAAATAACATTCAGGTGGTATACGCCCCTGAAAGAATTGCCATAGGGGGCGGCTTGAGCACCCGGAAGCAGGTGTTTTCAGATTTAAAGCTGGAGCTTGAGAGATTTTATACTTCGCTGGGAATTGATAGCACTTTAAAAGCAGATGTGACTGCCTGCAAATATTTGGATGAAACCAACCTGCTTGGGGCGGCATATCATTTTATGACGAAAAGGGAAAGATAGAAAGAGGTGGTCAGGATGTTTCAGGAAGATTTTTTATGGGGAGGAGCAATTGCCGCCAATCAGTGTGAGGGTGCGTATCTGGCAGGCGGAAAAGGTCTTTCCATTGCGGATGTAATGCCGGAAGGAATAGCTGGACCGCCCACATCGGAGCCTACGGAAAACAATTTAAAATTAGTGGGGATTGATTTTTATCATCGCTATAAGGAAGATCTTAAGCTCTTTGCAGAAATGGGGTTCAAAGCTTTGCGCATGTCCATTGCGTGGTCGAGGATTTTTCCAAGGGGCGATGAGGAAGAACCCAATGAAGAAGGGTTAAAATTTTATGACAGTGTATTTGACGAATGTTTAAAATATAATATTGAACCTATCGTGACCTTGTCCCATTACGAGACCCCTCTTTATCTGGCACAGAAATACAATGGATTTTTAAGCAGGGAAACGATAGATTATTTTGTACATTATGCAGAGACAGTTTTTGAAAGATATAAAGGAAAAGTTAAATATTGGCTTACCTTTAATGAAATCAACTCCATCTTAGAAGAACCTCTTTTAAGCGGAGGCATATGGAAGAAAGATGTATCCATAAGCGAACGGGTACAGGCGGTACATCATGAACTTGTGGCATCAGCAATGACTGTCAGGGCAGGACATAGAATTTCAACCCAAAACAGAATTGGGTGCATGGTATTGGCACTGCCGGTCTATCCTTATACATCAAATCCGGATGACGTAATGGAAGCAATGAATATAGATCATAAGAATTATCTATTTACGGATGTGCAGGTCAGGGGAGAGTATCCTTATTACTTTAAAAGATGGTGCGAGGAGAGAGAGATCCAGTTGAAGGTGCAATCGGAGGATATGCAGATTTTACTGAACCACACGGTAGATTTTATTTCTTTTAGTTATTATATGAGTATTTGCGCTTCTAAAAGTGTAAAAGCGGATGGAAAAGGGAATCTGGTCAGCGGGCTTTTAAATCCTTATTTAAAGTCCAGTCAATGGGGATGGCAGATTGATCCAAAGGGACTTCGGTATGCGCTTAACCAGATGTATGACCGGTATCAGAAACCGCTTTTGATTGCTGAAAATGGGCTGGGGGCAAAGGATGAGCTGGTGATGGGGAAGGATGGCGTTCCCACAGTTGAGGATGATTACCGGATTGATTATTTAAGGGAACATCTTCGTCAGGTGGAGGAGGCGATTCAGGATGGCGTTGTGGTAATAGGATATACCGCGTGGGGATGCATTGATCTGGTGAGCGCATCCACTTCTCAGCTTTCAAAAAGATATGGTTTTATTTATGTGGACAGAAATGATGACGGAAGCGGATCATTGATGCGCTATAAGAAAAAGAGTTTTGAATGGTATAAAGAAGTCATTGCTGCTAATGGTAGAAATCTTCATTAAAATACATAAAGAAAGGAGACATTATGTCAAACAAAGCAACAGATACATACCCATACCGGGCGCCTAAAAAATATCCCAATAAGGATCTTCATGGAAGAATGCGGATCCTCAGCATGGCATATAAGGATTTCAAAAGATTTCAAAAGTTTTATGTCAATGTGTTCGGATGGGATATGTTCGAACTCCCGGAATCGGCAGGAGGCGCGCCTCAGGGAAGTGAAACCCCTTCCTTATTGATTGCAACAGGTCCCAGTTATGAAACTTATGAGGGCGTTGTCCCGGGGCATTTGAATGTTTCCGCGCATTATGCGGAAGGAGAAATGGAGGATCCTGTTTTTTGTGCAGAATTGCATATGGACAGACCGATTAAAGAAACTTTGGAGGATATGCTGGCACATGGGGCAGTGCTTTTAGGCGATATGCCCAAGGAAAGTGAAGGATGGTCTACAGGGGCAGCAATTAAAGATCCTTCCGGTAATAGAATCAATGTTTGGAAATGCCCTTCTTCCAGAACATGGGAGGAGCCGGAAACAGGATATGATAAGGAGGAGCAGGAATGAAAAAAATATATACTTGTTTTGTCTGCGGATTTCCATTTGCAGTGGAAGAATCAGAATGCCCGGAGCATTGCCCATCCTGTAATTCTACAAAAGAATATTTTCTGGAGGAGCCCTGGAGGGGAGATATTCGTTTAAGACGAATACATGTAGATCCGCCGCTGCCGGATCCGGATCGGGATCCATATGACATTAGTTATCATGCGCCGAAAGATTTTCCGCCTCACAGTATGCATGGAAGAGTCAGAAGATTTGTATTTCCTTATGACGATCTGGAAGAGACAAAAGATTTTTTTGAAAAATCTATGGATTGGGATATCATTCCCACAAAGCATTCTGATGCCCAAAGACCCCTTTTATTTTGTGCCACAGGTCCGGGGAATGACAACTGGGAGCCCAGTGTGCCGTCGTTTATCTACGGATATTTAAAGCCCAGAGAAAAATTTGAAACAGAAAAGCTTCCCACCTTTATTGTTGAAGTAGATAATATAGAGGAAACGCTGGTGAAAACGGTGGAGTTTGGCGGTAAGGTATTAAAAGAGAGATTTTTTGAGGAAGAAAATCAGTATGCAATCATTGAAGATTCGGAGGGAAATGTGATGTATATCTGGCAGACGCCGGATGATGTGGATTGGACAAGACCAGAAACACAGTATTTATCAAGAAGACCGGAAAAGAAATGAATTTGAATCAAGGAGGAAGAATTTTATGACAGCAAAATTAGTAAAGAAGGTCCTTTGTACAGCATTGGTGACAGTAAGCCTTGGAATTTTTACGGGCTGTTCATCAGACAAAGCAGCAGATCCGGGGCAGAGTGAAAAGGCGGCGGAGACTACAGAGAGGAAAACAGAAGAAGAAGCGGAAGCTTCAGGTGAGACGGTTGGGGAAGTGCATAAAATAGGAGTTATTCTATATGGAAGAGACGACAATATGGGAGCAGCGATTTATTCTTATTTAAATCATGCGGCGGAAGTTTTGAAAAATGTAGAGCTGGTGTGGGATATTGGAGCATTTGATGTGGATGCCCAAATTTCTTCTACTCAGAATCTGATCGCAGCAGGATGCGAAGGAATTATTTGTCTGCCAATGTCGGACGATACAGTGGCTCAAATGTCTGATATCTGCGAGCAGGCTAACGTTTATTTTAGCCTGATGTTCAGGGATATTACAGATGAAACCATTAGAAACGATGTGTATCAAAACCCTTATTTTCTTGGATTTGTGCGCGAAGATGATGCGGCAGTTGCAAAAGCCATGGTAAAAGAGCTGGCGGATGCAGGCGTTACCCATATGGGAGTGCAGGTTATGGCTTCCGGGAACCCGCTTTCTGTCCGAAACGATGGTATGTATGAGGGGGCGGAAGAATATGGGATCACAATTGATGCGGAATTTCCTGTGACTTCTTCAGGGGATGTAAACGGAAACAATACGTATATCCAAAATACGTTGGACAGCTATCCTGATGTTCAGGCAATTTATCTGACAAGCGCTTCTATTGGACTTGGGGAAGGCGCAGCAAATTTGTTAGGCAGCCTGTCAGATCCAGGTTCTGTAAAGCTGGCATCCTTCGATGTATTTGACGGAATGTCAGATGCTTTTGACAATGAAATTCTGGTTTGCGCAGCTGGCGGGGTGAATCCGGATGCCTTGTTTTCTTTTATGGTTCTTTATAATGCGGTAGATGGGAATAGACTTTCTGAGGATGTGACAGAATTGTATCAGAATTTTCTTCTGGTGACCAGTTCGGAAGAATGTAAATTATTCGAAAAGTATGTAGGGAATACGGAGTATCAGATTTATACAGACGAACAGATTAAAAACCTTGCAGTTCGGTTTAACCCAAATGTCACATTGAAGGATTATGAAGATTTAATGGATTTATATAGTTTAGAGTGGTTACAGGAAAACGAACATTAATTTTGTAGTAACTTATGCAGTGGAAGGCGCCGGCGGACGGTGTTAGTTGGATTTGCGGCGCCTTCAGAATAAAAGGAGCCGGTAACATGAGTGAAAAGATGATTACACTGAAAAATATGGTGAAAACATTTGGCAGTGTAAAGGCAGTGTCAGAAGTGTCTTTTGAGATAAATAAGGGTGAGATCCGCGCATTGATTGGGGAAAACGGATCAGGAAAATCAACGTTATCTTCTTTGATTACAGGAGCACAGCAGGCGGATAGCGGAACAATCATTTATAAAGGGAAGGAATTCTCATCTAAAGGAATTGTTGATGCGAAAGAGCATGGAATTGCGGTTTTACTTCAGGAGAAGGGTACGCTGGATGGACTGAGTGTTGCAGAGAATATTTTCCTTGGGACAGAGAACAAGTGCAGCGGGCGGTGGGGGATTTCCAGACGGAAGATGAATCAAAAGGCAGGAGAAATGCTTGTGTCCATTGGAGCGGAATCGATTGCTCCTGAAAGGATAGTGGATTCTTTGTCTTTTGAGGAAAGAAAACTGATAGAAGTTGCAAGAGCGCTATTAGATGATCCCGATCTGTTGATTGTTGATGAAACAACAACGGCACTTTCTTTGGAAGGAAGAAATATTATTTATAAATTAATTGAGAAAATGAAGAGAGAAAATAGAACGGTTATTTTCATTTCTCATGATTTAGAGGAAATTGTAAAAATATGTGATACTGCAACTGTTTTAAGAGATGGCAAATTTATTAAAACAGTAAACAAAAATGAAATGAATCCGGATTACCTGCGGACGCTGATGATCGGACGAGAGCTGGATGGACATTATTATATGAACGATAGAAACATCCAGGGCGAATGTGAGATTGTATTAAAAGCGGAAAATATTAATCTTGCCAATAAGCTTAGAAATGTCAGTATAGAGCTTCGCCGAGGAGAAATTTTAGGGCTTGGAGGATTAACAGAGTGCGGTATGCATGAGCTTTGTAAAGTGATGTTTGGAGCCATTTGTCCAGATAGCGGAACAGTAGAGGTTTTTCATGATGGAATGGGCAAAAGGATATGCAGCTGCAGTGACGCAATCAGTAATAAAGTGGCTTATCTGCCGAAGGACAGGGACGCAGAGTCACTTTTTACCGGGGCGAGTATTCGGGACAATATTACTGTTACAGCAATTGAACAGGTAAAAACGGGAATATATATCAGTCCCCAAAAAGAAGAAAAGCTTGCTCAGGAATATGTGAAAAATCTTTCTGTTAAATGTAATAATGAAAAACAATTTGTGAGTGAGCTGTCAGGTGGAAATAAACAAAAGGTGGTTGTAGGCAAGTGGCTGGCAAATAATTCAGAGATTCTGATTATGGATTGTCCTACAAGAGGCATTGATGTAGGGGTTAAAAAAGCAATTTATAATTTGATGGAAAAGCTTACATCAGAAGGGAAATCAATTATCATGGTTTCGGAAGAAATGCCGGAATTAATTGGTATGTCAGATAGAATAATCGTATTAAAGAATGGTAAGGTTACAGGTACTTTTCTTAGAAGCCAGAGGGTGACGGAAAATGATCTGGTAGGCTGTATCATTTGAGAAAGGGGTTATTGTGAGAAAAGAAAAAATGAACCGATGGTATCAGGATAATAAGGAGAGAATAGCCGGACTGTTTCCTGTCATAGGGCTGATGTGCCTGTTTTTGTTGTTTTCAGTTACGGCGGGAGATAAATTCCTGTCACCCTTTAACCTTTCCAATATTGTCAATCAGGCATGTATTATTATGGTTACGGGTATTGGGGTGTGCTTTATCATGTCGCATAATAACTTGGATTTGTCCTGTGGGGGAGCAATGGCTTTATGCGGCGTTATCACTTATTTAATGTGTGAAAAAATAAGTTTTATATTTTTGATTCCGGGATGTATCATTGTAGGAATGTTGATTGGATTTTTGACCGGATGTATTCATGTTTATGGAAGGATACCGGCATTTCTTGCGGGATTTGCCATGATGAGTCTTGGACGTGGGATTTCTGTTATCAGCGTAGATCATAAGATGAGAACGCCGGGAATTTATAAAAGCTTAAATACGGTTGGTTTCTACATAGGCGTTCTTTTGGTAGTTTCCATTATAGCAATTTTTGTGATGAAGTATACAAGAATCGGAAAGTATAACAAGTTAATAGGGGTAAATCCGATAACTGCCGAAATGAGCGGTATCAATGTAAATCGGTATAAGTTGATAGCTTTTATGATCAATGGCGTCACAATTGGCATTGCGACATTTTTGACGCTGATTCGTGCCGGGGCTATTACAAATACAACAGGTAACGGCGTTGAGACAAATACGTTGATTGCAGTAGTAATCGGAGGAATGCCGCTGGCTGGAGGATCTAAATCAAAGATCGGCGCTGCAATTGTGGGGGCGCTCATTTTTACAGTTCTTCAAAATGGGCTTATTATCTGGCAGATGAATGCAGATTGGATCAACGTAATTAAAGGGATTGTATTCCTTATCATTGTAATTTTAACAGTTGATCGCAAGCATATGACATTGACTGCATGATGGAGGGATATATGAAAAAAGAAACAAAAAAAATCGCTCATGATTACTTGGGCATGATTGGGATTCCTGTAGTGTTATTTTTAGTATTAATGCTGATATCTCCAAATGTTACCTTTAAGAATTTATTATCTCTGTTGCAGCAGGCAGTTCTTCCGTCGATTCTTGGCTGGGGGATGTTGCTGAATATGAGATGCGGAAATTGGGATTTCGCCTGTGGATCGGAAGCGCTCCTGGCTGCAATTATTGGGGGCAATATTGCCTATCGCCTTGGGCTGGGAATACCAGGCGTGATTATATGCTGTATTGCCGTGGGAATAGTGCTTGGAGGGCTGGTAGGGCTTCTTTATTACTTTACAGGCGTCCCTACGATTATCGCTTCATTGGGAATTATGTTTGTATATGAAAGCTTTGGGAGTATTGTATTTGAAGGAAAAGGAATTAATATTTCTTCTACGAAATGGGTGGTTTTCGGAAATATGTCCTGGGGGATTTTCTTTGCAGTCGCAGTGGGGCTTTTGGCACATTTTATTTTTTACCGGACAAAATTTGGATATAATGTGAGGGCGGTAGGCAGTAATATGGCAATTGCTGAAAGCAGTGGAATTAAAGTGCCTTTTGTGAAAGCGTTATGCTTAACGTTTGTGGGTTTATTTGCAGGTATTTATGGAGCGGTTAACCTTGGCTCTGTTGGAGTGATTCGCCCGGTCAGCGCTATGGGTACGATGGCAACCTGCTTTGACGCCATGATGTGCTGTTTTATTGGATTTTCGCTTTGCTTTGGACGAAATCAGGTGATTAGTATTTTCTTTGAGGCGTTTACCATGCAGATCCTAAAGCTGGCATTGCTGGTATTTGGATTCCCCACAGATTACAACTCGGTTGTGACGGCTTTCTTTATTCTCATATTTATATTTATTTCCAATAACCAGGATCGATTTGCATTCATCAAAAGGAAAGTGTCAAAGGTATGACAGGGAAGAAGCAGAGGTTGTGTTTTATTGGGATTGGAATGAATCAGTTTGTTACGATGCTGATTATGTGCGGCGTTGGCGTATATGGATATGAGGCGGCGGTTCAATATGGTTATGCTGAAAATTTTTCTGTACTCATTACGTTGGAAACGGCAGCCAGATGTATTTCCATTCCGTTCTCAGGGGTTTTAAGCGAATATATGGGGAGAAAAAAGCTGTACTGCTTTTCTGTATTGGCATACATCGGATTTTATGCGGTAGGGGTACTGGCGGATCATTTCTGGGTATTTGTGATTATGAGGATGTTTACAGGAGCGGCATGGGGACTTTTTATAACGAATGCGCTGGTTTTAATGACAAGTATTTTTCCCTTAGACAAGGCTCCGAAGTATTCCGGTTATCTTCAGACAATCTCAACGGTGGCAATGGCGGTGGGAGGACCTGTGGCGGGGCTTATATGTGGGGTAAACTGGCGTTTGGAGTTTTATATTTTTCTTCCTGTCATGATGTTTGGGCTTATTTTAGCTTTTGTGATATTGCCTCAAGATGAAAAGGCTATTGTCCGTTCAAATAGGGAAGAACCTAAAATGCGAAAAAGCGTTATAGCAAGATGGAGGGGACTGTTTCAAAAGAGACATTTTGTGTACATGCTATTGCTGACATTCCTGTATAATATTGCAAATGCCACAGGAAACTACCTGACTGCATACGCCCAGTCAGAACTTCATGTAAGTGTTTTTATGAGCAGCCTGATTACGACTCCCGGAATTATAATTGCAATTATTGTAACATCGTGGGTTGGCGTTATGGTAGCCAGAACAAGAAAATATAAAAAAGTGACGGTGGTATGGGTTGTTTTTGCAGGATTAGGCTTTGGAAGCTGGTGGATATGTAATCCGATCCAAACAGGAAAGTATGGAAGCTATTGCATTCTTATGATTGGTTATATGATTGCCGGAGTAGCCACTGCAATAAGCCAGATTGCTCCATATACATATCCAATGCATTATTTGGAGGAAAAAAATGTTTCAGAGGGCGTTTCGTTAATTGGATGGAGCGGAACTTTTGGAGCTGTAATTGCAAACAGCATCTGCAGTGCCATATCTCATACCGCATGGGGATTGGAGGGAATTCTGAAGATGGCTGTTGTGCCCTCTGTTCTAATGATTTACTTAATGATGAGATATAGAGATAGTTGACAGAGTGAATAAGGATAATGGGAAGGGACGTCTATCGGAAGGATAGGCGTTCTTTTATACTCAATAAACTGGTTCGCAAAGCGTGGCGGCGGTTGGTCGAAATATAGAGAATAAGGGAAGTGTTTTGACTGCTTCGACTTTAAAAAGACATACTGTCAAAAGAAAAATAAAAAATTGTAAAGTACGCTTGACAAATAATGTAAAGCGTACTATACTTCAAAGTGTAAAGCATGCTTAACATTTTAAATGATCTGACAGACAGTCAAATAAAATCGAAGGAGGAAAGGAGAAGGATGATGCAGACAAAGATCATGGAATACCGGAAAGAGCGGAAAGTAACCCAGGAAGAGCTTGCGGATGCGGTGAACGTTACCAGGCAGACGATCATTTCCCTGGAAAACGGGAAATACAAGGCGTCTCTGGTGCTGGCGCACAAGATCGCACAGTTTTTCGAGGTAGCAATTGAGGAAATGTTTATTTTTGACAGGGAGGATGAGAACTTATGAAGGTGAGAGGAATTTTTTGCGGAACAACGGCAGCTACAAATGAGGAATACAGGACGGTATTGAAAAGAAGAAATATCTGGATGGTGATACTGATGCTGGCAGGAGCGCTGATTGCAGGCTCAGCGTTGTATGCCGAACAGGCTGGGAAAACGGCGCTGCCGGAATATAGCATAGGCGTATACTGCGGATTTGGGGCGGGAATTGCCCTTGCAGGTTTGATCCTGCTGATTAGAAATATGATTTTGATGGGAAACGAAGGCAAGCTGAAGCAGGATCGTCTGGAGAATTCAGATGAGAGAATCCGGGAAATCAGCAACCGCGCCTGCCGAAGCAGCCTTGCAATCCTGGTTCTTGCCCTGGTGGTGGGCGGCATGATCGGCGGTATTTTTGAACCCATTCTGGTTAAGATGATGATTTTACTGGTGGATGTGTTTGGGCTTTCCTACATTGGGTCGTACAATTACTATAAAAGAAAAATGTAAGTTGGATATATGGATTTTCTGTGATACCATGATAGTTGTAGCTTTTATTTTTACAAAAGAGGAGTGCAGCTGTCATGGTATATTCTTTTTATGAAATAGGTTGGTTCTTTTTTATTTATTCTTTTATAGGATGGGCGGCGGAGGTATGCGCTGCCGCTTTTAATAGGAAGAAATTCATTAACAGGGGGTTTGTGAGCAGTCCCTTTTGTCCCATCTATGGTACCGGGGCGGCAGCCTTCGCCGTTTTCCTTCCGGAGCTTCGTGGAAATCTGTTTTTCCTGTTTTTGGGAGGCGTTATTCTGGCTTCCTTCATTGAATTTTCCACAGGCGCCCTTCTGGAAAAGGTGTTTCACAAAAAATGGTGGGATTATTCGAAAATCCGGTTTAACTTTGAAGGCTATATATGCCTGCGGTATTCCCTTTTATGGGGGACGCTTGCGGTTCTTTTGATTTATTTTTTCAATCCCATTGCGGTGTCTGTGATAAGGCTCCTGCCGGTGATGGCAGGAAAGATTCTTTTGTGGATTCTTGGAGGGGTTCTGGCGCTGGATGCCCTTGGAACGGCGCTGGCAATTTTGGGAATGCAGAAGAGAATGGAGCAGATATCCCAATTGACCGAAGGGATGGTGCAGGTTTCCAGGATCTTAGAGAATGCCATTACGGTAAGGATTACCCGGCGTATGGACAAAGCCTTTCCGGCATTGGAGGTAAAGGCGCTAAAGGAGCAGGGAAGGAAGAAGGAAAAAGAAAGGGTATTTGCAGCAGGATGCAGCTTTTATAAACTGGTGAGCCTGTTTTTTATTGGCGCTTTTCTGGGAGATCTTACGGAGACGGTTTTCTGCCTGATTACTACCGGGCGCCTTATGAGCCGCAGCAGTGTGGTTTACGGTCCTTTCAGTATCGTGTGGGGCTTAGGGTGCGCCCTTCTGACAGCCGTCCTGTACAGGCTCAGGGAAAAAAGTGATTCCTACATTTTTATAGCGGGAACATTGCTGGGAGGGGCATACGAGTATATTTGCAGCGTTTTTACGGAACTGGCATTTGGCACAGTATTTTGGGATTACAGCGGATTCAGGTTTAATCTGGGAGGGAGAATCAACTTGCTTTACTGCTTCTTCTGGGGGATCGCGGCAGTGGTATGGATGAAGATTTTGTATCCCCGGCTTTCCCGGTGGATTGAAAAATGTCCCGTAAAGATGGGAAAAGTGTGCTGCTGGGTGATGCTGGTGTTTATGGTATGCAACTGCCTGATCTCGGCAATGACGCTTGGAAGATACGAGGAAAGACAAAGAATCGGCGGAACGGAAGAGGCAGTGAGCGGAATAAACGCATTTTTGGATCAGCGTTTTGATGATGAGAGGATGGAGAGGATTTATCCCAATGCCAAGATCGTAGAGTGAATCTTCCTGTTATTATATGCCGGATCTCTTATGATCCGGTTCCTGTATACTGCTTCGCCCCCCGCATCCAAAATCGGTAACTCAGATAAAAAAACAATACGCCAAAAAACGGCGTTAAATATGTGAGTACAGACAGATGCTCCGGGCGGATTAAATATAGGCTGGGATAATAAGCCATAAATCCAATGGGAATCAAAAAGGTAAAAACAAACTGAAAAGCGCGGTTAAAAATCGTCACAGGATATCTTGCGTAGTCCTTGAATTTAAACATAAATATCATCACAGATGTCGCCCCAATCAGCCAGAACCCCGTTGCCGCCGCAAAGTTCATCAGCGCGATCATAAACAGCGACGCCGAAAGCACGCCGATGATCAGCCACGCTATATTGGCAAAGGTCAGGGGAAGCGCCAGCTTGTTCCAGGCATAGATGACCGTCCCGATTCCGAACGCAAACTGTCCCAGGCCTTTGACATCAAATACCTCTGAAATAAAATAGAAAAACAGATTTACGGGGCGAAAACAGTATTTGATAAAATCTCCGGTACGTAATGCGCGGCTCAAGTTCCAGTTGTTATCAAAAAAGCATTGTACCGGCGTCATGGCAAGCATGGAAAACCCATACAGAAACAGCATTTCATAGTAATTCCACCCCTTGATATCAGGAAAGCTCTGAAATAAGATCCAGAATGCCACAAAGCCCGAAATATTCGTAAAAAGCATTCCGATGGTAGAAATAATGAAGTCTGCGCGGTAACTCATCTTGCTTTTTAAGTCCTGGAGCAATATCATTTTATAAATATGGGCGTAAAAGCCCAGCGTCTTTTTCTCCTGATCCATCGCATCATCCTCCATTAATTGTCAGTGCTTTCAGGGAACGCTTCCAAAACGCCTTACTGATAAAAAGCATTACAAACGCCCACAAAAGCTGCACGCCGATTGCTTTCATATAATCTGAAATCACAAGCCCTTCTCCGGTTAAAAGGTGAAGGGGTGTGTGATAGATCGCCTGAAAAGGAAGAAAATCCACGATTTTCCGAAGCTGTTCCGGGAAGAACGCAAGGGGGATCGTGGCGCCCGAAAGCAAAGAAATCACAACTTCCTTCATGATATTCACGCCCCAGATGGATTGGGTATAAAAGCAGATGGTTCCAACAAAAAAATCCATGCAGAAATTGATTGCCACCGCCAATACCACGCTGACTGCAAAAAACACAAGATTAATTCCAAGCGAGAAACTGCCGTGGGTGATAAAGTATACTGCAAAAAATGTGGGCAGGAATGTGATAAGAAACGTTACGATACTGTTCCCGGAGGTACCCCAAAACAGATACCGCTGATAGTCGATGGGCTTTACCAGAAACTCTACGATCTCTCCGCTCTGATATCCCCGCCCAAGATCCCATACCACAAAATTATTCAAAAAGTTAAACATAGCCGACGCCAGAACAAGGTAAACCATGGCATCATAAAACGTCATGCCATTTACCGTATCCGTCGGGCTTGAGTCGTAAATTGCTTTCCATAAAAAATAAATAATCACCAGATAGATTAAGTTCCCGATAATAGATGCAAAGGTACTTGTGCGAAAGACCAGCCCTTCCATAATGCTGCCGCGTACCAAAGCGAGATCTTGTTTCATTCTGGATAAAATTCCATGTACTGCGCTCATCCTGCCTCTCCCTCATATATCTTACGGATTACGCTTTCTGTGGTGATCTCCTGCAGGTTCATATCCATAATCCGCCTGTTATCCTGAATGCAGTTCACTGCCTGCATCATGCGGATCTCATCTTCGTTCAAAAGAATCTGGATCCATTTGTCCTCCACGGAAACCGCCGTTGACTTTGCCAGAGGAAATTTCTCCAAAAGCCATTTTTCTACCTCTTTCGCCTGTTTTTCCAAAACCTTATTTTCAAGCTCCTCGGTCTTCCGGCAAAACTGTATCTTCATGGTTCGGTAAGCCCCGAAATACTGTTGCAAATGCTCGATGTCGTTATCGTAGATCATTTTTCCTTTGTCAATGATGACGATCCGCTTACAGAGGGCGTCCACATCTCCCATATCATGGGTAGTGAGAATAACCGTCGTGCCTTTCCGTTCATTGAGGCTGCCCACAAGCTGGCGGATCTTGCCCTTCATTGAGACATCCAGACCGATTGTGGGTTCATCCATGAACACTACGCCCGGATTATGTAAAAATGCCGCCAGAATATCGCAGAGCGTCCGTTGTCCCAAAGACATCTCCCGAACTGTTTTGTGATACAGGCTGCCCGCCCCTACCAATGCGTCATAATATTCCAGATTATCCTTATATTCCAGATCAGGTATGCGGTAAATTTCCTTTAATATCTTAAAGGATTCGATTACCGGAAGCGCCCACCAGAGCTGTGTGCGCTGCCCGAATACGACGCCGATATCCTGCGCATTCCTTGTCCGGTTCTTATACGGTACTCTTTTATTTACCAGAATTTCTCCACTGGTTGGCTCTAAAATTCCCGTCATCATCTTAATGGTCGTAGACTTGCCTGCTCCGTTCGGACCTAAGTATCCTACCATTTCCCCCGGCATAATATTAAGGGTCACATTATTTACCGCATGAAGAATCTGGTAATCTCTTGAAAACAGATCGAGGATGCTTCCACGAACGCCTTCCCGCCTGTTTACCACCTTAAATTCTTTGTGAACGCCTGTCATTTGAATCATAGGTTCCATGATAACCTAACCCTCCTCGTAAGTTTTGCGTCATGCCATGGATAAAATATAAAAATATCTTAATGAAAAAATTTTTCGCAAACAATCTATATTATTTTTTTTAGGTGTCTTTTTTTCATGATAAAAAAATAAATATATGTTGACAAATAATATTATATGCCATATAGTATGTGTATAAGAAACAATACTATATGGCATATAATATTATAAAAATGAAAATATAATGTCAGAGTAAAGGTGAAGAGGTGGCTTGGAAATTTAGAGAAAGGAGATGCGGTTATGGTTTTTAATACGGGAGCAGCCCTTTTGGATGCGATCGTGCTTGCAGTGGTATCCAGGGAGATGGAAGGAACCTACGGGTATAAGATCACCCAGGATGTAAGGCAGGCGATAGAGCTTTCGGAATCTACGCTGTATCCGGTGCTCAGGAGACTGCAAAAGGATGAATGCCTTGAGGTTTACGACAGGGAATGTGCAGGAAGAAACAGAAGATACTATAAGGCAACGGAAAAGGGCAGGCTGCAGTTAAATCTGTACGAGAGCGAATGGAGAAAATATTCTGCGAAGATCAACAGTATATTTGAGGGAGGAATGAAAGAATGAACAGATTGGAATTTATGAGACAGTTGAGGGAACTGCTCTCCGATATCTCGCCTAATGAGAGGGAGGAGGCGCTTCAGTATTATAACGATTACTTTAATGATGCGGGGAAAGAGAATGAGCAGGAGGTAATCAGAGCTTTAGGGTCGCCCTGGCAGGTGGCGAAAACAGTAAAGGAGGGGCTTGGCGAGAGCGGCAGCATGGGCGAATTTACGGAAAATGGATTTACCAACGCCAAAGAAAGCTCTTCTAATGCCATTGTCAAAAGAAGTAATGGAGAAAACCGGGAAGAGAGTACAGGTGAAAATGGGTTTTCCGGTCAATCCGGTGAAAACAGCGGCGGCGGAGAGCCATCCGGTACAGACAAAAAGGAACCTATGCCTACATGGGCGATTGTGCTGCTTGTGATCGGCTGCATTTTTCTGTCGCCTGTTATATTAGGGGTATTATGCAGCGCAATAGGAGTGCTGATAGGAGTTGTGGGCGCGCTCTTGGGCACGATTTTGGGAATCGGTCTTGCATCGATCATACTATACATTGTTGCCATAGCGCTTTTTGTGGCAGGGTTTGGGTGTATATTAGCGCATCCTATTGCCGGTATGGGACTTCTGGGAGGCGGGTGCATCTGCGCTGCGCTTGGGATCCTGCTGATGCTCCTGGAGGTATTCCTGATCGGAAAATGTATTCCGGGAATTTGCAAAGGGATTTCTTATATTTTTAAGAAAATTTTCAAAAAGTAAGGAAGCGTAAAACGCTTTAGAATGGAGGAAAGAATGAAAAAATTTGTAGTAGGCGGATTGATAACGGCAGGCATTTTTGCCGCGGCAGGCGTGATCTTATGTCTGATCAGTGGCATTTTCGGTGGCAGAAATTTATTTTATCTGATCAGGAATGACGATTATCTGGAAGAAAAAATTGAGAGAGCGGGAGAAAAGCTGGAGAGAGCAGGGGAAAGAATGGGAGACTGGTTTGAAGGGGTGGAAGGATGGCATTTGGTTTATAACGATCCTAATCCAAGAGAGCTTACAGTCAACGACCAGGTGGCAGGACCCGCAGGATCGGAAACACAATATCCCATCGATGGTATCAGAAAGCTGGATCTGACATTGGGAGCAGGCAGCTTTGTCATCAAGGAAAAAGATGGGGATGACGGCATGATCGATATTTACGTACAGGGAAGGGGAGGCTGTGATTATCTGCTGAAGGAAGATACCTTTTACGTAGAAGGCTTTAAGGGGCTTAAGACCGTTGGAAGTGATCTTTCGGAAAATGTGATTACCCTGGTGATTCCCTCGGGCATGGAGTTTGAAGAGATAGATGTGGAGGTAGGCGCAGGCGTAATGGAGATCAACGGTCTGCGAACCAGGGAAATAGATGCAAATATTGGAGCCGGAGAGCTTTTGATGAACGGAACGGAGACGGGAGATTTCTCCGCAGAGGTTGGAGTAGGAAGAATTGAGGCTTCTCATATGGTTTCAGGGGATGTTTCGCTTATGGTGAGCATGGGAGAAGGGCTTTATGAAGGCACTGTTTCCGGCAACATCGATCTGGAATGCGATATGGGAAATCTGGTGGTTTCTTTGAATGAAAAGGAAGAGGACTTTAATTACCAGATCGAATGTGGCGTAGGAGTGGTCAGTATCGGCGGAAGCGAATTTTCAGGTCTTGCCACAGAGCGGAAAGTCGATCACGGCGCCTATAGAGAATGTGATGTGGAGTGCAGTGTAGGAAATATTGATATTAAATTTCAGGAATAGGAAAGGTTGAAAAATCAGCTTGATAGCTGATTTTATCAACCAAGAATTTGTGCCGAAGCGTCACAAATTCCGATATGGCAGAGCGAAATCTGACATTTCGCTCGCCTTCCTCAGCGTAAACGCTTCGGAATGGAGGAAAAAGAAATGATTACATTGACAGTTTTGGCGGTACTTATGATTGTTTTTCTGGTATTGGGACTTTGCTTCCACCTGGTGGGAGGGGTATTGAAGCTTGCATTGAAGCTGATTATCTGCCTGCCCTGCGCCGTTATTTGCGGTGTGGTTGGTGTGGTGCTGTGCTGTACGTTGATCTTTATACCTCTTGGACTGGCGTGTTTTAAGTTGGTAGGATTCCTGCTGAATCCTTTCCGTTGCTGCATGGTTTAGAGAGAAACTGAAAGTATCAGAGTGAAAAATTCCCCGCCGGAGACTCCGGGCGGGGAATTTTTATTGATATTTATTTGGAAATATGATAAGATAAAAATAGAACAAATGTTCTAATGCACTGAAAAAGAAAACTTGAAATTCCAGATTGGAAGTTCAAGTGATGGAGAACATGGCGGCAGGAGAAGCCTTCCTTATGTTTATACTGAGCAGGGAATTGCCATGCTTTCAGCTGTGCTCAGGAGTGATATAGCTATCCAAGTTAGTATACAGATAATGAAAACGTTTGTGGAACTGAGAAGATATCTGTCACATGGCGCATTTTTGCTTGAAAAGGTAAATGATTTGGAAATTAAGCAGATCGAGTCGGATAGGAGAAGGGATGAGTTTGAGCAGAATACAGAAAAAAGATTAGAAGAGGTTTTTGATTATATAGCTGCTCACGAAGAAAGCAATCAAAAGATATTTTTCGATGGACAAATTTTTGATGCATTCAGTCTTATGACAGGGTTAATTCAACAGGCAGAAAAAAAGATTATTTTGATTGATGGATATGTGGATGTTGTTACTTTGAATATTCTTTCGAAAAAGAAAGGATGTATAGATGTTTGTATATATACACTTCCAGGTACAAAAATGACAGCACGGGATGTTGAAAATTTTAATGCGCAATATCCAAATTTGGAAGTAAAGTGTACTACTGCTTTTCATGATCGTTTTTTAATCATTGATGAAGAAAAAGGTTATCATATTGGGGCATCGTTGAAAGATGCAGGAAAGAAGTGTTTTGGTATTAATAAGATAGAGGATGTAGGTGTAGTTAAAGATCTTTTGCAAAGGGCTGAACTTACCAGTTGGGAGAAAACATATTTGTAATTATACATGGAATATAGTGAAAGATAGGTGTAATTTAAAGAAAAGCCCGAAATATCAGAGTGAAAAATTCCCCGCCGGAGACTCCGGGCGGGGAATTTTTCGTCTAATAAGCGTTTAGTGACAGCGATGATGTCTGCCGGTCTGGCGGGAAGCGGTTCTGTAGGAAATACATGAACCGTCACAATAGCCGTCTGCATGGTCATAACCGCAGTAATCATGACCATCATGGCTATGCCTGCCTTCCTCGGTACATCCTTCTACTGTGCACACCGGGCAGCTGGTATCAACCTGGCACACTTGTCTGCCATGGTGTCCATGTGCAGAAACCGGCATGACAAAAAGTGTAAATGCCAATGCGGCGGTTACAGCTGCCGCGAATAGCCTTTTAAGGCGCATGGCGCATACCTCCTTTCCCGTTTTCGGATATGGCTTTGATATTACTATACCATGAGAAGGCAGTTACTTCAATGTCAAAGAATCTTTGCTTTTCTTTTGGTTAAAAATCTTTCATAATAGCGGCAGGGAGGTTGGAAAAATGAGCATTGGAAAATCGATCTATGAAATCCGAACGGAAAAAGAGCTGTCTCAGGAGGAATTTGGGGAGCTGTTTCATGTGACCAGGCAGACCGTATCCAATTGGGAACGTGAAAAAAGCTATCCTGATCTGGAGACGATCATTGGCATAAGCGACAGGTTTGAAATTTCCCTGGATCAATTATTGAAGGAGGACAGACATATGGTGAAAACGATGGACAAGGAGCGGTTACGTGGAACTTATGTGAAAAAGCAGCATGCCATTATTGATTTTTTTACCGGTTCAGGTACAGGAATTGTAATCTCCTGCCTGTTTGCGCTCGATTCGCCGAGAAGGACAATTGCCTTTGGGGTTGGAGTGGCAATGATTTTAATCGGATGGTTGAAAAAGTCCAAGTGTGACAAGGCTGTGATCGGGTATCTGGAAAGCCGGGATAAGGAAGAGTGAAACACCTTTATTAAGCATTGACAAAAAATATATTTTCTGGCTATACTAAAATTATAGTTTAGTTTAGACGCATTTTGCTCTGAACAGTATAGAATAGTTTTCAAGGAGGGATTGCCATGGCGTATATTAAGCGTGCCGCTGAAGATACGATTGCAAGGGTTTTGAAAATGTTTCCGATACTGTTAGTAACCGGTCCAAGGCAGGTTGGCAAAACAACTTTATTGCAAAAGCTGGCAAAGGAGCAGAAGGAGACAGGGGTAGAGCGTAAATATGTAACTTTGGACGATCCTGATGTGAGATATCTTGCGAAGCATGATCCCGGGTTGTTTTTGCAAAGATATTCTCCGCCGGTACTGATCGATGAGATTCAGTATGCAACGGAGCTTTTTCCTTATATAAAAATGAGTGTAGATCGTGCAAAAGGAAAAGGGGATTTCTGGCTCGCAGGTTCCCAGGCGTTCCGCCTTATGCAAAATGTAAGTGAAAGCCTCGCAGGACGTGTCGGAATCGTGAATCTGCTGGGGCTGTCTGATGGAGAAATTTACCAGACGCCAAGCGAACCCTTTTCCACAGATGCCGGACGTTTAACAAGACGTTTGTCTGTTGCAAAGCCCCGGGGCTTGAATGAAATATATCAGCGGATTTTCAGAGGTTCCATGCCGGAGCTTTATGCGGATGAGCAGATTGATTGGGAAACCTACTATCGCTCTTATGTGGATACGTATCTGCGGCGGGATATTCGTGATTTGGCGCAGGTGGCAGATGAAATGCAGTTTTACAATTTTATGACTATTGTTGCCGCCCATACTTCCAAGCCGGTGGTATACGAGGAACTGGCAGGTATGGCAGGTATATCTGCGCCAACGGCAAAAAAGTGGCTGTCGATTCTGGTATCCTCTCATGTGATTGCGCTGGTACAGCCATATCACAATAATGCGCTGAAGCGGGTTGTAAAAATGCCTCTTTTGCATTTCCTGGATACAGGTCTGGCGGCATATCTTTTGAAGTGGGGAAATGCGGAGGCGTTGGAAAAGGGCGCAATGTCAGGAGCTATTTTTGAAAGCTATGTGTTTTCGGAAATATATAAAAGCTATTTAAATGCTGGAAAGGAGCCTCCGATTTTTTATTACAGAGATAAGGACCAGAAGGAGATTGACCTGCTGATTTATCAGAATGGGGTACTGTGTCCGATTGAAATAAAAAAAGCTGCTTCTCCCGGAAAAACTGCAATTAAAAATTTTCGCGTTTTGAATCCGGTTTGCGAGGAAAAGTCCTTTGGCGGGTTGGAGTCTCTTAAAGTAGAAATAGGAACTGGAAATGTAATCTGCATGGCGGCTGATTTGCTTCCTGCTGATGAAAAAAACTGGTATGTGCCGGTTTGGCTGATTTGAAAGATGGGGGAAAGATAAAATGAGCGATTTCAAGGAACTTGTTAAGCTGTGTCAGGGACACAGGGTCTATGTACAGACCCATAATTTCCCGGATCCGGATGCGATTGCTTCCGCTTATGGGATGAAGAAGCTGCTGGCGCTTTATGGGATAGAATCGAAGCTTTGCTATGATGGAAGGATCGATAAACTGAGCGCCTCCAAGCTTTTGGATGCCTTTCAGATGGAGATCTACCCCTATGCAGATCTGATGCAGGAGATGAAGGCGGAGGACTATATTATCTGTGTAGATACACAGAAGCACAGTGGGAATGTAACAGATTTTGTGGGAGACGAAGTGGCATGTATCGATCACCATCCTACCTTTGTCTCTATGGAATACAAATATCAGGATATCCGTATAACAGGGGCATGCGCTACGCTGGTTGCGGAGTATTTTGCCAGGCAGGGGAAGGAGCCGGACAAGGATACGGCGACGGCACTGCTTTATGGCATTAAGATGGACACGCTGCAGTTTTCCCGGGGGGTCACAGATCTGGATATCGAAATGTTCCGGTTCCTGTTTCCCTTTTGCGATCATGAGAAGCTGGCGAGGCTGGAGCGGAATAATATGGAATTTGCAGATTTGAGAGCCTACGGGGCGGCAATTGAAAGCATTGAGCTGTATGACAAAACGGGATTTTCCTGTATTCCTTTTTCCTGTCCGGATGCCTTGATTGCAATTCTGGCGGATTTTATACTGGCGCTGGTGGAGGTAGAGGTTGCCGTGGTGTTTTCCTACAGGGAGGATGGCATTAAGTTGTCGGTTCGGTCGGAGAATCCGGAGGTTCATGCGGGAAATCTTCTTCATGAGGCGTTGACAGGTCTTGGAAATGGCGGCGGACATGCCGCCATGGCGGGGGGATTCATCCCCCAGGACAAGGTGAAGGCGCTTGGAAATTACCCGAAGGATGCGATCAGGAATCTTTTTTTGCGCCAATGACAAAAAACAGTCCCGCCTTTTTTAGCGCCGGGCGCAGAGAAAGATAAACAAGGACGGATACGATGGCGGAGGTGACCGCATTGATGGAGGTGGAGGCAATGTTCCAGGCAAGAGTCACTTCCGCCGCAGGTTTGCCCAGAATTACAAGTTTATAGAAGTAACCGATCATGGGGTCGAAGACCACATTGAACAAAAGCCCTCCGGCTGCGGCAAGGGTAGCCCAGAGGACCACCTTGGAATGCTGCTCCTCCCGTGTGATCTTTCCGATGTTATGTGCAATGAATCCGGTAATCAGTCCGATGCAAAGCTTCAGGAAAAAGGTTTTGGGAGCATAGATGATATAGACAGGATCCAGCAGATCTCCGATGGTCATGCCGATGGCGCCGCCCAAACCGCCGTAGAAGCCGCCAAGGATCAGGGCGCCCAGCACGCATACGGCATTCCCCAGATGAATGGAAGTAGCATCGCCTCCGGGAAGGGGAATTTTAATCTGTAAAAAAGTGAATACCACATAGGATAAAGCCGCCATAAGCCCGGTTATGGCGATTTTTTGTACGTTTTGGTTTTTCATTATTTCCTCCGTTCTGGATTTTATTTATGCCTTTTCATATCTTGATTGTTTACTTTATTATATACAGAAATGGTATTATAGAAAGTGCCAAATTAAAACTTTATAACCATGCCAGTTGAAAGAGAACGGCAAATAGTGTAAAATAGGAAGGCAAAAATCGGAGAGAAAGCGAGTAAAACAGATGAGGGAGAGGATAAAGGGAATGAGCGGAAGCACTTTAAAGCTTATCGCGTTATTTTCCATGCTGGTGGATCATATTGGAGCCGTGGTGCTGGAAGCGGCAATGGTCAAAGTGGGGTACACAGAAACCCTTGAGAATGTTTATCTTTTTATGCGGTGGGGAATCGGAAGGCTTGCCTTTCCTATTTACTGCTTTCTACTGGTAGAAGGAATGGAAAAGACACGAAACAGAAGGCGTTATGGGGAGCGTCTTTTCCTTTTTGCTCTGATTTCGGAAATTCCTTTTGATCTTGCTTTCAGAGGGAAAATGGTGGATTTTTCTTATCAGAATATCTTTTTTACCCTTTTCCTGGGGCTGATCGCCATATGTGCAATGGACGCAATTGGGAAAAAGTCCATTGCCTTTTTCTGGAAGGTATTGGGAAGCGGACTGGTGTTTTTGACCGCCATATGGATAGGGGAGGTTTCCCACTGTGATTATGGTGGGAAGGGGATTATTGCCATCGGGCTTTTGTACATATTCAGAAGGAACCGGATTCATCAGATCATAGCGGGATGCATTGCTTTTCTGTGGGAGATTACGGCGCCCATTGCCTTTCTGTTGATAGGCTTTTACAACGGGCGGAGAGGGCTGAAACTGAAGTATGTGTTCTATGGTTTTTATCCCCTGCATTTACTTCTTCTTTATTTGATATCCCGTGCCTTGTTCGGATGAGAAAAGGAAATTTTTATAAAGAATCCTTATATTTTTGTTAAATAATCGTTTATCGGTTGAGATTTCAGAACGGATATTGTAAATTGAAGAATAGCGAATTCATGTGGAGGATTTTTCCAATTCAGCCACAGAAGAATAGGAGTGGAGAGGAATATGAAGCGATATTGGAAGTATGTAAAGCCTTATCTATCGGCGTTCATCCTGGGACCCCTTTTTATGATTGTGGAGGTAATAGGAGAGGTGATACTGCCGAAGCTCATGGCAAATATTATCAATGTGGGGGCGGCGAACCATGATGTTCCTTATATTGTGGGTATGGGAGGAGCGATGGTGGCGACGGCGTTTCTGATGATGGCAGGGGGAATCGGAGGCGCTTATTTTGCGGCAAAGGCGGCAATCAGTTTTGCCTCCGACTTAAGAAGCGATGTGTTTGGAAAGGTACAGAAGTTTTCCTTTGCCAATCTGGATCAGTTCAGCACCGGTTCGCTGGTAACCAGGCTTACCAATGATATCACCCAGATACAGAACGTGATCAACATGGCGCTTCGTATGATGCTTCGGGCGCCGGGGATGTTGATCGGGGCGTTGATTATGGCGATTATGATGAACGCTCAGCTTGCGCTGGTGGTTTTGGTGGTAATCCCTGTTCTGGTGGTATTGATTTTAGTGGTGATTAAAACCGCGTTTCCCAGATTTGACTATATGCAGAAAAAGCTGGACGCGCTGAATTCGACGATTCAGGAAGTGCTTACCAATGTGCGGGTAATCAAATCCTTTGTAAGAGGCAGCTATGAGGAGGAACGGTTTGGCAGGGCGAACGAAGAACTGAAAAAGTCCAGCCTGGATGCCTTTAAGGTGGTAATTCTCAATATGCCAATTATGATGCTTTTGATGAATGCCACTACCCTTGGAATCGTATGGTTTGGAGGAAAGCAGATTCTGGCAGGAACCATGCCGGTAGGAGATTTGACTGCTTTTACCACTTATATTGTACAGATTCTGATGTCCCTTATGATGCTTGCCATGGTTCTGCTCCAAAGCTCCCGTGCGCTTGCCTCCATTCACCGTATTACGGAGGTGCTTGACACGGAGATTCATCTGAGTGATGAGAATTGCGCTTTCCCGGAGAAGACGGTGGACAGCGGCAGAGTGGAATTCAGGGATGTATGCTTTCGTTATTACAAGGAAAATAAAGAAGAGGTGCTCTCCCATATCAGCTTTCAGGTGGAAAGCGGGCAGACGCTGGGGATTATCGGCGGCACAGGAAGCGGCAAGACCACTCTTGTGCAAATGATACCCAGACTTTATGATGTGGATCAGGGAGAGGTTTTGGTGGACGGCATCAACGTAAAGGCGTATTCTCTGAAACATCTGAGGGACGGAGTGGGCATGGTTTTGCAGAAGAACGTGCTCTTTTCGGGAACCATTATGGAAAATCTGATGTGGGGAGACACAGGAGCGTCTAAGGAAGAGGTTTGTGAAGCAGCAAAGGCGGCGCAGGCGGATTCCTTTGTAAACTCCTTTGGCGAGGGTTACCTGACAGAGCTGGGGCAGGGCGGCGTTAATGTGTCCGGAGGACAAAAGCAAAGGCTTTGTATTGCAAGGGCGCTGCTGAAAAAGCCCAGAATTTTGATTTTGGACGATTCAACCAGCGCGGTGGATACGGCGACTGAGGCAAAGATTCGGGAGAGCTTTGGCAGTACCTTAAAAGATACCACCAAGATCATCATTGCCCAGCGGATTACCTCCGTAATGGATGCGGATCAGATTCTGGTATTGGATGAGGGACAGATCGTAGGAAAGGGCAGCCATGAGCAGCTTTTGAAGGAATGCGGTCCTTATCAGGAAATCTATTATTCCCAGATGGATCAGGAGGTGAGCGCTTCATGAGAGAGGAAAAGCTTGCATATTTACAGAAGAAGTATGAGAGCCGGTTGAATCCTGCCGGGGATATTCCCCTGGAGGGTGCAAAGGGCGGTATGCCCAAAGGACCCGGACATGGAAGAAGAGGCGCAAGGGGAGCCATGGGCGGAGGAAAGCCCAAGAATGTGAAAAAGACGGTGGGAAGACTGTTCGGCTATATCTCCCACGAAAAGTGGAAGCTTGGAATTGTATGTCTTTGTGTAGTAGGGGGAACTCTTGCCAACCTTGCCGGTTCCTATATGCTTCGTCCCATTATCAACGGGCTTACATCAGAACAGGGGAGTGTAGGTTTTCTCCTCCGTGGAATTCTTGTGATGGCATCGATTTATCTGGTTTCAGTGCTTGCCCAGTATTTGCAGCAGAGAATTATGATCGGAATTTCCCAGAATGCAATTATGAAGCTGAGAGGCGAGCTGTTTGGAAAACTCCAAAAGCTGCCCGTGCGCTACTACGACACCAATAATCACGGAGATATCATGAGCCGCTTTACCAACGATGTGGACGCGGTGGGAGAAATGCTGAACAATACGGTGGTACAGCTGATCTCCGGTACCATTAATATAGTAGGAACCTTTGCCCTTATGATCTATACCAATGTATGGCTGACGCTGATCACAGTGGTGATGATACCGGTGATGCTGAAGGCGGTGCAGGCGGTAGGGGGCAGAAGCCGGAAATATTACCGCGCCCAGCAGGCGGCGATCGGCACTTTAAACGGTTACATTGAGGAGACCGTGTCCGGTCAGAAGGTGGTAAAGGTATTCAATCACGAAGAGGACGTGAAAGAGGAATTTGAATATTTGAATCAGGACCTTAGGGGAAAGCAGATTAAGGCGCAGTTTTTTGGCGGTATTATGGGTCCCGTTATGGGCAACTTAAGTCAGGTAAGCTATTCCCTGACGGCGTGTATCGGCGGTATTTTGTGTGTTCTTCGGGGCTTTGACTTAGGCGGACTTACGGTATTTGTCAATTATTCCAGACAGTTTTCCCGTCCTATTAACGAGGTGGCGATGCAGGTAAACACCATCTTTTCCGCCCTTGCAGGTGCAGAGCGGGTATTCGCTGTGATGGATGAGGAGCCGGAGAAGGAAGACGATGCCGACGCCATCGAAATTCTGGAAGATAAGGACCAGGAAAAGAGCTTTTATGCAATTCCCAAGGGGCATGAGCTTGCCATGGCGGAAGGTTTTCAGGAGACGGCAGCAGGAGAGGATGAAAGGTTTTATTACAAGGAAGTAAAAGGCGCGGTTACTTTGAAGGACGTTACCTTCGGCTATAATCCGGATAAGACCATTCTGAAGAACGTTTCCCTTTATGCCAAGCCAGGGCAGAAGATCGCCTTTGTAGGTTCAACCGGCGCGGGGAAAACCACCATCACCAACCTGATTAACCGGTTTTACGACATCGATCAGGGAAGCATTACAGTGGACGATATTCCCGTTGAGAAACTGAAACGGGATTCCCTTAGAAAAAATATTGCCATGGTATTGCAGGATACCCATCTTTTTACCGGCACAGTCCGGGATAATATTCGTTACGGAAGGCTGGACGCCACAGATGAGGAGGTGGAGCAGGCGGCGAGAACGGCAAGCGCCCATTCCTTTATTATGCGTCTGGAGCATGGCTATGACACCATGCTGGAAGGGGATGGCGCCAATTTAAGCCAGGGGCAGAGGCAGCTGATCAACATTGCAAGGGCGGCGATTTCCAAGGCTCCCATTTTGATTTTAGATGAAGCCACCAGCTCGGTAGATACCAGAACGGAAAAACACATTGAAAAGGGAATGGACCGTCTGATGGCGGAGAGAACCACCCTGGTGATCGCCCACCGGCTTTCCACGGTGCGCAATGCCAATGCCATTATGGTGCTGGAAAACGGAGAGATCATAGAGCGGGGCGATCATGACGATCTGCTGCTGCAAAAAGGACGTTACTACGAACTGTACACGGGCTTAAGCGAGCTGTCTTAAAGAAAGAGGAATGGAGGAGCTTATGCAAAAAATATTGGTAGTGATCGATATGCAGAATGATTTTATTGACGGCGCCCTGGGAACGGAAGAGGCGCAGAAGATTGTGGAAAATGTGGTGAAAAAGATAGAACGCCATGAGAAGGGCAGAATTTTTGCCACCAGAGATACCCATGGGGAGAATTATCTGGAAACCGCAGAGGGAAGGCATTTGCCGGTTCCCCATTGCATCAAAGGTACCAGAGGCTGGGAACTTAGGCAGGAGATCGCAGAGCAGCTTTCCGGGAAAGGGGCGGAAGTGATCGATAAGCCTACCTTTGGATCGGAAATACTTGCCCAGAGATTATATGAGCTTGCAGAAAAGGAAGAAACGGAAATTGAGTTGGTGGGGCTTTGTACGGATATCTGCGTAGTGTCCAATGCCCTGCTGTTGAAGGCAAAGCTGCCGGAAGTAACGATCAGGGTGGATGCTTCCTGCTGCGCAGGGGTTACCCCGGAGAGCCATGAGGCAGCGCTCCTTACTATGAAAATGTGTCAGATCGAAGTTTGCTAAAAGATGTTGTAATAGGAATAACCTATAACTAGCGAAATTTTTTCCATATTGTACAAAAGGGAAAAGAGATGGTATACTCTGTCTATCAAATCAAGAGAAGATACAGACCAGGAGGAGTAACATTATGAAAAAGTTTTTAGCAGTTTTATTGACAGGAGCCATTGCAGTGGGAGCGCTCAGCGCCTGCGGAAGTAAAGGAGGGGATGACAAGGTAATCAAGGTTGCGGCGTCCGCCACCCCTCATGCGGAGATTCTTGAGCAAGCAAAGCCTATTTTGGCGGAGCAGGGCTATGATCTTCAGGTAACGGTTTTTGACGATTATGTACAGCCCAACGAAGTGGTGGAGAGCGGCGATTTCGATGCAAACTATTTCCAGCATATTCCCTATCTTGACAGCTTTAATGCTGAGAAAGGAACCCATCTTGTAAATGCAGGGGGCATTCATTATGAGCCTTTCGGTATTTATCCCGGAACAAAAACCAGCTTAAGCGATGTGGCGGAGGGAGACAGCATAGCGGTGCCCAACGATACTACTAACGAGGCAAGAGCCCTTCTTCTGTTACAGGATAACGGACTGATTAAGTTAAAAGAAGGAGCAGGTCTGGAGGCGACGGTTAATGATATTGAAGAGAATACCTACAACCTGGAGATCGTAGAGCTGGAAGCGGCGCAGGTTCCCAGGGTTGTGGATGAGGTTGCCTTTGTAGTGTTAAACGGTAACTACGCCCTGGAAGCAGGCTATTCTGTGGCAAAGGACGCCCTTGCCTATGAAAGCGCCGACTCGGAAGCGGCAAAAACCTATGTAAATGTGATTGCCGTAAAGGAAGGCAACGAGGGCAAGGAGAAGCTGAAAGCGCTGGTTGATGTACTGAAATCAGAGACCATTCAAAAGTACATAACCGAAACCTATGACGGAGCGGTAATACCTTTTGAATAATTTCTAAAAATCCTATATAATAAAAACAAGACCCTGGAATTGCGGTTCCAGGGTCGTTTTCGGAGTAAAAAGGTTTTGCCGGAATGGAGATTAAAATGACACTGACACAGTTGAAATATGTGATTGCAATTGCAGACACCCATTCCATGAACGAGGCGGCAAGGGCGCTTTTTATCGCCCAGCCCAGTTTATCCCAGGCGCTTCGGGAACTGGAGGAGGAGATCGGGCTTACCCTGTTTAACAGAAGCAACCGGGGGGTTAAGATTACGCCGGAGGGGGAAGAATTTCTGGGGTATGCCAGGCAGGTGGTGGAGCAGTACCGGCTGGTGGAGGACCGCTACATTGAAAAGAAAAACAGTAAGAAACGTTTCAGTGTTTCCATGCAGCACTATACTTTTGCGGTAAAGGCGTTTGTGGAGATGGTAAAACAGTTTGGGATGGATGAATACGAGTTTGCGGTACACGAAACCAAGACTTATGAGGTGATAGAGGACGTAAAGAATTTCCGGAGCGAGATCGGAATTCTCTATTTAAACGACTTTAACCGTGCCGTGCTGACCAAGCTGTTTCAGGAATCGGGGCTGGAGTTTCAGGAGATTCTACAATGCGGGATCTATGTGTATATGTGGAAGGGACATCCCCTTGCGGGAAAAGAGGAGATCAGCCTGGAGGAGCTGGATGAGTACCCCTGCCTTTCCTTTGAACAGGGCGTGAACAATTCCTTTTACTTTGCAGAGGAGGTACTCAGCACCTATGATTATAAGCGGCTGATTAAGGCGAACGACAGGGCGACGCTGTTGAATTTGATGGTGGGACTGAACGCATATACCCTTTGCTCGGGCATTATCTGCGAATCCTTAAACGGCGCAGATTATCTTGCTGTAAAGCTGCGCTCAGAGGAGGTAATGACCATCGGCTATTTGAAGAGAAAAGGCACTGCGATCAGCTCTTTGGGGCAGAAATATCTTGAGGAACTGAAAAAATTCAGAAGCAGCGTATTATAGGAGGAAAGCGTGAAAGATCCAATCAGAAAAGCCAGGGCGGAGGACGCCTCCAGGCTTGCAGAAATTCTTATCTTTACCAAGCGTGCCACCTACAGACCAATTTTTCAGGAGGATCAGGTTTCCTTTGGAGAAATGCAGGTTCTTCCTCTTGCCCTGGAATACCGGGAAAATGCACGAAAGAGAGAAAATATCTGGGTGTATGACGACGCCTTTGTAAAGGCGATGATCCATATAGAAGAGCGGCAGATTTGCGAGCTGTACGTGGATGTGTTTTTCCAGAGGGAAGGCATTGGCGCAAGGCTTATGGATTTTGCAGTGAAGGAGCACCACGCCGATCATTTGTGGGTGCTGGAAAAGAATGAAAGAGCCATCCGGTTTTATCAGCGCTATGGTTTTGGTATGACAAAAGAGAGGATGCCCCAGGAGGGGACGAAAGAGTTTATAGTAAAGATGGAAAGGAGTTCTGAAATGAAGTATAAGCAAATCGTTTTTGATGTGGATGGTACCTTGGTGGATAATGAAGAGGCAATCCTTCGTTCTCTGCAGGATGTGATGCTGGAAGTAAAAGGAGAGAAGCTTCCTTTTGAAGAGCTGCGTTTTGCATTGGGGATTACAGGGGAAGATGCTTTGGAAAGGCTTCAGGTAGAAAATATTCCGCAGGTTATGGAGCGGTGGGTGGAACTTCTGGCGCAATACGGGGATCAGGTTTCGCTCTATGAGGGAATAGAGGAGCTGCTTTCCAGGCTTTCAAAGGAGGGGTATGGGCTTGGCATTGTGTCTTCCAGAACAAGGGAAATGCTGGAGGAGGATGCCTGCATCAAAAGGATCAGAGCCTGCTTTTCTGTTACAGTCTGTTCAGATGATTCGGTGGGGCATAAGCCTACGGCGGATCCCCTCCTGAAATATATGGAGCTGTCAGGAGCCAAAAAAGAGGAGATCCTGTATATCGGAGACAGTGTCCACGACAGTCAGTGCGCGGAAAATGCGGGAGTAGATTTTGGTCTTGCCGTATGGGGGAGCCATACGGAGACAATCAAAGCGCAATACTATTTACGCAGTCCCCTGGCTGTTCCAGAGCAGATCCCATAGTTCGCTGCACTGCTGGGCGTTTTGAGAGGTTTCGCTGTCGTAGAAGCAGCGTCTGCCAAGGAAAAGACCGGAGAGATCTTCTAATTCCGGCTGCGACAGGAGGGGGCAGTCCGACCATAAAATAACCTTATCGTCTGCGGAATAGTCTGTTTCTTCAGGACAGCCGCCGTCGGGGGAGGCGAAAATCTGATACTGCTCCTGGAAGTATGCGGGATCATCGGTTAAAAAGAAATAGCTCTGGCGGGCTGAAATATCGCCCATCAGGGAAATTTCGGAGGCATATCCATATAGGGCTTCTCCGTTATCGTTATTGATATTGTACTGGTTTAGCTGCACCAATATTTCCCCGTCGCCATTATAATCTGACGCCAAAGAGGCAAATAAATCTTCCACCGCCTGGGCGGTTTCCGGAGAAAGGGTGGATTTGCCCACATACGCAATTTGAAAATCCGCCGTCTTTTTCCCGATGCCAAGCATGCTGCCGATGAGACTGCCGGCGATCCAAAGGACAATGACGCCGCCGGCAACATACCATTTATGGTAGTACCACCAGTTTTTCCAGTTCTTCCATTTACTCTCTTCTTTTGGCTCCTCCGCCTCCGGCTGGGGGAGTCTTTTGGTTTTCTCCATATCTTCTAGGTTTCCGATTCGCATAATGTTTTCTCCTTTATCGTTCTTCTTCCAGAGTGGTGCCGCCGTACGCATAGGATACGGGGAGGCAGACTAAGGGAGGCTTTGCGGGCATGTTGTCCTGAAGCAGCAGATCGACGCACATTTGCGCGATCTCCGATACAGGCTGTACGATGGTGGAACAGGTGTATTCCTGGAATCCGAAATGCCTTGTGCCGTCGAACCCGATAACCTGCACGTCTTCGGGCACTTTTTGACCCAGCTTGCGGAGGATTTTCAGGATTCGATAGGCAAGATGATCGGTTACGCAGAAAATGCCGTCAAAGGACAGCTTCCCTCCCTGAATATGTTCTTTGAGAAAGGTTTCAAATTCCTCATAGGGATCTCCGTCGTTTAAAATTTTCATTTCATAATGAAGTTCCCGGGAAAGGCAGCCGTTTTCAAACCCTGCTTTCCGCTTGTTGGGTTCGTTTGTCAGAGAAGAGCCGATGCGCAGAAAGGCAACGTTTTTGCAGCCCAAGTCCGCAAGTTTTTCGGCGGCAAGCTGTCCTCCCGCAAAATTATCGCTGGTGACACAGGAAATTCTGGGTCCCATGGAACGGTCGATGGCGACGAAGGGCGTTCCCTCTTCGATGATCAGATTGGGGTTATAGGTCAGACCAATAATCCCGTCCACTTTATTCTGCTGTGCCATGGCAATATATTCCTGTTCCATTCCCGGATCGGCGTCGGTAGAACAGAGCAACATCCGGTATTTGCGCTTTAGCAGGGTCAGGTTAATGTGGTAGACCAGGGAAGCGAAAAAGGGTTCTATGGTATTGGGGATCAGGAGGGCTATGGTGTGCGTCCTGCTCGCCTTAAGTCCCTGCGCGTAGCTGTTAACCTGATAGTTTAACTTTTGAATGGCTTCTTCCACGCGAAGTCTGTATGGTTCGCCTACAGGAAGCCCGTTTACCACCTTGGAAACGGTACCCAGCGCCACGCCGGCTTCCCGGGCAACGTCTTTCATGGTTGGGGCGGAAAGATCTTTCTTCATAAATATAAGTTCATATCCTTTCTGATGGTATCTGTATGAAACAAAACGTTTCATGAAAAGAATAAGTTCAACGGTAATTTTTTCCCTTTGTAAGCTGAAATAAAAGAAATTTTAAAGCAGCTATGCAATATTTTATCTTTTAAACTGATTATAAGGTAGGAGTATTGATTTGTAAAGTGCTATAATGAAAATTACGAATGAAACGTTACATGAAAATAACAGTAACAAAATCACCAAAAATGCATAAATATAATTGTGTAAATGAACTAAAAATATAAAAACTGTAAAGAAAAATGAAAAACTATATTGATTTTATGAAATAAAAATGATATTTTTATAAAAAGAGATAAATAACGTTTCATGAACGCGCGCGTGAAACAGAAAGTAAAATGAAGTATGTAGTTGGTTGTAAGATGGATTGTACCTGGTGAAAGGAGAAGGATATGAGTAAAAGTAAGCCGGTGGCTGCAAATGCGGTAATGACGCAGAAATCATTAAAAAGACGCATACTGGATAACTGGCAGTTATATGCGATGCTGCTTGTGCCGGTAGCGTTGACGATTATTTATAAGTACATACCCATGTATGGGATTCAAATTGCCTTTCGTGATTATAAGGCGAGCAGAGGATTTACAGGCAGTGAATGGATCGGTCTGGAATGGTTTCAGCGTTTTTTCAGCGCGCCTACCTTTGGACGCATGATCAAAAATACGGTGCTTTTGAGTCTTTTCAGCTTGCTGTGGAGCTTTCCGATTCCGATTATTTTAGCGTTGATGCTGAATCAGATGCGGTTTCACCGTTTTAAGCGGGTAACGCAGACGGTATTGTATGCTCCTCATTTTATTTCTACTATGGTTATCTGCGGTATGATCCGCATTTTCCTAAGTCCTTCCGGGGGCTTGATTAACCTGATTGCGGGAACCTCCATTGACTTTTTGACGGAATCTTCCGCTTTCCGTACGATTTATATTGCTTCCGGAATCTGGCAGGATGCAGGATGGGGAATTATCGTATATATGGCGACTCTTTCCAGCATCGATACGTCCCTTTACGAGGCGGCAAAGGTGGACGGCGCTTCCCTGTTCCAGAGAATTCTCCACATCGATCTGCCGGGGCTGGCTTCCATTATGGTGCTGAACCTGATTATGAGCGCAGGAAATCTGATGAACGTAGGATTTGAAAAGGTGTGGCTGCTGCAGACCGATTTGAACAAGGCGACCAGCGATGTGATAGCGGTTTATGTTTATCAGCAGGGTATTGAAAATGCCAAGTACAGTTATTCCACGGCAGTAGGATTGTTTAACACGGTTATCAATATTATTCTGCTGATTATAGTAAATAAGATTGCCGGAAAAATGTCCGATGATACAAGTTTCATATAGGAGGTGCGGTATGAGTGTAAATGTAAAAGCAAATACAAAGAGCGGAAAACTGACAGGATTTTCTGAAAAGACCAGCGATATCATTTTGGTTGTGATCTGTGCCATTATTTTGTTGATCGTTGCCTACCCCCTGTATTATGTACTGATCGCATCTGTGTCAAATCCCTATGATGTGTTCGCAGGTAAGACATTCCTGCTTCCCAGCCAGTTTACCCTGGACGGTTACAAGGCGGTATTTGCTGATTCCAGCATTCTGACGGGACTTTTGAACAGCTTTAAGTATACCATTATAGGAACCGTGTTTTCGGTGACGGTACTTTATCTGGCAGCGTATCCCCTCAGTGTTAAGGATCTGCCGGGGAGAAAATTCTTTAGCCTTTTCTTTATCATTACCATGTATTTTGGCGGCGGAATGGTGCCTACCTACTTGATTGTAAAGCAGACGGGGCTGATCAATAATATGTGGGCGTTGTTTCTGCCGGGAGGCGTTGCAGTAGGCAATATGATTATTGTGAGAAACTTTTTCGAGAACAGCATACCCAAGGAAATGATTGAAGCGGCGGAAATTGACGGAGCTTCCAAATGGACTACCTTTATCCGCATTGTAGTGCCTTTAAGCCGTTCCATTATGGCGGTTATGGTGGTATTTAGTATGGTAGCTTACTGGAACGACTGGTTTACTTCCATGATCTATCTGCCGTCGCCCTCCAAAGCGCCGCTGCCTTTGGTTTTGAGAAATATACTGATCAAAAGTTCGGCAAGCGCCAGCCAGGCAAGCACCATATCCGGCGGTTTTGCGGAATTGAATAAAATGACGGAAATGATTAAGTTTTCATCCATTATCATAGCGGCTGTGCCAATGCTGATTGTTTATCCTTTTGTACAGAAGTACTTTGAAAAAGGTTTTATGGCAGGCGCAGTAAAAGGCTGATTTGAGAAAGGGAGGACGAGAAAATGTGGAAAAAAATGATATCCTGTGCACTTGCGGCAGTTCTGATCGTTTCGACGACAGCATGTGCAAATAAGGAATATGGAAATCACCAAAAGGGAGTTGCAAACCCCGATACCTCTCAAACAGAGTTTGCGATTATGGGAGCCCAGAGCGCCTTAAGCCCCGGATATACGGACAATGTGGTTTTAAACGAACTTCAGGAGAAAACGGGAATTAAAATTGACTGGACTACTATGAGCGAATCTTTGGCGGAGCAGGTCAACATCCGCATAGCCGGGGAGGAGCTGCCGGACGCTTTTATGGGGGTGGGTTTTAGCAACTATGACATATCGCGCTATGGAGACGACGGAACCTTCATTGATCTGACGCCTTATCTGACAGAAGAGTATATGCCCAATTTAGCAAAAATTCTGGAAGAAAATCCGGACATTCGAAGTGCCATTACCATGGACGACGGCTATATCTATGGTCTTCCGGCAGGAGAACGCATGGGAACCGGGGGAATAGGAGCGGCGGAGGACTACAGTATTTATTCCATTCCCCAGTTTTCCATGATCAATAAAGCATGGCTGGATGATCTGGGTCTGGAGGTGCCTACCACTCTGGAGGAATTGCATACGGCATTGAAGGCATTTAAAGATAACGATATGAGCGCAAAATACTATGGAAACGCGCCGGGAAGCACGATTCCTATGAGCACAGGATTTGACCAGTGGTGCTGGGGACAGAATATTTTTTATGCAGGCTTTGGATTTACCAACTGGCCCAATGATGTGTGCAACGATTTGGTTTTGCGGGAAGACGGAACAGTTGAATTTGTCTGTGTTTCAGATGAATACCGCGATGCGTTGACCTACTTCCATGACTGGTACGCGGAAGGGCTGATGGACATTGAGATGTTCAGTCAGTCGGATACCCAGCTGATTTCAAAATGTTCTCAGGGGTATGTGGGGGTTTCCACCTGGTGGTATATTGAAGAATTGATGGGAGACTATGCAGAGGACTATGTATTTTTGCCCGTTTTGGACGGACCGGAGGGAACGCATAATGTGACCGTGCGTACCGGCGGCGGAATCAGCAGCGGAAGCCTTAACATCACAAAGGCATGTAAGAGTCCGGCGAAGCTTTTGAAATTCTTTGACATGTGGTATGATCCTGAGGTGGTGATGCAGCTGCAATATGGACCGATCGGCGTTTACTTTACCCAGCAGGATGAAAACGGCGTATGGCTTAGCATTTCTGATGAGGAAAGCCGGGAAAAATACGGAAAGGGGTCAGGAGAGCTGAAAGGGGAACTGGAAGTGGCGGGACCAAAGCTGATTCTCAGCGATTATTATCAGTCCACATTTAAGATGGAGGACAGAGCCATTGAGCGTCTTACAGATTTGTACGATTTCTGGATGCCTTATGTAGAGTATACCGGTACTTATCCGGTGGACTGTGTGTTTACCAGCAGGGAGCTGGATGACATTGACTGGTACAAAGCAAGCTTTGAAAGCGCTGTATCGGAGCAGGAAGGTTTGTGGTTGAAAAACGGTGGACCTACGGATGAGGAATGGGAAAGCTATATCAAACATTTAAAGGATAAATGCGGAATGGATAAGCTTTTAACGGTATACCAGGCGGCATATGACCGGTACGCAGGAGTGGAAAAAGAAGAACAGTAGCAAAAAGGAGAGCTGCAGTTATGACAAGTCAAATTTTACGTGATGCGCGGAAATACGAGGAGGAAAAGGAGAGGAAAATTGCCAGGGAGCCCAGACCGGAGTTTCACCTGTCGGCGCGGGTGGGGTGGATGAACGACCCCAATGGGTTTTCTTTTTACAAGGGAGAATATCATCTGTTTTATCAATATCATCCCTTCAGCCCTTACTGGGGTCCCATGCACTGGGGGCACGCAGTGAGCAGCGACCTGCTGCACTGGGAGCATCTTCCCGCCGCGCTGGCGCCGGATACAGATTGTGACCGGGACGGCTGCTTTTCAGGAAATGCCGTTGTACTGCCTGATGGAAGGCATCTGTTAATGTATACAGGAGTGTCCAAGGAGACTCAGCCTGACGGAAGCAGCCGGGATCTGCAGACCCAGTGCCTTGCTATTGGGGACGGAGTCGATTATCAAAAGTATGGGGAAAATCCGGTGCTGGATCAGCGGCATTTGCCGGAAAAGGGAAGTAAATATGATTTTCGTGATCCCAAGCTTTGGAGAAAGGGGGACGGTACCTATCGCTGTGTTGTGGGAAACTGTACGCCGGAGCATGACGGTCAGATTCTTCTCTATAGCAGTCCCGACGGTTTTCACTGGAAGTATGAAAAGATTCTGGCGGCAAATCATGAACGGTTCGGGAGGATGTGGGAATGTCCGGATTTCTTTGCATTGGATGGAAAGCAGATTTTACTTGTCAGTCCTCAGGATATGATGCCCCAGGGATTTGAATATCACAATGGAAACGGAACCCTTTGCCTGATTGGCAGCTATGATGATAAGACCGATACCTTTACGGAAGAGAGAGATCAGGCGGTTGATTACGGAATTGATTTTTATGCGCCCCAGACGGTTCTTGCGCCTGACGGACGAAGAATTATGATCGGCTGGATGCAGAACTGGGATACCTGCAACCTCCATGCGCCGGAGCGTCCGTGGTTTGGGCAGATGAGTATTCCAAGAGAACTGTCGGTGAAAAACGGACGGCTTTTCCAGAATCCCATTCGGGAATTGGAAACCCTTCGGGGGGAAAAGGTACATTATGAGAACGTAGCTTTTACCGATATCATGAAGCTGGAGGGGATTAGGGGGCGGAAAATCGATATGGAGCTTACGGTGCGTCCCGGAGATGAGGAGAATCTGTATCGAAAATTTGCTGTGCGCTTTGCCCAGAATGACAGATATCAGACCTCGGTCAGCTTTAGACCGTATGAGTCAATCATCAAGGTGGACAGAAAGCATTCCGGTTCCAGAAGAGCGATCATCCACCAGCGCAGGTGTCTGGTAAAAGGAGAAAAGAACAGGATCAAAATCAGAATTATTTTGGATTATTTCAGCGCGGAGGTCTTTGTGAACGATGGAGAATATGCGCTTTCTATGACCTTTTATACGGAGCCGGAAGCAGAGGGTATTTCCTTTTTTGCAGACGGTCAGGTGGTTATGGATGTGGTGAAATACGATTTGCTGTAAAGGGGGATGGTTATTTAGAGCAACGCCAGGACATACATTCAGGCAGGGCATTACCCCGAAGGGCAGGCGGCGCCCCATTAGCACATATGGTTTCAGAACTGGCTCGAAATTGGATTTCCCTAACGGAATGGGGAAATGACCAATTTCTCACAAAGGTTCTGAAACCATATGTGCTAATGGGGCGCCGCCTGCCCTTCGGGGTAATGCCCTGCCTGAATGTATGTC
>DKYT01000022.1:0-41846 GCA_002492465.1 Lachnospiraceae bacterium UBA7093 | reverse complement strand
GTTCTGAAACCATATGTGCTAATGGGGCGCCGCCTGCCCTTCGGGGTAATGCCCTGCCTGAATGTATGTCTTGGCGTTTCTATGATGATAACGTTTTTATGGAATATTTCACTGCAAAAACTTCCCTGCAAAAGTGAAAAAGATATTGAAAGGTAGAGGGGATTGAAAATATAATGATGGTAGTATGGTTTGGCTGAGATGTGATTTGGATCTTATTTTTGAGGAGGCGTGGTTCATATGGGATTTATTTTAAATCGGAAAAAGAAGGTGTCCAAGGATGGGACAAAGGTGGATGTGATCGGTTACAGCGATGATGATAACAGAAAATGGGAGCCGGTGACAGAGTCGGGAAGGTATTTGGAGGAATTGACGGAGCATGTAAACCGGGTGTTCCCCTGCAAGCAGGAGAAGCCTTATGTATTTCATGAGATTTTATCGGATATTGTACATATTGACGTTAACGTCATTCCGCCTGAGGGAAACCGGCATTATTATGTGCTTTGGACCAGTGGAATGAGCGATCTGCCCATGACGCTGCCGGACGGCGATTACGATAAAAGCGCTTATGAGAGAGCGGAGCTTTTTATGTTTTTGCCGGAGGATTGGAAGCTGGGGGGACTGGGAGAAGCGGCAGAAAAAATACAGGAAGAATACTATTGGCCTATCCGGTGGATCAAATATCTGGCAAGGTTTCCTCATGAATACAAAACCTGGCTGGGGGAGGGGCATACCCTGCCTAACGGCGAGGATTATGATCCTCTGGGAGAAGGAACCAGTCTGGGAGGCTTTTTCTTTCTTCCTGTGCTGGAACTGGGCGAGGTCTATCCGGGGGTTGATTCTCTGATTTGTAAAGACGGAACGAGAATTAATTTCCTGTGGGCGATTCCAATGTACCGGGAGGAAATAGAGTATAAGCTGGAAGAAGGCTATGAGGCGATATTGAATCTTTTTTTCAGGGTGGCATTCCCCAGGGTGATCGACCCGAAGCGGAGGAAGTATGTGGAGTAACGACAAAAGGCAGTGCAAACCCTTTCGAAACGGAGGAAAATATGACAAATCAGGATATATTGGAAATTGCAATGAAGCAGTCCGCACTGGAGATGAACTGTAAAGCATCGGATTTCTTCTGCGATGAGCATGTGGTCGTGAAATTTGCCCTTGGCAATGGCGCGCGAAAGTATTATAAGGAACCTATTGCCTGTAATTTGGTTTCCTATGGAAATAATGTTGTTGCGGCTGTGAAGGATGAATATAGGGAAATCCTGGAGGAGTATTTAGAGAGGTTCACATTCTATCATTGTTTTGAAACGCCTAACCTGTATTGGCTGAACGAAAAATTGGCGGAGAAGGGGCAAAAGGTATGTTTTATGGCTGAGTATTATCTGCCGGATCTGGAGAATTTACATGGGTTGCCCTGCGAGTATGCGTTAAAGCTATTACAAAAACCTGATTTTGACGGGTTGTACCAGCCGGAATGGAGTAATGCGCTGTGTGAGGATAGAAAGGAAGCGGATGTTCTGGGTGTGGGAGCATACGAGGAGGGGAAACTGATTGGGCTTGCGGGATGCTCGGCGGACTGCGACGCTATGTGGCAGATCGGTGTGGATGTTCTGCCGGGGTATAGAAGAAAGGGAATCGCCGCTGCGCTTACCAGTACTTTGGCAGTGGAGATCCTAAAAAGAGGAAAAGTCCCTTTTTACTGTTCTGCGTGGTCTAATATCAGGTCTGTGCGGAATGCCATTAAAAGCGGATTTCTCCCGGCATGGGTGGAGATGACGGTAAAACCGGAGAAAACTGTAAATGAAATGAACCGACAGCAGTGACAGGAGGAAAATATAGTCGATTATATAAAGAAAAATCAGGAACTGGTTTTTGCCTATTCCGTGCAGTACAGCAATATGCCTAAAATGTTGAAGGATTTCATAGATCAAAATAAAGGCTTATGGAAAGGGAAAAAAGTCTTCGTGATTGCAACTATGGGTTTATTCAGCGGAGACGGCGCAGGGATTCTTGCCCGGCGTCTGAAAAAGTACGGTGCGCAGATAACAGGAGGCTTACATCTGAAAATGCCTGATAGTATAGCGGATGAAAAGGCATTGAAACGTCCTTTGGAAAAAAACAGAGAGCTGGTTTTAGCAGCAGAGAGGAAGATCCATAAGGCAGTGCAGGACATACAAAGGGGAAGAACTCCCAGGGAGGGAATCGGGTTGTTGTATCATTTAGCAGGCTTGTTTGGGCAGCGCCTGTATTTTTATGGTAAAACACAGCATTATTCCGATCAGGTGAAGATCAATCCGGAAAAATGTGTGGGCTGCGGCAAGTGTGTAGGGCTGTGTCCCATGAAAAACCTGGAGCTTGTGCAGAGCACGGTAAAGGCAGGGGATCGGTGTACCATGTGTTACCGATGCATCAACACCTGCCCCAAACAGGCGATTACGCTGCTGGGAAAAAAGATTGTGGAGCAGGGAACGATAGAGAAATATGTAAAAATTGACAAAAATCATTCATAGGAAACTCTTTTGTATTTTTGATTTTTGCTGTTTGGTTTATCCGGTATGGTGCGCTCGATCAGTTTCTGTTCCAAAGCTGGATTCAAATAATTCTTGCGGAAGGTAGGTTTGTGAGAAAGTCCGAGCCGTTGCATCAGCTCTGTCGCTGAAAGGGTATTCCCTTCAAGCACGGAGAGAAGACGGTTTACAGGTGAATTATCTTGATCGCTTACTTGGTCGTTTACTTGGACGGTGTTGCGACCAACAATTGTGATCTGATTTAAACTATCCCGGATGATTTCAAGCATTAGTTCTACAAATGCCGCACTGTCTGTTTGAGTGTCTGCTGCGGCAAGTGCGTCATAATATTCTTTTTGTCTGGATTGAATCAATTCTTCAATAGGAAGCCAAAAAAACAGTTCTTTCCAGTTCCCCAGCAGGAGACTGTGCCACATACGTCCCATTCGCCCGTTGCCATCTGCAAAGGGATGGATAAATTCAAACTCATAATGAAAAACAGCGCTTTTAATAAGTGGGTGCAATTCCGAGGTCTGGTACCAGGCAAAGAGATTATGGATATGCATTGATACAAACTTTGCCGGCGGAGCCATGTGGATCAATGATTCACCATCAAATACGCCTACGCCTCCGGAACGGAAGATTCCGTTTTCTGAAACAAGCCCTTTCATCATTAGTTTATGCGCTGTTAAAAGATCTTCTACAGATGCTGGATCTAAGCTCAATATGAGATTATAGGCTTCGTAAGCATTTTCCACCTCCTTGATTTCGTTTGGGTTTCCAAGAACTCGCTTGCCGTTTAAAATTGCCGTTACCTGTTCCAAAGAAAGAGAATTGTGCTCGATCGCAAGAGAAGAATGAATTGTTCTTATGCGGTTTTCCCGTCTTAAATGAGGGCTGATTATTTTTTCTTGCAGAACGGTAATACGACCAATCTGCTCGCTGATTTCAGCAACCAGAAGTGTCATTTTGTCTGTTATGTGAAATGGCGGCTTGTAATTATTCATATATGTGCGGCTCCTCAATTTTCTTTAACTTAATATAAAATAGTATTACCTTCAAAGGAAAGAGGGGGACTTGTTTATAAAAATTTTAGAAACTTGCAAATCTGCATACGGCAAAGGCAGGGGATCGGTGTATCAACACCTTGTTACTTCCCATTTACCGTATCTCTTTCCATTCACTCTGCGAATATAATGTTTCTTCTGTAAAGATTCCATAATTCGCTTTATACTTCTAAGGGATTTTCCGGTTTCTGCAACCAATTCTGCTTGCTTCACTGCTGGGTTCTTTAGAATCAATTCCAAAATTGCTAGTTCTTCTAAAGTGCATCCCAAAGTGCCAAATTGGCACTTTGGAACTTTAGAATTGGAACTTTGGAATGTATCTGCTTCTGCATAGTTAACATGCATGTATCTATTCTTCAGCTCATAGCTTGTCCCTAAAATCAGATTACTGAAAAACATTTCTAAAAATTTCGTTGTGGCATGCACACCATTCTGCAGGTCATTGTAGTTTGCTCTTACCAGTGCATTACGGAAGTACCAGGAGTTTTTCTCGAAAACATCATTACTTATACGAAATCCAAATGTTTTCATGTACTTAATCATAAAAACTGCCGTTGCTCTGGTATTGCCTTCGCAGAAAGGATGAATCTGCCAAATATCCGAAGTAAACTTTGCCAAATGTCTTACAGATGCATCTACAGATAAGCCCTCATAAGAAAACTGTTTCTCTGTCGCAAAGTTGTAGTCCAAAGTGTCACGGATACTGTTCCATGCAGCGTAGGTGACGGTATCGCCTTTCAACACCCATTCCTTCTTTGTAATATTGTACTGTCGAATCTGACCAGCATGAGAAAACACACCTTCAAACAATCTGCGGTGAATCGTCAGCCATTCAGCCGGAGAAAACTGAAATGTTTTCTCACCCAACAACTTTGTAATTCTTGTCGATACAATATCCGCTTCCTTGGTGTCATTTTCTATTTCGATACGATCAGTATGCTGCTCATAATAGCTCTGAATACGTTTCTGCGCTTCGTCAATACTGATTTTTCCTTCGATATGTTCCTTGGCAGTATCCAGCAGATATGCGGAGGTTTTCAGTCCATCTATCGCCTGCAAGCCGATTGCAGTCTGCCATGCTTCACTCTTTTCAATTCGTCCAGGCTCGCCCTGCTTAATATATTCTTCAAGCTCAAGTTGCCAGTTCTTTTCTGCTGACATAGCAGCACCTCATTTCCTTGCTTCCTTTTGCTCCTATGGAATATCCAGCAATATGATCAGCTGTTCTTCCCGCTTGTCTATGCATATTAGCATATCACATTATCGGCAATAATTTCAACTTTGCTGCCTGCTAACCTGCATTTTGTCGGAACAGGGGGACTGGTAAAAATATTAATAAATATTTTCTGAAAATTTTAGCACTCACCACTTGACAGTGCTAACAACTGGTATTATATTAACACTTGAAGAGGAAAAAAGTATAAATAAGTGGTTGATTAGCCGGATATACTGTAAATCATAGTCCCTGATATATAGGAAAATACCATGATTTACTTTAAACGGCAGAGAGGAGTGCTTTATGAACATATCAAAATTCACACAAAAGTCTATGCAGGCAGTGGAAGGCTGTGAGAAGCTTGCATATGAGTATGGCAACCAGGAAATCGAGCAGGAGCATCTGCTGTACAGCCTGCTTACCATAGATGACAGCCTGATCTTAAAATTGATTGAAAAGATGGAGATCAACACGCAATACTTTGTCAACAGGGCGGAAGAAGCCTTAAATAAAAGAGTCAAAGTGCAGGGCGGTCAGATCCGTGTAGGGCAGGATTTAAACAAAGTGCTGGTATCGGCGGAAGATGAGGCGAAGGCGCTTTCTGATGAATACGTGTCTGTAGAGCACTTGTTCCTTGCGATGATTAGGCATCCCAACAAGGCGATTAAGGAGCTTTTTAAGGAGTTTGGCATTACCAGAGAACGGTTTTTGCAGGTATTGTCGCTGGTAAGAGGAAACCAGCGGGTAACATCAGACAATCCTGAGGCAACTTATGATACCCTTGCCAAATACGGACAGGATCTTGTGGAAAAGGCAAGAGAGCAGAAGCTTGATCCGGTTATTGGCAGAGACAATGAGATTCGTAACGTGATCCGGATTCTTTCCCGAAAGACCAAGAATAACCCGGTGCTGATCGGTGAACCTGGCGTGGGCAAGACGGCGGTGGTAGAAGGGCTTGCCCAGAGAATTGTCCGTGGGGATGTGCCCCAGGGGCTGAAGGATAAGAAAATATTTGCACTGGATATGGGCGCGCTGATCGCAGGAGCCAAATACCGGGGAGAGTTTGAAGAGCGGTTAAAGGCTGTACTGGAGGATGTGAAGAACAGCGACGGTCAGATCATTCTCTTTATTGACGAACTGCATACCATTGTTGGAGCAGGTAAGACGGACGGCGCGCTGGATGCGGGAAATATGCTGAAGCCTATGCTGGCAAGAGGAGAGCTTCACTGCATTGGTGCAACTACTTTGGATGAATACAGACAGTATATTGAAAAGGATGCGGCATTGGAGCGGAGGTTCCAGCCGGTTATGGTGGAGGAGCCTACGGTGGAGGACACCATATCCATCTTAAGAGGACTTAAGGAGCGCTATGAGGTTTACCATGGCGTTAAGATTATGGATAATGCCCTGGTCAGCGCGGCAGTGCTTTCCAACCGCTATATATCAGATCGTTTCCTGCCGGATAAGGCGATCGATCTGGTAGACGAGGCTTGCGCCCTGATTAAGACGGAGCTGGATTCTATGCCCACAGAGCTGGATGAGCTGCAAAGAAAAGTGATGCAGATGGAAATAGAGGAGACAGCGCTGAAAAAAGAGGATGACCGGCTGAGTCAAGAACGTCTGGCAGATTTGCAAAAGGAACTTGCCGAGTTAAAGGAAGAACTGAACAACCGCAAGGCACAGTGGGAGAATGAAAAGGCGTCTGTTGAGAAGCTTTCTAAGATTCGGGAGGAAATTGACGGCGTAAGCAGCCAGATCGAAATTGCCCAGAGAGAGGGAGATTACGAGAAAGCGGCGGAGTTAAGCTACAGTAAGCTTCCTTCCCTTAAGAAACAGCTGGAAATAGAAGAAGAGCAGGTTAAAAACAGGGATCTGACCCTGGTGCATGAAAGCGTGTCGGAGGAGGAAATTGCAAGAATTATCTCCAGGTGGACGGGAATTCCTGTGGCAAAGCTGACGGAAAGCGAGAGAAATAAGACCCTGCATCTGGATGAAGAACTGCACAGGCGTGTGGTAGGACAGGATGAAGGGGTAACCAAGGTAACAGAGGCAATTATCCGTTCCAAGGCGGGGATCAAGGATCCCACTAAGCCCATTGGCTCCTTCCTGTTCTTAGGACCTACCGGAGTTGGTAAGACGGAGCTTGCCAAGTCTCTTGCCGCCGCATTATTTGACGATGAGAATAACATGGTCCGCATTGATATGAGCGAATATATGGAGAAATACTCTGTATCCAGGCTGATCGGAGCGCCTCCCGGATACGTAGGCTATGAAGAGGGCGGACAACTGACCGAAGCAGTCAGAAGAAAACCTTACTCGGTGGTTCTGTTTGATGAGATTGAAAAGGCGCATCCGGACGTATTCAACGTACTGCTCCAGGTGTTGGACGACGGACGGATCACTGACTCCCAGGGACGGACGGTGGACTTTAAGAATACCATACTGATTATGACTTCCAATATTGGAGCTTCCTATCTTTTGGATGGAATTGACCAGGAGGGCAACATCAGTCCTGAGGCGGAAAAAATGGTATTAAATGACCTGAGAAGTCATTTCAGACCGGAATTTCTAAACCGACTGGATGAGACGATTCTGTTTAAACCCTTGTCCAAGGAAAATATCGGTGGTATTATTAAGCTGATTATTGCAGATCTGAACCGGCGGCTTTCCGATAAGGAGCTTACCGTGGAGCTTTCTCCTGAGGCGGAAGCGTATATTGTGGAAAGCGCTTATGATCCGGTTTATGGGGCAAGACCCCTGAAGCGGTATATTCAGAAATATGTGGAAACCCTTTCGGCAAAATTGATTTTGGCGGATCAGGTAGAGCAGGGAGATACCATCCTGATTACCATGGAGAACCAGGAGCTTACGGCACGGGTAAAAGTTTGACACAGCCGGTAGCAGGGAAAGGGAAGAAGCATAGCTAAAGGAGGCGGTCAACATGCAGATACCGGGAGATCCCAACATGCTTTTGAGTTATGTAAACTTAAAGCTCAGAGATTATGGATTTGATCTAGAGGGCTTGTGCGATGACATGGATGTCAGCAGGTCAGAGATTGAGGAAAAGCTGGAAAAGATCGGTTATCACTATGACAGGCAGCATAATCAGTTTATATAGCGGCTTCTGATGCAGGAAAGCGCTTTAAAAAATGACGATGATGAAAAACGAGACTGTTGTATGACTGAAATGGTCAATTGACAGTCTCGTTTTTTTGTATCACGGCAAAAAAGATAATAATTGATGTATGGCGGCATATAAATAGAATAAGGGTCAAAGAAAGAATGTTTCATAGATGAATCTGAAAAGAAGAATCTTATCCTGTATTATTCTCCTTATTCTCCTTGCTATTATATGCATCGTAGGTTGTTTTCAACAGGAAAAGTTTCCTGCCATAGGAATTCCCACTATTGGGAAGGCGTTTGGAAGTGAAAGCAACAAAAAAATTGCTCTGACCTTTGACGATGGTCCTCATCCCTATTATACAGAGCAGCTTCTCGAAGGGTTGAAAGAGCGGGAAGTAAAGGCGACTTTTTTTATCACCGGAAAGAGTGCGGAGGTTTATCCGGACATTGTTAAGAAAATCTATGAGGACGGGCATCTGATCGGAAATCACACGTATAATCATACCCAGCTCAGCAGCAGAAACAGGGAGGCATATAAACAGGAAATTATAAAGACCAATCAGGTGATTAAAGAAATCACAGGGGAGGATACGATTTACATCCGTCCTCCCTATGGCAGTTGGAGCAAAGAGTTTGAGAAGGAATTAAATATGTTTCCGGTGCTTTGGACTGTTGATCCCCTGGATTGGTGCAGCAGCAATGTATCCTGTATTGTAAACGCCGTGTGTACCAAGGTGAAAGAAAATGATATTATATTAATGCATGACCAATATAAGACTACTGTGACAGCGGCGCTTGAGGTGGTAGACCGCCTGCAAAAGGAGGGATATGAGTTTGTTACGGTAGACGAGCTGTTATTTGACTAATGGTTATATTATATAGGGAAAGTGACAGAGGCAATTAGAATAACCACATTGGCAAAAATATTAAAAAGTGCCGATATGGTTATTGAATTGTGTGAAAGCATATGTTACACTGGATTTGACCAAAACGGCAAAAATATTAAAAAGTGCCGATACGGTAGGGGTGACACATATGGAATATCAGAAAGTGAAGCAAGCGATAGAGAGGATACCGGAAGATTGCATACTAAACAGGCAGGAAGTATTAAAACTTGCAATGGATGTTGATTGGGGATTTAAAGAGACTTTACTTCGTAACTTATTGCAAAAACTGTTGGATGAAGGTGATTTGATAAGAATAGGGAGAAATCAATATCAGAAAATAGGCGGGAAAAATTGCAAAGAGAGATATCGGAACCAATATTCCCAAGAAGCCCAACTGGTGGTAGATTTTATGAAGAAGAAATATCCGTTGCTGGATTATCGTGTGTGGGAAATCAAATGGTTGAATGAGTTTTGGAATCATCAGATAGCTCAAAATAAAATATTTGTAGAAGTAGAGCGTATGGGGTGCGATTTTGTATATACGGAGTTAAGTGAAGAATATACGGGGAATATTTTACTTAGACCAAATGAAAAGGAATTATATCGGTATGGCGGAATGAATACGATAATTGTAGACAGGCTTGTATCGGAATCACCAAAAGGGAACCCGGAAAAATATAATACACCTTTAGAGAAACTTATTGTAGATTTATTTGCTAATAAAAATTTGAAAGAGATGGTGCATATTGGAGAATATGCGGAAGCGATGGCAGAGATGTTTGATAAGTATTATGTAGATCAGATAAAATTGTTTCGTTATGCAGCCAGAAGAAACAGGAAAGAAGAAATCTATCATTTCCTTAAAGAACAGGCAGGAGTAGAGATAATTACGGAGAGATAAAATGCTGAAGGCAGATAATTTCAAAATGGAACATATAAATGCGCTTAGAAAAGAAAGTAATTGTGATCCGGCTATTTTGGAACGTACCGTTTATGCGTTTGGATTGTTAGAATCATTGGTCAGGGTAAATATGCCCTTTATTTTTAAAGGTGGTACATGCCTTATGCTGCTTTTAAAGTCACCAAGAAGATTATCTACGGATATAGATATTATAGTAGAACCGGGAATAGATATTTCATGTCAGGCTTGCAGCGTGATGTATATGGCAGCATGTATCTTAAAGAATAAGGAATTTGTAAGAATTGAAAAACCGGAAGATTATTTAAAAGATAGTATCAGCAAGTCAAAATATAAAAATCTGGCATACATAAAAAAGCTAAAACTAGAAGCGTATGGCTATCTTGTGGAAGCGGTACGGCTTTTGGAGGAAAGGGAATGATAATTAGAGCTATGATCTAAAACTATGACACACAGCTGTCATAGTTTTTGTATTATCCTTGTTATATCAAACATGTAAAGAAGCAAAAGAAGATGGCAGAGCGAAAACTGGCATTTCACCCGCCATCTTCATCCTAAAACGCTTCGGAATGGAGGAAAATATGAAAGATGTATATGAACAATGCCCAACTCTGGAAAATGAAAACTTTAAGCTTCGCTTAGTGGAAAAGGCGGATGCCCCGGATCTTTTAAAGGTGTACAGCGATGAAAAGGCGGTTCCCCTTTTTAACAGCGACAACTGTGACGGCGACGATTTTCACTACACAACCCTGGAGAGGATGGAGGAAGCAATTGCATTCTGGCTGTGGGCATACAAGGACAGGGGATTTGTGCGCTGGAGTATTTTGGACAAGGCGTCTAATGAGGCGGTGGGAACCATAGAGCTGTTTCACAGGGAATCACAGGATTATTTTAACCACTGTGGGCTGCTTAGGCTGGATTTAAGAAGCGATTATGAAAGAAAAGATCGGATCGTGGAAATTTTGTCTTTGATTATGGAGCAGGCGTATGTGCTTTTTGACTGCACCATGCTTGCCACCAAGGCAATTCCTTCGGCAGTGGAGAGAAGAATGGCGTTGGAAGCTCTGGGATATGAGGAAAAGAAAGAAATGTTGATCTCGCCGGAAGGCACGCCGAAAGGCGGAAAGTACGGAGATTATTGGAGCTGCTACGCGTCAGAGAGGGCGCAGAAATGAGGAAAGTATGAAAATTGACCGCTTACTTGCCATTACCATCTATCTGTTGAATCATGGGAGAACCTCCGGAGCGAAGCTGGCACAGCGCTTTGAAGTGTCGGCGCGTACCATTGCAAGGGATGTGGACGCTTTGTGCCTCGCGGGAATTCCGGTCGCTTCCTATTATGGCGCAGGCGGCGGTTATGAGATCATGGATACCTTCCAGATGCAGCGGCAGGCAGCAGGGGAGAGCGATTATCATTATATTGTCACGGCTCTTGAAGGGCTGTCATCCGCCTATAAGGACAAGGATCTTGAGACAACATTGGAAAAAATGAGAAGCCTTGTAAGGAGTGGAGAGAGCGGTATTTTGCTGGATCTGGGTGCGGCGCATGAAAATCGGGACACCAATGAGATGCTTTTTCTGCTTAACCAAGCAGTGCAGATGAAACGCAGAATAGAGTTTATTTATACGAATAGTGTAGATGAAGTAAGAACCCTGGAGGTGGAGCCGGCAGGGGTTCTCTATAAATGGTACAACTGGTACTTAATTGGTTATAATCCGTTAAAACAGGATTATGCCATGTTTAAGGTAGTGCGGATGGATGAGCTTCGGATCACGGACAAGCCCAATGAAAGAGAGCACGCCGCGGCAAAGATACGGTCCAAGTTGGAGGAGCGGAGCCGGGAACAGGAAATGATAGAGATTCTTCTTCATTGTAAAGGAAAATTGAAGTCAAAATGCAGGGAATACTTAAATGGAAAGATCATAGAGGAGTATGAGAACGGAGATTTTACCTACCAAATCACAGTTCCTCCAAAAGAGCAGTTCTGGTATGGCGTGCTGCTTTCTTTTGGAAGCGATGCAAAGGTTCTTTCCCCGCAAAAGCTGATAGAACGGATCGTAGGGCAGTGCAGTGAATTAATGGAATTGTACCAGCCGCGAGAAAGGAAGAAGGATAGTTTATGAAAAAGAAAGCGGTGATTGTCATGGCGCGGGACGCAGGCAGTCGCCGCTATTTTCAGTGTATTGCGCCTTGACTTTTTTCCTTGTAAAATATACAATTCATATTAGTAAAATCGGAATTGTATGGAAAACAGGGGGAAGCATATGAAAATATCTACCAGAGGAAGATACGCCTTAAGGCTGATGTTGGATCTGGCGGTTTATAATACGGGGGAACCTGTCAGTTTAAAGGATGTTGCCAGGAGGCAGCAGATCTCGGAAAAATATCTGGAGCAGATCATCTCTCTTTTAAATAAGGCGGGATTTGTCAGAAGTGTGCGCGGCGCGCAGGGAGGTTATATGCTGAAGAAGGATCCTGCCGAGTATACGGTAGGGATGATTTTGAGGCTTACAGAGGGAGATTTAGCGCCGGTAAGCTGTGTAGGCTCAGACAGCGTGGCATGTGAACGCAGGCAGGAATGTGTAACCGTCCGTATCTGGGAGCAGATGAATGATGCGGTGAATCAGGTGGTGGATGGGATTACCCTGGCAGATATGGTAGGGTGGCAGCAGGAGAAGGCGGATCAGTATAGTATTTAAAAATGGCGGGGATTCTGCCTTTATGTGCTATAGGGGAAACCTTTAACTGGTGTATGATTTTAGGTATTGGACAAATGATTGGTATGGCTTTATGATGATATCATGGTAAACAGATAGGAAAAATAAATTTAAAATGAAGCAGCAGTACCTACTGCGGAAAGAGGGAGATTATGAAAAAAACATATGCAGAGAGAAATTTGAAATTTGAGACGTTACAGCTTCATGTGGGGCAGGAGCAGCCGGATCCGGTGACAGATGCACGCGCCGTGCCGATTTACCAGACTTCGTCCTATGTTTTCAGAAATTGCGAACATACGGCGGCAAGATTTGGACTCAGCGATGCAGGTAATATTTACGGAAGACTGACCAACCCTACGGAGGATGTTTTTGAACAGAGAATTGCAGCCTTAGAAGGGGGCGTGGCGGCGCTTGCCGTAGCATCCGGAGCGGCGGCAATTTCTTACACCATCCAGAACCTTGCCCACAGTGGAGAGCATATTGTGGCAGCCAAGAACATTTATGGAGGAACTTATAACCTTTTGGCACATACACTGCCGGAATATGGCATTACGGCGACCTTTGTAGATCCCTTTGATGACGGGGAAGTGGAAGCTGCCATACAGGAAAACACCAGGGCAGTGTTTATAGAAACTCTGGGAAACCCAAATTCGGATGTAGTGGATATCGAAAAGCTTGCTGAAATTGCACATGCACATAAAATTCCCCTTGTGATCGACAATACCTTTGCAACCCCTTATCTGGTGCGCCCCATAGAGTATGGCGCTGATATTGTGGTACATTCTGCCACCAAGTTTATTGGTGGGCACGGCACAACCATCGGCGGTGTGATCATAGACAGTGGGAAATTTGACTGGGAGGGAAGCGGCAAATTCCCTTCGCTTACGGAGCCGAATCCAAGCTATCACGGTATAAGCTTTACAAAAGCGGTGGGAGCGGCGGCTTTTGTAACAAAAATTCGCGCCATTCTTCTGCGGGATACTGGCGCAACGTTGTCTCCCTTCCATGCGTTTTTCTTTTTGCAGGGGCTTGAAACCCTGTCTTTGAGAGTGGAGCGGCACGTGGAAAATGCATTGAAGGTAGTAGATTACCTTAAGAATCATTCTCAGGTTGAGAAAGTACATCACCCTTCCGTTGCAGACGATCCGGAGCAGCAGAGGCTTTATAAAAAGTATTTTCCCAATGGCGGCGGCTCTATCTTTACTTTTGAGATTAAGGGGGATGCCGAGAAGGCAAAAAAATTTATTGATAACCTGGAGCTTTTCTCCCTCCTTGCCAATGTGGCGGATGTGAAATCGCTGGTGATTCACCCTGCTTCTACCACTCACTCTCAATTAAGCGAAAAGGAGCTGGCGGATCAGGGGATCAAACCGAATACCATTCGTTTGTCCATTGGGACGGAGAATATCGACGATATTATTGAGGATTTGGAAGAGGCGTTTCGCGTCGTTGCATAATAAAGGGATTTAAAGTGAAAATTTTTTGAAGTGTCAGGTTCTGATAATATATAAGAAATGTAATCGCCAATGCTTATGATATCTTCTTTGGCTTGCTGAGTAAGTAGAATATGATAATCATTCATTTACATGATATCTTTCTTCTAATCGGTTATCATACCACAATGAAAATATTCTTACAATGGTTAGAAAAAAATTCATATGTGCTTTTGCCAGTAACAGTTCACCTCCATCGAGGCTGAACTGTTATTTTTGTTCGCCGGATGCGGGAATCAGTTGTGCGGGAATAACGATATGGTGGTCTTTTCTTCCGTTTTGAATGGAGTCGATCAGTTCCGCGACACAGTTATGGGCGATCTGCTCGATGTCCTGGGATATATAAGAAATTCTGTGATCGTCAGGATAATCGAATGCCGTGATGCGATAGCGCTCCCAGAGTTGATGCAGGGTCATTAAATGAGCCGCATATTTGGCAATTTCCCGATTTACGCAAAACAGCCCGTCAATGTGGGAATGCGCCCTTAAATATTGCAGAATCAGAGCTTCTTTTTCTGCCGGATCGGTTACGCTGAGAGGAATCATACAGAGATTTTCAGGCAATACGGTTCTGCCTTTTTCGTAAAGTCCGTCCCGATATCCGTTCATACGGTCTGAGGTTACGGTGTTGTGGCTGTCAGGAGAAAGGAAAGCCACGTTTTGGCAGCCCTGATTCAAAAGGTGAAGGGTGGCAGCCTTTGAAATGTCGTAATTATTGGTATAAATGCAGCTGGAGCGGATGCCCCTAAGATAGCGGTCCACCAGCACAAAGGGAAAGTCGCTGAGATTCAACTTCAGGATTTCTTCATTATACATTTCATGTTCGGTTGGAAAAATGATTAAACCGCTTACGCCGCTTTCACGAAATTTTTGTATGGAAGCAGATTCTAATGACTGACTTTCCCGGGTAATACTAATGGCAAGAATGTATTCGGTGGGAGCCAGCTCCATTTCAATTGCATTCAGGAGCTGCTGATCAATGCTGGTCTTCATGGAGGGGACTACAAGACCAATGGTTTTTGCTTTCATTACAATGCGCTGTTGCAGGGTATGGGTGAAATCGGGGATGTTCAACAGAGCATCGGTGGAATTGACAAAGGAGCCCTTTCCTTTGATGCGGATGATATATCCTTTTTCAGCAAGTTCGGTCAACGCATTTTTGGAGGTGATGGAGCTGACACGGTAGTTGTGAGACAGTTCGTGCTCTGAAGGGACTCTGTCGCCGGGGCGCAGTTCGCCGTTTAAAATTTGCTCCAACAGATCCATTATGATCTGCTTATAAAGGGGAAGGCTGTTTTTCATGGGAATCTCCTAACTTAATATACTAACTTTAAACAGAAAAATAGTAAAAGCTATGATAAGAGATATTATAGCAATAATTATGAGTATTTACAAACAATTTGTAAAAATCAGGAGATATTGAAACGGGAACAAAAGGTATGGAAAAAAGGAATTATATAATAAATATAGTATATTAATTGATATAACAATATAGTAAAATGACATCATGAAGAAAACAGAAAGGCAAGGTGATCGTGTGAGAAAGCTAAATAGGGAAAAAAGAAGAGCTGCAATCTGTTTCATTGGTCCGTCTGTGTTGTTCCTGTTCATTTTTTCAGTTATACCGATGTTATATTCCTTCGGAATCAGCCTTTTCAGATACAACACGGCGATGGCGTCAAGCAGCATAAAGTTTGTGGGGTTCAGAAACTACATGAAGGTACTTACAAGCGCAGATTTCTGGGATTCGACTTTTTGGACATTTGGATTTGCCGTCAGCGCGGTGATCCTGAACCTGCTTTTGGGGCTTACACTGGCGGTGGTGCTGAATACCAGACTCCTGCCCCGGCTGTCCCGGCTGTTAAAGATTATTTTTACCATGCCTATGATGATAGCGCCTATTGTAACGGCTACGATATGGAAACTGATGTTTTCTCCTATTTATGGCTTGCTGAATGGTATTTTGGTGAGTATGGGGCTGGACCGGGTCAGCTGGTTTTCCGAAGTTGTGCCTGCCAGAATTGCAATTATTATTGTGGAGGTCTGGGCGACCACACCTCTTTGCATGTTAATTTTAATGGCGGCGCTGAAAACCGTACCGGAAGAATTGCTTGAGGCGGCGCGCATTGACGGCGCATCCTGGTGGCAGCAGTTTAGAAGGATTACCCTCCCTTTTATTAAAAAGTTTATCCTGCTGATCGTTACATTGCGTTTTATGGATGCCATCCGCATGTTTGATATCGCGTACAATCTGACAAATGGCGGTCCTGGCAACGCTACGGAAACATTGGCTTCTACGATTTACAAGATGGCGTTTCGGTATTATGAAGTGGGAGAAGGTTCCGCCGGCGCTTACATTTTCTTTCTGATTATTATTTTATGCTCTTTCCTGTTTTTAAAACTTGCCGGAAGAGAAAAATCATAGAGATGGGAGGAAGGGCTATGAAAAGTATGAAAAAGAAACGGATTTTACAATCAATCGGATTAGGGGCTGCATTTTTGGTCCTGGGGGTGTTGTTCATATTTCCATTGTATTGGACAGTGATCACTTCCTTTAAAACTTCAAGTCAGGTATTTGTGGAAAAGCCTGTTTTGATACTGGATACTCTTTACCTGGACAACTATATTGAGATTTTCCAAAAGTCTCACGTTATGACCTTCTTCAAAAACAGCCTACTGATTGCCGGAGGGACAACGCTGTTGTCGCTGATTTTGGCTTCTATGGCGGGCTTTGGACTGTGTCGGTATGGCTTTAAGGGGAAGAAGACGCTGCAGAACTCCATTTTGATTATCCGAATGATTCCGGCGCTGGTGTACACAATACCATATTACATTATCTATAATAAGCTGCATCTTTTGGATACACTGGCAGGGCTGATTATGTCATACATTTCCTTTGCGCTCCCCATGGCGATTTGGCTTGCAATCAGCTTTTTCCTGGACATTCCATCAGAAATTTATGAATCCGCCGAGATCGACGGCTGCTCTGAGTTTAAAATGTATACCCGGATCGCCCTTCCCCTGGTGAAAGCAGGCTTGGCGGTTATCGCCATACTGGTATTTGTTGGGGCGTGGAATGAATTTGGACTGGCGTTGGTATTGCAGTCTTCCGATGCCAAAAAGACATTGCCCATCGGTATTGCCAGCATGGTGCAGACCCACAAGGATACGCCCTCGGGTTCTTTGGCGGCAGCGGGAGTACTTGCCATGATACCTGCGGTGATTTTATCTATGGCGACACAGAAATATATTGTAAAAGGAACTATGGCAGGCGCAGTAAAAGGCTGAGCCTGTATAAAAAAGGAGGATAAAGAATGAAAAAGAGAAAACAAATGAAAAAGTTTCTGGCGGCAGCTTTTTGTGGCATTTTACTGGCAGGAAGCCTTTCCGGATGTAAAGTAGCCGTGTCGGACGAAGCGAAAAGCGAGAGCGCCGAAAATACGCAGACCGCAAAAGGGGAAGGTGAGGAAGAACAGAGCCAGGCGATTGTGAAGTACGGAACTGAACTGACCAATCTGAACCTGGACGGGACCCTGCATGGGCAGTATGAAGGACAGACGCTGACAGTTCCGGTGATGAGCGGCGATTTTGAAAAAGCTGTGAGTGCGGTAGCGCCTATATTTGAAGAATTGTCCGGCGCCAAGGTGGTAATAGAATCCATTCCCGGTGAGCAGTATACGGATAAAGTACAGTTGGATTTGAATAATACCCACAAATATGACGTGGTATTGTCGCCTATTGCGATTCTGCACAGCTTTGCCATTGCAGGGAAGGTGGAACCCTTGGAAGAGCTTATTCAAACCTATGCAGGGGAGTCCTATGACATAGACGACTTTTTGCCGGGACTGTTTCAGACCTATGGCTATTATGACGGCAAGCTGGTGGCAATTCCCTATAAACCGGATGTGATGCTGCTGTTTTACCGCAAGGATCTTTTTGAAGATGAGGCTGTGAAGGCGGCTTATCAGGAAAAATACGGAGAAGAATTGAAGGTGCCTGAAACCAACGAAGAGATGGTACAGGTTGCGGAATTTTTTACCAAAAGCCAGAATCCGGATTCCCCTGTAGATTATGGTTATTGCGCAATGATGCTGAAAGGAAGCACGCGTCTTTTATTTTTTAACCGGGGAGGCGATGACATTGATGAGAATCTGAAGCCTAACATGAACAATGGAGAAGGGATAAAAGCCATGAATTTGATCCTGGATCTTCAGAAGAGCGCGCCCAAGGAATGGGTTCAGATGGGATGGGATGAAGCAAATCAGTTTTTTGCCAACGGCAATGCGGCTATGATGGAGCAATGGCCCGGCTTGTGGCTGACCTGCCAAGCGGAGGGCTCTGCGGTAAAGGATAAGGTGGGCGTGGCGGTTGCCCCCGGCAATACCCCTACCCTGGGAGGCTGGGGAGCAAGCATTGCTTCTGAAAGCCAGAACAAAGAGCTTGCCTGGAAGTTTATTGAATTTATGACTTCCAAAGACGGCGAGTTGCTGAAAATTGAAAATACGATGGATCCCTGCCGTGCATCCACCTATGAGATTCCCCAGGTGCAGGACTCAAGCGAACTCTATGAGGCGTTGATGGAATCCTTCAACTATGCGAAAACCCTGGCGGATGTGGATGTACCTTATATTTCTTCTAAGCTGTGCGATGTAATGGAAACTTATATTCAGCAGGCAATGGAGGGATCCATTACACCGGAAGAGGCAGTATCGGGGATGGAAAAAGAATTTACCACGGAAATTGAAAATCTGGAATTGGAATAAGGAAAGAAACAAAATGCAGGAGGAGGCTGTGGGATGCGGCAGTATGAAAAAGAAGACTGGATGTTTTTAAATTGTAACAGCCCGGCAGATCTGTGCGCCCAATATGATGCCGATCACAGCGTATTGCTGAAGGAGCATGACCGCTGCCGAAATGGACATATGCTGGTATCTGATTTTCATGTGGATGGCGATGAAACCCAGTTTACCACAAGACTTTTGGCTATGGAAGATGGGGCGGGCATTGGGTTTTATTACGGTAATGGCGATTATGACAGATACTTGCTGGCTGTATTTCAGGAAAACCGGGTCAGCCTGCGCATCCCCAACGGCGTTCCCCTGGGAGATACCTTCCGGTACAGGGGACCAAAAAGATATTATGAAATCGGAGAGGCAAGTGTTCATTTTACACTGCCTCTTTGGGTTACTGTGAAATTAAATAAGAATAAAATAGAGGTATGGATCGATCAGGAAGAGGTTCTTTCCTGTGACCTGCCCAGGCTGTCATGGAGGCGGGAGAACGCCCGCATTCTCATCCAGGCATTGTCTACAGCGGACGCAGCCCCTACGGTAAAGGCAGCATTTCGGGAATTTATGGTTTCGGGGATGGGAAAGTGCCATGACTGCAGAGGACAGTGTATTTGGGAAAAGGACAGGCAGCCTGCGGCACATGTGAGCCTCCATTTGGCTGGGGAAAGAAACCGGTGGACGGTGACGGATGATCAGGGAAATTTTACCTTTGCAAATCTGCCGGAGGGAGAGTATCGCTGTGTTGCCGCAGGCAAAACAGGGTTTTCCTCCTTTCCCATAAGGCATTATGAAGCGAGCTGTGGTCTGTGGAATGATAAGGAACAGGCGGAACCGGTCAAATATAGGATACCGGAACCGGAGTCCGGGCGGATGCATATACCGGAGGGAGAACTGAGAAATTCCCACCCCCGGGTATGTTTAGACGGCATATGGCAGTTTGAATGGGATCCTGAGGCAAAGGGAGAGCAGGAGGCATGGTTCAAAAAGAAAACCTGGCAGCGGCGGATACAGGTGCCTTTTTCCTGGCAGTCATTGGAAGGATTTGGGGAGGGTTTTTTGGCGGATCCCTATCATCTGCGGCAGAACAATCCATGGACCACGAATCCGGCGGAGCTTGGCAATACCGGATGGTATCAGAAAACGTTCTGTCTCAAAAAGGCTGGCAGCTGGGCTTTGGTCATAGGAGCAGTAAATGGATTTGGCAAGGTTTGGCTGGATGAGGAACCGGTGGGAAGCTTTGAAAGCTCTTATGAACCTGTAAGGATGTTTTTGGGGGCTATGGAGGCGGAGCGGGAATATCGGCTTACAATACAGGCCACTTATCCCTTTGAGGGGGCGGAAATCTGCAAAGGAAAACAGGGATTTTGGTTTACCGACGCGCCGGGAATCTGGCAGGATGTGTGGCTGGAAGCACAGGGAGAGCTGCGGATTGTAGATATTTTGCTTTCCTATGAATTCCGGACGGAGGATTTAAGCAGATTAGAGCTAAAAGGACAGGTAACGGTAGAGAAAAGACCATTGCCGGAAATCACGGAAAAACAGGATGGGAAAGAAAAGCCTCTTATTGTGGAAATCTTTCTGGATGACAAAAGAGTAGAGACAAGGCTGTACCCGGAGGAGCAATCGGAAAAAACGGATAGAACGGAGATTTTGCAGGCAGAATTTTCCATGGAGCTGGATAGTGTTCATTTATGGAGTCCTAAGGATCCTTACTGCTACGTCCTGAAAGCGCAGGTAAAGAAGGAAGGATACGTGGAGGAGGAAAGCTTTCGGAAAGCAGGTTTCCGATTGATAGAGGCGGTGGGAAACCGGCTGTTTTTGAACAGAAAGCCTTTTTATATGAGAGGGGTACTGGATCAGGGCTACAACCCCTGGGGGCTTTATACTTATCCGAAAATTGAGGGAATGGAACCGGGCAGTATGGAATTTGACATTCGCAAGGCGAAGGAATATGGCTATAACCTGATTCGTATGCATATTAAGGACAATGAGCCTGACTGGTACCGGATCTGTGACGAAACAGGTATGCTTGTCTGGGATGAAGTGCCGGTTAGCTTTTACGCTACCTTCCGGGATGTAAAGTGGCGGAAAAATTATGAAGCGCAGTTATGGAGGATGATACGTAAGCAAAATTACCATCCCGGCGTTATCCTGTTCTCTGCCTTCAATGAATCCTGGGGACTCTCCGGAGATCACGAAAAAAGCCCCTGGGACGAGCCGGAAGGGCAGGCATGGCAGAAAGAAATGGCGCAAAGGTATCGAACCAAAGCGCCTCAGGTATTGCTGGTAGACAATTCCGGTTATGGGAAAACAGCCATGACCCAGATTCTGGACTATCATATGTATCCCGAAAGCTACAGCGAGGCGAGGGCATTTTTTGAACGGTTGACAAAGCAAAATTATCCGGGCAGCGTATTTAACTGTTATGGGGAAGAAAATCGAAAACTGATGCAGGAGGACGCGGTGCGGGATCTGCTTCAGAGAACCTGCCGGATGAACTTAAAGGAAACCGATTTTAAGGGGAAGGAATGCCAAAGCGGGCAGCCGGTTATTATCAGCGAATTTCTGCATACCAATCAAATTGAACAAATGATACGTTTGTATCCGGAGATAGCGGGATTTGTCCGGATGAATTTAACCTCTCAGGAAAACGAAGATACCAGCCCTTTGACAAGCACCAGAATGGAGAGAGACTTCGGCTATATCCATAGCGATTTTTCTCCCGCCGGATATGGCTGTGTGAACAGTGAAAATCTGGTGCTGCTGGATTATCCGCCTATGACCAGACAGAAAGCCGGAAGCACAGTAGAACTTCCCGTATATGTTTCTCTTTGGGACGAAGCTCTTGCAGGTGAACGTCTGCTGCTGAAAATCATAGGAAAGGGAATCGATCAAAAGGGGCGGGAAAATATTCTGTTTTACAGACAGGAAATAGAGATTACAGGAAACTGTTATACTCCTTATGAAGCGGCAAAGGTGCGCGTCAAAATACCGGGCGGTATGAAAGGCATCTATTGGTTCAGCGAATTGTGGCGGGGGGAAAAACGGATATGTGACAGCAGTATTCAAATGGAAATTATGGAGATTTCGGAAGGACAGGAAGCGGAAGCATCCTGCAACCCGGCACGCCCGGTTTCGGTTCAAACCTCCGGTATAACCGGGTATTATGAGGAAGCGGAGCCGGCAAGGCATTTGTTCTGGATGGCGGGAGAGGGAGAACTGGTTTATCATCTGCCGCTCCCGGCGGAAAAGGGGAAAGCCTATGTATTGCGGATGGAGGTATCTACCTGCGAATGTATGGCTGGCACTCGGTTAAGTGACGCCAGGGCTTACGGAGGCAGGATTCAGGTAAGCACAGGCGAAAAGAGCAGGACTTACACATTGCCGGATGCCCCTTGGGACAGGCGCGCTCTGTTTTCCAACAGCTCCGGCAGTCTCGAAGAAGAAATTTTGTATCAAAGCATGGGAACCTACGGCTATGGGTATCAAATAGAAATTCCGGTGGAGCAAAAGGATTTGGAGCTTGCGGAGGAAAGAGGCTATTTGACGCTGGAGATCAGAGCGGAGGAAACAGGTCTGGTTTTGTACGGAGAACGTATGGGCAGATATGGAGCGGATCCTATGCTGATTACAATAGAAAAAGGGTAGTGGAAGGAGAAGAAAGAAATGTTCGATGAAAAGAAGGGAAACAGCCCCCGTCCCGACTGGTACCGGGAGGGATGGATAGATCTGAATGGAAGCTGGCAGTTTGAATTTGACGATGCCGGAAAAGGGATGGAAGAAGGATGGTATCAGGAACATGCCTATTCCAGAACCATCCAGGTTCCTTTTTGTTTCCAGAGCAAGGCAAGCGGGATAGGATTAAAGAAAGAAGCGCATACCTGTCTTTGGTATGAGAGGCAGACGCCTTTGAAAGAGGAAATGCGGGGAAAGCGGCTTTGGCTGCATTTCGGAGCGGTGGATTATAGCGCCATTGTCTGGATTAACGGAAAATATGCAGGGGCTCATAAAGGCGGTTTTACTTCCCATTCCTATGAGATTACGCCGTACATAGACTGGGAAAAGGCATATATTCGAATTACAGTGGCATGTCAGGATTCTTACGGGGTAACGCAGATAAGAGGAAAGCAGCATTGGAATTTGGATACGGATCGCTGCTGGTATACAGCCACCAGCGGTATTTGGCAGAATGTATGGCTGGAGGTGACGCCGGGCTATCGGATAGAGCAGGCAAGGCTTACACCGGATATTGATGAGAAAACGGTGGAAATGAACCTGCGTTTTTCCCAATGCCCGGAGCAGGGAAAACTGGTCTGGAAGCTTTTCTTCCAGGGAAAGGAAAAGAAACAGGGCGCCGTAGCCCTGCAATGCCTGAGAGAAAGAATATTGTTCTCAGTAGAGAATGAGGACCCCATCGATAATAAAATCCACTTGTGGGAACCTGGGCAGCCCAATCTTTATGAGCTTATATTGGAAGTATATGAAAAGGACAAACTGCAGGACAGGGTGGAGACTTATTTCGGTATGCGCAAAATTGAAAGAAAAGGGAGTCGTATTTACCTGAATCATTATCCGCTGTATCAGAAATTGGTATTGGATCAGGGATATTGGCAGGAAACCCTGATGACGCCGCCGGACGGACAGGCGCTTATGCAGGATCTGAAGCTGGCGCAGGCAATGGGCTTTAACGGTGTGCGCAAGCACCAGAAAATTGAGGATCCCCGGTTTTTATACTATGCAGATTGTATGGGAATGCTGGTTTGGGAGGAAATGCCTTCTGCCTATGCTTTTTGTCAGGATGGGGTACAGGCTTTTACACAGGAATATACGGAGATGATAGAGCGGGATTATAATCACCCCTGCATCATTGCATGGGTTCCCTTTAATGAGAGCTGGGGCATTCGGGATGTGCTGTGGGATAAAAAGCAGCAGATGTTTGCCAAAAGCATGTATTTTCTTACCAAGGCATTGGACGATAGCCGGCTGGTAAGCACAAATGACGGCTGGGAAGCGGTGCAGACGGATATGATCGGCATTCATGATTATGAGGATGACCCTGAAAAACTCCTTGCAGTTTATGCCTGTAAGGAGGAGCTAATGGCATATACGGCTGTGGGAAAAATGATTTGCAGCGAGGATTTTACGTACACCGATGAGCCGGTACTGCTATCGGAATTTGGCGGCATCGCCATAGAGGACGGCAGACAGGAGTCCTGGGGCTACCATGAAAAGGCAAAAGACGCCCGGGTATTTAAGGAAAAACTAGAGGGACTATTACAGGCAGTGGGAAAGCTCACATATTTAAGCGGTTATTGCTATACCCAGTTGACGGATGTGGAACAGGAAACTAACGGACTGCTGTATGCCGACAGGACGCCCAAGCTGGAGCTAGAGCAGATCAGGGAGATATTCCATAAAAAAGTGTGATATAATAAAGCCAATAAATCAGTATAGAGGATAATAATGAAAATCCGGAGGCGGAACCATGATCAGAGAATTTAAAAATGGCGATATAGAGGAGGTTATGAAGATCTGGCTGAATGCAAATATGGAAGCCCATTCTTTTATTGATCCCCAATATTGGAAGGACAACTTTGACGCAGTAAAGGAAATGCTTCCCCAGGCGGAAATCTATGTATCAGAGAATCATCATGTGGTGAACGGTTTTATTGGATTAACGGGGGACTATATCGCCGGACTCTTTGTAGACCGGCAGGCAAGGGCAAAAGGAATTGGAAGCGAGTTGTTGGACTATGCCAGGAAGAACAGAGAAAAATTAAATTTGCAGGTCTATAAAAAGAATACGCCGGCGGTAAAGTTTTACTTAAGTCGGGATTTCAAAATGGATGTGGAGACGCTCGATGCACAGACCGGGGAAGCGGAATACAATATGATCTGGGAAAAACCTCTTTTAGACTTCTGTTGACATCATTCCTGGAAATGTTATGATAAAAGAAATGAAGGTTTCGACTATATAATGTAACAGTAGGAGGAGGAAAGAATGAAGTATGTGATTTTGGGCGGTGTCGCTGCCGGGACGAAGGCGGCGGCAAAATTGAAACGTCTTGATCGTCAGGCGGATGTGGAGATTTTTACAAAGGGCGGAGACATTTCCTATGCAGGCTGCGGACTTCCCTATTATATCGGCGGCGATATTCCTTCGAGGGATGGGCTGATTGTAAATTCTCCCGAGAAATACGCCGGTCTGACAGGCGCCCGTGTCCAGACGGGATGCGAAGCGATCGGACTTAACAGCGCGGAAAAGCAGGTATCCATAAGACGCGCGGATGGAACCGTGTTTACGGAAAGCTATGACAAACTGATTATTGCCACCGGAGCGGCGCCTTTTGTTCCGCCGGTGGAAGGGGTTAATCTTTCGGGGGTTTTCTGTGTCCGCACGCCGGATGACGCGGTCAGAATCCGCGCTTATGTGGAAGAAAATAAATGCCGCAGAGCCGTTGTATGCGGCGCCGGTTTTATAGGGCTGGAAGTGGCGGAAAATCTGGCGGCGCAAAAGGTGGAAGTAACGGTAATCGACGCTGCACCCCAGGTTATGCCCAATGCATTTGACACAGATATGGCGGACTATGCAAAAAGGCAGTTAAAGGCAAGCGGGATGCGCGTTCTCACTTCTGTAAGCCTGAAGGGAATTAACGGAAAGGAACATGCGGAGAGCGTGACCACAGATAACGGCGCGCTGCCGGCGGATGTGGTTATTCTGGCAATCGGCGTTCGTCCGGCAACAGGCTTTCTGGCGGATTCAGGGCTTGAGATGGTAAAAGGCACTATTGTGGTGGATGAGGATTTGAAAACCAACCTGCCTGATGTCTATGCGGCAGGGGACTGCGCCCTGGTGAGAAACGCTATGACAGGACAGCAGCAGTGGTCGGCAATGGGATCTACCGCAAACCTGGCGGCGAGAGCCATGGCAAAGAAATTTTACGGCGCGGGAAAGGGTTATGGCGGCTGTCTGGGAACCGGTGTGGTTCGTCTCCTTCCCACATTAAACGGCGGCAGAACGGGACTCACTCAGGTGCAGGCGGAAGCGGCAGGATATGATGCGGTATCGGTAGTGTGTATTCTGGATGATAAGGCGCACTATTATCCCGGCGCTTCTTCTTTTATCGTAAAGCTTACCGCTGATGCAAAGAGCCGCAGGGTTCTTGGCATCCAGGTGCTGGGAGCCGGCGCGGTGGACAAAATGGTGGACATTGCGGTGACGGGCATTTCTCAGGGAATGAAGCTGGAAGATTTCGACACCCTGGATTTTGCTTACGCGCCTCCCTTCTCAACGGCAATACATCCCTTTGTGACAGCATGCTACATATTGGAAAATAAAATAGACGGTATTTTTGAAACCATGAGTCCGGCGGAATATGCTGCCGGCGCAGGGAAAGGGTATACTGTTTTGGACGTACAGCCGGCGCCTGGAATTCCCAATGCCCGTTGGATCAATCTATCTGCGGTTACACAGCCCATTGAAGGTTTGGAAAAGGATGCAAAGCTTTTACTTGTCTGTGCTAAGGGGAAAAGAGGGTATTTCCTTCAGAATCGCCTGAAGGCGCTTGGATATACCAACACCCTGGTGCTTGAGGGCGGGGTAACATTCAATGAGGTAAAGGTTCCGCGGGATGTGCAGAAGCTTTCTCCTGAGGATATTAAGCGGGTAAAGGCGCTTGGATGTTTACAGGATAAGCGTTACGGGGACGTATTCAATGTGCGTGTGATTACCCGCAACGGAAAAATTACTGCCGAAGAGCAGAAAAAGATTGCAGAGGCGGCGGAACGGTTCGGCTCGGGAGAAGTGACTATGACTACCCGTCTGACCTTGGAAATTCAGGGGGTTCCCTACGATGATCTGGAGGAGTTGATGGCATTCCTTGCCGAGGCGGGGCTGGAAACGGGAGGAACAGGTTCAAAGGTACGCCCTGTGGTCTCCTGTAAAGGAACTACCTGCCAGTACGGACTGATCGATACCTTTGATCTGTCTCAAAAGCTCCATGATCTATACTTTGTGGGATATCGTAATGTTTCTCTTCCCCACAAATTTAAAATTGCAGTTGGAGGCTGTCCCAACAACTGTGTGAAGCCGAATTTGAACGACCTGGGGATCGTAGGTCAACGGGTACCGGAAATCGATTTATCCAAGTGTCGGGGCTGCAAGAACTGCCAGGTGGAAAACAATTGTCCCATTCATGTCGCCAGACTGGAGGAGGGGAAAATCAGAATTGATGAAACCGCATGTAATCATTGCGGACGCTGCATTTCCAAATGTCCTTTTGGCGCAGTAAACGAATCCGCAGTTGGGTATAAAGTGTATATCGGCGGACGCTGGGGCAAGAAGGTTGCGGAAGGACGCCCTCTGGACAAAATTTTTACTTCTCAGGAAGAGGTTATAGAAGTGGCGGAACGTGCGATTTTATTCTTCAGGGATGAAGGTCTCTCAGGAGAAAGATTCGCGGACACCATTGCCCGGCTGGGATTTGATTATGTACAGGATAAATTGCTGAACAGCCGGATAGACAGGGAGGAAATCTTAAAGAAAACAGTGGTGGGCGGTGCAACCTGCTGATATAGCTTCTTTTGTATTTCTTTCATTGTTTTCATTTATCAATGCCTATACAGCGCCTTCCCACAATTATTTTTGTGGGTGGGCGCTGTTTTTAGGTTTTTCTTTTTGGTTAAATGGTTCAACATGGTTATCATATCACAAATACGCCTGCAATTTTAGGATGTGTATTTGGCGGATATGGCAACTGTCGATTCGTTACATTTAAGAGATAATTCACGATGAGCTCCGCTTTTCCTCAGACCCCTATAGTATATTATAGGTAACACCCGGGAATCCCTGGAAGCCAAAGAACTTTTGGCAGGGAAACAGGGTATTTTTGTTGGGCAGGAATTAAGGAGGAGAGGATCATGAAAGGACAAGTTAAGGGGACGCATATTTCCAGAAAGGGGAAATGGTTGCTTTCGCTGCTGGTCAGCCTGAGTTTGGCGGCAGTGGCGCCGCCAGCTCAGGCAAGGGCGGAGACGGCAGGGGGATTGTGCCCACATCATACAGAGCATACAGAGGAATGCGGTTATGTAGAAGCAGTAGAGCCGGGGGAATGCACCCATGTGCACGATGAAAACTGCGGCTATGCAGAGGAGAGCGAATGCGGACATGTGCACGATGCAGACTGCGGTTACGCGGAGGCAGGGGAATGTACCCATGTGCACGATGAAAACTGCGGTTATGCAGAGGCAAGCGAATGCGGACATACGCATGATGAGGACTGCGGTTATGTGGAGGAAAAAGAAGGAAGTGCCTGCAATTATGTTTGTAAAATCTGTCCCGTGCAGGAGTTGATTGACAAACTGCCTGAGGCGGATGAAATTACGGCGGAAAATATGGAAACGGTGGCGGCGCAGCTTACCGCTGTGGATGCTGCAAAAGAAGAGCTGACCGATGAAGAAAGGGAACTGCTTACTACAGACCAATATGAGTCGGCTGCTTCTAAAATGATAGAACTCCAGGGACAGGCTCTAAGCCAGCCGGTTATTCCTGAGGAGGACAGGGAAATGACAGCAGCATATAAACCCAGACCCAGTGTGTATTACCCAATTTATGTTGCCGGTGTGCGTGTAACCAATCTGAATGTCGACAATGTGCTTGAAGGCGACCCGGTAAACGATGGAAAGGTAAAATACGATCCCGATACTCAGACCCTTACGCTGGATGGGGCAGATATTACTTATACATCATCGTATGACGCCAATGCGATAAAAACAATGAACAGGGATACCCCAACAGGGAGAATGGATTTGACAATTCAGCTTTTGAATGAAAACAGGATTGTCAGCGAAGCATCCTGTTCCGGCAGTGACCAGGCTAAAAGGCGTACCATTGACGCCATTGACGGTCTTACCTTTACAGGCAGCGGCAGTTTGGAGATTGTTGGAACCGCATCTACAGGGGGACCTATTATAACGATTCACGCCGGACGCACTCTTAAATTTGATAACACTAATGTGACAGCCATTGCAGGGGACTGCCCGTCTGAAAGCCGATACTGGGATATGTCCTGGGCGATATGCGGCGAATCAGTTCAGATAATAGGAGGAAAGGTTACTGCAAGGACAGGATGGGCGACAGATGCGGGGAGTTCTACCGCTATCACAGCCGCTTGGGGCGATATTGAAATTTCAAACAATGCGGAAGTCATTGCCCAGGCTGGCAGGGGAGAGTACTCTTACGGGCTTTCCACTGATTATAATATAAGTGTCAGCGATTCAAAAGTTTTGGCGGCAGGCGGCGATGCGGCGAATTCTTCTTACGGAATAGGCGCCGGGAAGCTTACGCTTTGCGGCAGCGAAATAAATGCGGAAGCAGGCGCCGGGGAAAGCGGCTACAGTGTTCCGGTATACTGTGGGGAAGAGATGGAAATAAACGACAGCGACGTTACGGCAAAGGGAGGAACAGCAGGAGCGGAATCCTATGGCGTATCCGCAGCCTCTTTCACATTTAACGGCGGGAATCTTTATGCCGAAGGAGGAGCCGCAACAGACTGGAGCATTGGACTATGGACGCAGAATGCAAATATATCCGCCGGCAGGCTTGTGGCAATAGCGGGACAGGCTGGCGGTACAAACGCAATTACCTCTGCGCCAAACTTTATAAATGATTATAAGGTTACGGTAAAAGCCGGAACCGGCGAGGGGGATGCGAAGGTGATAGAGAACCCCACCGAGGAAACATACTGGGGCAATACATATGTCATAATTAAACCCTATCATAATCATGTATGGGCGGAGCAATGGACCTATGATGAAAGTGATCACTGGCATATCTGTACGGGAGATGACTGTGAGATAGTGGACTATGTGGAGATGGACGGATATGGACAGCATATCTATGACGATGAATATGATGCAGATTGCAATATCTGCGGCGCAGAGAGAGACGCTTTGACAAGACCCTCCTATAAGATCATTAAAGGCGCAAACGGCAAATGGATTTTAAACGAGGATGGAAGTCTTGGCATCACAGGGAACGGTGACTTTGAAAAGTTTGAAGGAGTCAAGGTGGATGATCAGCTGCTTGACAGGGACAATTACAGTGTCCGTGCAGGTTCCACCATTGTCGAACTGAAGCCTGCCTATTTAAACACCCTGGCGGCAGGCAGCCATAGTATGGAAATTTTGTGGACAGACGGCAGTGCAAGTACGGAGTTTACGATCGCTGAAAATACGTTAAATACCGATGATACGGATAATGTCAATGGCGGTGGCAGCGACAGTGACAACGGCAATGCCGGTGGCGGTCATAGCGGCAGTAGTAATAGCGGCAACAGCAATCATGGCAATAACGATAACAGCAGCACGGACAATACGTCTGTCAATAACGTCAATGTAAACAAGAAGACGACTCCCGCAAACACGGCAGTGGCAGCGGAGGACGGTAAAAAGGATGCGGTGCCCAAGACAGGCGAGGATGTATCGGCAGCCTGGGCAGTTGTAATACTGGCAGTATCGGGGGCAGGAATTGTTCTTACAGGGAAGAAACAAAGCTTTATAGGAAGATAGCGGCTGACAGAAATGAAACAGAAAAAGGGTAACGGAAAAGGATGGCAAAATCTGATCCATCTGCTGTGTATGACAGTGTTTGCAGGCGCGGCAATATGGCTTGTAGGATACGGAATTTTTACCCTATGGCAGGACATACGCGCCCGCAAAATACAGGAAAATTTACAGGCGGTCATGGAAGGGGAAAATGCATCGGTGCAGTTCGGAATACAGTATGACAAAAACGGACTCCCGGTGGCGGGAATTGACGCCTTTTTTGCCGATCTGTTTCAGGGAATCCCAATGATGGAACACCGTCCTGAACCGGAGATTATACCTAAATATCAGTCTCTGTATGAGATGAACCATGATCTGACAGGATGGCTTTCCATTGAAGGGACGGTGATTGATTATCCAGTGATGCAGACGCCGGAGGATGAAAATTATTATCTGAATCTTGACTTTTACAGACAGCCCAGTAAGAACGGCTGTCTGATTCTGGATACGGACTCGGAACCGGGGACGGGCACAAAGGATCAGGGCTATGCGGGCGGCAAAGCCCCTTCCACAAATTTGATCATTCATGGGCATACCATGAAGTCGGGAGATATGTTTGGCAATCTGAAGCTTTATGCAGACGAGGAATATGGAAAAGAACACAGTATAATTTCCTTTGACAGTCTGTATGAGGAACGTGGGTATGAACTGATTGCAGTGTTTTACTCCCAGGTATATTTTGAGAAAGACCAGGTTTTTAAGTATTACAAGTTCTTTCAGGCGGACACCGAAGAAGAATTTCAGGATTGGTATGGGAACATCAAAGAAATGTCCCTGTACGATACCGGCGTGGAAGCGGAATTTGGAGATGAATTTATTACCCTTTCCTGCTGTTCCTATCAGGTAGAGGATGGGAGATTTGTAGTGGTGGGGAAGAGAATAAAGTAAGAAATAAGTGTATTTATCTCAAAAGTCCCTTGAAAAAGTTGCGGATAAAGTGAAAAAGTCCCTTGAAAAAGTTTGTGATTTTTTATATCATAGAGATAATGGCAGGATAGGGAGGCAAAATCACTATGCTAAAAAGGAAGATTGAACAGAGGCTGAGAGAATGGAAGAGCATGGCGGATCATAAGCCATTGATTGTAAAAGGGTGTAGACAGTGTGGAAAGACTTTTTCTGTTCTGGATTTTGCGAAGAAGAATTACCCAAACGTAGTGTACCTGAATTTCTATGAGAATCCAGCTTATGCATCCATATTTGCAGGTTCCCTGGAAATTGACAATATTGTTATGATGCTGTCCGCATTATTGGGGAAGGAGGCTGTATTTGAGGCTGGTAATACAGTTTTGGTATTGGATGAAATTCAGGATTGCCCGGAGGCACGGACAGCCTTAAAATTTTTTCGGATCGACGGACGGTATGACGTGATTGGAACTGGGTCGCTTTTAGGGGTAAAAGGATATGGCAGAGAACCCAAATCTATTCCGGTAGGGTCAGAAACGGTGATTGACATGTATCCATTGGATTTTGAGGAATTCTTATGGGCAAACGGGATTGCCGAACCGGTTATTGACATTTTGAAAAAATGTCTTGAAACAGAAAAACCAGTTCCGGAGGCGCTTCATAACCGCATGAAGCAGTTGCTTTTACAATACGTGGTTGTTGGGGGAATGCCGGATGCTGTTCAGACCTTTGTGGATACGAAGCAAATGGATCAGGTGTTGCGCATTCAAAGGGATATCGTTCGTTCCTATGAGGATGATATGGTAAAATATGCCGAAAGAAAGGACAAATCTTTTATCAGGGAATGCTTTCAGTCCATCCCCAGACAGCTTAGCAAGGAGAATAAAAAATTTCAATACTCCGTCGTGCGAAAGGGTTCTACTGCTTCCAGATACGCAGGCAGTCTGCAATGGATAGAGGATGCGGGTATTATCTGCCGGTGCTATAATCTTGCCATTACAGAGCTTCCACTGGAGGAAAATGCCCAAGAGGATGTATTCAAAGTATATATGAAGGATTGCGGTTTGTTTGTCAGTATGCTGGAGGATGGCACACAGTATGATATTCTGCAGGGAAATCTTTATGGATATAAAGGGGCTGTCTTTGAAAACCTGATTGCCGATATCTTCACGAAAATGGGACGCAAACTATATTATTTTCATAAGGTCAGTGGATTGGAAGTAGATTTTGTGATTCGATATAAAGGAGAGTGTACACTGGTAGAGGTGAAAGCGTCTACCGGAAACGTAAAAAGCACGAAGACCATTTTGCAGCATCCTGAAAAGTACCATGTAAATAGTGCCATTAAATTGGGCGATTACAATATAGGCAGGTCAGAGAAAATCCTTACGCTTCCCCTTTATATGGCTTTTTTGCTGAGAGTGTTCTGAAAGTGAGAAAACAGATGATAAACGCAATTTATGAGAGACGAAGTATAAGAAAATTTTCGACTACGCCTATCCCGGAAAAAGAGCTTTTAGATATTATCCAAAGCGGAATAAAAGCGCCTTCTTCCAAAAACCGGCAGCCCTGGAAATATATAGTGGTGCAGGGGCAGGCAAAGGAAGAAATGCTGAAAGCCTTCCGTCAGGGGATTGCAAGGGAAGAAAGTGGAAACGCATTGCTGCCTCAGAGCAGACAGCATATTGCAGGGGCAAAATATACCGTTGAAATCATGCAGCAGGCGCCGGTGAGCGTTTTTGTGGTCAATTCGTTGGGAAAAGATCTTTTCACCGAGCTGACGCCGGAAGAACGCATTTATGATATCTGTAATATTCAATCCATCAGCGCTTCCATACAGAATATGCTGCTTGCGGCAACGGAAAAAGGAATCGGAAGCCTCTGGATCTGTGACATCTATTTTGCATATGAGGAATTATGTCAATGGCTGAACTGCGACGGACAACTGATTGCCGCTATTGCATTGGGGTATCCGGAGGAATTTCCAAAGGAGAGACCTCGCAGGAAAATGGATGAGGTTGTCGCATGGAGAAGTTAAAAATGCAAAGACAGAGTTATGCAAAAGAAGCGGCAATGTCAACTAACGGTTTACATTGCTTGGTAAAATAGTATTTATGGCGTGGTGTTTTTTCTTAAATCATTATGCAACAATAAATCTGTGGCAGAAAGACAACGGCTTCACAGACATATGAAATCAGGAGGAAAAATTTATGAATTTAGGAAAAAACATTCAATATCTGAGAAAACAAAAGAGGATCACCCAGGAGCAGTTGGCGGAGATCATGTCTGTTTCCCGCCAGACCATATCCAGGTGGGAAGCGGAAGAGATTGTACCGGAATTGAATAAACTGGTTGCATTAAGCGATGTGTTTTCCTGTAAATTGGACGCTTTGGTCAAGGAGGATATGGGCGCCTGCAGCGAGATTTATTCTGAAATCACAATCAAGCAGGTAAAAGGGTTTAAGATGGCGAGATATGTTATGATTTCACCAAATCCGGAAGGTGATGTACAGGCATATATGGATAACTGGGCACAGCGCTCAGGTTTGTTAAAGCAAAAGCCCGATGCAATGAAAATCGGATGGGATTTTCCATATGTTTCCATGGAATTGCAAAACAGGTTCAATTTTCATGGCTATGTAGCGGCGTATGTTTTGCCGGAAGGATTTGAAACCGACTGTCCGGGAGTGGAATATGCCGATCAGGAGGATGCCGCCTATGCGGTGATTACAATATATGACCCATTTGCCGCCGCTTTTGAACGGATTCCCAACGCCTATAAAAAGATACTGGAATTTTTACAGGCGAACGGCTTTTGTGAAAAACATAAAGAAAATATATTACCCTGCTTCGAACATGAGTATGAAAAGGACGGGCTTACCTGCATGGATGTATATATGCATGTGGATGGTGTCTCAAGGGCGAATATTTTTACAAATTTTTCGTAGAAAGGCAAGAAATAAAACGCTTTGGAATGGAGGAGGAAAATGGAGCTGGTGTTACAGCCGACTTCTGAAACCTGTGGTCAGGCATGTATTGCAATGATTACAGGCAAAGGGATAGAGGAAGTCATAAAGGATATGAAAACAAGCGGACCTACCAGTATCGGGCAGTTGATAGAAATACTGGATTTTTATGGGGTGAAACACGCTGAACGGAATACGCGGATTTCCAAAAAGAATCCGACGCCCCATGCGTATTCTATATTAACAGTACATACAAATGAGGGTTATACCCATTGGACGCTATTATTCGATCATAAATACTACGACCCTGAATTTGGAATCATCCATGGGGAATATCCATACGGAAAAATAACGTCATTTTTAGGAATTTATCAATGACAATGCTTTGGGAGTGGAAGGATGGACATAAGGCACTTTTATATAGAAAAGGGTCAGGGAGAACCCCTTATTTTATTGCATGGAAATGGAGAAAGCTGCGATTATTTTTCCAACCAAATGGATGTATTTTCGCAACTGTATCATGTATATGCTTTGGACACAAGAGGGCATGGTAAAACACCAAGGGGAGAGCAGCCATTTACGATAAAGCAGTTTGCAGAAGATCTGCTGGGGTTTATGGATGCGCACCATATTGACAGCGCGCACCTGCTTGGCTTTTCCGACGGAGGTAATATTGCCATGAGGTTTGCGATTGGTCATCCGGATCGGGTAAATAAACTGGTATTGAACGGCGCAAATCTAAATGCCCAAGGGGTGAAACGAAGGGTGCAGGTTCCCATTGAAATCGGCTACAAAATAGCGCAGCGGTTTTCGGGGAAAAGCAACGCTGCCAAATTGAATGCAGAGATGCTTGGACTTATGGTCAATGACCCTAATGTGTCTATCCGGGAGCTTTCCGAAATAAAAGCAAGAACATTGGTAATTGCGGGAACAAAGGACATGATTAAAGAGGAGCATACAAAACTGATTGCCGCCAATATAGAGGGAGCAGAGCTTGCCTTTATAAAAGGAGATCACTTTATTGCCAATAAAAATGCGAAAGAGTTTAATGAAAGAGTATTGGAATTTTTGAGAGGTGGGTATGGAACCGCTGGAAGTTAATTTTTATGAGCAGGTGGAGGATGAACCTACTTGCAGAGGCGGAGAAGAGAGGATATCTCCAAAAATGCTTAATGCAGGAAAAAAGGGAACCTTGAAAATATCAGGATTCCCTTTTTAGCTGCGCGTCTTGTGGCGAGCCTCCAATGCTTTTGAACAACCGATTGTGTTGAAGCGAGGTAAGCATGTCGTTATCTTCCTTTTAATCTGTAATACTGCAAAGCAAACATAATAAAAATTGCAACATAAAGGCAGGTGACTGCACCAAACAGACTGGCAAGAATATATGCTTTATGGGCGATGCAGTTGACCAGCTGGGGAATGAATATACATGAAAAGAGCACGATCAACGGGAGGATTCTGCCTTTGTATACACGCTCCAGCATCTGTAGCTTTGAATCGTCGTCACAAAATATTTCTTCTGTTTCTTCCGCCTGGGATGCGGGTTTTCGGAAATAGCTATACCCCACATAGTCCTGCAGGTACTCCCAACCGCAGTCGTTGAACAGCCTGACATATTCAGCCTTGTGTTCAATGCCATCCCGGTTATAATCAAGCTGGTAAATGACGTCTTCCGGAACGCATTCTTCAAAGTGATAGATGCCGAAGCCGGATACTTTGACGAACTTCCAACCGGATTGATGCATTTTGCGAAGATAATTCTGCTCTTTTTCATACTCATATATTGTAAAAATTTTGAATGTCTTTTTGGTTTCCATTTACATTTCCTCCTGGGCATTTCGATACAGGCGTGCAATACGGTTCAATTCGATTTGCAGTACCTCTGATCCTAAATCGGTGATTTTATAGATTTTCCGTTTGTCTTCTTCCCGGATAAACTGAATCAAACCGTCCTTTTCCATTTTTGATAAGCTGCCATACATGGTACCGGGGGTAAGGCGCACCGCGCCGTCGGTCATCTGCTCCACTCTTTGGACGATTCCATAACCGTGATTGGGCTTTTTCAGGCATAGCAAAATATAAAAAGCGGTTTCGGTCATGGGAACATAAACTTTTTTTATATGCGCATTCAATATGTCGCCTTCTTTCTTATGTTGTAATTCGATGCATCGTACTGCTATATATTATATCGCACCTCGATCTATCTGTCAATTGAATGCAAGCAATTAACATACCGTTTATCTATCATTAAATCGGATGCCTTGATAAAAGGATTGTGATACCTTTTCCGCTTTTCCGGCAGGCAAAGTCTTTTAGAAATCACTGTATTTAAGCGTTCATAGGCTTCCGGTGTTTTGAATTGAACTGCTTTCGTGGGACAGTAAGCAACGCAAGCCATGCAGCCGTGGCAATGATGGTTCCAAACAGGGCGGTTTTTCTGAATGATAATGTTTTGTGTGGGGCATATTTTGGCGCATATTTCACACCCCACACATCTTGCGTCTGTGTAAAAGCCTTTATCATACTCCTTCTCAACTTTCATATATGGAGTCATTAGCTTAGAATATAGCTTTCGCGTGAGCCATGCCATAGTTGGGTATGCCCTATACTTTCTTTCAGAAATTTCTTTGCTAATCTTGTGAAGCTTTTTTTCCATGTAGGGTATCATAAGTTTTTCCGGTGGAAATGGGTCATATGCTGTACACTGGCTGGCAACGGAATGTAGAGCCATGCCGTAATTGAGGTGAGCCTTTTTTGCAGACAAAATTTTTTCCATAGTTTCAAAAGATTTTCCATGTATTGCAATATAAGTGGCAATCATAAAAATATAGGCATTAGGATTTATTTTAAGATTCCCTGCAAATCTTTTCATTGTTCCCGGCAGATCCCACTCATAAACAGGACAGACAAAACCAATTACGTCTGCATTTTCAGCCGATACATTTTCTGCATTACATCGGACAGAAATAATTTCGGCGCCCCCGATTCTTTCTGCGATTCCAATAGCGGTTCTCAAACTGTTTCCGGTTCCGCTAAAATAGTAAATCATATTTTTCATGAATACGTTCCCCCTGTGTTTGCAATTCCATAATATGTCACACTTGTAACTTGTTGAGCCTTATTATATAATAGGCAAGAGGAAAGTCAACGAAAAACGGTAATGTGTCACACATTCATCCTATCTGTAACTTGTAAATAAAGCCTGACTTGCATGGGAAAAAGAAATTGAACACGACAAATGGAAAGATAGCGGAACAGTCAAAGGAAAAATTTGTAAAGGCTCTGTTGGTTATTATGGAGCAATACGATTTTAAAGAAATTACCGTTACGCAGCTTTCACAGGAAGCCGGTCTTTCACGAAAGACTTTTTACAGGCTGTTCAAAGATAAAGAAGAACTCATAAGTTTCTTTTTTGAGAATCTGTACAAAGAATGCTTACTGCAAATCAAGTCGCGGCAGTTGCAGCATTACTGGGATGTTGTACAATGCTATTTTGATTTTTGTGAAGAACGTAAAGAATTACTGTTGCTTTTGAAACGAAATCATTTGTTGGTGCCTCTTTTTGAGGGCTCTTACCAATATTCTTTCAAGGTCTTTGAACATGTCCGTTCCAAAGAAACGGCAGCGATTTATTCTTCTTTCCTTCCATACTTACTGGCATATAGTGTAGGCGGTATGTACAGTATGCTTATGAAATGGGTGGAAAACGATATGGATATTCCTTCATCCCTGCTGATTGAGAAACTAAAAAACGGACTTACGTCTGCTGATCTTTGAAACTGATTTCCGGTTTGGAATATGAAATTTTTATGAGGAGTCTGACAATGCATGAGAAAGAAATAAAGATTGAGCGTTACCGCATGGAAAACCAAACAGTTCAATATGGCGAAACGGTTTTTGCCGGTTCGTCGCTGATGGAGCAGTTCCCCATCCATAAACTGTTAGAAGAGCACAATGAAGGAAAAATCATTTATAATCGGGGAATCGGCGGCTTTATTTCCAGGGAGCTTTTAGAGGCAATTGACGTATGTATCCTTGATTTAAAGCCTTCAAAGGTTTTTATCAATATCGGCACCAACGATTTGAGCCGGGAAAACATACCAATCAGCAGCCTTATGGACAATTATGACAAGATTATTACTAAAATTGAAAATGCAATTCCAAATGTAATCATATATCTCATGGCTTATTATCCGGTGAATTATGAGGCGGCAGAGGAAAACATGAAAGCGTGCCTTAAGATCCGCAATAATGAAAAACTCCGTGCGGCAAATGTGGAGGTGGAGAAGCTTGCCCGAAAGCATGGACAGAGGTATATTGACCTGAATAAGAATCTGACCGATGAACAGGGCAGATTAAAAGCAGAATACACGATTGAGGGCTTACATATCAATGAAGATGGTTACAGAGCTATTTATGATGATATAATGGCATATGTAAAGGAATAAGAGAATATGAAAATGAAGGAGGAAAAGGCTTTGGCAAAAGTGATTTTATTGAATGGAAGTCCCCATGCAAAGGGATGTACATGGGCGGCTCTTGATGAAATGATTGGGATCTTTGAGAAAGAGAATATCGAAACGGAACTTATTCATGTAGGGAATAAGGATATCAGAGGGTGTATCGCCTGCGGCTTTTGCAAGAAAAATGGAAAATGTGTTTTTAATGACGATCTGGTAAATGAGGTTGCCCCCAAGTTTGAGACGGCAGAGGGACTGGTGGTAGGAAGCCCGGTATATTACAGTTCGCCAAACGGAACGATACTTTCCTTTATGGACAGACTTTTTTACAGCACACCTTATTCCAAGCATATGAAAGTAGGCGCGGCAGTGGTAAGCTGCAGGCGCGGCGGAAATACGGCTTCTTTTGACGTGCTGAATAAATATTTTACCATCAGCGGCATGCCTGTGGCGTCCAGCTCTTATTGGAATCAGGTTCATGGGCGCGCAGCGAAGGATGTGAAAAAGGATTTGGAAGGGCTTCAGACGATGCGGAATCTTGCGCGGAATATGGCGTTTATGATAAAGGCGTTTGCCGATGCAAAAGAAAAGTGCGGACTTCCGGAGATGGAGACTGATTATTTTACAAGTTTTGCGGATGGAAAATAGTCGGTAGGTAAGAAACTGGATAATCCCATAGAAGTTGCTTCTTTGCCCACAATTCTTGAAGATCTTGAGAAGCAGAGCACAAGGTACGGGTCAGTTATCGGGTATTATGAGGCAAAGGGGCTTATATACACAAGAAAAGTTCGTGCCCTTAAGTATCAGGATATTCTGATTGAGCTGGTTCCGGTAGATGAACAGGAGCATGTGACAATTTTTGTTATTTCTGCTCACGGCAAAAAAATCATTTATGCGCCATGTGATGTAAAGCCTTTTCCTCTATCTGAAAAATTTGAAAATGCAGATTTTCTGATTATCGGCAATACCATTATTGGAGACGTTTTAAGGGATGGATTTGTATTGAAGGAGGATAATCCGCTGAGAAAAGAATTGTTTACCTTAACTGAAATTGACCAGATAAGAAAGCAGTATGGAATCAGGGAAGTCATTATTACCCATTTGGAGGAGGACTGGGGCAAAACCTATGACGATTACAGGGAATTGGAGAAAGAATTGGATTCTATACATTTTGCTTATGACGGGTTGGAAATATCCTTATAATTTTTTGAAAGTATTTTAGTAATTTACCATCTCCCACAGGTTTTATGTTACATAGTTTGAAATTGATGGAGGCAATTATGGGATCAGATTGTATGGTGGCAATTGACGGCGGCTTTCTCAATGTCAGAGTGGGCGCTATTATTATGAAGGATCATGAGTTTTTAATGGTAGGCAACGAAAGACAGGATTATCTCTATTCTGTAGGCGGACGGGTCAAGTTCGGTGAAACCGCGGAGGAAGCGGTCATAAGAGAGGTGTATGAGGAAACGGGGGTTAAAATGGAAATAGACCGCCTTGGTTTTATTCATGAAAATTTCTTTTATGGGGATGATTCTATCAGGAAAAATAAACTGATTTACGAAATATCTTTTTATTTTTATATGAAAGTGCCGGATGACTTTGAACCCAAATGCGAAAGCGTTACGGCTGACAATTGCAAAGAAAAGCTAGTATGGGTAACTACGGACAGTAAAATACAATACTATCCGGCATTTTTCAGGACAGAACTCAAGCATCCGTGTGATGGCGTGAAGCATATTGTTGTGGATGAGAGATAAGGTGCAAAGTGGCTTACGCGGTGATCTTTGAGAAAAAGATGGAAGAAAAAAATTGATTTGTGAAAGCAAAAGGGAGAAAAGGATGGCGGCGCTTACAACTTTAAAACTTGGAAAAACAATGGAGAAGAAACTTCATTCAGTTGGGATCTGTTCTGCAGAGGAATTAATGGAAATTGGAAGCAAGCAGGCGGTTTTCGCCTCAAAGTACAATATCCCAATACTTGCGTTGTTATTCTTTATCACCTGGAGGCGGCAATTCGCGGTGTGGAGATAAAGCAGCTGGATGCCGCCACGAAAGCAGAGTTGAAAGCGTATTTTAAACAATTACAGGCTTGAATATCAGGATTTTAGCCAGAGCGGAAAACATAGAGTAAAGAGACAAGGACAAATGAATATATATGAATTTTGGAGAGATGTTTTAGAACAAAATGAGGATGCAATCAGAGGCTATTTTCATGAGGACGCATATATTAACTGGCATTGTACAAACGAACATTTTAACGTAGATGAGTTTATCGTTGCAAACTGTGAATATCCAGGCAGTTGGGATGGCGAAGTGGAAAGAGTTGAAAAAATAAAGGATCTGTTAGTCGCAGTAGTTCATGTATATCCCAAAGATCGAACAGCATCCTTTCATGTGACATCCTTCATTAAAGTTATTGGTGATAAAATTACAGCGATTGACGAATATTGGGCTGATGATGGTGATGCGCCTGAATGGAGACGGGATAAACATATTGGAAAAAGTATAATACCTAAAAATTGACGGGAGATAATTTTACCAATAAAGATGATAAATATCTTTTTTTCAAAAGATAATGGAGAGGTACGATAAGTAAAACCATCAAAAGAAAACTGCTGCGTATAAGTGAGTTGGATAAAAATTCAGACACTTATACTATGTAAGCATATTTAGATAATGATTGAAATCGCATGAATTTATTCAGCTTTTAAGACGGCTCTGATACAATTGCGCCACACTGAGAAGCATGGATTTGTCGGAAAAAGCACAATTTGTCGAATTGCAAATTGGGTGGGGTAAATTTCTCACAGATGGGGTAAAAGGGGTAAAAAGTCCGCAAAGTTATTTATAAAATTTTTCTGAATAACATTGACAGTGAGGTATATTCCCGTTAATATTAACATATAAATAAGTCAGTGGTATCACTGATTGGGCTGGTCGAAAGACCCTGGTCCACCGAACGGCGGGGAATTTCCCCGCTATTTTTGTTAGAGAAATCTGTGAGGGATGAAGGAAATAATCTATGGCTGAAAAGATTTTAAGTGTCTTTATTGATGAATCGGGCGATTTTGGGCCATATGATTTTCATGCACCATTTTATCTGGTGGCAATGGCCTTACATAATCAGGATGTTAATATTAGTAAAAATATTGATGATTTGGAGAGCCATTTGACAAACATTGGATATAAA
>DKYT01000057.1 GCA_002492465.1 Lachnospiraceae bacterium UBA7093 | reverse complement strand
TTAACTTAATGACATTACCACGGACGGCGAAATCAGGAGTCTGCGGCACGGATGCCGCCAGACTCCGACCCGTAAAATTTTAGGTGTTTTTCCCATTCCGTTAGTGAAATCTGATTTCGAGGTCAGACCTGAAACCATATGTACAATGCCCTGCCGCCTCCCGCCCGGTTATCGCGCTGTGACAAAACCCCGGCTTGAACCGGCAATGGCTACCATCCCATCTCCATCAGCCATCTGTTCACCTTTTCTTCCCGCTCCTTTCCATCCTTTCTCGCAAATTTCCCCAGCGCCAGTTCCCCGCAGATTTTCCCGTCCAACAAATACAATACTCTGTCGCAATAACTTGCAGCCCTGCTGTCATGGGTCACCATCAGGATCGTCATTCCTTCCCGGTTCAGCCCTGCCAGTTCCCCCATAACCTCCGACGAAGCGCTTTTATTCAAAGCGCCGGTAGGTTCGTCGGCAAACAGGATTTCCGGATCATTGATCAGGCTCCGGCAGATACATGCCCGCTGGAGCTGTCCGCCGGAAACCTGGGTTATTCTGCGCTCCTCCAGCCCGGAAACGGACAACCTGCCCATCAGACCTTTTGCCTTCAAAGTCAACTCCTCCTTTGTCTTTTTACCTGTTCGCTTATTCGCCTGCACTGCCGGCAATAAAATATTATCCAGAATATTCAAATTGGTCATCATATTCATCTGCTGGAACACAAATCCCATCCGGCGGAGTCTGATGTTTGCCTTTTCATCTTCCGAAAGCTCCGTGATTTCTGTATTCTTAAGCCACACCTTGCCCCCAGAGGGCTGATCCATACCGGACACATTGTAAAGAAGGGTAGATTTCCCAGAACCGGATGGTCCCATGACCGCTGTCATTTCTCCCTGTTCCATAGCAAAGGAAACCCGGTTCAGAATCCCCTCTTTCCATAAATTTTCTACGCTCAACAGTTTCTCCATTGCTTATTCCTTTCCACCGCAGCACTCCCATGCTTTTACATTTTTGATTTCTGAAACGCCAATCCAAACGGCTGCCGCCGCTGTGATCAGAATACATGCAGGAGTCATAAGCAGGGATTTTACCGGATCGATCACAAATCGAAAACCGTCCCCGCCAAAAAGCTTCAGCATAATCCCGCATAAATCCTCTCCCCACATAGTTCCGGTCAAAAGTCCTGCTGCCACCCCTATTACAGCCGGAAGCATTCCCTTTCCAAAATAGACGCGCTTCATATCCATGGCGGTAAATCCTAACGCCTTATGGAGGGAAATCAAATAACGATTTTTTTCTACAATCAGCCGTATAAACAGCATGGTCACCACACCGATTACGGACAGGGCTGCTCCGGCGGAAACCCTGGACGCAAGCTGAGTCTGCTCCAGCATCTGTCCGTAAGTATTTTTTACATAGTCTCCAATGTCTGTGACATCCGCTCCCATCTGCCTGTATCTTTCCATCCATTGTTCTTTTGCCGCAGATTCCTTCAGGGAAACGCACAAAACGCTCCATACAACAGGCGACTCATCCCCTGTTCCATATACTTTTGCCGTCTTTCCGCCGTTGGTAATATCAGAATAAATACCGCAAACAGTGTAGACCTTTTCCCTTCCCTGATGCCACAGGCATAGCTTATCCCCTACGGACAAGCCCAATTCTTCCCCATTCATGGAAGAAAGGGCAATTTCATTTTCCTCCATCGGAAGCGTCCCTTCCTGAAAACTTACCGGAAATATACTGTGGTCGCCTGCCTCCACCATCAGATTGCTTCTCCTTCCATTCTCCAGAACTGCCATACAGGACATGGTACGCAGCACGGAAAACTTTTCGACCTGCCCGTCTTTTTTCAAGGCATCGACCAGCTCTTTTGTTACTTTGTCAATATCCTCTGTCTGCCGCACATCCATGCGCAGCTCGCTCTCCCCGACTCCCATGTAGGTTATAAATCCCGGCGCCGCCATGGTGTTGTATAGATTCTGGGGCAGTACTGCCATGAAAGTGCAGGCGGCGGCTACCAGCCCGATTAAAAGGGACTGCCCTTTTCCGGTTTTCTTTTCCTGTGTCAAAATCAACGCTTCCAATGGAGATATTTGGGCTGTCTTTTTCAGAGAGCCTCTGACGAAAAGCAAAATAATCCCCTCCCCAACCAGTACCGCTGTCAATGACAAAAGAGCTGCCCCTATTCCCCCTGGCGCAGCCCCGTACAATTCCCGGGTCTGTTTTTCCAGAGGCGCTTTTAAAAGAAATGCGGCAAAAAGCCCTGCTCCTGCTCCACAGACAGAAAACAAAAGATATTTGGCAAAATAGATCCTCCTGATCTCCCCTTTTCCAATGCCCAGAATCTTTAGCATTCCCACCTCCTGTCTGTCACGCTCCATTTGCAGCAACAGCATAAAGCGGATACACAAAATAGAAATCAACAGTACTCCCACACTCACCAGAAAAATGATAAAAATCATCGTGCCGTCTGATAACGCAGATATCTGCCGAATCAGCGGTCTTGTAACCGCCGGACCATTTGCCGCCAGCCCTGCCTCCCCGTAGGCTGTGCTGAATGCGCTTATATCCGTTCCCTCATAAAGCAGAAATTCAATCAGATACTCTTCCTGGGTATTTCCCAAACGCCGTATTTTCCCATAGTCTGTCTTATTTACAAGGAACCGTTTTGAGGATGCCATCATGGAATTCATCTGTGCATCCCTCAAAAATCCCGCAATCACAAGCGTCTCATTTCCAAATATCATCATATCCCCTGCCTGCAGGTTATAGCGGGAACGATATCCTGCCGGAACATAAACCTCCCCCTGCTTAACCTCGGGTATTTTGTTCTCCATGTCCAGCAGATAATCAAATTTCTCTCCCTGCATGGCAAGCCCATTATCCTGTGTGCTGTCCCCAAGGCTGATGCCCCCAAGCCGCAGCCGGCTGTTATCCAGATTTAAAAAGGGGCTGATCTGCCACTCTTTTACCTCCTTGTGTTCCTGGGCAAAACGGGAAATTTCCTCTTCCTCCATGCCTTCTAAACCGCTGTGCATCTGCATGTAATCGGGAACCTGTGCCAGGTCCATCAGCGAATCCACCGCTCCCAGCAATCCGGACAGCAACAACACCGTAAGGGCAAACAGCATAGAGGAAATGGTCATGAAAAAAACTGCCGTCCCAGCGGACAGTTTATTCTGCTTTATATCATTTCCTATCAGTTTCTTGATCATCGCTTTCCCCTTCACACGCCCGCACCCTCCGGTTTCTGATCAGAACGGCAACCGGCGTCAGCACCAGATACAGAACGGTCAATATCACAAAGAACCATATATCCACATTGAGAAATACATATACAATATTAAACCCGAAATGCAGAAGTACTGAATAAACCAGGTTATTATGCCGCTCCAAAATAATGTTCATCAAAACCGTAATCGCTGTAATACCCACAATATTGGAAATAATGTAGGGAATGGCACGCCAATCGGTAAAATCTGAATCTACCGCCCAAAGGAGGGCATGCCAGAAGCACCATACCAGCCCCTGGCACAGGGAGGATTTCAGGAAAGAATATTTTTTATGGAATTCCTCTCTCATAAATCCTCTCCATCCCAGCTCTTCTCCCGTAGGACCGGAGGTAAAAGATAGAAAGATACTAAGAGGCAATGCGACCTCCCCAAAGTCAATGTACGACATCATTGGCTTTCCTTCTATTATGGAAAGAATCAACAGCGTCAATAAACTGATTCCAAATGTCAGGGCAAAAGAAAACACCATTACAGGCAGGCTGAGCTTTCCTGAAAAGCATCTTTTTACAAAGGTCATTCTCTTCTCATGAGGTCTGAAATATTTCCAGCCAATGAGAAGCAGATAAGTAGGCGACCAGGCAATGAGGTTGCGCAGAATCCACATCATAACCGGCGGCGCATGAAAGATAAAGCTTGCTGGCGCCCCCACAACAATAATAAGCAGCCATATTAAAATATAAGAGCTTACAATATATTTTTTTAAATAGTTTGTTTTCATTATCTCACACCTCCGCCTGACCTGTACAGATCACAAGCTCGCTTTTAATTCCATTTAATTCAATCAGATTATCGGCTTCCGGCAGGGCAAAGGACGGAACTTTCTCTCCCTCCTTCTCATAGGAAATGCTTGTGCCAACCCCTTTTGTAACAGCGGTAAATGTCATTCCCTCCGGAATATAAATTTTTGAGGTTGCAGATACCTGATTAATTGCAATCTCTCCCTCCAGGGAATGACAGATCACTTCCATATCAAGGTTACAGTCGATCTCCACCGCACCAGCCACATCCTCCAAGACAACGGATCTGGTCTTTGCGTCAAGCTCTATGCTGTCGCATGCAAGGGAGTGAATCTCCACCGCTTCCGCATTCACTGCACATTCCACTTTTCCCACATACTGCCTTGGAAGCTGGATGAATATGATGATCCCTTCCTTCGCCATTGCTTCCGTCACCCCGTTTTTGCGGCTTACGTCTATATCGATCCTTTTCCTGATATCATCGATCTTTACCTTAAAATCGCTCTGAAGAGCAGTGATGGTATTGGAGGCAAGACGCACGCGGATTTTCTCTCCTTCATAGCCTGACAGTATCAGTTGTCTTGCGCCGCCTAATTTCATGTCATAGCGCTTTACTTCGTCGATATCGTACTCTGTAACGCTTTCATAAAGATAATCCGCCGGCTTTCTTGTTCCCTTTTCATTGGAAAGAAGTTGATCGATGGAAATATCAAACAGGGCGGAAACCGCCATGATATTTTCAATATCGGGAATCCCAGCGTCCGTCTCCCATTTTGTAACCGCCTGCCTTGACACGCCAAGCTTCTCCGCCAACTGTTCCTGGGACATGCCCGCCTGTTTGCGGACTGATTTCAATTTTTCTCCAAATGTCATTTGAATCCTCCTTATTTTGTTTGGTTTGATAATACCGAGTATAGTAAATTGCATTTTCCATCACAAGCAAATGAACGCGACATTTTAATTTATTCTGCTACTTTGCGTAGCATTCCTTTTATTTGGTAGTTTGTAGACCGTCTGCCTGTCAATAATTACTTTAAAAACAAAGGAACTCCTGGTTCCTTTTGTTTTTATTTAACATAAGGATGGCTGGCAGAGCCTGGCATCCGTTGTTTATGAAATAGTGGCATAATCGCTTCTTTCATGCTCCCTTCCTTCATCTGCAAAATCCGTTCCAGATGGTAGATAAAGGCAGCTATCTTTTTCTGCTTTTCCTCTTCGCTCTGTTCCATGAGATCGTCGAAAGCAACGTTCACATACAAGAATGTCATTTCCACCGCTTCCTCTGGATAATCCGTCTGGCATATTCCCTGCGCAATGCCTTCCCTGATCAATGCCGTAATAAGAGGGGTTATTCCCGCCAACAGACGTTCTTGCATCTTCTGATGCATAAGGGCATTTTGGGGCTTATGAACCTGTTCAAGGATTTCCTGATTGAAATTCCCTTCGCTTACATGAAGCGAAAGCATCATCATAGTAAGCCGCTGTAAAACAGGCACATCTTTTTGACTTACAATTTCCCGGGCTTTTTCAATCAACCGCTTCATCATGCGGTCAATCATAGCGTCCAGAATTTCTTCTTTTGATTTGAAATGATAATAGAGCGTACCTCGTGCAATTCCAATCTCATTTAGAATGTCATTGGTGCTGGTGTTGTCAAACCCCTTTGATCCAAATAGCCGCTCCGCTACGTCTAATATTTCATTTTTTCGCTCTTCTGCTTCCTTAATAATCCGCATCGGCATCACATCCCCTGTTAAAATTGTATTTTCCTTTCAGACTGACAGTCGGTTTATTTTATCATCCTATATTTACCTTGTCAATCTGTGAGAATTCCAAATGAACCAAATGCAGTTTTACCGGTAACAATTCAGTCCCACGCCAGGGCATGCATTCAGGCACGGTATTACCCCAGGCAGAAGGCGGTCCCCACTGTCACATATCCTTTCAGGACTTTAGCGAGAAATTGGTAATTTCACTTACGGAATGGACGAATACCCAGGGAGATTCTGCCATGGATGGTAATGTCATTAAGTTAAG
>DKYT01000026.1:51512-53731 GCA_002492465.1 Lachnospiraceae bacterium UBA7093 | reverse complement strand
TGCGGTGATGCAGGCGGTTCTTTTTTAATTAAAAAAAAGGCATAGCAGTCTTTCAACCACACTTAGATATATATACAACCCGCTTACAGAATGAAAAAAGCACCCTGTCCAGGATGTATCATTCACTCATTATAAAAATTCAATTACCGGGTACTCAGCAGCTATGCCGCATATGCCCAAAAAACATGTGTCAATTAACACTTTGCCAGTGTCATTGACGGTCTGCCACTCAATGCAAATATTCCCAGGCTCCACGCTTTCAGATAGCCTCATACAGGCAATTTCCTTTAATCCCCTTTAAAGTGTAAGGGTAAGGGTAGAAACGGCGCTACAGACAATATCAGCGCCCCGTGGGGCTGTGTTGACGTGACCGGATATGTGGATTTTATTTGGCGTTAGTAAAACTGTAAACATATTTCTCTCCACTAAAAAACCGCCAACATATAGCTGACGGTTTTGTCTAACAAATTAATACAGAATAGAAAGAACACTTGGCAGGCGTGCCATTCTCCTGCATCTCTCGGGTTTCCCCTGTCAGTACCAGCGGCGCGTGGTTGACACGAAAGTTTACCACCACAAGTGTTCTCTCTATTATCTTAAACTCATTATACTAATTTCATTCCCGCCTGTAAAGAATTTTCTTATTTCTCGACAGCGTAAATTTGCCTTCGGATTTAATGGGATAGAGTCCTCCCACGATGCGCTAATAAAATATCAGGTAATGACTTGTGATTTTAATATACACTCTTTTTTTCCAACCTATGTAACTTTTCTATGCTTTCAAGAAAATGACACTCTACAGGAGAAAGAGAACCCTCCTGCTTTTTCCGATATTTCTCATATTCTTCATGCGCTTTCTCAAGAGCTTGTTTATGAGTAACCCTTCCTTTCGTAGTTAAAATATCTCTTCTTGTCATTTTTAGATAATCATCAATCGTTTCCAACCAGTCCGTCATATACATCGGCTCTTGATTTAGGGCATGTACTTCTGCAATATCCAAATATGCTGTAACGATCTTATTTAGTGCATCTATTTCTTTTTCATTTAAATAATTCTTTGCAACCTCTACATCAGAACGTTTGATTTCTTTTCCAGCCCACGCTGTTAAACCCATATTATTCTTATCTGCGTCTGCCCGCTGATAGATTATTTCTGCTGCCGTGTGTTTATGAGCCGCCCAGTGCATTTTATTCTGTACCTGTTTAAAAAATAAAATCGAACTCTCTGATTTGGGGTCATAATCAATGCTGGTTGCATATATTTCCAGAACTTTTCTCCAAAATACTTTTTCAGAAGAACGAATATCACGGATACGAGCTAATAATTCATCAAAATAGTTTCCACCTCCGAGATTCTTAAGTCGATCATCATCTAATACGAATCCTTTTTTCATATATTCTTTCAAAATGGAAGTGGCCCATATTCTAAACTGTGTTCCTCTAAGGGATTTTACCCGATAACCAACGGAAATAATAACATCTAAATTATAAAAATCAACCTGATAAGTCTTGCCGTCGGAAGCAGTGTAGGCAGATTTTGCCCAAACTGTCTCTTTTACCAATTCTCCCTCTTTAAAAATATTTCTTACATGTTTTCCAATTACGCTTTTATCCCGTTGAAATAATTCAGCCATCTGATCTATAGAAAGCCAAACCGTATCATGGTCGAATGTTACTTCTATTTTTGTGACTCCATCTTCTGTGGTATACATAAGTATGTTTGATTGTGACATAATATCTCCTTCTATTAAAGCAAATAGCAAATTAATAACACTATTATACCCGGCCACTATCTTTCAAACCTGTTACATATTTTCCTATTTGTTCTATAAATAATTTTGAAAATCAAAAGCAAGTATATTGCACGCAATTGGAGTTCCCGATCAATATATAATGAAACGTGGAGGATGGTCTTTTGGTCAAACTTTAAAAAGCCTTTATCGGGGAACCATAGAAGAATATTATTAGAAATATACAGACATCGCATAAAATCAGAAAAAAGTACGTTACTCCGTGTGATCCACGAGAGATTCAATTTGTTTTGCAACCTCATCCGAATAATTAAAGATGATTATCTAAACCTACAACAATATGCAATATGTCCTTTTCTTTCGCATATCCGAATACAAGACTGCCTTCAATTCCTGAAATATACAAAAGCCGGGAGTCAGCATAAACGCTGAATCTTCCGACTAATTAAAAAGAGCGCGAGACGGGAC
>DKYT01000026.1:0-51173 GCA_002492465.1 Lachnospiraceae bacterium UBA7093 | reverse complement strand
CAACTGAGCCACTCGCGCATTTTCCATCCGTACCTGACGGACAACTAATAATATACATGATATTTCTTACTTTGTCAACCAAATTTTATAATTTTTCTAGGATTTTTTATTTATCTATTTTGCATTTTTTTCAAGTTGTAAAATCGTTATTATTAGTTTTATTCAGATAGGGTATTCTTCTTTTTTACCCGGAAAATTCTCCTTAAGGATTCATTAATCCTCTCCTCTGTGAGGGTTCCGTTATTTACCGCCTCCATCACCCCGTTATATGCGCTTTCAAAATCTTCCGGCATCAAAATCATATCCGCCCCTGCCTGCAGCGCCATAACTGCCGCCTGGTCGGATGTATAATAATCCGTGATTGCCGTCATGCTCATGGAATCTGTGATGACAACTCCCTGGTACCCCAACTGCCCTCTCAGGATCTCTGTAATCATTTTTTCCGAAACAGATGCCGGCGTGTTGTCACCGGTAACGTTAGGCGCTGAAAGATGGCTGACCATGATCATATCCACGCCGGCTGCTATGCCTGCCTGATAAACAGGGAAATCCGTTGCAGTAAACTCTTCCAGGGTTTTCTCGGTGCTTGCCATACCATCGTGGGTGTCGGCTGTAGTATCCCCTAAGCCCGGAAAATGCTTCATGCAGGCGCTTACGCCTGTACTTTGTATTCCTTCTACCATGGCAGACGCCATGGGCGCCACTACATTAGGATCGGAGCCAAAAGAGCGGTCGCCTATGGTTGTATTTCCTTCCGATATCACATCGGCAACCGGCGCAAAATCTACATTAAATCCATAACCGGACAAATAGCTGCCAATCGAAGCGCCTGCTTCCCGGGCTGCCGCCGTATCTCCCGAAGCGCCAATCTCCGCCATGTTCCCCACGCCATCGGCAAGACCATTCCCTGCCACCCGGCTTACCGACCCGCCTTCTTCATCTACTCCCAGGAAAATGGAATACCTGCTCCAGCTTCTGGTGTTCTTAAGCATCTCTGTCAGCTGGTCTGCATCCAGAATATTTTGGGAGAAGTAGATCAATCCTCCGACCCGGTACTCATCCAGTTTTTCCCTGGTAGTGTCTCCTGCTCTTGTCACAACATCCATGTCGGTAAGGGATTCCGGCGTAATGATAAAAAGCCCTGCCACTTTATCCGCCAGCGGCATTTCCGCAATGCTTGACTCCACTATTTCACCTAAATAATCTTTATCTCCCTCCGGCTCTGCCGATTCCTCCGGTGCTTCCACCACCGGTGGTTCTTCCTCCGGATCCGAAAGCTCCTCCAGCTGTTTTTGAAGCTCTTCCGCCTGCTTTTTATCCTTTAATATGGACATAATCTTATTCACTCCAAAAATTCCTCCCACAATCAATCCTGCAAGAAAAATCATAAGAACGATATAAGCGATTACCTGATTTTTGACCCTGCGTTTTCTTCTCAGCTCTCTTCTATCCACTTCCTGATCAAGCATTTCGTTATTTGGCATTTTTTCTTCCTCCGTACAACCTCTATCATACCTTATTTATTTCCTAATTTCCACCAGAAATTACGCCAATTGTGCATTATTAAATATTTCGATGTCAGGATTCCATATGACGCAACGTCGAAGCGGGTATCAATCTTTTTGATTCATACCCGCTTCTAAACTACGCTATCCAATGGTCCTTACCTCTCTTTTCTTTTTTGGATTTTGTTCCCTATTCAGTTTTCTTTTTTCTCTTTCGTATCTTTGTCCTTTTTCTTTTGTACGTGTGTACTGTAACGTTTGATTCTTCTTCTTTTGTTCTTCGTTACCTTTTCTTCTGTACGCAATACGAATTCGAAATTCGCTTTCTTTGGTACTTTGATCTTTTGTACTTTAAAAGCTTAACTCTTTCACATTTCTGTTATCTGATTCGAAAACTTAAAAATCAAATAACGCATCTTATGTTTTTGGTGGTCCGTACCTTCCTTTCTGTAAGATTATCTATGTGAATTTGTTTTTGTAAGTTCATTATAACCAACCCTTTTACATTTGTCAACACATTTTTTTATTTTTTTACTTATTTTTCCATTTTTCTTATTTTAACATATTTTTATCTGCTTTTTCTTCCATTTTTATACAATTATCGCATAATTTGCATTGCAATTCTCAAAAACGTCTTTTCCACTTCCTCCAATTCATCTATAATAGAAAAGAAAATTCATTAACACTTAATTGAAGGAGGAATCATCATGACACCTAAACAGCTTGCTTTTCAAACCGCCGCCACAGGAACAATTCAAAAACTCGCTCTGCGGAACATGGAAGGATATTTTTTTGAGAACAGCGCTTCCTGCGTAAACGCTATCCTCCAAATGATGGAAAAGGGCGCCGTTATCAGCTGGGGCGGTAGCGAATCCATCAAAGAATGCGGGCTTATGGATGCAGTTAAAGCCGGTGACTATACTCTCATCGACAGACTAAATGCAAAAACTCCCGAAGAATCCCGGGAGCTTTATGCAAAATCGGTATTGTCTGATTATTATCTGATGAGCGCCAATGCCGTTACATATGACGGCGAGCTTATCAATATTGACGGAAACGGAAACCGCGTTGCATGCCTGATCCATGGTCCCAAAAACGTTTTTCTCATCGTAGGCATGAATAAACTTGTCGCCGACGTGGAATCCGGATACAAAAGAGTCCGCAATACAGCGTCTCCCGCCAACGCCCAGCGCCTGGGACGGAATACTCCATGCTTCCACACCGGAAGATGCGGCAACTGCCTTGCCGACGACTGCATGTGCAATCATATTGTCGTCACCAGAAGGAGCGGTGTTCCCGGACGAATCAAGGTATTCTTTGTAGCGGAAGAACTGGGGTATTAAATCAAAGGATATTTGTCCGTCAGTTTCTGCACAATCGCTCTTGCCGCGGGGATTTTCTCCTCTCCGCCCTTTACGATCATGGCGATTGCCTCTGCAATCTGATCCATATCCTCCGTGTTCATACCTCTGGAGGTAACCGCAGGCGTGCCCAGACGTACGCCGCTTGTCACAAAGGGAGATTTGGGATCGTTGGGAATCGTATTCTTATTGGCTGTAATATGCGCCTCATCCAGCATCTTTTCCACAGCCTTACCTGTCAGATCGTAGGTTGTAAGATCCATCAGCATTAGGTGATTGTCCGTTCCGCCTGATACGATTTTAATATCTCTGTCCATAAGACCTTTACAAAGCGCCTGGGCATTATCCACAATGTTCTTCTGATAAGTTTTGAACTCATCTGAAAGCGCTTCTTTGAAGCAGACTGCCTTTGCGGCGATTACGTGCATCAGCGGACCGCCCTGGATGCCCGGGAACACAGCCTTGTTAAAATTGTATTTCTCGGCTGCTTCCTTGTTGGCAAGAATCAGACCGCCCCTGGGACCTCTTAAGGTCTTATGGGTGGTGGTGGTCACCACATCCGCATAAGGAATCGGGCTGGGATGAAGACCTGCCGCCACAAGCCCCGCAATATGCGCCATGTCCACCATCAGCACTGCTCCAACCAGGTCTGCAACCTCTCTGAACTTTTTGAAATCAATGGTTCTCGCATAAGCGGAAGCGCCCGCAATAATCATTTTGGGCTTGCATGCAAGGGCAATTTCCCTAAGGCGGTCATAATCGATAAAGCCCTCGTCATTTACGCCGTAAGGCACAATATTAAAATATTTGCCGGAAATATTCACCGGGCTTCCATGGGTCAGATGTCCGCCGTGGTCCAGATTCATGCCCATGATGGTATCGCCGGGGTTACAGATTGCAAACTGCACCGCCAGATTTGCCTGTGCCCCCGAGTGAGGCTGCACATTGGCATAATCGCATCCAAACAGCTCCTTTGCCCTGTCAATGGCAAGATTTTCTACCACATCCACACACTGGCAGCCGCCATAATAACGCTTTCCCGGATACCCTTCTGCATATTTGTTCGTGAGCGGGCTTCCCATAGCCGCCATAACAGCCTTGCTTACCCAGTTTTCAGATGCGATCAGCTCAATATGGCTGTTCTGCCTTTCCTGCTCATCCACAATCGCCTGGGCAATTTCCGGATCAACATTTTTCACCTCATCAAATGAATACATATTTTTTCCTCCTTGTAATATATAATGAGACAAACTTTTACCACGCAATTGCGATCATTATATCATAAACCTTTTCTAAAAAAAACCTTTCCCACATACTTTTTCGGAATTCTGAAAAATCTCCTAAGCAATCATTAAGATTTATGGAATATTGCAAAAAAACTTTACTCTTCTGAAAAATACTGCTAAAATAGGTGAAGATTTGGGGAGACAAAAGAATTATGTATTACATAATCGTAAATCCTGCCTCGAAATCCGGGCGGGGAGCTAAGATCTGGTTAAAGCTTAAACCGGTTTTAGAAGATAAGAAAATTGCATACAAAGTATTCTTTTCGCAGGAAGCCGGACATATTATCAAACTGGTAAGAGAATTGACGACTTCTTTATTAAGCGATGCCGATTCTGATGCGGTTTTAAAGCTGATCGTACTTGGCGGCGACGGAACCCTCAACGAAGCGCTTCAGGGTATTTCGGACTTTGGGCACGTACAGTTGGGATATATCCCCACCGGCTCAAGTAACGACATGGCAAGGGATCTGCGGCTGCCAAGGGATCCTGTCAGCGTATTGGAAAATATTTTATCCTGCCGCGAACCTGTTTTCATGGATCTGGGTTCTCTGACCTATGAACAGATTTCCGGGGAATTTTCCAGGCAGCATGACCATACTCCGGTTTCCACACGGCTTTTTGCCGTCAGCAGCGGTATCGGATTTGACGCCGCCGTCTGCGAGGAGGCCCTTGCGTCAAGATTCAAAAACGTTCTAAATAAAATAGGATTGGGAAAGCTTACCTATCTTACCATTGCGTTGAAGCAGTTGATTAAGGCAAAAAAAGTCACCTGCACCGTCACCCTGGACGATGAAAAACAGATTTATCTGCCCAAGTTTTTATTTGTAGCATCCATGATCCATCAGTATGAGGGCGGCGGCTTTCAGTTTTGTCCCAATGCAAATTTTCACGATGGACTGATCGATATCTGCGCCGTTGGAAACATTCCCAAATGGCTGATTATTCTGGCGCTTCCCACAGCATTTCATGGAAAGCATTATCGTTTTCAGGGAATCGACCGTTATTGCGCGTCCAAAATTCATCTGGAAACGTCCCTTCCCCTGTGGGTACATACGGACGGCGAGGTGGCTGTGAAGAGTAATTCTCTCACAATAACCTGTGAACCAAAAAAATTACAGCTTTTGTTATAAAGTTTGAGGAGAATCAATGAGAACCATTATGAAAAATTATTACGAAAGGTATAAGCATGCTGTACCTCTTATTATCTATGCGGTGGTTTACTGCACATGGTTTGCCTATCTGGAACAAAAAGTAAGACACCCGTCAACCATTATCCATATGCCTGTGGATGATGTGATTCCCTTTTGCGAAGTGTTTGTAATACCTTACTTTCTATGGTTTGCCTATGTTTCCATTGTGGTGCTATACTGTTTTTTCAAAAATAAACAGGAGTATTATAAAACCTGCGTGTTCCTTTTTACGGGAATGACCGTTTTTCTGGTGATTTCAACCCTCTGGCCCAACGGACACCATCTTCGTCCTCAGACAATGCCCAGGGATAATATTTTCACCTTCCTCATTGCAAACCTGTACAGGGCAGACACACCTACCAATCTTTGGCCAAGCATACACGTATATAACTCCATCGGCGCCCATCTTGCTGTGGTGCACAATCAAAAGCTTGCAAAGAATAAAATACTCTGCACAGGTTCCTTTGTGCTGTGTATCTCCATTATTCTTTCAACCGTGTTCATCAAGCAGCACTCCATGTTTGATGTGCTCACCGCTTTTGTAATGGCAGGCGTTATGTATCTGGTGGTATATCAGGTTGATATTGTGGCTTTTTGCCAGGCTTACCGTTCCAACTGGAAGCACCGCAGAGTGCGGCAGGTATAGCTGCCTGAATCGAAAGCAGACAGTTTTAGGAATATTGACAGCAAACGCCGGCTCGCAAAGCGTGCCGGCGTTTGGTATTAATTAAAGTTAAAGAAGCGGCGGCAGATTTTATATCCCTCCACAGAGATCTTCCTGCCTCCTTTTCCCGGCAGATTCGTACACTGACCGAGTAAGCCATATCGCAGTTTTCGGTATATAATCCAGTCTTTCTTTTTCAGATAATCCCACAGTTCCTTTTTCTTATCCATGTTCTCCCTGGTGCCGGAGCGAATCAGCAGGATGGAGGATACCGTTGTAATAATATCCAGATAACTCAACATGTAATTCAGACATTTTTTGTTAGCCGATATCTTATTTTTATTCTCTACCAAATAGTCGATCATCAGCTTATTCACTCTGATCTGCTGGTCGATCCTTCCAATCATCACATTCTCATTCACAGATTGGTCTTCTCTCCCTATATAATAGCGATAAAAATTCACATCCAGATAATACATATTTCTCACATAGGGAAGAGGCTCAAACACATAAAGATTATCCACATAAAAGGTATGCTCCGGAAGCCGCAGCCCACATTCCCGAAGAAGCTTGGTTCTGAATATCACGGAGTGCATTAAAATATACTGTCCCTTGTGAAAATGCTTTACCTCCTTCCAGGTAAATATCTGATTTACGGGAAGCGCATGCTTATAGCGCATGACTTTATGCCGCTTTTCTCCCAGCTTTTCATATACAAAGTTGCTGATCAGCATATCCAGCATCGTTTCACCGCCGGCAAGGTTCCTCAGGGCGTCCAGGATTTGCATATAAGCCTCCTGCTTCACCCAGTCGTCACTGTCCACTACCTTAAAGTATAAGCCAGATGCATGGTCGATGCCAGCATTAACGGCGGAGCCATGTCCTCCGTTCTCCTTATGCACCGCCTTTACAATCGATGGATATTTTTCCGCATAACGGTCGGCAATTTCCGCCGTCTGGTCTGTGGAACCATCGTCCACGATAATAATTTCTACGTCCTCTCCGCCCTTCAGCAGTGATTCCACACATTTCTCCATATATGCCGCCGAATTGTAGCAGGGTACCGCAAAGGATAAAAGCTTCATCTCTCTTACTCCTGTTTATCTCTTTCTTACATTTCTATCATACCCATTTTGCCCAAAAGAATCAACTTAAGAAATTCTGAAGATAAACGCGGTAAGCGGAAGGAACAGGGTATTTGTCCCGCACCTCCTTGGGCTCTACAAAAAGCATACTGCTTTTATTTTTCTTTTCTTCCAGTTCGTCTACTCTCACCTCATAGCCGATCATATGCCACTCTTTATGGGTAAAAATATGCCTGCTGTCTTCAAGCGCCTTGACTTTAAGCACGGACAGCCCTTCCTGCTTTAAATAATCCACCACCTGCTTTCTTGATAAATGTCCCTCCAGACAGGGGAATTCATACATTCCGGCAAGAAGCCCCTTTGCCGGTCTTTGCATCAGCGCCGCACGGGTTTCATCCCGAATAATCAGAACCGTTTTTTCTTCTATGGTTCTGGGTTTTTTAGGCGTTTTATAAGGAAATTCCAGCTCCCTTTGCAATGCATGGGCGGTACAGCTTTCCCTCCACGGGCATTCGCCGCAGTGAGGCATTCCTGTGGGGATACACACCATGGCTCCTAACTCCATCAACGCCTGGTTGAAATCCCCCGGCCGCTCCGCAGGCATTTCCAGGGATAACTCCTTTTCTATTTCAGCACGGACGCCGGGCTGTGCCACATCCCTTGCGTCCCCCCTGAGCCTGGAAAGAACTCTCAGTACATTGCCGTCCACTGCGGGAACCCTTTTACCGTAAGCGATAGAACTGATCGCCCCTGCCGTATAGCTGCCAATCCCCGGCAGGGCGAGCAGTTCCTCATATTCTGAGGGCATTTTCCCGCCATACTCTTCCATGATCACCATTGCCGCTTTTTTCAAATTTCTGACCCGGTTATAATAGCCAAGCCCTTCCCATAGCTTCAGCAGTTCTTCCTCCTGTGCCCGGGCAAGGGATGGAATATCCGGCAGCGCATTCATAAAACGGTCATAATAAGGCTTGACAGCCTCCACCCTGGTCTGCTGCAGCATAATCTCCGATATCCACACATGATAAGGCGTCGCCTCCTCGCGCCAGGGCAGAATTCTCCTGCCCTGATCGTACCATTTCAGCAGCGGTTCACAAGCCGCCTCCAGCTGTGAAAGCTTCACCGGTACCTGTCCCTTTATTTCCATGGAATCAGGCGTCACTGCACAATCATAGGCGAGCACCTTTACTCCTGCCCTCTCCGCTTCTAAAAGTGCCTGGGCAAACTCCAAATGGGTTCTGCGGTTAGGGGTAAAATACTTGACCTTCTCCATCTGCACTACAAAAATAACGTATGCCTGATACCCCTCCCTGACCGCCTCCACCAGCTCATGAATATGCTTCACCGCCCGCTGGGAAGGGGCATCGGGAAACAGCACCACATCCTCCTGCTCCAGAGTAACCCCTTTTACCTCAATAAAGACCTTTTCCTTTTCCGTCTCCACATAAAAGTCAAAGCGTGAGTTGTTATATTTTGTCTCCGGTCTCACCAACTGAGCATCGGAAAACAAGCCGCCCTTTAAAAGCCATTCCCCCACCGCCTTATTAGGCGCCTGGGAATCCATATTGATCAGACGTCCGTCCTTTTCAACCGCCACCAGATCATATGCCGTGCTTCTCTCGGGATTATGGCTTTTATCCAGGTAAACCTTTGCCTGCTCCTTTAAAAGTTCCCGGCATCTTCCTGTATTTTTAACGTGAACCTTTTCCCTTCTGCCGTCTATATTTACATAAGCTATAAACCTGTTCGGGCGGCTCTCAAACCGCCCCTCCAAAATCTCTCCGTATCTCATTGTTTTCTCATGGATCCCTCTTATTTTCCTGTTTATCCTGCTGCTTATAGGGCACCCTTGCCGAAGGCACCACCTGGGAAGCCGATGCAGTATGTACCGCCTGATCGTCAAAAAAGATATGGGCGCCAAATGCCTTTAATACATCCCGCTTGGTAATTCCGCCCAGGAAGAACGCCTCGTCAATCCGCACATTCCATGCCCTGAGGGTTCTGATTACCCGTTCATGCGCCGGCGCGCTTCTCGCCGTAACCAATGCCGTGCGTATGGGAGCCTGCTCCGGCGGAAATTCTCTCTGAATGTCAGAAATGGTTTTTAAAAATTTTGCAAAAGGGCCCTGGTTTAAAGGGCGCTCCGCCTGAATTCTCTCATTTTCCTCAAACGCCTCAAGCCCCTTTTCCTGAAAAATTCTTTCCGACTCGTCGGAAAACAGAACCGCATCTCCGTCAAAGGCGATCCTGATCTGGGCAATCTGCTTTTCATGCTCATAGCTTCTGATCTCATCACAGCAGATAATTCCCGCTGCAATTCCACAGTCCACAGCCGCCTGCACATCCCCTTCGTCCGCCGACAAATACAGGTCCGTATGGAACGCCTCCAGATAGGGGGCAAGGGAAGCCCCGCTTGCCAGCACTGCCCTTGAAATATTCAACCCGTAATGCGCCACAGAGTTAAACACCCGCAGGGATGTATCCGGACTGTTGTGGGACATGATGATCACTTCCACGCGTCCTTCCTGTCCGGGAAGCTTGTTGATATTCAACAGCGCTTCGATCAGCCGAAACCCGTTTCCCGGCGCCAAAAGCTCCTTCTCATGCTCCACCTGGTACCGACAGTATGCCTCTATGCCCTGGGAACGGAAAATTTCATTTTCCACAGTCAGATCAAACAGAGCGCGGGAGGATACGCCGATCACCAGCCTGTTTTCTAAATCATATGCCATAAAATACTCCTTCCTGTCCGCTGTAGGAACCGGAAGCTGCATTTTATCTCAGGCGGTTGCACTCATACTTTTCAAAGGTCATAAGGCAGGTTCGCAGCTCCTCAAGGCGATCCTGGGTATCCCCTTCTCCAATTTCCACATCCACCGCCATCGCCATGGTGTTGATCATCTCATCGGTAATGCGGTGCTGCAGCGCCGATAATATATTGAGACGTTCCCCATAGGTTCCGGCATCCAAAAATTCCAGTACCAGCGGATCTATATGCAATTCTTCCCCGCTCTCCTCAGAAGGCGTCTCCTTTTCCACTGCGGGGGCGGCGGAAGCGGACGCCTGAATCAGTTCCTCCTGAAGAGTAAAGCGGTATTTTGAAACAGCGCCGGGATATCTCTCAGGATCCAGTTCTTCCGTAAACATGGCAAGGGGTCTTGCGTAAACCTCATAGTTTCCGTAAAGAGCCTGGTAAACCACCAGCTCCTCTCCGGTTTCCGTATGCTTTGCCAATGTAACGATTCTGTAGAGATTTCCCTTAAAATGTTTGTAAATCTGTCCGGGTGACGGGGTGTTTGACATAACTCTCCTCCATTCTGCCATACTGACACATAACTTATATCAACGAACGCCTCCTCACTTCGTGCGTCGGCTTATCAACGAACGCCTCCTCACTTCGTGCGTCGGCTTATCTAATTATAAGCCTTCACCCGGCTATTGTCATTCTTCTTTTAGGAATCTGTTTCCAGAAATTCATGGTAAAAGCTGCAATCTTCTACAGGAAACGCTATTTTCCTGCATTCCCCAAGCAGCGCTGCCTGCCCGCAGGCGTCAAGCCTGTTAATTCTTCTGTGATGGATCTTCACCACATATTCTCTGCTGCCATCCGCCTGAATTACCCGGTTCATGGTCACGCCGCTGTTGCAATACCCCTTCTCCTCCAGCAGGCTGTAGAGCCGGGCAACATACTCCTGCTCCATGACCTTCCAGCTCTGCTCCTCCATCTGATTCCCGCCCTTATTTCGGCAAAATACCGTACCGGAAATGCAAAAAGCTGCAATCAATATCAAAAGCACTGTAAAAACCACCGTGATCGCCGCATTCTTCAGTTTCTTCATAATCCTTCCTCCTAACGTATTCCCTTTACTTCCTTCCTGTTATCTATAGTATAAAAAAAGATATGTACCATAAAAAGGACTCTGAAACGTCAAAGCTCCAAAGTCCTTTTTACAGATCCTATACACTATTCTATTCTCAGAAGACATCGCTTATCTTTTGAAGCCGCCTGCAATTTAAGGGAAGCTGTGCGGGCTGTTCACCGGATTGCGCCGTAAATATGTACATACTGTCGATTCCGTAATTTTCCGCCCCCAAAATATCGGCCCTGTATTCATTGCCGATCATCACCGACTCCTCTTTTTTCAGGTCGTACCTTTGAAAGAGGGCGTCAAAAAAGAAATACGAAGGCTTCTTCACTCCCACATCGGAAGAATAGAAAATCCCGTCGAAGAAATCATAGATTCCCAGCATCCGCATTTCCGGCTCCGTAAACATACGCTGGGCATTGGATAAAAGATATACCCTTTTCCCTGCCTTTTTCAAACGGGCAAGCAGCTCCCGGACGCCCTCGAAGGTTCGGATATATCCCATTGACAGGCTGCGGAAAACAATTCCCAGTTCGCTGATTCGTTCCGGCGCTGCCAGGACTCCCTGATCCAGGAGCAGTCCCGCGAACACATTCTCCAGAAGAATTTCCACCTCTTCCTCCGCCAGTTCTCCGGTTCCAAACTTCTTCCTCATTTCTCCGCCTGTTTTTGCAAGCTCCTCCGCCCCAAGCTTCTTATATTGTATACGCAGCGACCGGGGCGTATAGGGAGCTCCCAGCAGGGAAAAAATACACGCCATGTTTTTCCACAGGGATGCCTTTCCTTCATTTGTGTGAATATCCGCCAGCGTTCCATACAGATCAAAAATATAGTTTTCGTATTCTTTCATCCTTTATCCGTCCTTTTGTTCTGCAAGTATAATTTCAGAACCTACAATGCCTTTTTCACCGAAATTGCTTTCATAGGACACATTTCCTGGCAGCAGAAACATGAAATGCAGCCTTTTCGCCTGAATTTCGCTTTCTTATTCTCGATCTTGATAATATGCGCAGGACAACTCTCAGCGCATTTTCCGCAGCCTACGCACAACTCCCTGTTCAGCTGGGGATAGGATTTAAAAAGCTTTCCCCCCAGAAAAGCCACAGGCTTCTGCAAAAATTTGGGAAATGCCCCTGTAAAGTCCAGCTTGTGAGTATCCGGCAATTGAAAGGGCGTCAGGTTCTCCGGCACCGGATCCCCTGTCAATTCTATTTCATCCGGCTTTGCCAGTCCTTTTTCCACTGCCTGCCGGATCATTTCGATCTTCATGGGATCAAGTCCCATAAGCCCTGCCGCAAAATAGTCCTGGGTATAAAAATCCCGCGCTCCCAGAAGCAGTCCCAAAGGATGGGATGAGCCTCCGGTAGGTCCGTTTCCTTCCATGGCGTCGATAGCGTCGATAACAGTCAGCTGGGGATTTACCGTCTGGGCAAGCTCTAAGAGCATCCGGGAAAAATCCTGAATATCCGGCCACCTGTAATGCATCTGGGGTTTTTCAAGCCCGGGTATGGTTCCGAACAGATTTTTAATGCCCCCCGAATAGCCAGTCATGGCATGGGTCTTCAGCTTGCATATATTGATCACATAATCGGCTTCCAGAATCGGCGTGATAATATGGAAGGAATGATTGGAAAATCCCCCTGGACAGTTCACCGTTTTAGCGGAAAAATCCATATTCAGCTTAACCTCCGGTTCCAGCTGCCTTAACCCGCATACGTGATATACATTTTTCATGTATTCACTGTTGTAAAGTCCTCCCGAGCTTTCCGCAAGAACAATATCTTCCACTCCCTGCTCTCTCAGCCAGCGCGCCACCGCCTTAATCACAAAGGGATGGGTGGTGACAGGATACGCAGGGCTTTTCGCCATAACCAGATTGGGTTTGATCGCCACCTTTAAACCGGGACGTATGTCCTGTGCAATACCCAGTCCCTCCATCATCTTACAGACCGCCGGATAAATCAGTTCCTCTTTGTATTCAGGTACCTGGTATAATGTTTGAAGCATATGCTTTCCTTTCTTCGATTAACGAACGGCGGTTACCTCATAGCCCGCTTCTGTCACAGCGTTTTTCAGCGTCTCGTCCGGTACCGGGGCGCTGAGTACAAGACTGGCGCTTTTTTCCTCCAGACTCATGGAAACCTTTTCCACCCCTTCTATGCCTTCCAATGCCTTCTGCACCCTTCCGGTACAGTGGGCACACATCATTCCTTCGATTATCAGTGTTTTATTCATTTTGATTTCCTCCGTTTTTTCTTTTACTGTTTGCTCTTTCTTCCCCATTTCTTCGCGGGGCTTAAAATTCCGCAGGCGCAGCGCGTTTCCCACTACGAAAAGACTGCTCATGCTCATTGCCGCCGCGCCGAACATGGGATTTAACCGGATGCCAAACGCCGGATACCATATCCCCGCCGCAAGAGGGATGCCGATCACATTATAGAAAAATGCCCAAAACAGATTTTCCTTGATATTAGTGATCACCGCACGGCTTAAGCGAATTGCCGTAACCCCATCGGTAAGCCTGCTTTTCATCAAAATAATGTCTGCGCTGTCAATCGCCACATCCGTTCCTGCTCCGATGGCAATGCCCACATCCGCCGCGGCAAGCGCCGGCGCATCATTAATTCCGTCGCCGATCATCGCCACCTTTCTTCCCTGTTTCTGAAGCTTTCGGATCTCCTTTTCCTTATCCTCCGGCAGCACCTGGGCAACCACCTGATTGATTCCCAGCCTTTTCTGAACGGCATGTGCCGTGCGGCTGTTATCTCCGGTTAACATAACAACATCGATTTTCATGTTGTGGAGTTCCTCAATCGCTTTCACAGAGGAATCCTTTACCGTATCTGCAACTCCTATTACTGCTGCCAGCTTCTGATCCACTGCAAACAAAAGCGGCGTTTTTCCGTCTCCGGACATCTGCTCTGCCGTCTTCTCCTGCTCTTTGGTCAGCGCAATTCCATTTTCCTCCATGAATCCCGCGTTTCCGGCAAAGCACCTTCGTCCGCCGCTGGTTCCCATAACGCCTTTTCCAAAAACCGCATGAAATTCTTCAACGCCGGGAATGGACAAATTTTTCTCCTGTGCCTGGCTTACAATAGCTTCGGCAAGAGGATGCTCGCTGGGTTTTTCAATCGCCGCCGCCAGGGCAAGAATCTGATCCTCGTCAAGGTCTTTCTCAAAGTTGACCACATCTGTGACCTTCGGTCTTCCCTCTGTAATGGTTCCCGTTTTATCCAGGACCACTGTATCAATGTCCCTTGCCGACTGTAAGGCATCTCCCGATTTAATCAGAATGCCGTTTTTCGCCCCTACGCCTGTTCCCACCATAATCGCCACCGGCGTTGCAAGCCCAAGGGCACAGGGACAGGAGATTACCAGCACGGCAATAGCGCTGGACATTGCCGTCTCAAAACCGCCTCCCGCAAGCATCCATACCAGGAAGGTAAGCAGCGCAATGCCCATTACTGTGGGTACAAAAACGCCGGCAATCTTATCCGCAAGCCTGGCAATAGGTGCTTTAGATGAGGAAGCCTCCTCCACCAGCCGGATAATCTGCGCCAGGGTAGTGTCCTCTCCCACCTTTACCGCCTTGCAGATCAGTCTGCCCGCCTTATTCATGGTAGCGGATACCACTCTGTCGCCGGGCTGTTTTTCTACGGGAATACTCTCGCCTGTGATCGCCGCCTCGTTGATGCTGGAGGTTCCCTCCACCACGATGCCGTCCGCCGGAATCAGACTTCCCGGTTTGACAATAAACAGATCATCCTTTAAAAGCTGATGGGTGGGAATTTCCTTTTCTTCCCCTTCCTTTGTCAAAAGAATCGCCGTCTTGGGCGATAAATCCATCAGCTTTTGGATCGCCTCTCCGGTTTTCCCTTTGGAGCGGGTCTCAAGATATTTACCTACGGTAATCAGGGCAAGGATCATGCCCGCCGATTCAAAATACAGATCGGAAGCGTATCTGCTTACCAGCTCCCCGTCTCCATGCCCCAATCCATATCCGATTCGATAGATGGCAAAAACGCCGTATACAAGCGCCGCCCCCGATCCAATGGCAATCAGGCTGTCCATATTGGGGCTTAAATGGAACAACGTTTTAAAGCCCGTCTGGAAGTATTTGCGGTTTACATAAATAATCGGCAGGGTGAGTAAAAACTGGGTAAAAGCAAAAGTCAGCGCATTTTCATTGCCGTGAAACAGCTTCATAAAAAGCTCCGGCACCGGAATGTGCAGCCACATGAAAAACATGTGATGCATGGATACTATCATCAAAAGCAGCATGAAAACAATCGAAACGGTCAGTCTCATTTTCATTTCTCTGCTTTCTTTCTTCCCTTTCAGAGCCTCCCGCTTACTCCCGGCACTCTCCATTCTTTCTCCGCCTTCCCGGCGATCTGCTTCATTTTGTCTCTGTTCAAACCCCTGTTGTCCCTTGTCAAGGCTTGCCCCATAGCCGGCACGCTCCACGGCGTCTATTACCTGACCTGCATTGCAGACTGTTTCATCATAAGCCACCTGCATACTGTTCGTCAATAAATTTACCGTCACCTCTTCCATTCCCTGGAGCTTTCTGACACTTTTTTCAACGTGAGAAGAGCATGCCGAGCAGGTCATGCCCGTTACTGCATATTTTTCTTTTATCATAACCTTATTTTCCTTTTCTTGCTATCTGTTTGTGAGGGTAAAATTCAGGGGTTGACGTCAAAAATCCTGGTGCATGGGAGCGGCTGGATTTTTGACTCCCGAAATTATAAGTTATCTCATTATTTTTTATTTTAAAGAAATAATTTATCCATTTCTATTTTAGCTTTTTTACTAGATCTATCATTTCTTCCATAATTTCATTGTTACCTTTTAAAACTTCCTCTATTACACAGGTCTCCATATGTTCCTGTAAGATGATGTAGCCGAAGCTTTGCAGGGCGCTTTCTACGGCAGCTACCTGGGTAAGGATATCGCCACAGTAGCGGTTTTCCTCCAGCATTCTGCCGATTCCGTTTAGCTGACCTGTAATGCGGTTTAAACGATTTTGGAGCTGCTTTAGCTGCGCCCCGCTTCTGGGCGTATGCTTAGTGTGACAACTGCATGCCGCTTTTTCCATAAATTCTTTATCCTCACGATCCATTGGACTCTCCTCTCTGGTTTTTAAAATACCCAGTAGGGGTATTTTCTTCGTTTATTATATTATACCCCCGCAGGGTATATGTCAAGTAATAAGTTACATTTCGAATCCAGTTCTGCCACTATATGTGCCAATGAGTGTTCCGCCTTCTGCCTGAGACAATGCCGTGCCGAAACACATGCCCTGGCGTGGGTGTGAAAAGCAATCGTCTGAGTGCGGCATGATACCTGTACATCAAAAGCCTATTTCAATTTTAAAAAAATAATGTATAATAAAGCCATATATAAATCGATTAAAGAAATTGAAAAGAGGAAAACATATGCCCACGAGACCTGCTTTAGACAAAAACCTGGACAGTAAAACATTTCGTGATTTTTATTATTTGAAAGAGGAATTAACAGACTTTTGCAGGAAAAACGGATTGCCCGTTTCCGGCGGAAAACTTGAAATAACAGACAGGATCGCTTACTTTCTTGATACCGGAAAGGTGTTGCAGCCTTCATCAGAAAAGAGAAAGACCTCTGCTCCCGCTTCCGTTTCGATTAGCAGGGATGCAAAAATTGAGGCTGATTTTGTCTGCTCAGAAAAACACAGAGCGTTTTTTCGGGAACAAATTGGAAACGGCTTTTCTTTTAATGTAGCCTTTCAAAAATGGCTGAAAAATAATGCCGGAAAAACCTATGAAGAAGCGATCGCCGCTTATTATCAAATTCTGGACGAGAAGAAAAAAGGAAAAACAAAAATTGACAAACAGTTTGAATACAATACCTACATACGGGATTTTTTTGCAGATAATCAGGGGAAAACCCTGGACCAGGCAATCAAGTGCTGGAAATACAAAAAACAGTTACAGGGGCACAATCGCTATGAACGGACAGATCTCGCGGTTTTGGACTGACATCCTGCCTGAAAGAATCAAACAATACGTTACCCGCCATGCCATTTTAATGCTGATTCCTGTCATAATGATCCTCACCGGCTGTCAAAACAGGATGCAAATGGAATCCTCCTGGACTGCCAAAGATACAAAGGCGGATGGGGACGAAGCCCGGGAAACCGATCCTTTGGCGGATTTGGAAAAGCCCAAGGTTACAGACCCCTATAAAGCGTTTTTGAACGGTGAGCTTACCGTCAGCCTGGAGGAACAGCAGGTTTATATTGATCAATTATTTTGGGATAACGACATTGAATATTGCTATTGGGATATAGACGGCGACGGCAGCGATGAATTGCATATAAGGGATCCGCATGCGTATTATATCATAAAGACAGACAATGAAACGCCCCGGATTCTCTTTGAGAACTGGTGGCAGTATGAGCCGGTTGCTACGGACGGGTTATGCGGCATTTTACGCTATGATTTCCAATACAGTTCCGGGCAAATGGAATTCATCCGGATAAACGCTGACGGAAGCAGGCAAAGCGATGGGTTGCTTCGTTGGTTTGATGAGAACAAAAGCGGAAGCATGGATGAGGAAGATTACTTTACAGGCTGCGATTCTATGAGTCAATATCTTCAGTCCATGGAAGAATACGCCGCAATACAGGCGGAAAACAGATTACAATGGAGAAGCAGACATTTAAAACACTTTGCCACATGGCAGGAAGCCTATATTGATTTTATTCAAAAAATCCACGTCACCCTGCCATTTCCCGAGGATCATTTTGAATATTCCTTCATTTATGTGGATGACGACCATATTCCCGAGCTGTATATTTTTACCGGCGGTATGGCAAGCGGGGAGCTTATCCTTTCCTTCTATAACGGAAAAATAAGAGCTTTAAATCGTGACAGGGTGGGAATGCAGTACCTTGAACATGGCGGACGGCTCTATAGCGGAGCCGGCAATACGGGATTTTATCCCAGCAACGTTTATATGCTTTCCCAAGGGGAGTTTACCGAAATCGGAACCGGATGGTGTTCCGAGTGTGTTGACGATCAGCGCATTGTTGGTTACGAGTATTATTGGGAAAACGTCCCGGTAACTGAGGAGCAGTTTGAAGCGTCTATTAACGAACTGATCGACCTGTCAAAATGCATCGAACCTGCCGAACTCTATTCGGAAAGCGAAGCACTGGAAATATTAAGAGCTATCTCAAAGGGGAAAAAATGAAAATACTGATATTATCCTGCAGCACCGGCGGCGGCCACAATGCCGCCGCTAAGGCAGTAAAAGAGCGTCTTGAATATGAAGGGCATGAAGCGGTTATGCTGGATCCCTTTTTGCTATCCGGCGAGCGTACCGCCGCCATGGTAGGGAACTGTTATATTAACATTGCCAAATATCTTCCCAATTTTTTTGGCTTCCTGTACCGGCTAGGCTCCGCTGTCAGCTCCTCCCGGCACAAATCCCCCGTTTATTATGCCAATTCCCTGATGGTAAAGCATTTGAAAAACTATCTGGCAGAGCACAAATTTGATGCCATTGTAACCACCCATTTATACCCTGCTGAAATGATCACCTGCATGAAGCGCAGGAAATTAGAGGTTCCCCCTTCCGTTGCAGTTGCCACCGACTACACCTGTATCCCTTTCTGGGAGGAAACGGAATGCGACTGTTATATTCTTCCCCACCAGGAGCTTGCGGAGGAGAATATCGCCCGGGGCGTTCCTTCGGATAAGCTTTATCCTCTGGGCATTCCCGTGGGCATGACCTTTTCAGCACAGCCGGACAAACGCAGGGCAAAGGCAAAGCTTCACCTGCCTTCCGATAAACCTGTGTTCCTGGTTATGAGCGGCAGCATGGGATTTGGAAAAATGCACCTGTTTGTATTTGAACTTACCAGAAAGCTGGCAGAGGGCGAACAACTGATCATTATATGCGGTAACAACCGGAAAATGTACCGCATCCTGAAACGTACCTACAAAAGAAATGAAAATGTCCATATTACCGGCTATACCGACCATGTGTCCAAATATATGGACGCCAGTGACATCATTTTTACCAAGCCGGGCGGGCTTACCTCCACAGAGGCGCTGGTAAAAAATATCCCCATTGTCCACACCGCGGCAATTCCCGGATGCGAAACCTTTAACAGAGACTTCTTTGTCTCCAGAGGGCTTTCTCTTGCATCGGGGCATGTGCACACCCAAATTTCCCAGGGAATTACCCTGGTCAAAAACGAAGAAATACGGCAGGCAATGATCTCCACTCAAAAAAAATACGCCTGCCCCAATGCAAGTGCAGACCTCGTTCAGCTTCTTGCACAGATTACAGGAAAAGACAGTGTAAACCAAAACAATCAGTCAAGAAAGGAAGAATCCCTATGAAGCCTCTTTTATGGATACCCTACCTGTTCTGGACTTTCGTCGGTTATCTCTCCGGCAGCGTCCTCTACGGCTATTTGATTCCTAAATATTTCCATCACGTCGACGTGCGCCTCCTTGGCGACGACGGGAATCCGGGCACGGCAAACGCATATAAATATGCCGGCTTTTGGGCGGGAAGTACTGTCCTTTTGTGCGAGCTTTTAAAGGCGTTTCTCCCCGTGTATTTTGCGGCACGGAGAGTGGACCCGTTAAGGCTGCCCTTTGCCTTCGTAATCGCCGCCCCGGTTGCCGGTCATGCCTTTTCCCTTTTTTGCAAAGGAAAAGGAGGCAAAGCAATCGCCGCCTCCTTTGGCGCAGTGCTGGCGCTGTTCCCCAATCTTTTTCCCTTTGCCGCACTTGCGCTGTTTTATATCTTGTTTTCCACGGTGATCGTTATTTCTCCTCACCTTTTTCGCTCTGTTGCCGCCTTTATCCTCTTTGCAGCGGCGGTACTGGTGCATGTTCCTGTTGCCTCCGTCCGCTTAGGCTGTACCCTGATCACGGCAGTTACCGTAAAAAAGCACCTGGCATGTTATCAGGGGGAAACTTTGAAAATTCATTTTGGATGCCGCCACAGGGCTTCCGATTGACTCATATACTCAACCCAGCATTTCCCCTACGATCTGATTCACCAGGCTGCCGTCCGCCTTTCCTTTTACCCGGGGCATAAGCTCCTTCATTACCTTGCCTTTGTCCTTTGCCGAAGGTTCGGTAATACCAAGCGTCTCGAACACTTCCTTTACCTGGACGCGGATCTCCTCCGGGCTCATCTCCTCCGGGGCAAATTCCTGATAAACGGCAAGTCTCAGTTTGCAAGCCTCGATAATATCCGTCCTGTCCTGGGGCGCCGACTCCATGGTTTCTTTCGTCTGTCTGATCTCCCTTTTCACCACTTCGTACTCTTCCCCTTCCGTCAGGTCTTCCCGCTTGTCGATCGCCTTATTTTTCAATGCCGAAAGCAACATGGAAAGAGCGTCCTTCCTCTCCTTATCCTTGCTTTTCATTGCCTCCATCATCTGGGAACGTACCGTATCGATCATACTCATTTTCATCTCTTCCTTTCTTTACATTAAATCATATCTTATCAGCTGCTATACTGAATGATCAGCATCTCTACGCTGATATTATCGTTCATTCTGCCCGTTTTGATCGCCTCCTCCGCCGCCACACATGCTTCCAGGGCGTCTCTGATCTCCCGGGTCTTAAACCGTGAAGCCTGTGTTACATATTTCCCGGCTATAAAACCGGGCAGCCCCACCTTTTCTCCAATCGCCTTATTCTGATAGCCTTTTCCCTTTAGCTCCTTTACCTGTAAAAGAAGATTAAACTGTCTGGCAATAAGAAACAAAATCCTCATAGGCGGTTCCTTTTGGGCAAGCAGCTCATAGTAAAGCTCCAGCGCATGCCTTTGCTTTTTGTCCGCTATGGCGCTGACCATATCGAAAATATGATTGCCGATCCTTTGGGTACAAATTTCCTCAATATCCGCTTCTGTAATCGCTTCTTTATCCATACAGTAACAGAACAGCTTCTCCGTCTCCTTCCGGATATTTTCCATATCCGTTCCTGTTTTTTCCAGAAGAAAATTTAATGCCGGCTCAGATATTTTTTTATTTTCCTTCTTCACCATGCCCAATATCCATTTTTTCAGGGTAGCTTCCTCCTGGATGCCGAATTCCACCCCGCAGCCTTTGGAGGAAACGGTCTTATACAGCTTACTCCTTTTATCCACCTCGGTTTCCACAAACAGGAAATAGGCGGTAGGCGGCAATGTGGGGAGGTATTCCGCAAGCTGCTCCCCTCCGCTTTTAAACAGACCGCTGTTCTCTATGACAATCAACCTTCTCTCTGCAAAAAAAGGCAGTGTTTCCGCCTGATCGATGACCTCGCCCACGGGAATATCCTTCCCTTCATAGTAATGGTAATTCATAGTATCGCCACCGATGATTGCTTCTTTCAGCCTGTCTCTGTACTGTTTGCGCAGATAGGCTTCCGCACCGTAAAGAAGGTATATATGATTCAGTTCTCCTGTTTTCATGTCCTGAACTAACCGCTGCATCTCTCTCCTGCTTCCGTACTGCTTCCATTTTTTCTTTCCCATCAGTATATCACAAAGTACGGTGTAATTCCTATCCCTTGTCATAGAAAAATTCCAATGATAAAATAAGCATATCTGGAGTATACTAAAATATTATCACGATTAAAAGAAAGAAGGTATATCATGGCAAAAAGAATTTTGGATTGTTTCGCATCAGATTTTAAGCAGTTTACCAAGCAGGAACTTTTAGAATCCATCCGGAAAAGCGAGGGGCGGGTGATCGCCTGTGAAACCATCGGTACCATACGTCCTATGCTGGGCGATGTCACCAACGCGGAATTTGTCTGCGCCTTAGGAGCCGATATCCTTCTTCTGAATATGTTTGACGTGCAGAATCCTGTGATTCAGGGGCTGCCCCAAAAAGATCCCGCCCAAACCATACAGTTGATCAAAGAATTGACCGGACGCCCCGTGGGCATAAACCTGGAACCTGTTGATCCGAATAAAGAAGGTGAAACGGATCCCCTTTGGAAAATGTCCGAAGGAAGGCGCGCCACTTTAGAAAACGCCCAGCGCGCCTGCGATATGGGCGTCGATATGATTCTTCTTACCGGTAATCCAGGCATGGGCGTCAGCAATGAAGCGATCGAAAAAACTTTACAGCTATACCGGGAAAAACTGGGAGACAAAGTCATTCTTGCCGCTGGGAAAATGCATGCCGCCGGTATCCTGGAGGAAGCCGCAGAGCAGATCATAACCAAGGAGGACGTAAAGCGCTTCCGAAAAGCCGGCGCCGATATTCTTCTCTTTCCCGCCCCTGCCACCGTTCCGGGTATCACTACGGAATATATAAGGGGACTGGTTTCCTATGCCCACAGCTTAGGCGCGCTGACCATCACAGCTATCGGTACCTCCCAGGAGGGCGCTGACACGGATACCATCCGCCAGATTGCACTGATGTGCAAAATGACCGGAACCGATATTCACCACTTAGGGGACGCAGGCTATGCCGGTATGTCTTTGCCGGAAAATATACAGGCGTATTCCGTTGCCATACGCGGCATTCGGCACACTTATCACCGTATGGCGGCGTCCATCCGCCGCTAACCACAACACGAATGGAATGATTCATTGTCCCAACAGGAGGAAGCTGCAAAAACACAACGTTTCTGCAGCTTCCTCCGTTCATTTTGTTCTGAAATATCATTTTCCCGCTTTCAAACGGTGCTTACAGGCAGCGCCCTCAGGCGTTCTTTCGCCTTTTAAACCTTGACCAGATCTGGGGATTGCTGGTCAGCGCCATTAATACCAGAATGATAATGGCAATGCATGCATTTACATATGCTGTAGGGATTCCCGCTACCAGAAGCAATAACTTTACATCCTGCATCACCAGAGCACCGGCGAACATGCTTACCACCAGATTATTCCTGTTAAAGCTGATTGCCTTTCCTACCAGATAGCTCATCATCGCATCAAACGCCGTAGCCATTGTCCCCATTTGTGTGGTTGCCGCCGTTATCCCTGTAGAACACAGGGTCGCAGCCGCATATGCACCGGCAAAAGCGCCGGATATAACCAGGCACAACGCCTTGATCCTGGTTGCGCCAATCCCGTTTGTCCGGGCAATATTTGCATCGTTTCCCACTGCCCTCACCTGATAGCCGAACTTTGTCCGGTATAACAGGAAATACGCCACAAACATCACCGTCAGTCCGTAAATAATATTTTGAGGATACATCCCCAGCACCACATAGCCTGTACTTGAAATATTAATACCGGCACCGCCTGAAACCAGCGATCCCAGGCATTCATAGACAAACAAAAGTCCAACCGTTACAATGATCGTAGGTACTTGGGTGAAATAATAAATCATCCCCGTCACGCTGCCGCACACAGCTCCCACAATGATACTTCCAATAATAATACCGGGCAGCCCCAAGCCCATTTCAATTGAAAATCTTCCCGCCAGGATTGCCGCTAAAACAGCTTCCGATCCGATCGCCAAATCCCAGTTTCCGCAAGCAAAGTTAAACATCAGCCCGCAGGAAAGGACGGTGGGGAAAAGCGCCTGTTTAAAGAGCGACGGTATATTTGCAAATGAAATTTCCGGGAAGGAAACCAGCATGATTGCCAAAAGCCCCATGGGAATCGCAAACATTGCCATATAATTGCCTAGATATTTTATGAATCTTTTCATAGATAAACTACCTTTCAAGCTGCATCTGTTCCAACTGATCCTCAGGCTAATTTCTTGAACTGATTTCTTCCTTAATCCAATCCATACTGTAGGAATCGCTCAGGTCCTTTAATAATTCCAGAGATACATCGGGATTGTATCTGTAAAGCATACTCTTAATCAGTTCTTCATCATAAATCTGCACTTCCGTATTATTATAGTACTGTTCAAATAAATCCAGGTCATCAGAATCTGTCAGCACAAGGAAAGGGAAAAGCAGCCCGACCTTTTCCTCTGACAAAGGATGCCCGTCAACTGCATTGTAAAGGGCGGCAAATGCCTGCAGACATAAAGGTGCCTGTCCTCCCACTGCTCCCCAGAGAATATCGTCTTCAAAGGCTGTTGCCATTCCTTCAAAGGTATCAAAGGTCACAACTCCCACCGTCTTTCCGGAAGCATCCTGATGAGCTTTCAATGTGTTTACCGTAATGTCTGCGATGCCCAGGGAACCGGACATAAGCCAGATTGCTTCCACGTCAGGATAAGAATCCAGAATATTCTGAACGTCTGACTGGACGCTGGATACATCGTTTCCCAAATCAAATTGTGCCAAAATATCAATATTGAAATCTGTACATCCCTTTTCCATTCCGTTCATACGCAGGGTAGATGTAGCGCTGTGGGTATTTCCTCCTACTCCGATTTTCTGAATGCCTTTGTCTGCCATAATGCGAACCGTTTCATAACTGGTATTCTCTGTATCTTCAATCGCATATCCCACATAATATTCGTAGGTGTCAAGAATTGCCTTTGTCTCTTCCTCAGAAGGCATTCTGAACATTACCTGGAAATAAACTTCATTTTCGTTGCACAAGTTTGCAATCTGCTGCATGGCGAGATCGTCCAGCGTAAGACACATAATACCGTCAACGCCTGCTGCAATCAGATTTTCCGCATCCGCTACCTGGGACGCCGCATCATAAGAACCGAACACCCACTGAATCTCCAGATTGTCAATCACCTCTGCGGCATAATTTAAGTAGGAATATACCAGCTGCCCCAGGGAATCGTCTTTGCTGTAAAAGATAACACCCAGCTTCACAGGATCCGTACTTACTTCTCCTGCGCCGCCGTTTTCTTCCACCTTCTCAGCTGCGTCATCTTCCGATGTATCCTTTGCAACCTCCTCCGCGCTGCTCTCTGCCTCATCCACTGCAGTATCCGTGTCCGAATCAGCCGTACCTGCATCAGGAGCCCCTCCGGCGCAGCCAACCGCCATAAACGTCAATATGACACACAGAATAATCGCTATTGTCTTTTTCATTTTGTAATCCTCCTTTTTTTCTTTTCCTTAACCGGTTACCTGCCCCGCATTCTGACGGGACGAGATCAAAACCAGGGTTAAAAATACCATGCCTTTTACTACATTCACAAAATCTGCGTTTACCCCCCACAAGACCAGTATATTGTTTAAAACAGTCAGCGCCAGCGCTCCTATTACAGCCGCCCGTATAGACGCTTTTGATCCCCCGGTCAGGGGCATTCCTCCAATGGTTAACGCAATCAGCGTATCTACCTCATAGTTTCCTGTTGAGGAGCTCAGCCCTCCCGTCCTGACTGTGGTCATAAATGCCGCTACCCCAGCGCAAAGACCGCTGGCGGCAAAGGAATATACAAGATATTTATTTACGTTAATACCGCTTAACGACGCGGCATTGCGGTTTACGCCGATCAGCTTATTGTACTGCCCGATCTTTGTAAACTCAAAAAAAACGATGCCTGCAATAACCATTCCCAGGCAAACCATCAGATAAAACCACGGCTTGTTGAGCTTAACCACCCCGGCAGGCGCCAGCCACGTTTTTTTATTGGTGGTAGTATAAAGAATTGCCGAGCTCAACCGCATAATGCACATCCCCACAATAAAAGCCACCACCCGCAGCCTGGTTACCAAAAACCCAATTGCAACGCCAATGAAGGTCCCCACCGCCAGGCACATTGGGAACACAGCCCAGGAAGGGATTCCTTTGCATAATGCCAGTGTCACCACCATCGCCAGCCCCATTGTCCCTCCATTGGCAAAATCCATATCGCCGTGCGCCATAACAAAGGCTGTCCCCACCGCTACTACCATCAGGATTGAGGACTGTGTCATAATGTTCCGCAGATTCTTCGCCGCCATAAAGGATTTTCCGCCGGTTGCAATGGAAATGATAATCAATAACACAAGTCCTATATACGGCACCGCTGTACTGATAAATTGTCTAATATCCGCCTTTTTTTTCATCCTTAACACCTTTAAATTATTTTCTCCACCAACATGTGCTCCGTAAGTGTTTTATCCCGGAGAAATTCTCCCTGCACTGCTCCATCCTTAATGACCAGCAGCCTGTCTGCCATGCCGATCACCTCCGCCATCTCCTCGGAAAGCATGATGATAGACTTTCCTGCCGCTTTCATCTGGCAGATCAGATCGTATATCGCCGCTTTCACCCCCACGTCAATTCCCCGGGTAGGGCAATCCATGATCAGTATATCCGCCTGATTTGCCATCCACTTTCCCACTACCACCTTTTGCTTATTCCCCCCGGAAAGCTCCGCGGCAAGCTGATTGATACTGCTGCACCTGATATTCAGGCTTTCCGCCTGCTGCCCTGCCACACGCTTCATATGACGCTTATTGATCAGGGGTCCTATCTTTTTCTGGTCGAAGCAGGTTACCGAAATATTATCTTTTATGGAGGTATGCATAAACAGGGACTCCGAATCCCGATCCTTAGGCAGATACGCAATTTTCTCTCTCACCGCCTGGGTGGTACTGGTAATCGCCTTTTGACCGTTCATGATGGTAACAGTCCCCGAATCCAACTTATACGCGCCAAAAAGGGCTTTTGCCAGATCATGCATCCCGCTGTCTGAAAGACCGCAGACCCCCAGGATTTCCTGTTTATGCAACTCCAGGCTTACGTCTCTGATGACAGACTTATAGTTCAAATGCTCTGCCCTCAGGACTACCTCTTTTTCATTATAATCAGGCTGAAAATCCGTCCGGTAATAATGTCCCAGATTTTCCCTTCCGATCATCAGCCCCCGCATTTTTGCCGGGTTCATCTCTTCTCCAGAAATTGTGGCAACATATTTTCCGTCCTTTAAGACCGTTGCCCTATCGCAGACATGCATAATTTCATCCAGGTCATGTCCAATGAAAACCACACTTTTGTTTTTCTTTTTAAAATCCCTGATGATGTTATAAATATACTCCCGTCCCTGGAGGGATAGTGCCGATGTAGTCTCGTCCACAATCAGGATCTCAGGATCGGTATAGAGCGCCCGCCCAACCTCCACAAGCTTCCGGTCTTCAAATTTATAGGCGTTTACCAAGTCGGCAGGGTGAATATGGTCAGCACCGATCTGGTGCAGGATCTCCTTTGCCTTTTTATGCATTTTATCCCTGTTAACTCCGAAACGCCCTTTAAAATCATCCTCCATGCCGATAAACATATTTTCAGCAACGCTCATGCCGTCGATGGTTCCTCTCTCCTGCAGCAGAATCGCTATCCCTTTATTCCTTGCGTCAATAATCGACTTGGGGCGGAAGGCTTTTCCGTCAAAGGTCATGGTTCCCTCATCCGGCTTCAGCGATCCGCAGATCATAGCGGATAAGGTGGATTTACCGGAGCCGTTTTCACCGATCAGTCCTCTCACTTCCCCGGCGTATAATTCCAGAGAGACGTCCTGCACTGCCTTGACAATGCCAAAATTCTTGGACATATGCTCAACTATCAATCTTGGTTTTCCGGAATTTTCCATGTCCAGCCCCCTTTCCTTCACAGCTCATATTGTTAAATGGTCTGGGATTCCGGCTCGTCCCAGGTAACCGTATCCGGCGTCTGCCACAAATACCACGAAAATCCCTCGCTGTCCTCGATCACCGCCCACAGCTGGCTGTTTTCCTCATAGGGCTCCCTTAAAACCTTTCCTCCAAAGGCAGCCACCTTTTTCAGGGTTTCTTCCATATTATCAACCTCGATCATATACAAAGGATCTGTTCCTGTCACATCGTCCTTCTTTGCCCGGAGGTATCCATAGATGAAGCTTGGCACACTTGGCTCCCAGTTTGCATTTCCGGGACCGGTAGCGCAATACATCAAAGGATTTTCAGGATCCGTACCCTCGCATTCAAAAATATCCCATCCGAAAATATCTTTATAGAAATCCCTGGACACCTTGGCGTCATCATAGCTTAAAACAAATCGTCTGATACGTCCGTGGCGGGAACGCTCCGGGAAATGCCTGGGCGGATGGTATTTGGTATCATACCGGTCCCAGTCCGGTATGGGCTTGGGAGGATCTACATGTATTCTTCTTTTAGAAATATCTTCCCCCGGCTCCGATAAATAATACTCCGGTCCCAGTCCGCAGGTGGGACACACTTCGGGAATATGCTCTTCATCACATTTCCACACAAAACCGCAATTATAGCATGTATAAATTCTATTCATCCTTTACGCCTCCTCTTTATCATAACCTGCCTCAGGTTCTTCCCATGTGCGCGATGCAGGGCATTTCCAGAGATAAATTTTGTGTCCTGCCGGGTCTTCAATGTATGCGCCGGAAAACCAGTTTGCATCTTCATTTCCGTCGTCCGCCGCCGATTGGTTGTAGCCCAGCACTTTTCCTCCATAGGCAACCACCTTATCAAGGGTGTTGGTAATGGGCTCATCCATATGGACTTCCATCATAAAGAAGGGCTTTTCTTCTCCCGTAGCGTCATGGTACAGCCTGGTGTTCATGTGCCCGGGAATCAACCCCTCATACCCGATCTGGGAGGGACCCGTAGCGACAAACAATGGTCTGTGCGCATAATCGTCGATGCCGAGAATCACTGCGTCTATCATGTCCCAGCCAAACACATTTACAAAAAATTTCTGTGCCCGCTCGAAATCATGATAAAAAATTCTCCCAAAGCGTACGCGCCCATGAAGATCCTTCTGTGGATACTTTTTGGGGGGACGGTAAGGATAGGTGTTGGTTGTTTTCTCTGTTTCTGCCATAATAACATCTCCTTTTTTATTTTTCCAAAATAACGCTATTGTTATTTTGTTTTCAAAAATTTATTCCCGAAGGCTTTCTCCGTTTGTTTCAATCACCTTCCGGTACCAGTAAAAGCTTTTCTTTTTATAGCGGTTTAACGTCCCGGTTCCGTCATCGCTTCTGTCAACATAAATCATTCCGTATCTTTTGGACATTTGAGAGGTGGACGCACTGACAAGATCGATGCATCCCCATGCGGCGTATCCCATCACCTCCACGCCGTCCTCCAGCGCCTTTTCCACCTGTAGCAGGTGCTGCTTCAAATAATCGATCCGGTAATCGTCCTCCACCGTATAGCTTCCGTCCTTTTCTATCAGTTCGTCCACAGCGCCCATTCCGTTTTCCGCTATAAAAAGCGGTTTTTGATACCTGTCATACAGCCGGTTCAAAGTCAGCCGAAGCCCCTTGGGGTCAATAGGCCATCCCCATCTGGTTTTCTGCAAATACGGATTTTCAGCCGTCTCCCCAAAGAAATTAGCCGATTCCTTAGAGGCATCAGAGGAGACGCACAGGCTCATGTAATAGCTGAAAGATATAAAATCCACCGTATTTTTTAATATTTCATCATCGCCATACTCCCTGTTTAATACGATTTTATTTTCCCGTAACCATCTGTTCATATAACCGGGGTAATATCCTCTGACCTGCACGTCCGTGAACAGGTAGCCGGACTGCTCCTTCAGCATCCCTTTGAGCATATCCTCCGGGTCAGGCGTCGCCGGATAATACGGCACGCTTGCCACCATACACCCCACTTTATTTTCCGGGTCAATTTCATGGGCAAGCTTTGTGGCGGCTGCCGAGGCAACCAGCTCATGATGAACAGCCTGGAGCTTATCGCCCAAAGTAAGCCCTTCCTTTGGCGTCCAGATTCCGCCGCCAAGGAGAGGATGGTTCAGCACCGAATTAATTTCATTAAAGGTGAGCCAGTAACGAACCTTTCCCCGATACCTCTGAAACACGGCGGCGCAATAGCGCAGATAAAAATCGATCATGCGCCTGTCCCTGAACCCGTCGTAGGTCCTGGCAAGATGCAGGGGCGTTTCGTAATGGGACAGCGTGACCACAGGCTCTATCCCATAAGAGCGACACGTATCAAAAACCTTATCGTAAAATGCAAGCCCCGCTTCATTGGGCGCTTCCTCATCTCCTTTGGGAAAAATCCGCGACCATGCAATGGATGTACGGAAAGTCTTAAAGCCCATCTCCGCAAGCAGCTTAATGTCCTCCTGATAACGGTGGTAAAAGTCAATCCCCATAAGCTTTAAATTTTCACGGACAGGTTCTTCCGTGGGAGAACCCATCACCCCCCGAGGCATCACATCCGCAATGGAAAGTCCTTTTCCATCCTCTGCATACGCTCCCTCACATTGATTGGCGGCAACTGCGCCGCCCCATAAAAAGGATTTTGGAAACATATCCTTACCTCCCATATTGCTCTATGAAATTGTACATGGCGCCCAAAAGATTACACTCGTCCAGATACCTGCTTCTTTGCAGCTTTGCATGTAATGTATCCGGAATGCAGCATTTTGTATAAAATTCCTCCAGCTTCCATTCTATATCCGGGATCAGCCTTTCCACCCGGCTTAAACCTCCGCCGAGAACAATCTTCGGCGGCGCAAGGCAGGTCTGTATGTTATGGATCAACGCCACCATAGAATCCAAAAACTCCTCATATACCTTTTCAGCGTCCCGGTCCCCCTCTTCAATCCATTTAAAAATCTGCTTTCCATTTACCCTGATCTTTTGGGGCTGCTGGATATGCACGGGATAATCTGCCCCAAGCAGCCTGTCATACTTTAAAAGGGTATCTCCCGCGTCCTGAATCGACAGGTCAAGGTTCTTCCGCTTGCACAGCTTATAAGTCATACCCACAATTCCAATATTCACCCATGCTTCGTCTGTAATGGTGTATCCGTTAAATTTTGTCAGTGCAAAGGAAAACTCCCCCGCCGAAAAATGGAAGCCTCTGCGTATTTTCCCATCAACAATTACACCGCCGCCGATTCCCGTTCCCAGAATCAGCACCACGCCGTCCCTTTCCTCTGAGAGGGCGCCGGTCCATGCTTCCGAAAGGGCGCCGCATTTTCCGTCGTTTTCCACTGCCGCTTTGGTTTCACATGCCTTTCCCACCAGTTCCGCCACATTTTTGTTTTTCAGTATCCTTCCATAAGCTCCCGATCCATAATGCAGCCCGCTTTCGCTGTCGATGATGCCCGGCAGGCTTAAAGCAATTCCGCAAACCTCTGTTTCATATTTTTCATACCGGGTTTGAATCGCCTGTATAAACCCTTCCTCGGAATCCAGCGGCGCAGGGAATTTATCCGAAAACAGAATTCTTGCCTGGTCGTCAACGACCCCATATTTTACAGAGCTTCCTCCAAAATCAAAAACAAGACATTTCATTTTTCATTCCTTTCCTTCTCTTTCACATCCCCTTTTTGTCCCACATTGACAGGGTTTCAATTCTAATCTATAATCAGCCTAGGCATTTATATTTTGTGTTAAGGAGTGTAGATCCATGACCGCTGCTTCCAATATAGAAATCAAAATTCAGGATGCTTTTTCAGAGTTAATGGAAAAGCAGACCTTTTCCTCAATCCGCGTGACTGCTATCATTGAAAATAGCCATATCAGCCACCGTTCCTTCTATCGTTTTTATCAGAGTAAGTACGATCTTGCCATCGATTTCTTTTCCAAACAGCTGGCAAGCGCTGTGATTATAGGCGGTAAAAACGCTACCTTCAAGGATGTTATGATGACGATTCTTACCATTATTAAAAGCCATCCCAGATTATATGGTAATCTGCTCAACGATAGCGAGGGTGCCAAAATACTCCCTGACATTTTAACCCGGCTTTCTACCGGCTGGACGGGCTTTTCTCCCGCCTGGGCAACTACCATTATTAACACCCACTTATTAATCGATTGGTCTAATAGCCGTTTTGCAAGTCCTGTTGAAAAAATTTACACCCAATTCATATACAATCTTCCTGCCTACGAACTTTTTACAAAGGAAGAACTGACTGCACGCATTCAACAATATGAGAGTAAAAAAGCATGCGATTTTATAAAACCTGCCGACAAAATTTTACACAAATAATTTTTTATTGTACTTTTGTACAAAAATTTTACTTTTTTTCTTTTATTATGTGACGATTATAGCATTGATGTTTTCTTTGATAAAGTTCTAGTTTTCCCGTTCACTAACCGGTAGGAAACAAAAATATATTTTTGTTTCTTTTACGGCATAAAAGAATCTTCTTACTTCAGAAAACGCCGGATCTTCACCTTTTTTCCATCGGTTTCAAAGGTGACCGCTCCAGTTTCATAGGTAATAAGGATGTTTGTTTCTTGTTCTGCAAGCCTCTCCAGGAGTTCTTCATGGGGATGCCCATAGGAATTCCTTTCTCCACAGGAGATTACTGTATAATATGGCGTCAGCAGCTCTAAAAGCCCCGTGGGCGTGGAATATGCCGATCCATGATGCGCCGCCTTCAAAACGGTCAGCTTTCCCATCTCTCCCTCCTTTTCCAAAAACTGTATCAGCTTTTGTTCGCCCATACCCTCCACATCTCCCGTGAGCATGGCGCTGAAATTTCCATAAGTAAGTTTAAGTACCGTTGAATACTCATTTGCTTCCCTTGACCGATCCCCAATCTCCGGATGAAGGCAGCGAAGGGTCAGTTTCCCATCTTCCAGCCGTTGTCCTCTGCTGATATAAGAAACTCTGATGCCCTTTTCCCTTGCCCTTTGCTCCAGTTCCAGATAAACCTCGTTTTTTACATCATGGGAAACATCCGGAAGCAGGAAATGTTTCACTTTAATTCCCTGCAACGCTCCCGTTTCCACAAGCTCCCTGATCCCGTTACAGTGATCCTGGTCGGGGTGAGTCACGAAAATCGCCTCCAATTCTGAAATCCCCTGGGACTTCAGGAAAGGGATAATCCGATATTCTCCCACGCCGCTGACGGTAGAACTGCCTCCGTCTATGAGATAATTTTTTCCACGGTCATTTTCAATGCAAATGCAATCTCCCTGTCCTACATCAAGGAAAGTAATCTTCAGCCCTCCCCTGGATGGAATGAGGATCACCAATAGGGCTGCTGCAGCCATTCCCCACCGCGCCCCTATCCCCCTTTTCTTTTTAAATGCCACTGCCAAAACCAGCAAAAAAAGGAACAGCAGCATCTGCCACCCTTCCGGTTTCCCAGGCGTAATCAAATTGCCGGGGAGTCTGTCACAGATTCCACATGCCTTCTCATAAACTTTCAGTATTCCCTGAATCAAAAATGCAAAAGGCATTGACACAGGCGGACATAAAACACAGCTTGCCAGCAGCAACAGCCCTGCTGCCATCAACAGGCTCATCAGGGGAATCACCAGCATATTTAGAAACACAGAGTAAACGGGGAATTGATAATAAAACCAAAGATAGAGAGGCACTGTGATCACGCCCATAGCCGCCCCACTCAGGAACGTTTTTCCTATGGAAGGAAGCTTGTCCCCATTCTTTTTATGTACCGGAACAAGCGCCGGGAGAACCACCCCTATTCCCAAAAGACAGCCGAAGGAGAAAACAAAACCGCTGTGATATAAATACAGGGGCTGCTCTATCAAAAGCAGAACCGCCGCCACGCCAAGGGCGGTAAGCATATCGTAGGAACGCTTCAGCAGCACCCCCAGCATTTGTATGGCAAACATAAGAACCGCCCTCACCACAGACACAGAAAAGCCCGTCATGACGCCGTAAAAAAACATAAAGCCGGTTGCGGTTATTGCTGCCGCCGCCATAGGCACGCCCCATTTTCTCAATAGCCTGTACAAGCCCATCCCAAGCATAGACACATGAAGTCCGGAAATGGCAAGCACATGGGCAATTCCATTTCTCTGATAAAGGGATTTTAATTCCCTGTCCATTCCTCCTTTTTCTCCAAGCAGCATTGTCTGCATCAACGCTGCTTCCTTCTCAGGGAGCCGTTCTGCAAGCTTATCTGCAAGAAAACTTCTGACCTCATATGCGCTCTGAGTAAGCCGGTTATACTGTTTTGATTTGGCTGAAATCACTGCCTGATTCAGGCGATAAGAAATTCCGGAAACCTGATAATAAGAATATGCATCGAATTGTCCCGGGTTGACTGCTCTTTGGAAAGCCTTAAGCTTCCCTGTAATTCGGATCCTGCTGCCCATTTCCGGCTCGCTTTGTCCGGTTTTCAGGTAGCAGATTACCTTTTTTCCCTGGGGTCTGTCCTCGTCCCCTTCCCTCCCGCCAGGGGAGGAAAGCTTCAGATACAAAACCGTCACGACCCCGTCTGCCTGTCTGACCTTCTCTTTCCTGTATATCCTTCCTTCCGCTGTAATCTCCCTGCCCTCAAACCTACTGTAATCCGTGTAGGGTGCAGGGTGCAGGCGGATCAGGAAAAACAGCGCCAGAGAAAACGCCAGACAGGTACAAGCAAGCGGACGTTTTACCATATAAATTCCTTTCTTGTTTTAATCTCCATTCCGGAGTGTCACACTATTCCACCAATTCCAGATTTCTTTCAAACACGGTGGACAAGCTGATATTCTCCTTATAATTAACCGCCGTATCGCCGTTTATGGATATCTGAACCCGATTTACATTGGGCAGTTCCACCAGCGAATTGGTAATAGAATAAATCGTTACATCCGATGTTACATTATAAATCTGGGTCAGGAAAATATTGTCAAGGTTTACATAACATGTACCATCCTTCACATTGACGCTGACAATCTTTGTATCGGGATTAATTGTGGGGAACGCCTTTTCCCCCTCCCCGGGACCTGCAATCAATTGCTCTACCACCAGTCTTTCCATGGAAATATTGCTGTTGTAAACCACAGACCGGTTAACTACTTTCAAGCTGTCGCCGGTTTCATTGGCAAAATAAAGAGATAGCTTTACCTTCTCGTAGGTATTGATCTCATTGCCCGCATTGTCAATGAAAAGGTCTGCGGTCATGGTTCCGATCACTGTGCCGGAAGCGTCCGTTAAAGGCTCGGAGTTGATCTGAAATGTCACATACTGTATGCCGTCTATCTGCGTCAGGGTTCTCACAATAGCGGCGCGCACCAATACCTCTGTGGTAACAGGCTGCCATTTATAGTTTTCATCGAACACAAGCGTCAGCTGATCCTCTGCAATACTGTAACTCAGCAGCTGAAAATCTCCTGACAAAGGCGCTTTATATTCCAGTTTGCCGGAGACCGTACTCAGCTGATCCAAAAGCTCCTCCAGCACTTCTTCCTTTCCCTCTGTTTCCGTCACATAGGGCTGGGAAAAAATACCGGTTTCATCGTTATTCTCATAGTAAACATGATAAGTTCGTCCCTGCTCCTGTCTGCTTTTCTGGCCACAGGCGCAAAGCGCCATAACTGTCAACACAAACAAAAAAACTATGTTTTTTCTTTTTCTCGCTATCATTAATTACTCCTTTATACCAGAACTCTGGTAAGGGGTATTTTCACCGTAAAGATGGTTCCTTCCCCTTCTACGCTCTCCGCCTTGATGGAGCCCCTGTGAAGAAGCACTGCACTTTTGGTGATCGCAAGCCCCAGACCGGTACCTCCGATTTCCCTTGAATGAGACTTGTCCACCCGGTAAAATCGTTCATAAATCTGGTGCAAAGATTCCTCCGGAATACCAATCCCCGTATCCGCCACTTCCACCGTAAAAAACTGGTGATCCGCGTCCAGAGTTACATCTACCTTTCCCTGTTCCCGGTTGTACTTAATTGCATTTTCCACCAGATTGGTCAGGATCAGGGACATTTTGACTTCATCTACCTCTGCCATGATCTCCCGCTTACTGATCAGAGTCACTTCGATGTTATTTTTCCGGGCAATGGGACGAAGCCTTTTCAGAATGATCTCCGTAAGCTCGTTAATATTAATTACGCTGATATTCAGTACCGCAGCGGACTTATCCATTTTCACAAGGGCAAGAAGATCGTTGATGATCTTGTCCTCCCGCTCGATCTCCTCCGCAATGTCTACCATAAATTCACGGTACAACTCCGCTGGAACATCCTGCTGCGCCAAAAGAGAATCGGCAAGCACCTTTACCGAAGTGATGGGGGTTTTCAGCTCGTGGGATACATTTGCCACAAATTCCTTTCTGGAATCGTCCAGCACCTTCATCCTCTCCAGCAGGCTGTTAAAAGCGTCCACTATATGCTCTGTCTCCAGATAATCGGGCACGGAAACCGGATCGTTGGTATAGCCTTCCTTTACCTCGCTGATCGCCTTGGATATCCGGTCGAAAGGTCTGATCAGAATCTGCGCCAAAACCAGCGCAATCACAAAAATACAGAAAAACATAATAATCTCAACGATCAATGCCTTCCGGTTCAGGATCTCCATCGTTGCCACTATGCTGTCCGTGGAAACGCTGGTAAGCATAACGCCCCGCACCAGCTCTGTCCCCTCCGGCATATCCGCCGTCGCCATCTGGGCGGAGACAGTTTCCACAATGGGCAGGGTAATTTCTATAAAACCGTTGACTGCGTCATAGTTGGTGGTATTGGTACCCTTCATGCAGCGAATTACTTCCTGAGATACAATGGTCTTTCCCTCGCTGATGCCGTAGGTATCCTTTACCACCTTCAGATTTCCGTTAATCACAAGCACTCTTCCGCTGTACAGATTGGAAAGCTGTTCAAGCTCCGCCCCGATCACCTCCGAGGAGGTATCCTGCAGATAATTATAGGTGATCAGGTGATTTGCAATGATTCTGAGCTGCGTCTGCACATCGGAGGTACGTACTTCCACCGCACGGTTTTCATAATTTTCCAGAATGCCGGCACGCACAAAGATGCCGGGAATTGTTCCCATGAGAAAAATAATGACAAACAGGCGGGCCTTAAGGCTCCGCCATATTTTCATTTTTTTGAGAATTGTCTTTATCTTATCAGCCATAATCGGCACTGCCTTTCAATTACCCTTTCCTGTCGCTATGCAAAATAATAGCCTACTCCCCATTTCGTATGCACATACTTAGGCTCCGAAGGGTTCTGTTCGATCTTTTCCCGCAATCTTCTGATATGTACATCCACTGTGCGCACATCCCCCGGATAGTCGTTGCCCCACACCAGCTTCAGGAGATTTTCCCTGCTGTATACCTTATTGGCATTTATCACCAACAGCTCCAAAAGTTCAAATTCCTTTGCGGTTAAATTAATCTCTTTTCCGGCAATATAAACCCGTCTGCCGTCGCAGTCCAGCCTCATATCCCCGCTTTCTATGGTCTTTAAAGCTTCCTTGGGTTTAGGCGCCGTACGTCTGATGATTGCCTTCAGTCTTGCTTTTACCTCAAGAATATTAAAGGGCTTGGTAATATAATCGTCCGCCCCATACTCCAAGCCAAGAATTTTATCCATATCTTCGCCTTTAGCGGTTAACATAACAATGGGGACATTGGAAAACTCCCTGACCTGCTGGCATACCTCAAATCCCGTAAGCTTAGGCAGCATAACATCCAGCAAAATAATATCATACTCCTTATTTTTAATCATTTCCAGCGCTTCCTCACCGTCATAAGCGCAGTCCACTTCCATTCCGTCCTGCTCCAGGCTGAACCGAATTCCCTTTACAATCAATTTTTCGTCATCCACAACCAGCACTTTTTTCGCCATGTCACAATCCTGCCTTTTCCTACAACTAAATCTACACAGTAATGCTGCCTTTTATTTTTTGAAACAGCCCCTCCTTTATCCCTTCCACATTCATAATATCCTCCGTCTGCCGGAATCCGCCGTTCTTTTCCCGATAGGCGATAATACTCCTCGCTTTGCTCTCTCCCACGCCGGGAAGGGTCTTTAAAAGCTCTTCCCCCGCCGTGTTAATATTCACAAGCCCCTTTTCTTTTTCCTCACTGCCGGTATTTGTCCAACCGCCGGGAAATGCAAGGCTGTCTGCTTCTTCCTTAGTCGGAACGTAAATTTTCATGCCGTCTGCAATCAGATCCGCCTGGTTTAAATAATCCGAAGCCGCATCCTCCCGAAATCCCCCTGCCTCTTCCACTGCCTGATAAATCCGGCTTTTTTCTTCCAGGGTATAGACTCCCGGCTCCTTCACGGCTCCGCAAATATGTACCACGCAGTACTGCCTGTCCTCCCCCGCGCCATCTTCTCCGTCACCGGAACTTCTGCCCTCACCGGCACTATCCGCAGCGCTAATGTCTGAAAAAACCGCGCCTGCATCCTGGGAAATTACATCCTGTGCCGTGTTTTCCTCTTCAGTAGGAATAAGAAGAAGCTCCTCCTGTTTTTCCTTTTTCACACAGCCCTGGAGCATACAAAAAATAATAACCGCCGTTACTGCCGCTATTTTCAATTTCTTTTTCATCGCTATTCCTTTCCGTCACACGGAAAGCCCCTTATAACGATACTATTTTATTGTAAAGTAAATCGAAGGGATTGACAAGCCAAAGATTCTTCATTTTTTCTTCATTTTTTGTTACTTTTCACGCTTACGCCAAGATATCGGATACGGTATCAGGCAAAGGGATGTGAGGGGGCCATCTTTCCTTATATCCGACAGTTTTGACCTGTTGTAAGGATAAGGAGCAGGGGCGTCCCAGGCGTTTGGGCGGCGTGCCCGGCGTCGTTTATACACCCTTTTCCGGTCTTTTGCGGTAAATCGGTCATTTCACTTACAGAATGTTTCGTAAACGAGGGCAAAACCGCCAGGACGGCGGTTTTAAGATTCCTGCGGCATGGACGCCGCTGGAATCTGACCCGACAAAATTAAAATTATTGCCACATTCTGTTAGTGAAATCCGATTTAGAGCCCAGACCGAAAAGGGTGTATAAACGACGCCGGGCACGCCGCCAAACGCCTGGGACGCCCCTGCTCCTTATCCTTACAACAGGTCAAAACGCTCTCTCACCCTTTCTCCCACTTGAAAATTACGATTCCTACAATCGCCACCAGCATTCCTACAATCTTCCGCCATTCCAGAGGCTGCCTTTCCACTCCAAACATCCCCAGAAGCTCGATCACATAGGCAACGATCAGCTGGGCAATCACAATCAGCATGACCGCCTTAGCCGGTCCCAGCATCTCCATGCTTTTGATTACCGTGTAAGTGATAAAGGCGCCGATGGCTCCTCCCAGCAACATGTATTTCGGCTCCACCTTGGCAAGGGTTCCAAAGGAAGACCGGTCTGTAAGCAGCCATGCCCCCAGGCAGACCAGCAGCGCCGTAAGCTGGACGAAGGCATTGGCAACCCAGATACCGGAAGTTTTCGTTACCTGTGTATTGAATACGCCCTGAACGCTCATCAGAGCGCCTGAAATAAGTGCAATAAAAAATCCAATCATATGAGAGAAACCTCCTTAACCTGTTTCCTGGGTTTATCATCTCCATATGATTGGAAAATTATGCATACGCTTATGCGGTCTTTCTGTCCCTTTTCCTTAATCGACGGTTACCTGGGACATGATCCGGTCCGACAGCTCCTTTAATTTTTCATCCGCATCCGCCCCGTTCCAGATCTGTGAAAAAGCCACTTCCAGATTGACCCAAAAATTACTGGTTTCGATCATCTTGGGCATGGAGATGGATTTCTCATATTCCTGGGCAAACTTGGAAAGCGCCTCATAGCCATAGTCCACTCCCGTTGCCGCCGAAACCTTTCCCGTCCGCGCATACAGAATATCATTGTACTGTGAAGTTAAAAATAGCGCAAAATCATTGGCTGCATCCTTGTTATGGGAATATCCGTTTACCGCAACGCAGCTTGTCATGGACAGGGAACGGGACTTTCTGTTTTCATCGATGTCCGGCGTCAGCGCAATGTCATAGTCATAGGCAAAGAGTCCGTCCGACTTCGCATGTTCCAGCTTAAAGACAGCGTCCGTGGTCGCCATGGTAAAGACCATTTTCCCTTCCATAAACTCATCCAGAATCGCTTCGTAGTCGCTTTCGCTGGTATCAATGGAAAAGAACTGGTTCAATTCCTGATAAACCTTCATGCTGGAGACGGCATCCTGATTATAAATATCGATCTGCGCCGGATCCCATCCCGCTTCTCCGCCAATCTTAATAGAATTTCCTACAAAGAAGTAATTATAAAAAATATCTGTTACATCCCATTTAAAAACGCCTTCCACCTGCTCCGGCGCATCATAGCTGTCTGCAAAGGTCTCAATTTCCTGAATCGTTTCAGGAATCAGCTCCCTGACTCTCTCATCCACCTGTTCCTGGGTAAAGGGTTCCCCCTGAATGGTTCCTTCTGTGTCCGCCGTATCTGCGCTTCCTTCTTCCCCTGCAGTCCCTGCTTCCTGCGCCGCATCCGCACTTTCCTGTGCCGCCTCGCCCGCCGCGCGGTCCGCTTCCGCCTCCAGCTGGTCTCTCGCCATGTTCTCCAGGTAGGTTTTATTGTACAGCAGCGAGCTGGTTTCAAAGTAAAAAGGATAGCCAATCAGCTTGTCCTTATAGGAAGCCGCATGAAGACCGGTTCCAATATAACGCTGCTCCATGTCCGTTCCCTGGGGAGGCTTTACTTCCCCGGCAAGACCTGCAAGATAAGCTTTTTCAAGGGAATCATGGCTGATCACGTACAAATCGGGAATATTTTCCTCTAAAGATGCCTGATTGATATTTTCAAGGTATTCCAGTCCGGACTGCAATACCGGCACCACACGGACCTCATGGGTCTCGTTGTAGGTTACAGCCGCACTGCTAAGATAAGAAGTCAGCGCTTCATCTGTATACCACAGATAAACCGTCTCCTTTCCTCCTGTGAAAAGCTCCTCTTCCTCCTGCTTTTCACTGACCGAAATGCCTGATTTGGCTACACCAAAGATAACCAATGCGGCTATGGCAATGATTCCTGCTGCCGTAAGTCGTTTTTTCAGACTCATGATTTACTCCATTTCTTCCTTCAGACAAGCCCTGAGGATTGTCATCATTTCATCTACATGCTCTTTCCCAATGATCAGAGGGGGAACGAAACGAATCACGTTTGTACCTGCATTAATCAGAATCAGACCTTTATCCAAAGCGCTTGTAATGATCGTTCCCACCGGTCTGTTCAGCACAAGCCCCTGCATCAGCCCTGCGCCCCGACGGGTTTCAACACAGTCATATTCCTCCACAAGGGCGTCCAGCTCTTTCTCCAGATAAGCGCCCACCTCTTTCACATTATCTATTATATGGTTCTCTTCAAATAAATCAAGCACAATGTTGACCGCCTCCGCCGCCAGCGGATTGCCGCCATAGGTAGTTCCATGGTCTCCGCTGGTAAGGGAATGCATCCCCACCTTTTCCGTCATCAGAAAGGCTCCCACCGGAACGCCGCATCCCAATGCCTTTGCCGTGGTCATAATATCCGGTTTGACGCTGTATTTCTGCCAGGCATACATATAGCCGGTGCGTCCCATGCCGCACTGGATCTCATCTAAAATCAGGAGAATGTCTTTTTCATCACAGAGCGCCCTGATCCTCTTCATAAATGCTTCCTGGGCGGGATAAATGCCCCCTTCTCCCTGTACCGTCTCAAAAAGAATGGCGCAGGTTTTATCCGTCACCTGCGAGACCACGCTTTCAAAATCGTTCATCTGCGCAAATCGGATATTTCCGATCATCGGCTCAAATGCCTCCCGGTACTTGGGATTTCCCGTTACAGACAAAGCGCCGTAGGTACGCCCGTGAAAGGAATGTTCCATGGCAATAATTTCATGATCGGTACAGCCGTCCTTCAGATAAGCATATTTCCGCGCCGCCTTGATGGCGCCCTCTACAGCCTCCGCGCCGCTGTTGGTAAAAAATACCCGGTCCATACCGGAAATCTTTTTCAGCTTTTTCGCCGCCTCAATTGCCGGTACATTGTAATAATAGTTGGAGGTGTGAATCAGCTTATCGATCTGCGCCTTTAAGGCGTCGTTATACTTTTGATTATGATAACCCAGGGCAAAGACCGCTATACCGGCGCAAAAATCCAAGTATTTTTTGCCCTCAATATCATAAAGATAAACGCCCTCTCCCTTGTCCAGAACCACCTGATAACGGTTATAAGTATGAAGCAGCGCCTTTTCGGCGTCTTCTATATATTCCTTCATGGTTTCCATATACTGTCTCCCTTCTGCTATGCTTCCGTATTCCGGTCGCAAAGCTGCCTGTCCTCATCCCGCAGGATCATGGTTCCCACACCTTCATTGGTGAAAATCTCCAAAAGCAGGCAGTGGGGAATACGTCCGTCCAGAATATGCACTCTGTTAACGCCGCTTTTCACAGCCGAGGTACAGTTTCCAAGCTTGGGAAGCATGCCGCCTCCGATCATTCCCCCTTCAATCAGCGCGTCCGCATCTGAAACGGTGATTCTGGGAATAAAGGAGCTTTTATCATTGATGTCTCTGTACAGCCCTTCGATATCTGTGAGAAATACCAGCTTATCCGCACCTACCGCCTTTGCAATGGCGCATGCCGCATCATCCGCGTTGATATTATAAGTTTCAAAGTTTTCGTCCAGTCCGATGGGCGCTACGATAGGAAGAAAATCCTTTTCCAGAAGGTCGTAGAGAATCTTGGGATTGACTCTTTGAATATCCCCTACAAAGCCGATATCTTCTCCGTCCGCGTATTTCTTTTCCACGTTAATCAGACCGCCGTCCTTGCCGCTGATTCCCACCGCTCTCACACCAAGCTCCTGCACCATGGTCACCAGTCTTTTATTCACTTTACCCAGCACCATCTCCGCGATCTCCATGGTTTCTTCATCCGTCACCCGAAGACCGTTTACAAATCTTGCTTCCTTTCCTACCTTGCCTACCCAGCGGCTGATCTCCTTGCCTCCGCCGTGGACGATAATAGGCTTGAACCCAACCAGCTTAAGCAGCGTCACATCCTTAATTACGTTTTTCTGCAGCTCTTCATTGCTCATGGCGGAACCGCCGTACTTCACTACAATGATCTTTCTGTTAAACTTCTGAATATACGGAAGCGCCTCAATCAAGACCTCCGCTTTCTTTAACACTTCCTGAATATCCTTCTCCATACTCTTATCTCTCCTAACTTCTGTAATCTGCATTGATCTTCACATAATCATAGGTCAGATCACAGCCCCATGCCGTTGCCGTTTCCGTCCCCATCTTCATATCCACAAGCACTCTCACTTCCGGATCCGATAAGATCCGGCTTGCCTCCTCCTCGCTGTAATCGGCGGCAACGCCATCCTTATAAATCAGGATCCGCCCCGACCTGCTCTCAAAATAAAGCTCTATTTTTTCCGGATCGAAGGAAGCCCCTGAATAGCCAAGGGCGCATAAGATTCTTCCCCAGTTGGCGTCGTGTCCGTAAATTGCCGCCTTGGTCAGGCTGGAGCAGATCACCGACTTGCTTAAGCGCCGCGCATCCTCTTTGGTTGCCGCTCCCACCACCTTTGTCTCAAAAAGCGCCGTGGCGCCCTCCCCGTCCCCCGCCATCATTTTGGCAAGGGATTCGTTGACATAATGAAGCGCCTCCTTAAATAGTGCAAATTCCGGCGTACCCTCTTCTATTTCCGGATTCTCCGCCATGCCGTTTGCCATCACCAAAAGGGTATCGTTGGTGGAGGTATCTCCGTCCACAGAAACCATATTGAAGGTATCCTGCACATCCTCCTTCACCGCTTTGGTCAAAAGCTCTTTGGAAATCACTGCGTCTGTGGTCACAAAAGCAAGCATGGTACACATATTGGGATGGATCATGCCGGAGCCCTTGCACATACCGCCCAGGGTGACCTTTTTACCTTTTATGTCAATCTCCACTGCCGCCTGCTTTGACCGGGTATCGGTGGTCATGATTGCCTCCGCCGCCATAGTCCCTGCGGCAATGGTATCCGCCTTTGCCTGCGCAAGTTTATCGATTCCCGCCTCTATCTTTTCAATGGGAAGCTGCATTCCGATCACACCGGTGGACGCCACCAGTACCGCCTCCTTAGGCACGCCCAGAGCCTTCGCCCCGCGAGCCGCCGTCCTTTCGCAGTACCCGTAGCCTTCCTGCCCTGTACAGGCATTGGCGATCCCTGCATTGATTACCACCGCCTGTCCGAAAGGCGCGCCCTCCACCACATTTTTATCCCAGATCACCGGCGCCGCTTTCACCACATTACTGGTAAAGGTTCCCGCAAGCACGCAGGGTTTTTTACTGTAAATAAGCGCCATATCCTTTCTGTCCTTATACTTGATTCCAGCCTCCACGCCTGCGGCTTCAAAGCCCTCCGCCGCGGTCACGCCGCCCGTTATGATCTTCATGTTTTCCTCTTTTCTGCGCTGTCATTTCCCGCACTCTTTTTGACTACTGATTAAACTTTACAATATTTTTCCTGTTCAGGACAAAATCATAATAATTCAAATCCTCCCTTTTTGTCCACCCTATTTCCTTCCAAAATGCATTTCCTATATCATTCGCCGTAAATGCAATCAGGGAAACCTTGCTGATCTGCTCCTTTTCCAGCTTCTCCATGCAAAAGACCACCATTCCCTTTCCAATCCCCCGCATACGGTAATCCTCGTGAACGCATACATGATACAGACATCCCCGTCTTCCGTCATGACCGCATAAAATGCTTCCTACAATTTTACCATCCTCCACTGCAACTACGCTGGTTCCGGGGTTTCGTCTCAGAAACCGCTCCACCCCTTCCCTGGAATCGTCCAGGCTTCGTATGGCAAAATTTTTAATACTCATCCACAGGGCGTACACGCCCTCGTAATCCTCTATGGTCATTGCTCTGATTTCCATGCCGCTCTATTCCTCTCCTGTTAAATGCACTGTCTGATAAGCATGTGCCGTAAAGGGCAGAAACTTTTCAAGCACATCTTTCGTTTTCAGTCTCAAACTCGCGGTGTTTACACAAGGGTGGCAGCCTAAAAACTCTTCCTGCAAAATATCCTCGTCGATCAACAGCTTTACATGCTGCTCCTTATCGTTCATAAGCCCCATAACGCTTACGGCTCCCGGGGAAATATGCAGATATTCCTCCATAAATTCCTCCGGCGCGAAGGAAAGCCTTGCACTTCCGATTTGCTTTGACAGCTCTTTGGTTTTGAACTTCTTTTCCCCGCGCATCAAAAGCAGATAAAAAGCGGTTTTCTGGGTATTGCACAAAAACAGATTTTTACACATATGTATGCCCAAAAGGGTATCCACTCCCCGGCATGCCTCTATGGTAGCCATGGGCTCGTGATCCAGCCGTTTAAAGGGAATGGAAAGCTGCTCCAGCAGCTCATAAACCGCCATCTCCCGCTGCATCCTGCCTTCTTTGTCAGGTATATTTTCATATAACGTGGTATCATGTATCAGCTGATTCATAGGTTAAGCCCCTTGTCTTCCTCACAGCCCAGCATAATGTTCAGACACTGGATCGCCGCCCCGGAGGCTCCCTTCCCCAGATTGTCAAACCGGGCGCTTACCAATACTCTTTCCTCATTTCCCGTCACATAAAGCTCTATGCCGTCCCATCCTGCACAGGCATTGCCTGCAAGGAATCCCTTGTAGTCCGCTTCCTTGCCAAAGGGCATTACCTTTACAAACTTTCCGCCTACATAATAGTCACTTAAAAACCCATGGATTTCCTCCGGCGTCTGCTTCCCGGAAAGCATGTCCGTATAAAAAGGCGTCGTAAGAAGCATTCCGCTATAGTAGTCGCATATAATGGGGGAAAACAGGGGCGTTCTCTTAAGCCCCGTGATTCTCTGCATTTCCTTTAAATGCTTGTGGTTCTGGGTAAGGGCATATTCTCTGGGGGCGTCAAGCTCCCTGTCACGGTCCTTGTCCTCATAGACCGCAATGGTTTTCTTTCCGGCTCCGCTGTAGCCTGACAGGGCGAACGCCGATACCGGATAATCGGCGGGCACAATCTCCCCTTTAATCATCGGATACAGAATCGAAATAAACCCTGTGGCATAGCATCCGGGCACTGCGATCCGCTTCCCTTCTCTGATTTTCTGCCTATGGGAAGCTGATAATTCCGGAAAGCCATACGCCCAGCCTTCCTCCGTTCTGTGTGCCGTGGAAGTATCTATAATCTTTACATTCTCGTTCTCTACAAAACTCACCGATTCTCTTGCCGCATCGTCTGGAAGACAGAGAAAGGTAATGTCCGACTGATTGATCAGCCGCTTTCTCTCCGCCGGCTCCTTCCGTCTTTCGGGATCGATGGGCAGCAGTTCAATATCCTCACGCCCTTCAAATCTCTCGTGAATCCGCAGCCCTGTGGTTCCTTCGCTTCCGTCAATAAATATTTTCGTCTTTTCGCTCATAATGCTCCTCGTCTCTATGGTGTTCGCCGCTTTTTTTCATCTATATAAAGGTAATCAATTCTTCCAGGTCTGCGGGATCCCCAATCGCCTCCAAAGGCATCGTTCCCATATACTCTGTATAAAGCCCCAGCTGCAGCGCAAGCCGGTTTCCAAGCTTGCTGTTGTACCACCGTCCATTGTATTTTGCCGCTTCCGTAAAAAGGCAGTATCTTTCTTCCTCATAGGAAAAGACAACCACACATTCCTGAATCTCCTCGGCTCCGTAGATTTTTGCCTGCTCATCCAACAGGCTGCTCATCCGCTCCGGGTCATAAGTCTCGGAAAGAGCTTCCGGTGAAATATATCCCACCACCTCTATGGAACCCAAATCCATCTGAGATGCAAATTCCTCCCATGTGAGGAAACCGCCTTCCTCCATAACCTCCGAGCCGCTCATATAGCAGCTGCACATGTAAAGGGCGCTTCCCTGCTTCAGCATATTTTGTTCCAGCTGCTCCTTCCTTTCACCGCCAAGCACTGCCTGGGCAAAAGCATTGACAGGGGGAAATTTTACCTCCTGCTGCACGGTGCTGTACATTTGTGCGTACTCCATATATGCCTGTAAATCGTAGTTTTTCGCATAGCTTTCTATGGAAAAGGTTCCCAGCATCCGGTCTTGGTCCTTTGCCGCCATTCCCTCCAAATAATCTGCCGCCGCCTGCCAGGGGGTGTCAAAGCCCTCCGCCTCTGTCTTCTGTGCTTCCGCCCTTGCCCGCGTTTCCGGCAGTTCACCGTGAGTGTCCTCCAAAAGCTCCTTCAATATCTTTTCATCTTCCTCGTCCATTCGGACACATCCCGCCGTATTACTATCCAGCCCCAGGACACTGGCGAAGAAACCGCCCAGCTGAAAATTATACCATCTGTCCTCCTGTTGGATCAGATCGAAAAAGAGCAAGTATTGATTCCCATTTACTGCAATCGCCGCTACCCGGTTTGCCAGCTCGCTGGCTCCGTAATTCTGGGCAATGGCGGATAAATTTCCCTGATAGGAATCGGTGCTGTAGGTATCGCTGAGATCATCTGGCAGGACAAATCCCATAAATTCCATACTGCCAAAATCCGCCTCGTTCATCCGCTGGGTAATCTGCGCAAGCAGCTTTGCGGCATCTTCCTTTTCACTGAAAATAACGGTGCTGTTTTCCGCTATCTCCGGTATCAAATCTATGCCGCAGAGATACCCATACTGGCAGGAAATATCCTTTGCGCTGCCATTTCCCCAAAAGGAAGCCTCCATGCGGCTGTAATCATTGTCCCTCATCCCGGCAAGATAATCCAGAACCGCCTCCTCCGGCGTTGCAAAGCCCGATTCAGCGCCTTCCGATTCCGCCCCGGAATCTGTCTCCGGATTCACCTCTCCATCCTCTGTAATCTGAGCGGCGGGATTCCCACTGATTTCATTCTCTGACGCCGTTTTCTTTCCTGAACATCCTAAAAGCCCAAATAAAATAAACAGCATAACAGCCGCTGTACCAATCTTTTTTCCTTTTCGCTTCATGTAAAAGACCCTCCACATAAGAATCTCCATCGGTCAAAATTCCGTTCACACCAATATATCACATCAAAATCTGTGTTGCAAGACCTCCGAAAATATGGGACGGGCTTTTTTCCACCCTTCCTCAATCGCCCAATTCTGCATTTCCATATACATTTTCCCCCTCAGATCTTCAAACCTGACCCAAACCAACCTGTGATCCTCTTCCATAGGTTCCTGTACCTTTTCCAGCAATTCGCCTGCATAATAGGTTTGGATGGGATGAAAATAGCCAATTTCCGGAGCCTTATAATAGGTTTCTGCAGAACCAAGCTTCTCCCCAACTACCACACTGTAGCCCGCTTCCTCCCTGCATTCCCGTTCAATACATACTTCGTCCGGCTCATCCCCGTCCAGTCCTCCGCCAAGCAGAAAATACCCTTTAGGGGTTTTGACAACGCCAATCTGACCTCCTTTGATGGGGATAATGTACGCGCCCTTTCGATCTGTATACGTTACCTCTTCCTTTTTTCCAAATATCCTGTGCATTTTTACCTCCATTCCGAAGCACTCTATATTCAACCTTCATTTTCCTTTGGTTTCATGATTCCCATAAATATGTACGGGCAGCCGCTAAAAGCTCCAGGGAACATATGCCGCCAGAATAGCAAGCAGAACAGCCGGAAGCATATTTGCTACACGTACTTTTTTACCCCAGACCAAATTCAGCCCCACACAGAAAATCAGCACAGAACCGATCAGAGATAAGTAGGAAATCGCCGTTTGCGTCATAATGGGCGATATGAGCCGCGCAAGTATGGTTATGGTTCCCTCAAAGACAAACACCGGAATCGCCGAAAAGACACAGCCTCTGCCCATGGAAGAGGTCATAACCGTTATAATGATAAAATCCAAAACGGATTTCACCGCAAGAGTGGAATGATCGTTTAGGATTCCGTCCTGTATAGCTCCTACAATCGCCATCGCTCCAATGCAAACGGTTAAAGACGCCGTTACAAAAGCGTTTACAAAACCAGGATCACCGCTGTTGCCGGTTTTTTTCTTTAACCATTCTCCAAATCCTTCAAATCCCTTTTCGATCCCCAGCAGTTCTCCGATGATTGTCCCAACTGCAAGGCAAAGCACCACCAGCATGGATTCCCCGCTGGTAATTTCAACGCCCTCTATCTTTAGCATCCCTTCCATTGCGCCGGCAATTGCAATGAATAAAACGCTTATTCCACAGGCTTTATTTAATGCCTCCTGCTGCTCCTCTTTCAAGAGCTTTCCTGTAAAGTGCCCTGTCAGACCGCCTACAATAATACTGACACTGTTTATTATAGTTCCGATTCCTATCATTTGTCCTCCTGCCTGTTTCGATTTGCATTTTCTATAATCCGCATCATCTCTGCAGGCGTAACAATAAAGTCCCTGAAAGGATAATGTTTTTGATTACCGGTAACCAAATAAGCGCCATCATCCCGCTTTTCCATAGCCACCTCATAAAATATAAGATCATCCATATCTATTAATACTGCTCCTGTAGGTTGGGGAAACACTTCCACTCCATACTGTCTTATTGCTTCGACAACTGTTTGTATTACTTCCTCTTTCAAATGAAACTTTTCCCTGTGAAGCACCTCATAATATTCCGCTAAAATATCCTGATGATACAAAGGAATTATCTTCCCGTCAAAAGCGGCATCTAATACCTTAACGGTAGCTGCGTCTTCATTTTTAGATAATAGCGCCGACAACAATACATTTGTATCAATTACCGCATAGTATTCCATGGACATCACCTTTTTTCTGTTCTTGCCGTCGCAATCTCAGCATTTATTTCCTCCAGCGACATTTCCGGAACATCAGCTGCCTGCCTACGCAATGCATAAAAAGCATTCTTCGCCTCTGCTCTGGTTATCGTATTTTCCGGTAGTGTTGCATCAAAAGGAAGTCCTTTTACCATTTTACTTCTGGCCATAAACATACGGAATGCCGTAGGTAAATCCATCCCAAGTCTTTCGTATATTTCAGTCACTTCCTGTTTCAATGCTTTATCTGCCCTAAATTGAATCAACACCTGCTCTGCCATCGCAACTCCTCCTGCAAACATTTTGTAGTTGTTTTGTATTCGTTTGTAATTATATTATATTCCTTACAATCCAAATTATCAATTATCTTTACCAATAAGCGGAGATCAGTTCAATTGCAATCTCTTTCGCCCTGGCACTGGACACGTTTTCCCTCTGAGACTCGCCCAGATACACACAAAAGTAAACTCTTTTTCCATCTGTGTCGGCAAAACCCGTAAACCAGGCGTCCACCACGACGCCTTCCGCCTTTCCCATTCCCGTTTTTCCATAGATCAAGGTGCCTTCTTCTGTCTGTTCCAGACTCATCATTACCTGCTTCAGTTGATCCTGTGTCTGCCTGGAATACACTGCTTCATCACCAAAAATACGTTCCATTACTTCTGTCTGCTCCCTGGGGGATATTTTCAGGGATGATTCGATCCAAAAGCCTGTTAATGCACGGTTATTGTTATTGGTATTCAGCCTTCCCTCCCAGTCGGAAATATCGCAGTTTCCGTATTGCAGCTTTTCCAGCTCCGTCTCTATGGTATCGGCTCCGATTTCATCGATCACTTCCCGAAAATACCATACGCAGGAGGCGCGAAAAGCTTCCTCAAAATTAATATCTTTATTCCAGTCGTCATTCCAGAAGACCTCTCCGCTCCATTCCCGCACAGAATCCTCCGGCACAATAATCTGATTTTCCAATCCGATCAGGGATGAAATAATTTTAAAAGTGGAGCATGGGGACCGCCGTACATCGGCAAGCTCCCGATTAAATATGCGGTAACAATTTTCCGCCGGATCATAAATCACTGCCGCGCCATTCATTCCCTCAAAGTAATCTGACCAGTCCACCTCTATGATTTCCGCCTCCGCATCCGCCGCAGTTTCCTCATCTTTCCTGGGATTAGCCTGCTGATCTGCCGTTTTTGCCGGAAGCCGTTCCTCCATCATATCCAAATCGCTGAGCGCTGTCTCATTGACTACCGTTTCATTTGCTGCCTCCTCTCCTGCAACATCATTCTTTTTATGGGAACATCCAGCCAAAAGCAATATAACGCAGATAAAGATAAAACCATTTTTCATTCTTTTCATAAAACCAATCTCCAAATGAGCTTCTCCCCATTTACTTTTCCACATGAACATACATCCTGGTCATATGGGGTTCGCCGTCTCCCTGCACCATGCATAAAAATTCCCAGCCATAGCGCTCATAAAAGGAGGTGTGGTCTGTGACAAGATAAAGGGTATCAATTCCTTTTTCCTTCATATCTCTGCAGACAAAATCCAGCAGCTTTCCCGCAATTCCCTGACAGCGGTATTCCTCTTCCACGTACACGGCGCATACATTAGGCGTCAGGTCTTTCCGGTCATGGAAATCATTTTCAATAACCCCCAAGCCTCCGGCTATTTTATTCCCCTCCATGGCAAGGTACCACTGGGGTACATCCCCGTCGTTTCTGATACACGCTTCCATACTTTCTCTGTATGCATCCGCTGGAACGCCCCATTTTTGATGAAACCATTCTGCAGCAGAGGAAATTAGCTCCTTGTTCTCCCTTATTTTTTTGATTTCAATCATTGCATTTTCCTTCTCTATACTTTCTTATTTATTTT
>DKYT01000013.1:113647-123930 GCA_002492465.1 Lachnospiraceae bacterium UBA7093 | reverse complement strand
GAAAACTCCTTTCAATATGTAGATGATTTCCTTGTGAATATTTTGTCATAATCACACTCTATATTTTCGCATATATCCTGCAAAAAATCCAGTACTTTTGATATTTTTTTACAGGAACCGCCACGCCGGATTTAGTATTTTCCGGCGATCTCACCCTGTTTCTTATAGATGCTTCCCGCCGGGATGCACCCCCGCACCATACTGGTAGGATAAACATTGGAATTCCTGCCGATTACCGTTCCGGGATTTAAAACGCTGTTACATCCTACCTCCACCTGGTCTCCCAGCATGGCGCCAAATTTTTTAAGCCCGGTCTCTATCCTTTCTTCGCCGTTCTTTACCACTACCAGCGTCTTGTCACTTTTCACATTTGAGGTGATAGAGCCTGCCCCCATATGAGACTTGAAGCCAAGAATACTGTCGCCCACATAATTATAGTGAGGCACTTGTACCTTGTTAAATAATATGACGTTTTTCAGCTCGGTAGAATTACCTACCACCGCCCCTTTTCCCACAATGGCATTTCCGCGAATAAAAGCGCAATGTCTGATCTCCGCATCCTCGTCTATGATTGCGGGGCCGTTGATGAAAGCGGTGGGCGCCACCTTAGCGGATTTGGCAATCCATACGTTCTCCTTCACCTCTGTAAACTGCTCCTTGGGCAGCGTCTTTCCCAATTCTGTGATATAGCCGCCTATTTTGGGAAGAAGTTCCCAAGGGTAAACCGCTCCCTCAAAAAGCGGCGCCGCTATGGTTTCCTCCAGGGTATAAAGATTCTTAATTGTAAATTGTTCCATCATTTACCTCCCTTTTTATAATTTCCTGCAGCCTTGTTAAACTGCTGGTTTAAAATCCGTTGATTGCTTAAGCCTTTTACGATATTGGTTCTTCTGGACACAAAGTCGTCCAGCTTTTTCATATATTCCTCTTCTGTGATGGTTCCCTCCGCCACCATGGTAAGCCCCTTCTCCCAGCTTGCCGTCAGCGCCGGATCCAAAAGAGGGCGTATGGAATTGTTTACCACCTCATAGATCATCTCGCCCATCAGCGTGGGCGTCAGGATCTGCGTCTTCTTATTCAGCGCCAGATAGTTAATATTTATGAGCTTTTTCAGAATTTCAGCACGGGTTGCGGAGGTTCCTATCCCGCTTCCCTTAATCTGCGCCCGAAGCTCCTCGTCCTCAATAAACTGCCCTGCGTTTTCCATGGTAAGAATCATAGTTCCTGAATTGTATCGTTTGGGCGGTGATGTCTCTCCTTCCTTGATTTGCATATCCGAAACAAAAAGCTCCGTTCCCTTTTTCAGATGTCCAAGCTCCTCTATGAAATTTTGGTCTGTCTCTTCCTCATCCTGTTCCTCTCCCTTATTTTCTTTCCGCTTTCCGAAGGAGAGCGCCGAAGCTTTTAAATACCCCTGTTCTTCCAGCACCTTAAACCCTGCGAAAAAATGCTCTGTTCCAATACAAAGTTCAAGTCCGACCCTCCGGTAGACTGCCGGGGGATAAAAAATACTCAAGAACCTGCGTACAATCAATTCATAAACCTTTGCTGTAGTAGGGTTTAAACCGTTTAAACCGCCAAGCCCCTGTCCGGTAGGGATAATGGCATAGTGATCTGTGATCTGCTTGTCATTTACATATCTGGTCCCGCTGATTTTTTGGTAGCTTCCCCTCTCCATAATTTCCCGGACCAGCTCCCTTACAGGCTCATAGTTCATAAGCCCTTTGATATTTCTCAGAATTTCCTTGGACACTGCCGTTGACAGCACCCTTGCATCGGTACGGGGATAGGTGGTCAATTTTTTTTCATAGAGTTCCTGGGCGATCCGCAGGGTCTCGTCGGGACTGATCTTAAAAAGTTTTGAACAGTCGTTTTGCAGCTCTGCAAGATTATACAAAAGAGGCGGATTCTTGGTCTCTTTCTTCTTTTCCACAGCCTCCACCCGTGCCTTTACCGGCGGCGCTTTCATAGGCTCTGCAATCAGCTGCTCCCCGTCCGCCTTTTCCCGAAAGCCATTCTCCTTATATAGCGCTGGAGAGAGAAAATAGCGGCTTCCCTCCACAGCCTTCCATTCAAATTCCCGATCCCGGCATCCCATCTGCACGTTTGCAATGACACGATAAAAGGGCGTTTTTACAAACTCCCTGATCTCCCGTTCTCTGTTTACTACCATGCCCAGGACGCAGGTCATAACACGTCCTACGCTGATCACAGCGCGGTCTGCTTTCAGGTAGGATTTCACAGAATTCCCGTATTTCAGGGTCAATACTCTGGAAAAGTTAATCCCCATCAGGTAGTCTTCTTTGGCGCGCAGATAAGCGGCGGCGCCAAGATTGTCATATTCCGAGAGATCTTTTGCCTCCCGGATTCCTCTGAGAATCTCCTCTTCTGTCTGGGAATCAATCCATACCCGCTTCCTTTTCTTACCTTTTACTTGTGCCTGTTGTTCCACCAGGCGGTATATGTATTCCCCCTCCCGTCCTGAGTCCGTACACACATAAATAGTTTCCACATCCTCACGGTTCAAAAGTCCGCTGACGATGGTAAACTGCTTTTTCACATTCTCAATCACCTCATATTTAAATTCAGAGGGGATAAAAGGGATCGTCTCCAAAGACCATCTTTTATATTTTTCATCGTACGCCTCCGGATAACTCATTGTCACCAGATGACCCACACACCAGGTAATCACAGCCTCCTCCGATTCCATATAACCGTCTCTGGATTTGGCGTTTATTTGCAGCGCCTTGGCAAATTCTCTGGCAACGCTGGGCTTTTCGGCAATATAAATACTTTTTCCCATTACATTTCATCCATACTGATTAATTTCAGATTACGTTTTACCTTTGCCTCCAGGTTCAGCTTTTCATCAAAGCTGTGAAGGGAAAATAAATACACGTAATCCGCTCTGAGTTTTGCCTTTTCTGCGCAGAAAAGAAGCCATTCATAGTCGGCGTAGCACATCAGGGGTTTATCCCCGCAGCAGATTCCCAAAATGGTTTCCCCTGTTTTGCTCTGGGCAATCACATCGATAGTGCCAAGCTTGCCTACCCACTCGCCGATTCGTTCCGCTTTGATAGGAAGCCGCTCCCACCTGTTCCACTTTTCAATATACTGCTTGCAGATTACCTTGAAATACTCCGCCACATAATTTCGAAACGTTGCTTCAATATATTTGTTATAAAATTCCCCCGGCGTCATTTTTTCCAGACTGCTTAAATTCGGGTACAGATAGGTAAAATAAAAATGCACAAAATGGTTGCTGATTCTATATATGCCCTTCTGGGCGTTCGCCTTTCCGTCCGTATCATAAGAAAAAACCTTTTCCACCAGCTCCAGCTCCATGAGATTTTTCAGATAAACGCTGATCTTTGCCCTGGAAAAACCGGTGTGCTGATAGAGATCGTTGAGCTTATGTTTTCCCGCCGCTATGGAAGCAAGAATAGTATTATATACGCTGGTTTCCCGCAGTTCCTCCTCCAGAATCCGCTGTCCTTCCCAATGTAGCAATGCGTCCCGGTTTAAAATGGCTCTGCAAATGTTTTCTCTGGTTCCCAGCCTGTCGTCAAATTTTTTCCAGAGTCCGGGAACCCCTCCCAGCACTGCATAAGCCTCCATTCCCTGTTCCATGTTAAATCCCTGGAAATACTCCATCATAACGTCAAATTCCAGTTCCCTCACCTTCACAAAGCCGGAGATTTCATATGCCGCCTCCCCGATCCTTGCCACCATGCTGTTCTCCACCCATCCGATGGAGGAACTGGCAAGAAGAAACATCACCTGTGTATCTGCCGCCAGACCCCGGATAAAATGCACCAGATCCCGCATAAATTCGTCGTCCGCCCTGACAATATTCTGGAATTCATCGATAATAATAACCTTTTTATCCGTCTGCTTCTTTAAAAGCGCACCGAATATTTGAGAATAAGCAGGATATTCCTCAAGAGAAACGCCTTCCTTACCAAGGGTTTTTGCCCATTGATAACGCTGCTCTCTCCCGGAGCCGGAGCACGCCCTGTAATAAAAGCACAGCTTATCCTGCCCAAATTGACGAAGCAGGGCGGTTTTCCCTACGTTTTTTTGCCCATAAACCACCAGAATCTGGCTACCGGGACGTTCATAATATGCTTTTAAATATTTCAGTTCTGATGCCCGTCCTAACATCAATTGCCCTCTCCCCGCCTCTATTGCATCTGCTTCAGTAAAAGCTGCTCAATTTCTTCCTTAGGCATCGGCTTTCCAAGCAGATACCCCTGTATACAATCACAGCCGATCTCATCAAGATACTGAAACTGTTCTTCTGTTTCCACACCTTCTGCAACCGTTTCAAATCCAAGTTTTTTTGCCATTACAATGATGGTTTCTGTGATAATCCTGGTATTTTCATCTGTGATGCTGGTGTCGATAAAGCTCTTATCTATCTTCAGCGTATCAATGGGAAGCCCCTTTAGGTATGACAAAGAAGAATACCCCGTGCCGAAATCGTCCAGTGATATTCTGATTCCATAATCCCTCAGAATACACATTTTTTCCGTAATCTCCTTAAAGTTTTCAATGAGAACGCTTTCCGTGATCTCCAGCTCCAGCTCTCTGGGATTGACATGATATTTCTTAACAATGCCCAGGAGGTTATCTATAAAATCGGCACGCATATACTGAATTGCCGAAATATTCAGGGACAATACCACGCTGCATTCGGTTTTCTTTTTCCAGGCGCAAAATGCTTTGATACTCTCCTCGATCACCCACATGCCAATGGGTACAATGGTACCGTTCTTTTCTGCAATGGGGATAAATACAGCGGGGCTGATCATCTTTCCATCATTGTCACGCCATCGGATCAACGCCTCCATCCCACGCATTTTTTTATCTGCAACGTAATACTGGGGCTGAAAATTGATGGTGAAATTCTGATTAAACACAGCCTCCTTCAGCTTGTTTTCAATGTTGACATTTTGCAGAAATTCGCTCAAGATCGGGGCGTCAAAATATTGAATGGAATCCTTTCCAAGCTTCTTCGCCTTAAACATAACGATTTCCGCACAGTTAATCAAATCCAGCGTCAGTCTCGCCGCCTCCGGATATTCGGCGACGCCTACGCTTACCGACAGCAGCAGATCCTGCCCGGTGCTCATAATAAAGGGCTTCTTTACGCGTTCCTGTATCTTTTTGTAGAAATATTCCGCACTTTTATTTCCGCTGGGATTGTAAATGGCAATACAGTAAATGTCGGCGTTAAAATGAGACACCAAAACGTGCTCCCCCTGAAAAATGGACAAAAACTGCCCAAACTGCTGAACTACCTCGTCGCCTACCACAATCCCCATGCCGTCGTTGATTTTCCTGAAATCATCAATATCTACAAACATAACGGTGACGATAGCATTTTCTTCTTCCGCAGTCCGGATAAAATCCGACAGAAGCCTTACAAAGTAGTTCCGGTTGTAAAGTCCTGTGAGCACATCATAGTATGCCATGTAAGTCAGTTCTTCATTTTGATTCTTAAATTTGGATATGTCTTTGAAACGAATCACCTTATCCGTTGCATGTCCGTCCTCGTCGTATAATATGGCGGATTCGCACTCTACCCATGTTCTGCCGTCTTTCAGCTTGATCATACCGCTGTCGGCATTCAATTCCGTTTTCTCAAGGAACAGAAGATCTCTTAAGGGAAGAACATACCGGTCTTCCACTTGAGAATACAGCTTCGCCAGATCCTTCATATCCTTAATTTCCACTTCAGGGAAATAGAAATTCCAGTTGGCAAGGGTCTTTACCGTATTCTCCACAAAATTAACATATAAAAACGCATTGTTGGAGGTATTGCAGATTAGGCGGTACATTTTCTCATCGTTTGTAAGCCTTTGGTTCATTGCGCTCAGCAAATCAACCCGATAACGTAATTCGTCCATAAAATAACAGCTCCTTCTTTTGTACTATTTCCGGGTAATATATCCCTGTGCCTTCAGCAACTCTGCACAGAGCACCGCTCCGCCTGCGGCTCCGCGGACGGTATTATGTGACAACCCTACAAACTTCCAATCGTATACACTGTCTTCACGAATTCGCCCAACGCTGATTCCCATACCCTTTTCAAAATCAACGTCCAGTTTTACCTGGGGTCTGTTGTCCTCCTCCATGTACTGAATAAACTGTGCAGGCGCGCTGGGAAGCTGAAGCTCCTGGGGAAGTCCTTTGAAGGAAACCAGTTTCTGGATCAACTGTTCCTTGGAAGGCTTTTTCCTGAACTTTACAAATACAGCAGCCGTATGTCCGTTGAGAACCGGAACTCGGATACACTGACAGGTAATCACCGGTTCCGTCGCCGGCACGATCACCCCGTCCTTAATCTCACCCCAGATTCTCAAAGGCTCTTTCTCGCTTTTCTCCTCTTCGCCGCCAATATAAGGAATGATATTTTCAATCATTTCAGGCCAGTCCTTAAAGGTTTTCCCCGCTCCCGAAATCGCCTGATAGGTGGTGGCAACCACCTCGTAAGGCTCAAATTCCTTCCATGCCGTCAAAACCGGCGCATAGCTTTGAATGGAGCAATTGGGCTTTACCGCAACAAATCCCCTTTTCGTGCCAAGTCTTTTTCTCTGGAAGTCAATGACCTTCATATGCTCCGGATTGATTTCCGGCACTACCATGGGTACATCGGGCGTCCAGCGGTGCGCGGAATTATTGGAAACCACCGGCGTTTCCGTTTTTGCATATGCTTCTTCGATCTTTTTGATCTCATCCTTCGTCATATCCACCGCGCTGAATACAAAGTCCACATCGGCGGCAACCTTCTCCACTTCGTTTACATTCACCACCATCAGATTTTTAACGGCTTCAGGCATAGGCGTGGTCATTTTCCACCGATCCCCTACCGCATCCTGATAGGTTTTACCTGCCGATCTTTCGCTTGCTGCGATCTTGGTCACCTCGAACCAGGGATGATTTTCAAGGAGAGAGATAAACCTCTGTCCTACCATACCGGTTCCGCCTAAAATTCCTACTTTTAATTTTTCATTCATTCTTCTGATCTCCTCACATTGTTTCATTTGTTTTATATTCTCTGTTCCAGGCATGCGCCAGAAAATCCTGGTTCAGCCTGATAGCCTCTTCCATTGCCTCCCGCCCCGGTGCGCCTGTTGTCAGCCGCTTTTCCACACAGGTCTTTAAACTTATGGCGTCATACACATCCTCTTCAAAAACAGGGCTGACCGCCTGCAGCTCCTCCAGGCTTAAATCATCGATGGCACTGTCTTTTTCCAGGCAGTACAGCACCAGCCGCCCGATCACAGCATGGGCGTCCCGGAAAGGAACCCCTTTGTTGACAAGATAATCCGCCGCATCGGTGGCGTTGGTAAACCCTTTCATGGCGCTTTCTTCCATTGTCTTACTGTGAAACTTCATTGTAGCAAGCATTCCCCTGAAAAGTACAAGACAGCTTTTCACCGTCTCAATGGCGTCAAAGGTAACTTCCTTGTCCTCCTGCATATCCTTATTGTAAGCAAGGGGCAGACCTTTCATGGTGGTCAGCATGGACATCAGAGCGCCATAGACCCTGCCCGTCTTTCCTCTCACCAACTCCGCAATATCCGGATTCTTTTTCTGAGGCATAATGCTGCTTCCTGTGGAAAAACCGTCGTCTATATCTATAAAACGATATTCGTTGGAATTCCAGATAATAATTTCCTCTGAAAACCTGCTCAGATGCATCATGATTGTAGAAAGAGCCGACAAAAGCTCGATCACATAATCCCTGTCAGAAACGGAATCCATGCTGTTTAAGGTTGGTCCCTCGAACCCCATAAGGGAAGCGGTGTATGAGCGATCCAGCCGGTAAGTGGTTCCTGCAAAAGCCCCTGCGCCTAATGGGCAGTAATTCATTCTGTGATAAAGGTCGCCCAGCCGCAGCATATCCCGTTTAAACATCTCAAAATACGCTCCCATATGATGTGACAAGGTGGTGGGCTGCGCCTTCTGGAGATGGGTGAAGCCCGGCATATAGGTGGTCAGATTGTTCTTCATAAGTTCCAGTAACGTTTCCAGAAGCTCGTACACGCAATCTGCAATCTGAACCGTTTCTTTCCTCACATAAAGCTTCATATCAAGCGCCACCTGGTCATTTCTGCTCCTGCCTGTGTGCAGCTTTTTACCTGCATCGCCGACCCGCTCTATCAGATTTGCTTCCACAAAGCTGTGAATATCTTCATATTCATCTGTAATCAGGAGACGCCCCTGCGCCACATCCTGCCTGATCTGTGTCAAGCCCCTGATGATGGCATCCTTTTCCTCACAGGTAAGAATCCCCTGTTTTGCCAGCATCGTAACATGGGCGATACTTCCTTCTATATCCTGTTCAAAAAGCCTTTTGTCAAAGGAAACAGATGCATTAAAATCAAAAACCAGCTTGTCTGTTTCTTTGGTAAAACGCCCTCCCCATAACTGCGCCATAGCAAATTCCTCCAATGTTAAATCTGAATTTGATACTATCACATTTTATGCGCCATTTCAATCTTTTCTTAAAAAAGCAGGCGACAAAAGATACTCTTCCCTGCACATAAATGTCGAAAGCACATAAATTAAAGGTATAAGATTGAAATGCTCAACGGAAAAGAGGAGGAACTATGGCTCAGCCCGTTTTGGAGTGTAAAAATATTTGTTTCTCATATCATAATTTAAAGGGTGAAACAAAAGCCCTGACCGATATTTCATTTCAGGTAAACAAGGGAGAATTTCTTGCCATCGTAGGTCCCAGCGGCTGCGGCAAATCCACGCTTCTCTCCATTATCGCCGGACTTCTTCGCCCGGAGTCCGGAGAAGTGCTGCTGGAACAGGTGAAGATCGGTTATATGCTGCAGCAGGATCATCTGTTGGAATGGCGCACCATTTGGAAAAACGTGCTTTTAGGTCCCGAGATCACCAAGACCCTCAGTCCCCAAAAGGAGGCGCTTGCCTTAAAGCTTTTATCCGACTATGGGCTGTCAAAGTTCAAAGACAAAAAGCCCGGGGAGCTGTCCGGCGGTATGAAACAGCGTGCCGCCCTGATCCGTACTATGGTCATGGAACCGGGACTTCTGTTGTTAGACGAACCCTTCAGCGCGCTTGATTATCAGACCCGTCTGATGGTTTCAGCCGATATTGGAAACATTATTCGTGCCTCCGGCATTACGGCAATTCTGATCACCCATGACCTGTCAGAGGCGATCTCCCTTGCCGACCGGATCCTTGTGTTAACCAAACGTCCTGCTACCGTCAAACGGGAACTGCCTGTTCATCTTACCCGGCAGGAAGATTCTCCTCTTGGGGCGAGAGGCGCCCCCGAATTCCAGGAGCTGTTTACATTATTATGGAAGGAGATTTCTGATGAATATTGTGGAGGCGCCTAAAGCCTTTTCTGCCAATACACGCCATAAAAAGAAACCTTTATCCGCCCAGGCGCTTTATGTGAAAAAGCATCACCGACATCATCATTTGATCACCCTGCTGCGCTTCCTTGTCCTGATCCTGTTCCTTACCCTTTGGGAGGTTTCCGGAAGGCTCGGGCTGATTGACACCTTCTTTTTCAGCAGCCCCAGTATGGTGGTATCTTATTTCGTCAGCATGGTGATGGACGGCTCCTTTTTTACCCATACAGGAATTACCCTGTTGGAAACGCTGCTCAGCTTTCTTCTGATCACAGCGGTCTCCATTGTTACCGCCACCCTATTGTGGTACTCTAAAACCCTTTCCGAAATTCTGGAGCCTTATCTGGTAGTTTTAAACAGTCTGCCTAAATCCGCCCTGGCGCCTCTGTTCATTGTCTGGCTGGGGACCGGCATGAATACCATTATTGTTGCCGGCATTTCCGTGGCGGTTTTTGGTTCCGTTATCAGCCTGTATACGGGTTTTAAACAGGTGGATAAAGAAAAGCTAAAGCTGATCTATACCCTGGGCGGCAATTCCTTCGACGCCTTTCACCGGGTGGTGCTGCCCTCCTGCGTCCCCGTGATCTTAAGCAATATGAAGGTCAACGTCGGACTGGCGCTGGTAGGCGTAATCATTGGGGAATTTCTCGCCGCAAGACGGGGGCTGGGCTATCTGATCATTTACGGTTCCCAGGTTTTCCAGCTGAATATGGTGATCACTTCCATTATCATTCTATGCGTGATCGCTATGGGTCTATACCAATGTATTCAATGGGTAGAGCATTTATACAAAAAAAGAGCCGGCTCCTGAAAGCCGGCTTTCAAAAGCTACTGAGGGGACTCGAACCCCTGACCTGCTGATTACGAATCAGCTGCTCTACC
>DKYT01000013.1:30895-113336 GCA_002492465.1 Lachnospiraceae bacterium UBA7093 | reverse complement strand
GCTCTACCGACTGAGCCACAGTAGCATCAAAAATCATTATAACGTCACTCTCTCTAATTTGCAAGAGGTTTTTTATTCAGTTCAGCCGGAAGGCTGAACTGTTCCCTTTACCCGGAAGGTCCGTCCAGGTGAACGTCCATCTGGGGATAAGGAATCCTGATCTGTGCCTCGTCCAGCGCATACTTGATCTCTTCTGTGAGCTGCCATTTGGTATCCCAAAAATTCTCCTGAAGCGTCCAGCATCTGACATTCAGGTTTACGCTGCTTTCCCCCAGCCCCTCTACAAAAACGCGGATTTCTCTCTCCTGCAGCACGGCGTCTTCCCGGGCAATTACCTCCTGAATCACTTCCCGTGCCTTTCTGATATCCGCTTCGTAGGCAATCCCCACCAAAATATCAATCCTTCTCTCCCTGCATTGGGTAAAATTGGTGATGGTACCGTTGGCAAGGGTGCCGTTAGGCAATACGATCACCTTATTTTCCGGCGTGACAATCCGCGTATAAAAAAGATCGACGGCTTCAACACTCCCTTCGTTTCCCAGTCCGTCCCTGATATAATCTCCTGCCGTAAAAGGTTTCAACAAAAGGAGCAGAACGCCTCCTGCAAAATTGCTCAGACTTCCCTGCACTGCAAGACCAATTGCAACGCTTGCCGATCCCAGAATGGCAATGATGCTGGCGGCATCTACTCCCATACCGGAAGCAATCATCAAAATCAACACGAAGGTAAGCCCGAACTTCACAAAGGAATCGATAAAATGAACCGCATTGCTATCTGCATGGCTTTTGTTCAGCCCTCTTTTCAGCAAACCTCTGATCAGCCGGATCAGCTGTAAGCCGATCAAAAAGGCAAGCCCCGCCAAAACCACTCTCAATCCCAAATGAAAAGCCTTTTCCGGCAGCTGCTGCAAAAACTTTTCTATCACTCCCGGGTTTACCCCCATTTCGATCTCATCTGCAATCATGCCTGCTTCTCCCTATTTTTTCTTTTTTGCCCCGGCAGATTTCTTGAGCGCTTCCTCTTCCCTGCGCATTTCCTCTACCCGTTTTAGCTCATCCTGCGCCTTCTGCATAATCTGTGCCGCTTTTTCCTGTGCCTCTTTCGCTCTTTCCATCGCCTCTTCCGCCTGTTTTTTTGCCTCCTCGGCTTCTTCCTTTGCCTTCTGCGCCTGCTCTTTTGCCTCCTCGGCTTCCCGCTTTGCTTCTTCGGCTCTTCTCTCCGCCTCAAGCTTTGCTTTTTTCTTTTCGATCTGCTGCTTTTCCTTCTCCGTGTAGGGCACATAGGCAAAAATACTTGCGGACAAAGGCGCGCTGGTGATCTTAAAGGAATAAGGCCGGCCGTCCGCCTCCTCTTCCTCAACAAATCTGGGTCGCCCGTTTACTCTGCCAAGTCCCCCGTAGCACTTCGCATCCGTATTTAAAATTTCTTTATATTTGCCTTCCAGAGGAACCCCTACTGTAAATTCCTGCTCCACATTTGCAAAGTTTACAACCACCACCAGAAGCTCTTCCTCTTTCCTGGTTTTACGCATGAAAGAAAGCATACATTTTTCAGGGGATATGCAGTTAATCCATTCAAAACCTTCAGGACTGGTATCCAGTGCATAGAGCGCCGGTTTTTCACGGTACAGTGCGTTAAGATCCTTCACCAGTCGCCAGATGCCCTTGTGAGCGTCCTGCTGCAACAGCGCCCATTCCGTTTCCCTGGTTTCGTCAAACTCCTTAAACTCCCCAATATCCTGTCCCATAAACAGAAGCTTTTTGCCGGGATGGGTCATCATGTATGCATAGGTAATACGCAGATTGGCAAATTTATCCTCCAGCACTCCCGGCATTTTGCCGATCATGGTTGCCTTTCCATGGACCGCCTCGTCGTGGGAATATACCAACATAAAATTCTCACTGTAAGCATAGATCATACTGAAGGTAAGCTCGTCGTGGTGATGCGCTCTGAAATAAGGATCATATCCGATATAATCCAGGAAATCATTCATAAAGCCCATGTTCCATTTCAAATCAAAGCCAAGCCCATCCTCTTCAAGGCTTCCTGTGATCTTAGGCCAGGCAGTGGACTCCTCGGCAATCATAAGCACTCCAGGATTCCGCTTTTTCATCACAGAATTTAAGTGCTTCAGCAGCTCCATTGCCTCCAGGTTTTCGTTGCCGCCATAGAGATTGGCAATCCATTCTCCGTCCCTTTTCCCATAATCCAAATAGAGCATAGAAGCCACAGCATCCATCCGGATACCGTCCGCGTGGTACTTTTCTACCCAATAAAGGGCGTTGGCAATCAAATAATTGGATACCTGAGGTCTTCCGTAATTATAAATCAGTGTGCCCCAATGGGGATGTGCCCCCTGGCGTGGATCCGCATGTTCATAAAGACAGGTACCGTCAAACTGTGCAAGCCCATAGGTGTCTCTGGGAAAATGTGCCGGAACCCAGTCTAAAATCACACCGATATCCGCCTGATGCAGGGCATCCACAAAATACATAAAATCTTCAGCGGTTCCGTATCTTGCAGTAGGCGCATAGTAGCCGATCACCTGATATCCCCAGGACGCATCCAGAGGATGCTCCATCACCGGCATCAACTCTACATGGGTATATCCCGTGTCCTTAACATATTTTATCACTTCCCCTGCAAGCTCTCTGTAATTTAAATAACCGTCCGTCTCTCTGTCTCTTCTGAAGGAACCCAGATACAGCTCGTAAACGCTTATAGGCGAATCTTTTTCCTGCCGCCGTTTTCTTCCCTGAAGCCATTTTTCATCCTTCCAATTATAAGAGATTTCCCGGATAACGGAAGCAGATTCCGGGCGCAGCTGCTGTCCCAGGGCATAGGGATCCGCCTTCAGGAAGGTCAGACCTCCCTTTACCTTAATTTCAAATTTATAGCATTCCCCTGCCCCCGTGTCAGGTATGAACAGTTCGAAAATGCCGCCTTTCGGGTTACGCCGCATCTGATGGATCCGTCCGTCCCAGTGGTTAAAATCCCCCACTACGCTGACCCGCACTGCATTGGGCGCCCAAACTGCAAAAAAGGTTCCCTTCACACCGTCTATTTCCATCACGTGCGCACCCAGCTTTTCATAAATGGAATAGTGAATTCCCTGGTTAAATTTATCAATATCCTTATCTGTCAGCCCAACCTTATACCGGTAAGCATCCTTTGTGCGCATAACGATAGATTCCTCATAACACACCTCGTACTCATAGGCATCCGGAATCTTTCCGGGAAGCAGACATGCAAAATAACCGGATTCATCTACCATTTCCATTGCGTGCTTTTGATTGTCCTGCAACGTTACAAGCGCAACCTTCAGCGCGCCCGGCCAGAAAGTCTGGAATAAAACACTCTTCCCTGTCACATGAGGTCCTAAAATTTCATGGGGATTGTCCTCCTCCGAATAAATAATTCCCTCAATTCTCGGCCAATTCATAAGTTTGTATAATTTATTATTCATAAGTCCCCTCCATCCTCAGGCGGCTCGCCGCATATATACTTATTTTAACAAAGATATCTATACAACACAAGCGTCAAGTGCTACAATCATACTTAGATTACGGCGGTTCGGTTCCGGCAGAATTTCAGGAGGCTACACAGGCATCGGAAGCCATATGGGCATGCTCCCATGAGCACTGGCGTTTCAGAACTGTCTCTAAATCGGATTTCACTAACAGAATGGGCAGCAATTTCATTCCTGACGGGTCGGAGTCAAGCGGCATCCGTGCCGTATGACTCCTAAAACCGCCGTCCTGGCGGTTTTTCCCTGATAATTCACCATTCTGTAAGTGAAATAACCGATTTTCCGCCCAAGCCCTGAAACGCCAGTGCTCATGGGAGCATGCCCATATGGCTTCCGGTGCCTGTGTAGCCTCCTGAAATTCTGCCGGAACCGAACCGCCGCAATCTACAACTAATTTATTATAAAGGATGTGAAAATATGTTTCCAACACCAAACAATTCCAGTCAATTTGATTCCCTCTCCGATGAGGATAAGGCAATGCTTGCCCGCATCAACGCTTACGCAGAACAGGTTCTTGGCGACATCGATCCCCAAAAGACCCGCATTTCTTACCAGCTTGACAAATTAAGACCCATCATGCAGGAAATTGCCGACGAAAAGGGAATTTCCCTTGAAGATGTCTTCATCAAATATATGGATATCTCCAGCGTGGTTTTGGCGAAGCAGGATGCGATGCTGAAGGAAGACCTGGATGATATGGGATTGACCGATTTTACCACACGATAACGAACGGGGCTGACATATATGTCAGCCCCGCTTTTGTCCAATAAGCCGGCTCGCAAAGCGTGTCGGTGTTTGGTCTTAAACCTATTTATTTTACCACTCTTACCCGGAATACCCCTTCAATCGCCTGAAGTTTTCCGATCATCTCTGCATCCGCAGGTTTTTCAATATCCAGCATGGTATATGCCACTTCTCCCTTTGATTTGTTTACCATGTCGGTAATATTGATTCCCTTGTCGCCAAAGCAGGCGGTAAACTTGGTAATCATATTTGCCTTATTTTTATGGAAGATTGCCACACGTCCCTCCTGACTGCACACACCCATATCACAGTTCGGATAATTAACGCTGTTGACGATATTGCCGTTCTTCAAATAGTTCATCAGTTCCTTTACTGCCGCCTTTGCGCAGTTGTCCTCGGATTCCTCCGTAGAAGCTCCCAGATGGGGAATGACGATACAGCCTTCCTGTCCCGCCGTGGTGGGATTGGGGAAATCGGATACATATTTCCGCACCTTTCCTTCCTTGATTCCTTCCAGTACATCCTTTTCGTTTACCAACAGATCTCTGGCAAAATTCAGAAGAATTACGCCGTCTTTCATTTTTGCAATGGCTTCCCGATCGATCATACCCTTTGTGGAATCTAAAAGGGGAACGTGGATGGTGATAATGTCGCAGTTTTCATAAATATCCTCCACATGAAGCACATGCTTCACATCCCGGCTTAAATTCCATGCGGCGTCAACAGACACATAGGGGTCGTATCCGTACACCTCCATGCCCATATGCTTTGCAACGTTTGCCACCTTAACGCCGATTGCGCCAAGTCCGATGATACCCAGCTTTTTATCCTGGATTTCGGTGCCCGCAAAGCGCTTCTTTTCCTTTTCCGTTGCTTTGGCAATTCCCTCGTCGTCTTTTGCCGACTCCACCCAGTTGATACCGCCTACAATATCTCTGGAGGCGAGAAGCATTCCTGCAATCACCAGCTCCTTAACGCCGTTTGCATTGGCGCCGGGGGTATTGAAAACGACAATTCCCTTTTCCGCGCATTTGTCCAGGGGAATGTTGTTGACTCCTGCCCCTGCCCTTGCCACGGCAAGCAGCTGATCCGAGAATTCCATGTCGTGCATGGCTGCGCTTCTCACCAGAATGCCCTGTGCCTCTTCCACATTCTCCGTTTTCTGAAATTCCTCTGTAAATTTATCAAGTCCAACCTGTGCAATTGGATTTAAACAATAATACTGAAACATTTTATTTTCTCCTTTAACCGGTTCTCAACCATTATTCTTTTCAAATTCTCTCATGAAGGCAACCAGCTTTTCAACCCCCTCGATGGGCATGGCATTGTAAATGCTTGCGCGCATGCCGCCTACGGTTCTGTGTCCTTTCAGGTTCTCAAATCCCGCTTCCTTCGCTTCTTTCACAAACTTTGCGTCCAGTTCCTCGTTTCCTGTCACAAAAGGAACGTTCATCAGGGAGCGGTCTTCTTTTCTTACGGTTCCCTTAAACAGACGGCTCTCATCTAGGAAGTCATAAAGAATCTTCGCTTTCTTATCATTGTGTTCTTTCATGGCGTCAAGACCGCCCATCTTCTTAATCCATTTGAACACCTTACCGCAAATATAAATACCATATGCAGGAGGCGTATTGTAAAGGGAATCTGCATCCGCATGAATTTTATATTTCAGCATGGTAGGGGTTCCGGGTAATGTGTCCTCTGTAATCAAATCCTCTCTGATAATCACAATCACCACTCCGGCAGGACCTATATTTTTCTGTACGCCCCCGTAAATCACGCCATATTTGCATACATCCACCGGCTCCGACAAAAAGCAGGAAGAAACATCCGCCACCAGCGTATGTCCCTTGGTGTTGGGCAGCGTCTTAAACTTAGTGCCATAGATGGTATTATTTTCACAGATATATACGTAATCAGCATCCTCAGGTATGGGAAGATCCGAGCAGTCCGGAATATAAGAAAAGGTTTGATCCGCCGAAGAAGCAACCTCAACCGCATCTCCGTAAACCTTCGCTTCCTGATAAGCCTTCTTTGCCCATTGTCCGGTGACAATATATGCTGCCTTACGATTTTTCATCAGATTCATGGGAATCATAGCGAACTGCTGGCTTGCGCCGCCCTGCAAAAACAAAACCTTATAATTGTCAGGAATATTCATCAGTTCACGTAAATCGGCTTCCGCTTCCTTGATAATGCCGTCGTACACTTTGGAACGATGACTCATCTCCATTACGGACATTCCCGATCCCCTGTAATCTAACATCTCATCTGCAGCTTCTTTTAACACTTCTTCAGGTAAAACTGCCGGACCTGCTGAAAAATTATACACTCTGGACACTCTTATCTCCTCCTGTTTATGGGATTTCTCCTCATTTTCTGTCAAAACATCTGGAAAATATTTTAAACTTATTTACCCCGTTCGTCAACTGCTTTAGTAAAACATTACACAGGGAGTTCCGATTTCCACCATGTCATAAAGCTTTGAAACCTCCTCCAAAGGCGTGTTAATACAGCCGTGGGAACCGTTTGTTTTGTAGATTTCTCCTCCATATTTACTCCGCCAGGAAGCATCGTGAATCCCGATGGCGCCCTTCACCGGGAGCCAGTATTTCACCGGGGAAGCATAATCCTCTCCCTTAAGAACTCTGTTTCTCTGCTTGTTATAAACGAAATTGGTGCCGGAAGGAGTGCCTCTCCTTAAGCTGGTATTGCCGGTCACCACAGGGGTTTCGATCATTAGCTCTCCCTTTTCATAGTAGTACAGCATCTGCTCCGTCATATCCACTTCTATGTAGGTATCGCCAATGTCGTCCTTCCCCTGCCGAAGTGCCATCTGTAAGTAAAGAGGCTCATGCTCCTCTCTTCTTTTTTCAAGAAACGCCTGCAGCAGATATTCCTTTTCCGCCTCACGGTCGATTTTATTTCCATAGGTTCCGCCCTCTACGGTCACAACCTCTCCCCGGGTAGCATTAAAATAGCGCACGCCCCCTGCCGTATCGTATGTGTCTGCAAGAGAATCCACAAATTCATATACCTTCTCCGGATCTGTCATCAGATTTCCGTCCTCGTCAAACACAAAGCCGCCCTTTTCGTCCAACATCAGAAAATCACATACAATGCCTGCATTTATGGGGAATGTCTCATCCCCAAAGCGGTATACAATGCCGCAGTCCTGGTATTCCCTTAGCTTCTCCCAAAGAGAAAGGGTTTTTTCCATTTCCTCATCCAGGGGCAGATCCTGATAACAGCCCTCCGCCTCCAGATCCAGCTCCGAATCCAGGCTTTCAAAAGCGCTTTTGATCAATTCTTTTGTTTTTTCTTCGTTCAGCACATGGGTTCTATCGTTTAACAGCTGATAGCCTTCGTTTCCTTTTATAATCCTCACCGTCCGGTTTTCTTTGGGAATTCCATGAAAAAAAGGAAAACCGTTTACCTTGTGGTCATAAGCCGCCTGGTCATATCGGATTACCGGATCAATGGTTCTGTCTTTTGCATTTCCGATCAGATTATCCACCCAAAGATAAGGATTCTGCTGCTGTTGGTACAGATTTAACACCTCGCCGAAATCAGCGGAAAAATCAACCTCTTCAGGTAAAATAGTATAAGACTTACCATCACTGTCCGTGATGGTAAGCCCGGCATAGTCACACTGTTTTAAAAGTTCTTCATTTACTTCCTGGATGCTTTTTCCCGCACAGTAAACTCCGTTAATCCATGTTCCGTAGCTGAACCCTTCGGCATAATAATATGCCAGTCCCAGATACATGGCAATCAGCGACAGCAGTATAATCGCTCCGCCTATGCAGCTTCCTTTTAAAACACTTTTTCTCATTTTACTTTTCTAAATCCGTTGCATCAAACACTTCGCTGATAGGCGCGCCTGCGGGCACCATTGGGAATACCTTATCGTCCTCCGGGATGATGCATTCGATCAGCACAGGTTTTTTCAGTTCAATCGCCCTGGTCAGCGCATCTGCAACCTCCTCCTTACGTGTTACGCGGATTGCTTCACAACCAAGTCCTTTTGCCACCATGCAAAAATCTACCTGGTCATTCAGCACCGTCTGAGAATATCTTTTTTCGTAGAACAGGGTCTGCCACTGTCTCACCATTCCCAGCACATGATTGTTGATTACCACCTCTATAATGGGAATCTGGTATCTGGATGCGGTGGCAAGCTCATTCATGTTCATGCGGAAGCAGCCGTCGCCTGCAATGTTGATACAGATTTTTTCAGGTCTCCCCACCTTGGCTCCTATGCAGGCGCCAAGTCCGTATCCCATGGTACCAAGTCCTCCTGAGGACAGGAAGGTTCTCGGGGCTGAATATTTGTAATACTGCGCCGCCCACATTTGATGCTGTCCCACATCGGTTACAATCACTGCTTCTCCATGGGTAATTCTGTCGATCTCTTCCATAATATAAGGACAGGATAAAGCGCTGTTATCATAATTCAACGGATATTTTGCTTTTAATTCTTTTATATGCCCATTCCATTCCTTATGTTCCTTTTTGGTCAGCTCTTTATTGATCAGCGTCAGAATTTCCTTCAAATCCCCCACCACGGAAGCAGCTGTTTTGATATTTTTATTGATCTCAGCCGCATCGATATCAATATGAAGCACCTTTGCCCTGGAAGCAAACATTGCGGCGTTGCCTACCACGCGGTCTGAAAATCTTGCTCCAAGGGCGACCAGAAGATCGCACTCGCTGACGCCCAAATTAGACGCCTTGGTGCCGTGCATTCCGATCATTCCTGTATATCTCTCATCCTGTCCATCCATAACGCCTTTTGCCATCAGGGTATCACACACAGGCGCATCCATCAGCTCCGCCAGCTCTCTGACCTCCTTATATGCGCCGGAAATAACGGCGCCGCCGCCTACGTAAAGGAAGGGTCTCTTTGCATTGCTGATCAGTTCTACCGCCTTTTGAATATCTTCCTCCGTATATCTGCAAGGCGTTTCCAGGGGAACAGGCTCTTTTCTCTCATATTCGCCCAAAGCCGCCGTTACGTCCTTGGTAATATCCACAAGTACCGGACCAGGGCGTCCCCCTTTTGCTATGGCAAAGGCTTTTCGAAGGGTATCCGCAAGCTTGGTAATATCCTTCACAATATAACTGTGCTTGGTAATCGGCATTGCCACCCCGGCAATGTCCACCTCCTGAAAAGAATCCTTTCCCAGCAAAGGCAGATTTACATTACATGTAATCGCCACCACGGGAACAGAATCCATGTAAGCCGTGGCAATCCCTGTGACAAGGTTGGTTGCCCCGGGACCGCTGGTGGCAAGGCATACGCCCACCTTGCCGGTGGCGCGCGCATATCCGTCCGCCGCATGGGCGGCGCCCTGCTCATGGGAGGTTAAGATATGGGTAATCTCTTCTCTGTGTTGATATAAAGCGTCATATACATTTAAAATCGTACCGCCGGGATACCCAAAAACAGTATCCACTCCCTGCTCCTTCAAGCATTCCACTACGATCTCAGAACCTGTCAGCTGCATATTCTCCATTCCTCCAAATTAACTCATTTCTTTCCGGGAACCTCCAGGATTGCTCCCCGGTTTCCGCTTGTCACCATCTCTGTATATCTTGCAAGATAACCTGTTGTAATTTCAGGTTCTTTAGGCTGCCATTTCGCCGCCCTTGCCTCCATCTCCTCCCGGGAGATTTCCACGTCCAATTTCATTTCCGGAATGTTAATGCTGATCATATCCCCTTCCTGTACCAGGGCAATGGGACCTCCTACCGCTGCCTCAGGCGAAACATGACCAATAGACGCGCCTCTGGAAGCGCCGGAAAACCGCCCATCGGTAATAAGCGCTACACTGGAGCCAAGTCCCATGCCTGCAATCGCCGAGGTAGGGTTGAGCATCTCCCGCATACCCGGTCCTCCCTTGGGACCTTCATAGCGGATGACCACCACATCCCCTGCAACGATTTTTCCGCCCTTAATAGCGGCAATGGCATCCTCTTCACATTCAAAAACCCTTGCAGGTCCCCGGTGTACCATCATTTCCGGAACCACTGCGGAACGCTTCACCACGCTTCCGTCAGGCGCCAGATTTCCTTTCAGTACCGCAAGCCCTCCTGTTGGGGAATAGGGGTTGTCTAAAGGACGAATCACCTCAGGATTTTGATTGACCGCATCCCTGATGTTCTCGCCTATGGTATTTCCCGTTACCGTCATGCAGTCTGTGTGCAGCAAGCCTGCCTCTGCAAGCTCTTTCATAACGGCGTATACGCCTCCCGCCTCATTCAGATCTTCCATATAGGTCGGTCCTGCCGGTGCAAGATGGCACAGATTAGGGGTCTTTTCACTGATCTCATTGGCAAAGGCAATGTCGAAATCAAATCCCACCTCATGGGCAATTGCAGGCAGGTGAAGCATGGAGTTGGTAGAGCATCCCAGCGCCATATCAACGGTCAGGGCGTTAAGAATCGCTTCCTTTGTCATAATGTCCCTGGGACGGATATTTTTGCGGTACATTTCCATAACCGCCATACCCGCATGCTTTGCCAGCTTGATTCTCTCAGAATACACTGCAGGAATGGTTCCGTTCCCTTTCAGTCCCATTCCCAGCGCCTCTGTCAGGCAATTCATGGAATTTGCCGTGTACATGCCTGAGCAGGATCCGCAGGTAGGACATACCTTTTCTTCAAACTCTCTCACTTCCTCCTCCGTCATGGTGCCCGCCGCATGGGATCCTACCGCTTCAAACATAGAAGAAAGACTCCTTTTCTGCCCTTTTACATGACCGGCAAGCATGGGTCCCCCCGATACAAACACGGTAGGCACATTGATTCTTGCAGCCGCCATCAAAAGTCCCGGAACATTCTTATCACAGTTGGGAACCATCACCAGGGCGTCAAACTGATGGGCAAGCGCCATGCATTCCGTAGAGTCTGCAATCAAATCTCTGGTCACAAGGGAATATTTCATGCCGATGTGCCCCATGGCGATCCCGTCGCAGACTGCAATCGCCGGAAATACCACCGGTACGCCTCCTGCCTCCGCCACTCCCAGCTTTACCGCATTGACAATTTTATCCAGATTCATATGCCCCGGTACAATTTCATTGTAGGAACTGACAATCCCCACCATGGGCTTTTTCATTTCCTCCTCGGTAAATCCCAAAGCATGGAACAAACTTCTGTGGGGAGCCTGCTGCATTCCCGTTTTTACATTATCACTTCTCATTTTTCAACTTTCCTCCATTCCTATCTTGTATAAAGAATATAATCGTTGTTTTCATATACAGGCGTCAGATTCTGCTCTATATAATCCCAGGGAATCGTATCATAGCTATGATAAAACTCCCAAACCATTTCATGAAAATCCGGATCTGTCATCCGCTTGTCTAAAAGCACCGCATCCGCCCCCTCAATTTCTTTGTTTTCACACCGAATATGATAAAGAAAGTAAAGCAGATATTCCTGGTTACAGTCCGTTACACAGAGCTTCTCCCATTGTGCCATATCCGTCTTTGAGAAGGCATCCTGAATCTCATGCTCTCTCGTCCCATATTGGTCGTTGTAGCCCGAGAAACCAATGCACTTTACACTTAGCAAAACCGCCGCAAGTAATACGGCTGCAGAAACAGCCTTGCACTTGACCAATCCAGTCATTTTTGTGTGAAGCTTTTCCATCCCCTTATCCAGAATCGCCCCCAGCAAAACCGCCAGGAAAACGCCGCCATAAGTGAAAACCCGGTAGTAAGGACGTTTACATTGTATCAGCAGGCAAACCGGCACCATTACAATTCCTGTAAAGAGCATCAAATACAGAAGCAGCTGCCTCTCCTCTTTTCTCTTTATTGCGCTTAAGATCCATACAAAAAGAAGCACAATGCCGATTCCCCACACAGCCATAATCAGGAGAGCATATCCGTTAAAATAATAGCCCGAAAGATTCTTCAGCCATTCCCAGAACCTTTCTCCAAACCCCGCCCTTTCTTCACTTTGAATATAGGGGGTATCCAGCATATATTCCATTCCCCTGGAGACGGCGGCAAAGGGAGCCTTTAGGATAATCTTCAGATGATCCATTCCATAATAAGCGCCGCCCTCCTCCTTCATCAGCAGATTGGAGCCGATGGCAAGCCAGATCGTTCCGTAAAGGGCAACCGTTCCCACTGCCGCAAGAACCGACGACGCCACCAGGCGCACCAGCTTTTTCCCATTTTCCGTTTTCAGAAAAAAACAGTTTCTTTCTTTGCCCTGCCAGATTCCCTTGACCAGAAGTGCCGTCCCCCCGGCCAGACACAGGGGCACCACCCAGTATACATTGCTGCTGACCGTATACAGCCCCAGCACCAATGCGCCTATATAGACCAGGTAAACCCTTTTCCTTACCTTTCCCTCCCGGCAGATTGAAATCAAGCACTGCCATGCCGTGAGAAAACAGGTGATACCAAGGGTATAGCCTCTGCCCTGTACGGCAAGCTGATTTACCAGATACATGGAAATATAAAGGAGAACCGTAACCAAAGGATTCCATCCCCGGAAATATCTCCCGGAGATCCGGTATAAAAGACACATATTCGCCAGTGCACATAAATAGGAAACGCCCCGCAGCCCTATATAAGAATTTCCCAGCCAGTCAACACACGCGGAAAGCACCGAATATCCTACATGGTTATTGGGCAAAGGCCAATGAATTGCGGCATATACCGGTCCTTTGCTGATAAACCAGTAATATGTATACAGTTCGTCATACCAGGGCGTTAAGGCAAACAGCCGGTAGCCATAATACGCCGCCATGATGCCAAGCAAAACAAAAAAGAAAAGCCTCTCCTGTTTTTTAAGGTTTTCAGTTGATTTCATCTGCTAATAAATCACCCATTTCCTTGCAGCCAACCTGCCTGCAGCCTTCCGACATAATATCAACGGTTCGATATCCTTTTTTCAGCACATTTTTCACTGCATTCTCAACGGCATCCGCCTCCTTGTCCAGATCAAAGGAAAAACGCAGCATCATTGCCGCTGAAAGAACTGTGGCTATGGGGTTGGCAATGCCCTTGCCGGCAATGTCCGGCGCCGAACCGTGGCTTGGCTCGTAAAGTCCGAATTTGCTGTCATTCAGAGAAGCGGAGGCAAGCATTCCTATAGATCCGGTGACCATGCTTGCTTCGTCGGAAAGAATGTCTCCGAACATATTCTCCGTTAAAATCACATCAAACTGCGCCGGGTTCTTCACCAGCTGCATGGCGCAGTTATCCACCAGCATATGCTCCAGGGTCACCTCCGGGTAATCCTTTGCCACCTCTTCCACCACCTTACGCCACAATCTGGAGGAATCCAGCACATTCGCCTTATCCACGCTGGTAACCTTTTTCCGGCGCTTCATAGCAATATCGAAGCCCTTAAGAGCGATCCTGCGAATCTCGTTTTCATTGTAGGTAAGGGTGTCCACCGCCTTGCGGACGCCGTTTTCCTGGGTGGTATAGCGCTCTCCAAAGTAAAGTCCTCCGGTCAGTTCCCGCATAATCATCATATCAAAGCCTGCGCCGCTGATATCCTTCTTGAGGGGGCATGCATCCGCCAGCTCATCATACAAAACCGCCGGTCGTAAATTTGCAAACAGGTTCAACGCCTTGCGGATGGCAAGAAGTCCCGCTTCCGGACGCAGCTGGGGGGCAAGCTTATACCAGGGCGAGGTTGTGGTATCTCCGCCGATGGAACCCATTAAAACCGCATCCGCCTCTTTCGCCTTCTCCACCGTTTCCTCCGTCAGCGGAACTCCGTGCACATCTATGGAAGCGCCGCCCATGAGAAGATCCGTATAGGAAATCTCATGTCCATAAACCTTTGCCGTCTGATTCAAAACCTTTTTTGCTTCTGTAACAATCTCCGGTCCTATACCGTCTCCCGGTATACATGCAATATTTAATTTCATCTTGTCCTCCATTCCCCTGTTGTTTATCCTTGTTCTGACAAAATAAGGCGCAGATCCTGCGCCTTACTTCCGGGTTTATTTTTATTCTGCATCTGCCTTTTCAACCTGCGATATGGCGGTTTTCTGCATCGGAATACGGCAATTTTTGTTATTACCAAATTCTACGATTACCGTATCATCCGTTATATCTATGACGATCCCGTAAAAGCCGCTGCTGGTAAGCACACAGTCGCCAACCTCTAAAGAAGATAGCATTGCTGCCATTTTCTTCTGTTCTTTTTTCTGGGGACGGATCATAAAGAAATACATAAAACCGAAAATAAGCACAAGCCATAAGATCATTCCCAGTCCAAGACCACCAGCTCCCGTGCCAGCCGCATCAGCAGCATTCGCTGTCAGTAAAATACCCATTTAAAATTTCCTCCTGTTTTCACTTTCTAAATAAGCCTAACAAATATAATACACAATCACACTGCTAAAAACAAGCCTTTTTGTCATTTTCCATACCTGCAAGCTTTCTTTTTTTGTAGGCGGCAAACTCTCCCTGATCCAGAGCGTCTCTGATTTCTTCCATCATCGTGTTATAAAAATACAGGTTGTGCAGCACGCAAAGCCTCATTCCAAGCATTTCCTTTGCCTTTAATAAATGCCGGATATACGCCCTGGTATATCTCCGGCACGCGGGACAGGAACAGCCCTCTTCAATGGGGCTTTGGTCCAATTCATACTTTGCGTTGAAAAGATTGATTTTGCCGTGATTCGTGTAAAGGTGCCCGTGCCTGCCGTTTCTGCTGGGATAAACACAGTCGAAAAAATCAACGCCCCTTTCCACCCCTTCCAGTATATTTGCCGGCGTCCCCACGCCCATCAGATAAGTGGGCTTGTCCTTGGGCAAATAAGGAATCGTCTCTTCCAAAATATGATACATTTCCTCATGGCTTTCCCCTACGGCAAGCCCTCCTATGGCATAGCCGTCAAGTTCCATCTGGGTAATTGCCTTTGCATGCTCAATTCTGATATCCTCATAAACGGCGCCCTGATTGATGCCAAAAAGCAACTGATTCCGATTAATGGTGTCCTCCAGACCGTTTAGTCTCTTCATTTCCTTCCGGCACCGTTCCAGCCATCTGGTAGTCCGCTCAACAGACGCCTGTACATAGGCGCGGTCCGCCTTGCTGGGCGCGCACTCGTCAAAAGCCATTGCTATGGTGGAAGCAAGATTGGACTGGATCTGCATACTTTCCTCCGGTCCCATGAAAATTTTCCGTCCGTCAATATGAGAGTTGAAATAAACGCCCTCTTCTTTGATTTTCCGCAGCCCTGCCAGGGAAAAAACCTGGAATCCGCCTGAATCCGTTAAAACCGGCTTATTCCAGGACATAAACCTGTGAATTCCGCCCAGCTGTTTAATAATCTGGTCCCCGGGTCTCACATGTAAATGATAAGTGTTGGACAGTTCCACCTGGGTATGAATCTGTTCCAGATCCTCTGTGGAAACAGCTCCCTTAATCGCCGCAGCCGTCCCTACATTCATAAAAACCGGCGTTTGTATCACGCCGTGAACCGTCGTCAGCTCCCCCCGCTTTGCCCGTCCTTCCTGTTTCAGCAACCGGTACATACCGTTCCTCCAAACTTACAAATATTTCTCCCAAAATTCCTCCAGGCACAAATTCTCTTTCATCATCACGCCCGCCGCTTCCTTTCCTACATAGCGGAAATGCCAGGGTTCAAATTCGATACTGGTGATGTACTCTTTTCCTTTGGGATAACGAAGCACAAAGCCGTATTCGGCGCAATGCTCCTCCAGCCAGATTCCCGCGTCGGTTTCCGCAAACCCCTCGTCCAGGGTTGTATACACATCCGACACAATATCGATGGCAAGTCCGATCTGATGCTCGCTTGCCCCCGGTACCGTTACTGCCTGGGAGGATATTTTGTATGCCTCCATGTAAGACATTCCTTTATTCATATATGCTTTGATTTTTCGATTGAACAAAACCTCCTGCCAGGCAAGATCCCTGTAAGGAGAACAGATGGCAAGGTTCACGCCGTCTTCGCTTGCCGCCTGCATCATAGCCAGAAGCTCCTCAATGATTCTTTCATCACACTGCATGGTTCCCTTAATGGTCTTAATAGGTCCCAGGGTAAAGGTATAGTCCTCGGGAATCGGATGCTGCTTATTGATCAGCACCAGCTTCCAGTCATTTTCGTCAAAAGAGGCTCCTTTTTCTTCCCCTTCTGATTCCGTCACGACCTCGGTCTTCGCCTCTTCCCCGCCCTCGGTATTGATAATTTCATCCAGAAGATATTTATCCACCCCTTCCATGCCATGAAGTTCCGCATCCTCATAGCCGTCGAGCACATCCTCATCCTCCAGCATTTCCAGTTCGTCGTAGGCAACCGTCTGCTCGTTTGCAAGGGTAATATCCGAAGCCACTACTGCCGCTACCGTATTTTCTTTTTCATTGTCGGATACAAAGCCGTTGTCCTCCTGAAAAACGGGAAAGGAAAAACTGTTTCCCACCATAAAACAACACAATATAAAAATTGTACAGGCAAACCGTTTGGTTCCCTTTCGGCAATAATCATAAACCTGATAAAAAAGCATGGTTACGGCAAGTCCAATAATAGCAGGCAGCCTTAAAAACCTGCTTTGGCGTCCCATATTGATAAAAAAGGCTTTTGCCCTTTCATTTAGCGGTCTCTTCATCACATTTCACCCAAAATTTCAATTTAAACACATATACATAACATTTTACACAAATTTGAGCCATTCTACAATAGGTGATATAAAAATAATTGTAAAATTCATTTATTTCGGCTATAATTTGATAGAAACTTAACTTTGAAAGGATGATGTGATTTTATGGCTGGTTCGACATTTGGAAATATTTTCAGAATAACCACCTGGGGCGAATCCCACGGGAAAGCACTTGGCGTTGTAATCGACGGCTGTCCCGCCGGGCTTTCTCTTAGCGAAGAGGACATACAGCCCTACCTTGACCGACGCAAGCCCGGTCAAACCTCCATTTCCACCCCCCGGAAGGAATCGGACCAGGTGGAGATCCTCTCCGGCGTTTTCCAGGGGAAAACCACGGGAACCCCTATTTCACTGATGGTTCCCAACACCTCCCAAAAGTCCTCCGACTACAGCCAGATCGCATCCTGTTACCGCCCCGGTCACGGGGACTATACCTTTGATGCAAAATACGGATTCCGGGATTACACCGGCGGCGGACGTTCCTCCGGAAGGGAAACCATTGGGCGGGTTGCGGCAGGGGCAATTGCCATGAAAATTTTAAACCAAATGGGTATTTATGTTACCGCCTACACCAAATCCATCGGTCCTATTTCCGCCGATATGGCTTGCTTCGACCGGGAAGCAAGCCTGAAAACCGCCACCTGTATGCCCGATTACAACGCAGACCGGCTTGCCCTTGCCTATCTGGAGGAATGTATGAAGCGCAAAGATTCCAGCGGCGGCGTTATTGAATGCATTGCAGACGGTTTACCTGCCGGCATAGGTGATCCTGTATTCGAAAAGCTTGACGCCAATCTGGCGAAGGCGCTGATGTCCATCGGCGCAGTAAAGGCTGTGGAGATTGGAGACGGCATTGAAGTTTCAAACGCCACAGGCTCCCACAACAACGATGCCTTTCGCAGCGTCAACGGAAAAATCACCAAGAAAACAAACCACGCCGGCGGTATTCTTGGGGGAATCAGCGACGGTTCCCGGCTGATTGTGCGGGCACACATAAAGCCCACTCCCTCTATTTTCTCTCCCCAGGAAACGGTGAATCAGAATATGGAAAATATAGAAATTGCCATTAAGGGACGCCATGATCCGGTTATCGTCCCCAGAGCTGTGGTGGTAGTGGAGGCAATGACGGCGCTTACCCTTTTAGACGAATGTATGCTGAATATGACCGCAAGACTTTCCTACCTTACCGATTTTTATCAAAAATAATCTGCCTTCAGATATAAAAAATCCGACCGTGACACAGGCGATGGTCGGATTTTCTTTAGATAAGCCGGCTCGCAAAGCGTGGCGGCGTTCGTTTATTTTAAACGATAAAAGATAATGCAGTTAGGTTGATCCACCTTCATTTCTCTTCCATTCATCACAAGCGTTCCGTTATTCATATCCACATTGAAAAACGTCATGGAATCCGATTCGTGATTTAGGGAAACCAGATGTCTGTTGTCCGGGAACAGCGCCGCATCCTTGGGATAGTCTCCGCTTACCGGCAGACACAGGATTTTCGTAAGCAGCCCTGTCTCCTGATCGATTTTATAGACAATGACGCTGTTATCCCCTGCGTTGGAGCTGCACAGATACTGGAAATCCTCCGAGAAGGTAAGGGCGCTTGCAGCCGATCCGCCGGCATGGTAAGAATTCAAAGTGGGAATATTCTGTATTTTGGTAAAAACAGGATTGTTGTGCTCGTCTATGGAATACGTATACACATCAATATAATTTTTCAGTTCATGCACAATATATAAATACTTTCCGTCCTTTGAAAATTTCAAATGGCGTGGCGCCGATTCCTGTTCGCTTCTTATAATATCCACCTGGCGCAGTTTACCGCTTAAATGATTCAGTTCATAGACCACCACATGATCCATACCCAGATCTGCAGCGCACAGAAATCTGTTGTCTCTGGTCATCTTCACACAGTTAATATGAGGTCTGAAATTTCTCTCCGCTATGCTGCCCAGCCCTTTGTGGAATATTTCCTCTGTGATCTCTCCGATAGCGCCGTTCTCCTCCACTCTCAAAACGGTCAGCTTGGCGTCATGATACCCTGCTACAAACAGAAACTTATCCTCATAGTCGGTGGAAAGATAACATCCTCTCATGCCGTTAATAGGCGCATGGTTGATCACTGCAAGGCTTCCGTCATCCAGGATTTTGTAGGATTCCACACCAAAATCGGTAATGGAATACAAATATTTACGGTTGTGGGATATGGTTACATAAGAAGAATTTGTGATCTCTACCTGATCCTTTTCGGAAAATCTTCCGTTTTCCAAATCCACGTCATAAATGCGTATTCCAAAGCTGCTTTTATTTCCTGATGTGTATGTGGATACATAGGCTACATATTTTTCTTTTCCCATAACAACCTCCATGCGGAACGTTTTTGCAAATCTTCCCTTATTATAGCACAGGTTGATTTGCCGTACAATAAAAGATATACCCTATTTTGACAGCAGAAAGGGACTGTGCTATACTTCCTTCTGACAATGAAACGCGCAAAAGGAGCGCAGAAATGAGGAAAAACATGAAAATTCAAATTATAACCGATTCCTCCTCCGACATCACCAATCCCGGCAGGGAGGATCTCACGGTTCTTCCCATGAAGATCACCTTTGACACGGAAGAATATCTGGACGGAGTCAATTTAAGCCACAGGGAATTTTACGAAAAGCTGATCGAATACGAAGCGCTTCCCGTTACAAGCCAGATCTCCCCCTATGATTTTGAACAGGCAATCCGGAAAGTAACCGATGCCGGCGACCTTGCTCTTGTGATTACCCTGTCGGGCAAATTATCGGGCACTTATCAAAGCGCCTGTATCGCCGCAAAAGAATTTGAAGGCAGGGCATTTGTGGTAGACAGTGAAAACGCAACGGTGGGCGAACGGGCGCTGGTGGAATATGCCCTGCAGCTAAAGGATGCCGGCAATGACATACAGACCATCGTGGATACCCTGGAAAAGGAAAAGAAAAATATCCACCTGATCGCCCTTTTGGATACATTGGAATACTTAAAAAAAGGCGGACGGATCTCCAAAACCGTTGCCTTTGCAGGAAATGTTCTGTCCATCAAGCCCGTGGTAGGCGTTGTGGACGGCGAAGTGGTCATGCTGGGCAAAGCGCGGGGCTCAAAGCAGGGAAATAACCTGCTTGCCCAGCGAATAGACGCATCGGGAGGAATTGATTTTAAGAAGCCCTACTTTTTAGGCTATACCGGTCTGAGCGACCTGTTGATCCAGAAATACATTACCGACAGCGAAAAGCTTTGGAAAGATCATGTGGACCGGCTTCCTGTTGCCACTGTAGGAGGAACCATCGGAACCCACGTAGGACCCGGCGCAATCGCAGTGGCATACTTTGCCCCCTGATCTATTCCCGGATTTGTCCCGTTCCCACAATTCTGTATTTGTAGGACGTAAGCTCTTTAAGCCCCATAGGACCTCTTGCATGGAGCTTCTGGGTGCTGATACCGATCTCAGCGCCAAAACCAAATTCAAACCCGTCGGTAAACCGGGTGGATGCATTTACATAAACACAGGCGGCATCCACCTGGTTTAAAAATTTCTCCGCCGTCTCTTTATTTTCCGTAAGAATCGCCTCTGAATGTCTGGTATTATAGCGGTTGATATGGCGGATCGCCTCCTCCACGGAGGAAACCGTCTTCATGGATATGATATAATCCAAATACTCTTTTCCATAGTCCTCTTCCGATGCCGGCGTACAGCCAATCACCTGCTGTACTCCCTCGTCTCCGCGTATCTCCACGTGATGCTTTTCCAGGGCTTTCGCCAATACCGGGAGCAGCTTTTCTTTTATGGCTTCATGGATTACAAGGGATTCACATGCATTGCATACCCCAATCCTCTGTGTCTTGGCATTGATAATAATGGGCACTGCCTTTTCAAGATCCGCATCCTGATCTACATAGATATGACAATTTCCCGTTCCCGTTTCAATCACCGGTATGGTGCTGTTCTCCACCACGCTTCTGATCAACCCTGCACCGCCTCTGGGAATGAGAAGATCCACATACGCCTTCATTCTCATAAATTCCTGTGCCACCGCCCTGTCGGTGGAGGTGATGAGCTGAACCGCATCTTCTGTAATCCCCTCCTCCTTCAATGCGTCTCTGATCACTTTTGTAATCGCCTGATTGGAGCAGATGGCATCGCTGCCGCCCTTTAAAATAACGGCATTGCCGCTTTTAAAGCACAATCCGAAGGCATCGGCTGTAACATTGGGACGGGACTCATAAATCATGCCGATTACCCCCATCGGGACCCTTCTCTTTTCAATTCGAAGACCGTTGGGGCGCTCTATGGTTTCCAGTACTTCCCCTATGGGATCGGGAAGCATGGCAATCTGTTCAAGTCCCTCCGCCATTCCCTCTATACGGTCAGAGGTAAGCCGCAGCCGGTCAAGCAGCCCCGGATGCATCCCTTTCTCCTCGCCCTTCTCAATATCCTTTGCATTTTCCTGAAGAATCCATGAGTCGTTTGCCCTAAGCGCCCTTGCAACGGCATACAAGGCATGATCCTTCTGCGCCGTGGAAAGCTCCTGAAGCGCAAACTTTGCTTCCACAGCATTTTTTCCTAACTGTATCAATACATCCATCTCTCTTATTCCCTGCTTTCTATCTGATAATTTCCTTTTCCGTAACGATGATATCGGGTTTCATGTCATGGGGTTCTATGGGCACTTTCTTTGCAATCTGGCAGGAAAATGCCAGAGCTGCACTGGTGATTTCCGGAAACGCTGCAAGATACCGGTCATAAAAACCCTTTCCGTATCCCATGCGTCCTCTCTCCCTGTCAAATACGGCGCCCGGCACCAGCACCAGCGTCTTTTCTCTTTTTGAAAGCTCCCGGGTAAAAAGTCTGTCCGGGCTTTTCGACGGTTCCCGGATGCCCTGATATCCCTCTGAGAAATCATCCATCTCCATCACTTCATAAAACCGGATTACCATACCTTCCACTTTAGGCGCAAAAATTCTCTTTTTACCGTTGGCAAACAGTTCCTCCACAAGCCCCGTGGTCATAACCTCGCTGCGGTAATCCATGTATACCAACACGATCCCGGCATTCTGATAAGCAGGCTCTTCTTTCAAAAGCCGCCATATTTCAGCGCTTTTTTCCTTCCTGTCCTTAAGAGAAATGCCGTCTCTTTCATAAAGATACCTGCTTCTCAATTCCTGCTTACCGATCAAACCTTTCTTTTCCATAAACAGTCTCCTTTGTATTCTGATCCGCCTTCTCTTTCTTTATGATATGGGCTGAAAGCTTCTCTGCCACAAGTATGCCGTCCATTGCCGCCGAAGTAATGCCTCCCGCATACCCGGCTCCCTCTCCGCAGGGATACAATCCCTTTAAGGAGGACCAAAGCTCTTCATCCCTTAAAATCCTCACCGGCGAAGAAGTTCTGCTCTCTATCCCCTCCACCAAAACGCTATCGTCATTAAACCCTCTTACCGCTCTTCCAAAAGACTCCATGCCCTCCACAAAGGCTCTGGCAAGAACCGGCGGAAGGATTTCATGTACCGGGGCATATCTCCATTTTCCCTTAACGGAAGGGACAAATTCTTCCCCTATATATAGGCTTTTTTCCGGGTCGGCGTACTCCCCGCCCATCACTCCTTTCTTATAGGACAGATACCGCTCTACGGGTATTTGACCTTCCCCAATACGAAATGCCTTTTCCTCCAGCTTTCTCTGAAAAACAACGCCTGCAAGGGGATGATCCGCTCCATAATCCGCCGGCGTAACGGTAATAACAACAGCGCTGTTGGCGTTGCTGCCATCCCTTTTGCCATAGCTCATTCCGTTTACGGCAAGACGCCCGGGCTCCGAGGAAGCATCCACCACATATCCGCCGGGGCACATACAAAAAGAATAGACGCCCCTGCCGTCCGACGCTTTTGCCGTCACTTTGTAAGAGGCGTTTCCCAGCTTTTCTATCTTCTTCTGTCCATACTGGGAAAGATTGATCAACTCCTGAGGATGTTCCACCCGCATCCCTACGGCAAAGGGCTTTGCCTCCATGGAGATTCCTTTCTCATAAAGCATTTCAAAGGTATCCCTGGCGCTGTGTCCTACTGCAAGCACCACATATTCCGCCTGCAATTGTTCCTCTCCGTTGATCACAACCCCGGCGATACGCCCCTGCTTCCCTACAAGGTCCGTCACCTTCGCCTGAAACCGAATCTCTCCTCCCAGCGTCTGAATAGACTCCCGCATATTTACCACAACCTGGGAAAGAACGTCCGTCCCAATATGGGGCTTGTGATCGTACAGAATCTCCTTTGGCGCGCCGAATTTCACAAACAGGGATAACACCTCCCTGTTTCTTCCATATTTATCCTTTACCAGGGTGTTAAGCTTACCGTCTGAGAAGGTGCCTGCGCCTCCTTCTCCAAACTGTACGTTTGATTCTGGGTTCAGTATCCCTTTTTCCCAAAATTCCTGCACATCCTTTGTCCTTTGCCCCACATCCCGTCCCCGCTCCAGTAAAATAGGGCGAAAACCTGCTTTGGCAAGCATATATCCGCAAAAAAGACCTGCCGGTCCGGTACCGATGATAACCGGTCTGGTTTCTCCCCTGTAACCTGCATAGGGAAATTGATATGGTTTTTCTTCCCAAATCTGCACCTTTTGACGATTGCATTTCCGGTAAACGGCAGTTTGATTTTTTACCTTTACATCCAGAATATAATTAAAAAACAACTGGGGCTTTTTCCTGGCGTCAAGAGAACGCCGCACAATCTTCAGTTCCTGTATCTCCTGGCAGCCCAAAAGCTTTTCCGTTTGTCTGTACAGATCTTCCCTGGTATGATCCACAGGAAGCCTCAACTGATTGATCCTTAACATTCTACCTGATCCTTTGGCGGCATGTCTTCCTTTGTTTCGGCGATTTCTCTGGTGGAACTGCCAGCTGCATTCCTGCCTGCTATATATCCGCTGGTCCATGCCCACTGCAGATTATAGCCGCCGCACTTTCCATCCACGTCCAAAACCTCCCCTGCAAAATACAAGCCCTTTACCAGAGCGGATTCCAATTCCGTGTCCACCTGCTCCAGATCTACCCCTCCGGCGCATACCTGGGCATTTTGCGCCGCGTGGTCGCCGCTTATATGTATGCTTAAATTTCGGCAGCCCTGCATCAACTCGGCTATTTTATGCCATCCCGCATCCTTTGCCTTCATTCCCGGTTTCAAACCTGCCTGTTTGATCATCATCATGTTGATTTTTTTGTGAAGAGTTCCCGTCAGATACGCCTCCAGCGTCTTATCCATCTGGGATTCATAGCGCAGCCTGTTCATATAGCGAAACGCCTTATCCTCCTGATCCGGAAAGAAATCTACCAGCACCCTTACGTCTTTTCCTTCCTTAAGGGCGTACGCCGCGATACGGCTGAACTGAAAAACAGGAATACCGGAAATCCCATACGCTGTAAACTGTACTTCTCCTTTTTCGAAAGCCGCTTCCTTCCGATCCACCAAAAGCCTGACTGCCGCCTGGCATCTTACCCCTGCAAGTGCCTTCACAAAGCTCTCATCGCTCTCCAGCTGAACCAGCCCCGGCACCACCGGACGAATCTCATGTCCAAAACCGGCAGCAAGCTCATACCCTGTCATTCCCTCTCCCTTTTTCAGAGACGCCGGGCTTCCGCATGCTATGATTACCCTGGAAAAAGTATAGTTCCTTCCGCAGTCATCCTGTAATTCAAATTCTTCCCTTTCCGGATGATACGCGGCGCCTGTAATGCCAGTCTGGGTTATCACCTCGACCTTCATCCTCTCCAGCTCCATGCGGAGAACATCCAGGACAGCGGACGCCTGCTCTGAATAAGGATACAGATATCCGTTTTTATTTTTGATCATCAAGCCGATGCTTTCAAAAAAAGACATGGTATCCCACACAGAAAATACCCGGAACATCTTGTGGAGCTTTTCCTGATCCCCGCAATAATACTGCTCCATTGAAAAATTCAAATTGCCTAAATTACATTTTCCATTACCGGTGGAAAGAATTTTCTTTCCCACCCTCTGGTCTCTTTCAAATAAAGTAACCTCCGCGCCATATTTTGCCGCTGTGACCGCCGCCATAATTCCCGAGGCTCCTGCTCCAATTACTGCTGTTTTCATTTTACTTTTCATCCGCTTCCTCATTTCTGTTATTTTTTAACTGGAGTATGATTCAAGAAAATTATACAGCTCCCCCTCATCCTCCACATATTTCATATTTAATATTTCTTCCTGCAATTCTTCCGGCAGATCTTCCACCACAATGTCTGTGGTCATATAAACATTGGAAAGGCTGTGATCATAAACCACCACATAATGATCTTCGTTCAGAAGGAAGAACCCTTTCTCCTCATCAGGCGGCTGATAGCTTTTCCGCACCACCACCCTTCCGGCTGAAAAAGAAATCAGCTCCATATATTCAAAGCCCTGCTCCAGATCTGTAAGCGAGGGATTTTGATTATACTCCGTGATCTCGTTCACCAGCTTATCCCTGTCTAAGCCAATATATTTATCAGGCGTATCCGATTCCTCTTCCACCTTTTCCCCCGTCACCGTATTGTAATTCTGGATCACATAGCGGGTATCCGCCGTCACCACCGGTTCCTGGCTTCCAAGCACTTCCACAGAATCTTCCACAGGCTCTGCCGCCGCCTGCTGTTCTTCCCTGGGCGGCTCATAATTGTCCCCGGGATAAAAAAATTCCATAATTGCCATATTGGCGGCAAATCCCAGAGAAAACATGCTCAAAGGATAAATAAAAAACAGACTGATACGTTTTACAAATTTCATAGCATTTGCACCTTTACTATTTATTTACAAACAGTATCAGCCAAACGCTGTAAATTTATACCATTACAGGAGATGAAGCAGCCTTGCAAGCATAAGCAAAGCCCTTCCGCCGGACATTTCCTCCAGTTCCTCCTCCTGAAACGCCCTCATCACAAGCAGCAACAGTATATAAAGAATCACACTCACAAGAATGCAGATTACCATCGAAACAGCCGTCCCCAGCAAAGGAACAAACACCCTATTCAAAAGCATTGCCGCCACCCCTGAAACGGCGGCAGCAATAAGCGTTACGGCGAAACTTTTAATCCACTCCTGCCGGTATTGAAAAGTACGGCTGATCAGCAGAAATCCCATTACCGCCACCGCTCCGTAAAACAGGACAACGCTTACGGCAATCCCCGTAATCCCCATTTTCACAGTGGTCAAAAGCAGCACCGCCGTCAATCCATGAAGCAGAAACGCAATTGCCCCCATTCCCGTCACATATTTCATTTTTCTGCCTTTCAGCAGCATTTCCATAAACACAGCGGCAAATACATAAAAAACAACCGTTATGCTTCCGATCTGTAAAACCTGAACCGTCTGCTTCTGATTCTCCAAAAAAAGCAAGTCCAAAATATTTTCTGCAAGAACCGCAAGCAAAACCGCTGTGGGTACGGTAATCACCGCACACTGGTGTATCAGTATGCCCAGCTTTTCATTGGCAATCCGGTTTTCCTGCCTTTCCAGACTGGTCATAATACGTCTTACCGGCATCAGGCAGAGCAAATGGATCAAGCAGCTGACAATCCCAATGATTACCATGCATCTTCCATAATACTGCCCCCACTGCACAATTTTATCCTGGGAAGACGCGGTCATGGAAAAGAAAAGGTATTGGTCAAGCAGCGGCATTCCCTGAAAACAAAACCAGTATAAAGCATAAAGCGCCCCGGTTCCTATCAGCATACGGAACACCTGAAGCCTGGTATCCTGATTTCTCTGCTGCTCTCTGCCCATTTGTTTTCTTGCACTGTTCCTGTAGATAAAAAACAAGGCAAGCACATGTAAAAAACAAAGAACAGATGCCAGGAGCAGTCCGATAGAAGCCCCCATGGCACCGTAAGCCCCTGCATAATCTTCGTTTTGAAGAAATGCCGACACCTTTAAACCATATCCGTGAAGCACCGCCCCTCCTATCATACCTCCCGCAAACAGGAAAATTACCTGAAGAATCTGGGAATGCATCGCCGGCACCTTGGAACCGTTCCCCTGGAAATAACCTCTGAAAGCCCCTGTTAGCACTGAAAAAAGAATTGCCGGCGCCATAAGGCTTACCGCCATTTGCGCCAGCGGCATGTGAAAAACTCCGTCCATCAAAGGAGTGCCCAGAAAGATAAGCAAAAGGGTAATCAGCATTCCTGCCGCCCCTCCCAGAAGCAGCGCGCCGCTTAATACCTTTTCCGCACTTTTGGGCTGCTGTCTCCTGACACGATATCTCACCAGTATGGCAGCCGCCTCCGAAAGCCCATAGGAAATTGCCCCGGCAACCGCCAGATATATTTCATTCGCCGCGCTGAAATAAGCAATGCCGTTATCGCCGATCAGACGCCCTAAGGGAATTCTGAAAACAAATGCGGCAATCATAGTGAGCAGCAAAATGATTTTATAATAATCTCTTCTTGTTGAAGTTGTCCTTTTTCTCTCCGGTTTATTCATAAGTTCTCCTGCCTGACAGAATCAGGTTTTAGCCCTCTTCTCGTGTAATTCCCAGTCTGGAAAGGATTTTCTCCTGTTTTTCCTCCATAATGGCGCGCTCCTTTTCGGTCATGTGGTCGTAACCGCATAAGTGAAGGAGGCTGTGCGCCGTCAGAAATGCAAATTCCCGCTTCAGGGAATGTCCGTATTTCATTGCCTGTTCCTTTACTTTATCTGTGGAAATAATAATATCACCTAAAATAAGCTCGCCGCTGTCAGGATCAAAATAGTCGCCTGTATCCTCCTCCACAACGGAAAAATCAGCTTCCTTCTCAAACCCTATCATCGGAAACGACAGCACATCGGTCGGCGCATCTATGTTTCGATACTGCCTGTTAAATTCACGTATTCCCTCGTCATCTGTCAGCAAAAGATTCACCTGCGCCTCATAGGGACACTTTTCCTCCTCCAGAATTGCTTCCGCGACCAGATCCAAAAGCGCCTTCACGTCAAATTCAAACACAGCGGCTGTTTCGTTTTCAACGTAAGAAGTCATAATACAGTTTCTCCTCTACTAAGATTTTCTTCATTTCCTGTAATTCTCCAAAGGATGCCTGGCTATATTCTATCATACCACTTTCTATCTTTTTCTTAAATATGGTATTGATGATTTTGGGATAATCCAACTCCCCTTTGGGATTCTTTGAAAAAAGAAAGCTGATGGAGGAAACCACAGTATCGCAAAAAAGAAGCAGTACCGTTTCCCTTGATACGATTCTTTCGTTTTTATCCAGATACTCTTTCAATACCGTCTGCACTTCCATAGGAAAACGATTTTCCTCCAGAATCTCCTGAACGTTTTCCCAGCTGTTTTCACCCCTGATCATTCCGATCCTGTGATAATAACCGCATGCCTTCACAACTGCGTCGTCAAAATTAAGCCGTCTGGCAATCCTGTCGCAAAGATACGCCGTATGAATGGCATGATAATATTCCTCCTTGGAACTATTTTTAAGTTCCACTAAAAGGGGACATTCCGGATCGTTAATGTCCACATACTGATCCTGCTCTCTGTAGATAATGGAAAAGCTGAAAAACTTCAATAAAATAATCATCAGAATAAGAGATACCAGAATATTCATCGCCGGTATGGCAAACATTTGAAGAGACAGTACTTCATTTACAAACAGTACCTCCTGTATCGAAAGACAGACCATCTGTATTAGAAGGGAAATAAACAGAGGTGTCCATATATGAAAATTTTCATTCACATAAGAAAAAACTGCAATTCCCACAAGCCCCCCAATAAAATATATGAAAAAGGAAGCGCTGCTTCCCCCCTGGAGCATAACAGTCATCATCAAAAGCGTGCTTCCTGCCAAAAGCCCCACCATCTGATTGCTGAAAAACATCAGTCCAACAAAAATCACCAGATAAGGCCAGCCGCCCACCGGCAAAAGGGGAAACAAGGCGCTTCCTCCAAGAAAAATCAGATAAATAACGGTAAACCTTCCAAAATGGGTTTCATTGTCATACAAAAAAGTACCGTCTTCCCTGCTTTTTTCCAGCATAAACCAAACGCACCCAAAGCCTGCCCCTGCAAGAATTGCAATTCCTGCAATCTCTATTAGCGGCTTATGATAAAGATAAGCCGCCGCCGCTGTCAGAAACACTGTAGCAAAAAATAAAACCCCTTCCCATATGCATGCGCTGCGATTTTTTGAATTTGAAGGTTCTATTTCATTATTTTTCTGAATTTCACTTGTTTTTCCCATAACCTGTATTCCTGTTTTTTCGTCTTGTATTGCCGCTTTCTTTCGCCTCATAGCTTTCGTACGCTTTTACGATCTTCTGCACCAGCGGATGCCTTACTACGTCTCTGCTGGTCATTTTACAAAAGGCAATTCCCTCGATACCGTGAAGCACCCTGAGCGCCACATCCAGACCCGAGGAAGTACCCGGCGCCAAATCCTTCTGAGAAGCGTCGCCTGTTACGATGACCTTGGAGCCAAATCCAATTCGGGTAAGGAACATTTTCATCTGCGCCGGCGTTGTATTTTGCGCCTCATCCAAAATAATATATGCATTGTCCAGCGTACGTCCTCTCATATAGGCAAGAGGCGCCACCTCTATCAGCCCCTTTTCCATGTTTCTGGCAAAAGGCTCTGCGCCCATGATCTGATAAAGAGCGTCATACAAGGGTCTTAAATAAGGATCTACCTTACTTTGCAGATCGCCCGGCAGAAATCCCAGCTTTTCTCCTGCCTCAATCGCCGGTCTGGTTAAGATAATCCGCTCCACTTCCTGATTTTTAAATGCCGTAATCGCCATTGCCATGGCAAGGTAGGTCTTCCCTGTCCCTGCAGGTCCTAAGCCAAATACGATCATATTTTCCCGTATAGCGTCTACATACTGTTTCTGCCCCATTGTTTTAGGCTTAACAGGTTTCCCCGATATGGTATGGCATATACAGTCCTGATCGATTTCCAGCAGGTGATCTTCGTTTTCTTCCATGCTCATTGATATTGCGTAATCCACATTCTGTTCCTCTATGATATTCCCTCTCATTGACAATTGGGTCAATTCCTGAAGAATTGTCCTTGTCTTATCTACGGAAGCCGGGCTTCCGCTGATTCGTATTTCCCCGTTGCGGTCTACAATGGACACTCCAAAGGTCTGTTCCAGTTTTTTGATATGATGATCGAACCGCCCAAAAACATTTTGCTGATCCTGGGTCGGTACTGTGATCGATTCCGTTCTCGTTTCCCTGTCTGTCATTCCTGTGATTCTTCCGTTTCCGTCCTTTCTTCCACCTGGGCAAGCCCGGTTTTCTTCTCCGTACCGGTTCGCTCAATCGCCTGAAAATTTACATCCATTCTCCATATACCGGAAGTCTTATTTATTGTAACATCTTTTTCTATAATTTGTACCCCTTTTTCCTGTAAAGTTTCGATAAATTTTTGCAATTTTTCTTCAAATAGTTTTTTTACTTCATCCTTTTCATAAATTTTTTCCTCTGTCACATATTCTCTCACCAAATCCCGTCCCACATAAACCGGAAGATAATAGTTTTCAAACAGCTTCAACTGATGCTTTTCCTCTATCACATCATAGGTTTCATATTGCCTTCCAAATTCCGGCAGTTTCAGCTTCCTGGTTCCCACCATTATAAAAGGACAATTCTTTCCTTCCCCCGTATATTGCTTCTGCTCATATTTTTCCCTGATCTCCTCTTTCAGCCGGTAATTGCATTTTAACAGAATATCGGCGTCTGCTCTGCAATAATCATAGCGTCTCACACTGCTGTCCTCGTTCAAAATGGGAATGCCGCCCTCTACCAGAATATCCCCTTTTTCCACAACAGTGCCTGCCGTCACCTTTGGGGTTCCCTGCCGGGTTACGATACTGACGATCTCCCCCGCCTTTCCTGCAACCAGATCCGTTCCTTCTCCCTCCTGCAGCTCTTCTTCCTTTTCACCTACGGAAATCAGGTCGTTTTCCCGGACTTGAATCAACAGTCTTGTACCCTCAATCCGCGCCGAAGTCCAGGTGACAATATCGAATTCGTTCCGAATTGCCTTCTCCAGCGCTTCAATCTCGACATCCCCTTTTTTCATGCCCGCTTCAAACCCATTTTCCACAAGAAAATCCTGAAACACATCGGTGGTCACATAATAATTTCCCTGAACCTCCACTGCCCATATGAACCGGGACATCCAGATCCAAAAAGCAATGCTTCCCACCAGTCCCAGCAGAAAAATTCTCCTCTTCCACAGCTTTAAAGAAAGAAAGGGTAGTCCATAACGCCTTGTTATGACTACCCTGGTACCTGTTTTTCTGGTAATGCCCTTTAAAAGATAAAATCCCTTGAGACTGATCTTCATGGTATAATAGTCGCCGTGATTTTCAATATCCCATAGAAAAATATTGTGATTGCTGCAAAGATTCATAAACCTTTCCGGCGAAAATCCAAAAACCCGAATCGCCAGATACCCCTTTAAATAACGAATGACCTGTATCATACCACACCTCGCCAAACTTATTTGCGCTTTACATAAAATAGCGGACCGACTCCACAAAACCGCTGATTTTCATGTCCTCATTGGTATAATAAACAATATTAAGCCGTTTTCCACAGATCTGAATCTTGCAGGTTTTCCCCTGAAGAAGGATCATCTGACTGTTATATTCAATAATACCTTTATAATTCTCCACAAATACTTCCGTATTCCCTGTAAGAGTAAGGATGGACGCTCCTAAAAGGGAATCCTTGGGCAGCTTCAGGGATTCTACCACCAGTTCCTTTTTAGATGTCCTCCGGGCATCTTCCCGTTCCTCTCTCGTCCGATTCCAGTTGCTTTCCGTTTTACGATTTGCCTTTTTTCTCATACCCTACTATATGAAAAAAAAGATTTATTTATGATAGGGTTCTCCCTTTATAATCCGGAAGCCCCTATAGATCTGCTCCAGCAGAATCACCCGCATCAGCTGATGAGGAAAGGTCATATTGGAAAAGCTTACCGCCTTCTGCGCCGCCTTCGATACCTTGGGGTGAAGCCCCAGGGAACCTCCTATGATAAATTGTATATGGCTTTTTCCGCTGACCGCAAGAGTGTCCAGTAAATTGGCAAAAGCAACGGAGTCCGGCTGTTCTCCCCCAATCTCAAGGGAAATCACATAAGCGTCCTCCCTGATATATTTTAAGATGCGGTCTCCTTCACGCTCCTTGATCTGTTCCTCCACGGCGGCTCCCGCACCCTCAGGCGTCTTCTCATCCTGTAATTCTATGATTTCCAGTTTGCAGTATCTGCCAAGTCTTTTCGCATATTCCAAAACCGCTGCTTTATAAAAGCTCTCTTTGATTTTGCCCACGCAGATCAGAGTGATTTTCATTTTCTGTCGTCCTCGAAAATCTCAGAATAAACCTCTTCTACCAATCGGTCAAGGTATCCTTCATCCAAATTCACAAACTGCTTCTGAACCGCATCCTTTACATAATCAAACCGTTGAAAATACTTAAGCTCGTCCGTCTCTTCTCCATTGTCAAGAAGTCTGTCTATCTGTTCTTTCTTTAAATTTTCCACGCACCATTTTTTGATTTCAACAGTCAGGTTGTTTTCCTTACAGGCTTTTTTCTTTAAGATCCTGGAATTTTTCATGGAAATACTTCCCATAATGATAAAAAGAAAGAACAAAGCCCCCATAACGCCGGTAACCATATATTTATTAATGAGGGACATCCGAATATCGATCACCCCCGCAAAAAAGAGGATTACCAGTATGAACCCGGCTCCGCCTACCAAAAGCAAGGTGTAAGCTGAAGTTCTGTTTTCCTCCGCTTTTTCTTCGTTGTTAACGTAAACAGGACGGTATTGATATGGTTTTTCTTCCGTCTCTGCTTCCTCCGCCGCTGTCTGCTCCGGTATTTCCCCGGGCAGCCCTGATTCCAGTTCCTCCTTCTCTTCCTCCAATGTTTCTACCAATTCACATCCGCAGTCTGCACATACCTTAATCCCGTCCACATACTCACTTTTGCATTCAGGGCACCAAGCCATGACCCATACCTCCTTTTCCTTCTCCCCTTCTTTTCATTTTACTACGGATTGGTACAGGTTTCCACTAATTTTTATGTTTGGAGATCAGGCAAGGCACACCTATATTTACATTTTGCGCAGGATGCATCCAGGTATAGTTCTCAGGATTCTGAATTTCAACATATACCGGTCTGTTTCCTTTCTGATCCTTCAATTCGGTTAAATAGATCCAGGAGCCCTTTTCTCCTTTGGCATTCCATTCTTTTATGCTTTCATCGGAAAATAAACTGGTGATATAGAACTCTCCGTCCACAAGCCCCTTAGCGTAGCTGCCGATCCGGTTCGTATCATATCCCACTCGTTCCTTAAAAAGGGAAACGTTATAATCATAATGTTCGGAGCCTTCCCCGGCAGGCAGATCCTCCGCCCAGCCGCCGGTATATTGATGATAGGTGTACAGATCCGTTTTATTGTCCTCAAAATGAATATGATAATGGATCCAGGTCCCCGTTCCGCTTCTCACACCGCCTTTCCAGTCTCCATAATAATACTGGTTATCTGCATATACTGCTATGCCCTTTCCCTCCGGCAGCCCGTCACTGTTCCTGCCACCGTAATAATAAAAGTCCTCAGTCCCTTTCAGTTTCCAGGACATGGCAATAAAACGGTCCAGATTTGCAAGGTCATCCAATGCCTTTTGGTTGTTATCCGCCCAATAGCTCATCATCTCCTTAAGCTGTTCCTCCTTGTCAAATGCCACCTTGCTGTAATCTGTTTTACCCGCTTCCATAACCTCCTTGTAAGGAGTAGGGGTGGGGACAGGCGCTGGGCTTGGGCTGGGAGCGGCGGTCTGCTCCGGCTCCTTCCGCTCTCCGCTCTCTTCCTCACTTTCCGGCGTGGCTTTTGCCAGCAGGCTTTGGGAGGAAGTCTCTGCGCTGTGATTCTCATCTGCATATTCCTTAATATTGTCCTGCAGCTTTGCCGTCCCATCATCGTCCTTTTTTCTGACACCGTTTACCACCAGCGTAATGCCCAGAATTACGATGATCAGAACAAAAGGGATCACTTTCACCAAAATCTGTGCTTTTTCCAAACCGGAATCCTGATTTTCATCTTCCTCAAACAGCTTTTTCATAGTTACTCCTTATTAATAAATCATGCTATCACTTTATCATACAATCTTTAATTTTGCCTGTATGAATTATTAATAATTTCTTAGAAATATTTTTGTTTACAAATTGTGCCGGAAACAAGTTCCGGCACGTTTTCAGGATTATTATCCTCAGGATAAAATCCCCAGGATTTTATCCTGTTCTTATTTGTCTTTCAGATATTCGTCGATGCCTTTCGCTCCGGCACGTCCGGCGCCCATGGCAAGTATCACTGTCGCCGCTCCCGTCACCGCGTCTCCGCCGGCATAAACGCCTTCCTTAGTGGTTTTGCCGAAGGTTTCATCCGCTACAATGCATTTCCATTTATTTACTTCCAGCCCCTCTGTGGTGGAAGAAATAAGCGGATTGGGGGAAGTTCCCAGGGACATGATAACCGTGTCCACATCGATGGTAAACTCTGAACCGGGCACCTCCACAGGACGTCTCCTTCCGGATTCATCCGGTTCTCCCAATTCCATCCTGATGCACTTAATGCCGCATACCCAGCCCTTATCATCTTCCAGAACTTCAACCGGATTGGTCAGAAGATCAAAAATAATCCCCTCTTCCTTTGCATGATGGACTTCCTCCACACGGGCGGGAAGCTCTTCCTCGCTTCTTCTGTATACAATATGTACCTCTGCGCCAAGGCGGAGCGCCGTTCTTGCAGCGTCCATCGCCACATTTCCGCCGCCTACCACGGCAACCTTTTTGCCTCGCATAATAGGGGTGCTGGAATCTTCATCAAACGCCTTCATCAGATTGCTTCTGGTCAGATATTCGTTTGCGGAGAATACGCCGTTTGCCTGCTCTCCCGGAATGCCCATAAATTTAGGAAGTCCTGCGCCTGAGCCAATGAACACTGCGTCGAATCCCTCTTCCTCCAGCAGCTGGTCTATGGTAACGGATTTACCTACTACCACGTTTGTCTCGATCTTAACCCCAAGGGATTTTACATTTTCAATTTCCTTCGCCACCACCTTGGTTTTGGGAAGACGGAACTCAGGAATACCGTATACCAGCACGCCCCCAGGCTCGTGGAGCGCCTCAAAAATCGTCACCTCATACCCCATCTTGGCAAGATCCCCAGCGCATGTAAGCCCTGCAGGACCGGAACCAATCACGGCAACCTTTTTTCCGTTTTTCTTTGCGGCTCCCTGGGGCTTGATCTCATTTTCAGCCGCCCAGTCCGCTACAAACCGCTCCAGCTTTCCAATGGAGATAGGCTCCCCTTTAATGCCTCTGATACATTTCCCTTCACACTGGCTCTCCTGGGGGCATACACGTCCGCAGACTGCCGGAAGAGCTGAGGAATCGCTGATTACCTGATAAGCGCCCTCCACGTCTCCTTCCTTCACCTTCTCTATAAAACCGGGAATGTCAATGGACACCGGGCAGCCCTTGATACACTGTGCATTTTTGCAGTTGATGCATCTTGCTGCCTCCTCCATTGCCTCTTCCTTATTATATCCAAGGCAGACTTCCTCAAAGTTTGTCGCCCTGACCTTTGCATCCTGCTCCCGTACAGGAACCTTTTTCAACACGTCCATTATTTGTCACCTCCACAATTTCCACATCCGCCATGATGGGTATCCCCCTCTTTTGCCTTCAGGAAGGCTCTTCCCTCCTGGGTCTTATAGATCTGCTGACGCTGCATTGCCTCGTCAAAATTCACCAGATGACCGTCAAACTCAGGTCCGTCCACACAGGCAAATTTCACTTTTCCGCCTACCGTCACACGACATGCGCCGCACATTCCGGTACCGTCCACCATAATAGGATTTAAGCTGACAATGGTGGGAATCCCCAGCTCTTTGGTAAGCTTGCAGACAAATTTCATCATAATCATAGGACCGATGGCAACACATACATCATAATGGTTTCCTTCTTTTACCAGATCGGATATGGTCTGCGTTACCATGCCGCTCCTGCCATAGGAACCGTCATCTGTGGTTATGTAAAGATTTCCTGCAACCGCTTTCATTTCCTCTTCCAAAATCAACAGATCTTTTGTCTTGGCGCCTACGATCACATCGGCATCGATCCCCTTCTCACGGAGCCATTTTACCTGGGGATAAACGGGAGCCGTTCCCACGCCTCCTGCCACAAACAGCATCTTTTTCTGCTTCAATGATTCCAAATCTTCGGATACAAACTCCGAAGGACATCCCAAGGGTCCTACAAAATCATGAAAAGCATCTCCCTGCTTTAAGGAAGCCATAACCTGAGTACCTGCTCCAACAATCTGAAACACAATGGTCACAGTCCCCTTTTCTCTGTCATAATCGCAAATGGTAAGGGGAATTCTCTCAGATTGTTCATCTGTTCTTACAATCACAAACTGTCCCGGCTTACACGCCTTTGCCACCCGCTTTGCTTCTACTACCATATAATAGATATTGGCAGCAAGCTCTTTTGCTTCTAAAATCTTGTACATCGCTACTCCCTTTCCTGTTGATAAATTAATGTTGATAGGTATCCCTATTGTAAAGAAATAAGTCCCATCTGTCCGTTTTCATCGTAGATCAAACGATTAGGCGCCCCTGTATACACTTCCACCGCATACAGCCGTTCCGTTTTTTCCCTGCCGCCGTTTTCGTCCTCCACATATTCGTTCAAAATATAATAATAGCCTAAATTGGGGATTTCCACAATAGTATCATATTCAAATACATATTTTCCCTGTATTCCATGAGCGTGTCCCTGCAGATCTGAAAGTACCTTGCGGTCAAAAAGCGCCTTCATTACATTTTCCACCGCTTTATTTATAGTCACATCGGTTCGCAGCGTAAGGTCAAAGCTCCTACTAATCACCTCGCTGGGAACTCCCTCCTCTGAAATGGTTACAAACTTAAAATTTGACTTTCCAAGAGGCATCTCTATGGGTTCTGTATACTTAAGGCTGTCCTTACCGGGCGTGCTTCCATCCATGGTATAATAAACCGTCCCCGTTTCCGGCAAAACCGCTTCGATCTTTGTTGGCACATGATAGTCTCCGCTGTAAATAAGCAGCTCCGGAGGATCCGGCACCGTCAGGTTAATCACATACCATGACCTTCCCACCTGGCTTTCAATTCCGTAATCATTGATAAAAACAGCGGCAATCTGGTATTCTCCTGATTCCAGAAACAGAGGCGCCGTATACACATCGCTGTTTTCATCAGGATTACTTCCGTCCATAGTATAGTAAATCTTCCCCGTGGTATTGGCGCTGATCCTCAAAGTAATGATCTCGTCATAGTTTCCGGAAACATAGGAAAATTCAGGCGTCATCGCCATATACTGCTGAAACTGATTGACAATATCTCCGTCCTGGCATTCCATGAGGAGCGCATTGATCTCTTCATACCGTTTTTCTTCATCATAAATAGCAAAAATACTTTCGTACGCTTTTTCCTTTTCTTCAAAGGAAAGCTCCCTGCTCTTCAGCAGCCGGAGCAGAACGTCCACCGCCTGCTGTTTTTCTCCCATTTGATAATAATAATTGGATTCCATCAGCACAATATCCGCCGCATCCTCCTTAAGGGTTCTTGCTTTCTCCAGATAGACGATCGCACGCTCATAATCCTGCAGCTCACCATACTTTCTTGCCTGCTCTATCTGATAAGTTACCGAATACCGGTGGTACAAAAAAATTGCAATGAATGCAGCGGCAACGGTAACCGATATAAAGGTAATAAGACTGAGCAAAAGCCAGTTCTTTTCCGGATCCTTTGAGCTTACCTTGGAAGTGCCGGGATCCTTTTCACGAATCTCCGGTTCTTTCTTTTCACTCTCGGTTTCCTTACCGGCATTTCCCTCTATTTCCTCCGCAACCGTAGAGAGGGTTTCTATAATGCTGTTTTCAATTTCAGGCTCAAAGTCCGGTACCATTTGAATTTCCATCCCGCACTTTTCGCAATATAAATGGTCCGCCGCCATTTCACAACCACAATTGGGACACTTCATATCCGCCTCCATTTTGCCGCCCTGGGTACTCAGGCGCTGTATCAGGATTGCAAGGAAACTGACTCCATGCAGTTATTGAGAAGCATGGCAATGGTCATGGGACCTACGCCTCCCGGCACAGGGGTGATGGCGCTGCACACAGGGGCAACATCCTCAAAATCCACATCGCCGCAAAGCTTGTTGCTCTCATCCCGGTTAATTCCCACATCGATTACAACAGCACCCTCTTTCACATACTCTTTGGTAATCATTTTAGGCTTTCCAACTGCAACGATTAAAATATCCGCCCTGCCTGTCACTTCCTTTAAATTTTTTGTTCTGGAATGGGCTATGGTAACCGTTGCGTTTTCACGCAAAAGCAAAAGAGCCATCGGCTTGCCCACAATATTGCTCCTGCCCAGCACCACGCATTCCTTTCCCTCTATTTCTATGCCGCTTCTTTTCAGCAGTTGTATAATGCCTGCAGGGGTACAGGATACGAATCCCTTCTCGCCAATGCAAAGGGCGCCTACGCTCTGAGGATGAAAGCCGTCCACATCCTTCTTAGGATCGATGGTCTGAATAACCGTATCCTCATGAATATGGGAGGGTAATGGAAGCTGCACCAAAATCCCGTTCACATCCTTTCTCCCGTTCAACTCCCGGATTAAGGAAAGAAGCTCCTCCTGGGTGGTTTCCTCAGGGAGCTCGTAGGACAGAGAACGGATCCCCACATATTCGCATCCTTTTTTCTTATTTCGCACATAAACACTGGATGCCGGATCATTTCCCACCTGGATTACAGCAAGGGACACCTCCACTCCCTCCGCCTTTTTCTTTGCCGCCGTCTGCTTCAATTCGTCTTTTATCTGCATTGCAATTTCTTTTCCGTCGATGATCGCCGCCATAAACCTATACCGCCTTTCTCCTTAAAAAAGTCCTGTAATTATCCCTTCATCGTTTACATCAATATCAAATGCCGCCGGATGTGCCGGAAGCCCCGGCATTGTCATAACCGCGCCTGTTAAAACCACCACGAAGCCTGCCCCTGCGCTAACATAGGCTTCCCTTACATTCATTCTGAAATCCCGGGGTCTCCCCAAGAGCGCCGGATCATCCGAAAGGGAGTACTGGGTTTTCGCCATACATACAGGGAGATTGCCAAAGCCTAACTTCTCCAGCTCCAAAAGCTGTTTTTTTGCCGCCGGGGCATAATCCACTCCGTCCGCCCCATAGATTTCCTTTCCAATTACTTCGATTTTTTCCTCCAGTGACAGGTGGTCCTCATAGAGAACTCTAAAATGACTTTCCCTGGTATCCAGCGTCTCAAGTACCTTTTCGGCAAGCTCTATGCCGCCCTCTCCGCCCTGCTCCCACACCCTGGAAAGGGCGAATTCGCATTCCCGCCGCTTACAGAAATTTTCTACAAAAGAGATTTCAGCTGCTGTGTCTGTCACAAAGCTGTTTAAGGTCACTACCACCGGGACGCCGTATTTCTGCAAATTTTCAATGTGCTTTTCCAGATTTACGATTCCTTTTTCCAACGCCTCCAGGTTTTCTTCTCCCAAACCGGACTTGGGTATGCCGCCATTGTATTTCAAAGCGCGTATGGTGGCAACCAGAACCACTGCGTCCGGTTTAAGCCCTGCAATCCTGCACTTAATATCAAAGAATTTTTCTGCTCCCAGATCCGCCCCAAATCCTGCCTCTGTGATCACATAGTCCGCCATCTTAAGGGCGGCGTTGGTAGCGCGCACAGAATTACAGCCGTGGGCGATATTGGCAAAGGGACCGCCGTGTACCAGCGCAGGCGTATGCTCCAGCGTCTGAATCAAATTCGGCTTCATAGCATCCTTCAAAAGCGCCGCCATAGCGCCTACTGCATTCAAATCCCCTGCGCGTACCGGTTCTCCCTGATCGTTGTATGCCACCACGATTCTTGCCAGCCGCTCCTTCAAATCTTTCATATCAACTGCAAGACAGAGGATTGCCATGATCTCCGACGCCACCGTGATTACAAAATGATCCTCCCGTACCACGCCGTCGGTTTTTGCCCCCAGTCCTACCACAACATTGCGCAAAACCCGGTCGTTCATGTCAAGACAGCGTTTCCATACCACTCTCCTGGTATCGATCCTTAATTCATTTCCCTGCTGTATATGATTGTCCAAAAGCGCTGCCAGCAAATTATTGGCGGAAGTAATGGCATGAAAGTCTCCGGTAAAATGAAGGTTCAAATCTTCCATGGGAACCACCTGGGCATAACCGCCGCCTGCGGCTCCTCCCTTCACCCCAAAGCAAGGACCTAATGAAGGCTCCCTCAGGGCAATTACCGCCTTTTTCCCCAGTTTGCCAAACGCCTGTCCCAGCCCCACGCTGGTGGTGGTTTTTCCTTCCCCTGCTGGGGTAGGGTTGATCGCCGTTACCAAAATCAATTTTCCGTTGGGATTTCCGGCAATTTGTTCCAAATAGTCGTCGGAAATTTTTGCTTTATATTTTCCGTACAGCTCCAGCTCCTTATCCGGAATCTGAAGCGCCTTTGCCACCTCTGTAATGGGAAGCAGCGCCGCTTCCTGGGCGATCTGAATATCTGTCTTCATAATATATCCTCCTGTTTTACAGAGATTCCTCTATAAACTGTTCAAACTGTTCTTCACTCATCAGCACCTTGCGGGGCTTGGTGCCTTCCTCTTCCCCCACTACCCCCGCTTCGCAAAGCTGATCCATAATCCTTGCCGCACGGTTAAAACCGATCTTAAAAACTCTCTGAAGCATTCCTATAGACGCCTTGTCCTTTTCAATGATAAACCTGGCGGCGTCCACAAAATGGGGATCCCGTTCGGAACCTTCCCCGCCTCCCGCACCGCCGCTGCCGTTTCCGTAGGTGGAGATTTTCTCCTGAATATCGGTATCATAAATATTTCCCAGCGCCTGGTTCTTCAAAAAATCTACCACGTCCGACACTTCCTTGTCTGACACAAAGGCGCCCTGTACTCTTGCCGGCTTGGTATAGCCCTGGGGATAAAACAACATATCTCCCTTTCCCAGCAGCTTTTCCGCCCCGTTCATATCCAGAATGGTTCTGGAATCCACTCCGCTGGATACGCTGAACGCCACCCGGCTGGGCATATTTGCCTTGATCAGCCCTGTGATCACGTCCACGGAAGGACGCTGGGTAGCAATAATCAGGTGAATTCCCGCGGCTCTCGCCAGCTGTGCCAGGCGGCAGATGGATTCCTCCACCTCCCCCGGCGAAACCATCATCAAATCTGCAAGCTCATCCACAATAATTACGATCTGAGGCAGTTTTGCAGGGGCTTCCGGATCTCCCTTCTCCTGCATGGCTTCCGCCTTCTTGTTATATCCCTTCAGGTCTCTTACGTTAAAATCTGCAAATTTCTGATATCTGTCGGTCATCTCAGCAACACCCCACTGGAGTGCGGCGGACGCCTTCTTGGGATCTGTTACCACCGGAATCAAAAGATGGGGGATGCCGTTGTAAACACTCAGCTCTACCACCTTAGGATCCACCATAATCAACTTTACTTCGTCCGGATGAGCCTTATACAAAATACTCATAATCAGGGTGTTGATGCACACCGATTTACCGGAACCGGTAGCTCCGGCAATCAACATATGAGGCATTTTAGCAATATCCGCTACCACCACCTTGCCTCCGATATCTTTCCCCACGGCGAACGCAAGCTTGGAGGGAAATTCTTTAAATTCTCTGCTTTCCAGCAGATCTCTCAATGCCACAGCCGTATTCTCTTTGTTGGGCACTTCAATCCCCACGGCAGCCTTTCCCGGAATAGGCGCCTCAATTCTGATATCCGTGGCGGCAAGATTCAGTTTAATATCATCGGTCAAGCCTACGATTTTACTCACCTTAACGCCCTGCTCCGGCTGCAGCTCAAATCTGGTCACTGCCGGTCCCTGGCTGATATCGGTAATGGTAACCCGAACGCCGAAGGTCTGGAGCGTCTGTTGAAGGCGCATTGCCGTTTCCTTTAATTCCCGTGCGGAATCTCCTCCTGCCTTTCCCGCTCCCTTTGCCAGCTTGCTGATCGGCGGAAATATGTATTTCTTAGGACGTTCCCTTGGAGGCTGTTCAACGGCGGCATGACGCTCTTCTCCGGTTGGCTTTTCCTCCCTGCCGGGACTTTCCTTCCGCTCCTTTACATAGGCTCTGGGTCTTTCCTTTTCCCTGGGCGGCTCTTCATAAACCGGTTCCGGCGCTTCCTCCTCATCCTCATAAAGCCCTGTGATCTCGGAAAGCTCGTCGTTTCCTTCCTCATCCTCCAGATAAGCGCTGTTGATTCTGATCTGATGGAAATCAAATTCCTCTTCTTTTCTCTCTTCCTCCTCCGGTTTAACCTGCTCGATCTGCTCCTCAAAATCCGCCAGGTTAATTTCATGGATATCGTCTCTTTCTTTATACCGGGTCTCTTCCCGCTCTGTCAGGGTCGTATCCAGCATGACGCCTGAGATCTTTTTATCCATCCGCAGGATCTTTTCGTTTTCCCGCTCCTCCTCCTGAAGCCGTCTCTCCTCTTCCCTGCGTTTTCTTTCCTCTTCCTGCTCTCTGCGGCGTATTTCCGCCCTCTCTCTTCGGTAAGCGGCATCTTCTCTGGAACGCTCATAAACTTTTCTTCCGCCGGATTTGACTCCCGATACAAAGGATTTTTCTGTTAAGACCACAATGGATATAATGACGATCACTAAAAGAATTAATATGGTGCCGATCATTCCCAGAAAATGATGGCAAAGATAGGCAAGGGAACCCGCCAGCACGCCGCCCCCGTTGTGGTTCTGGCTGCACCTTAAATAGATTTCTCCTACCTGATAGCTTTCCGTCCCTTCCAGGGAGCCCGAAAACAGCTCGCACAAAATTCCTGCTATCAGAAACAGTAAAACCCCCGATACGAGCTTACGCGCCGCGATAGAACTGCCGCTGTTTACCATGCCGAATGCAATCATCAAAAACAACGCCAAGGGCATAATGTAAGCCGTCAGCCCGAAAATACCAAACATCACATCTCTTATGGTATTTCCCATAACCCCGGCAATCCCAAAATTGCATAAAAACAAAAAGACTGCCACCGCAAACAGGGCAATCAAAATAATTTCATTTCTGATTGCCACGTCCATAGGTTCACTTTTATTGTTACGCGAATTTACGGTTCTGCGCTGATTATTTCCTTTTCCTGAATTTCTTTTTCCGGTGGTCGAGCCGCCTCTGCCGGAACTGTTTTTCCTTGTCTGCGCCATACTAAAAACCCCTTCAGCACCTTTCGGATACTTACATAATCTTATATAGTATAGCATTTTCATCATTCCTTGTCATCAAGAAACTTTCTTATTTGCTTTTCTCGTTGCTTTTCTTCCGTTTGGCGATCAGTCCGTGAAGCTTCTCCATTGCCTCCCTGATGCCTCCGGTTTCATTGATGATTCCTTCGGAAACGGCTTCTTCTCCCACCAGAATTGTTCCCACATCCTTGGTCAGCACGCCTGTTTCCATCATCAGCTCCTCAAACCGGTTTTTGGTTATTTTGCAATGGCTGCACACAAATCCGGTAATTCTGTTCTGAATCTGCCGAAAATAGTCAAAGGTCTGGGGCACGCCAATCACCATGCCGTTCATTCTCACCGGATGAATGACCATTGTTCCCGTGGGAACAATATAGGAATAATCGGTGCTGACTGCAATAGGCACTCCAATGGAATGACTTCCTCCCAGCACAAGAGATACCGTAGGCTTGCTTAAGGAAGCGATCATTTCCGCAATGGCAAGCCCTGCCTCCACATCTCCTCCCATGGTATTGAGCAGAATCAATACCCCGTCAATATCGCTGCTGTCCTCAATTGCCGCCAGCTCCGGAAGCACATGCTCATACTTGGTGGTCTTTGAATTGTTGCCAAGATTCTCATGTCCCTCCACTTCCCCGATCACAGAGATCAGATGAATGGTATGGGATTTACCGTTTTTGTCCAATGTAACCTGTCCCGTTTCTTCTATACGTTCATTTCTATGCTTTTCCTCTTCAATCTTTTTTCCCGACATACCCTTTGTCCTTTCTTTATTAGATACAAACGAACAAAAAAGAACTGCTTACAGCAGTCCCTTTTAGTATGTTTCCAGCCTGTTTTTTTTATACATCCAAGTCAGGATATATCAAAATCATCCTTCTCGCTGACTGAAATATCAAACTCCATTTTTGCGTCTTCTATATCAAAATCGAAGGCAATTTCTTTTTTTACATGTTTTTTGGGTACTGGAAGCGGATTCTCAAGGAATTTGACTTTTTCCTGTTCTTCGCCGGCATCTGTCTCCTGGTAAACTTCCGTTCCTCCATTGGTTTCTTCTCTTTCTTCCGTCATTTCCTCTTCTCCCGGTTTCACCGGCTTCCCGCGTAGCCGGCTGTATACCATACCTACCGCCCAAGCGGTAATCAGCCACAAGGTCAATAGACCGCCAACTTCTTGTCCCTGCTTACGAAAATCCGTTAAATAAGCGCCCCACCAGCCAAGCTGCTGCAAAATGGAAAGACCTGTAAGCGCCGTATACCGCATCAAACCGGCAAGGATACCCACAAGAATCCAAAACAATAGACTTACACTCTGGATTCCCGTTCCCATCATGCGCTCCCGATCTATGGTTTTCCCTTTCCACAGTCTGTGATTTTCTATCTGCACATATACCGACAGCACAAGCAAAACCAGTCCCAAATAGTTCCAAGTACACAAAACCCCAAGCAAAATCCCTGCCGCTGCTAAATAGAATCTTCCGGGAAAGTTCTCACGCCATCCTTTCTCTCCCGCCGTTTTGGCATAATACCCCAGCAGCACCAAAAACAGGGCAGCATAAAGCATAAAATAATTTTCCGGGGCAATCACAAATACGGAATGAAAAACCCAGGGTGAAACCATCAGTACTACGGTAGCGGCAAACCCTGCCGCCCATCCGAGAAGCATGCCTGCGCCTGTCAAAAACAGGATCATCCACAAAATCTGCAGAATCATCTGCCACAGCCCCGCCATAAAATGCCGGTTTCCTACAAAACGCAGCGCTACCGATAAGGCATGGATAAACCCATAGGAAAGCCCCGAAGAAAAAACCGGCTCCGTTTTCTCCATACGGATCATTGCCTGTTCAAAATAACCATATGTATCTTCAACGTCCGCTCCTGCAAGGAAAAAAAATAGTATTCGACTGCAAATAATGAACAGGACTCCTATCCAAAACAGCAGCCTGCTTTTTCGTTTATTCATCCCAATTGTGGTATACCGCCTGTACGTCATCGTCTTCATCCAAGAGATCCAGTATCTTCTGCAAATTTTTCACTGCCGCTTCCTCTGTAAGCTCCACATAATTCTGAGGAATCATGGTCACTTCTGCAGACACCATGGGAATATTTTCTTCCTGAAGCGCCTTCAACACCTGATCGAAATCATCCGGAGCCGTAATCACCTCATAGCTGTCCTCTTCCTCCGTGAAATCCTCAGCGCCCGCGTCCAAAGCAAGCATCATAAGCTCATCGGAATCCCCCTCAAATTCTTCCTTATCAATAATCATCTGCCCTTTTTTGTCAAACATGAAGGAAACACATCCCGGCGTCCCTACATTTCCGTTTCCTTTTGAAAAGGCGTTTCGCACATTTGCCGCCGTTCTGTTCTGATTGTCCGTTAAGGCGTCCACAATAATAGCGATGCCGTTAGGTCCGTAGCCTTCATAGGTAATATACTTATAATTGACGCTTCCTGCATCTCCCGCCGCCTTTTTAATGCCTCTTTCAATGGTATCATTAGGCATATTGTTGGATTTTGCCTTTGCAATCACCTGTGCCAGCTTAGAATTGTTCGCCGGGTCCGGACCGCCTTCCTTTACCGCCACTGCAATCTCTCTTCCCAGAATGGTAAAAATCTTTCCCTTAGCGGCATCGTTTTTCTCTTTTTTATGTTTTATGTTTGCAAATTTTGAATGTCCTGACATCTTCTTTTCTCCTTTTATATTTGTTCGTTTTCAACTTCCTTTTTCCCGGAAAGCGCTTCCTCCCCGCTTTTTTTATCGGGAAGCTTTTTCACAAGCACACTTTTGATCATACGGTTTTTTACCTGCCAAATCTGAAAATGATAACCCTCTATATCAATGGCAAAGTCTTCCTCCTCTTCCGGGATCTTGTCCATCTTGGAAATCAAGAAGCCGTTCAGTGTCTCAAATTCTTCTTCCCTGAAATGAATTTTAAACCGTTCTTCCAATTCCTCAAGAGGCGTAATGCCTTCTATGATGTATTCATCTGCATTCCCGGTCTCTTCAATATGTTCCTCCTCCTCATCGTATTCGTCCATAATATTTCCTACGATTTCTTCCAGAATATCTTCCATGGCGATCAGCCCTGTGGTTTGCCCATACTCATCCACCACGATCACCATCTGGGTTTTCGTGTGCTGCATGGTCTGAAAAAGTACATCGATATTTTTGGTTTCAGGCACAAACATGGTTTCCCTTATCAAGCCCTCAATCTCTCCGATGGGGCGGTCCATGTTCCCCTCTTCCCGATGGCTGCGCATTGCGTCTCTGAAATGAAGAATCCCTATCACATTGTCAATATTCCCGTCAAATACAGGGAACCTGCTTTTGCTCTCGCTTAACATATAGTCAAGGGCTTCTCCCAGGGTCATATTCCTGTCCATGGCAAGAATACTGGATCTGTGGGTCATAATATCCTTTGCTTCCTTATCCCCAAATTCAAAAATATTGGTGATCATTTCCGCTTCCGTGGCAAGAAGAACCCCCTGCTCGTGTCCCTCGTTGACCATGGAAATAATCTCTTCTTCCGTAACGTCTTCCGTATTTTCATCTGTGCGGATTCCTACAAGACGCAAAACGCCCTTCGCAGTCACAGATACCAGACCCGTTACGGGACTGAAAATCTTGGTAATATCATAAATCAGGTTGATACAGGTATACGCCCATGGCTCTGCATAACGCGCCCCCAGCCTTTTGGGAAGCAATACGCCAAAGGTCAGCAATATGTACAGGAGCGCTCCGCCTGCAAGGATCAACCCTGTCACCGAAACCACCGCCGGCGCGATCACAGTGCCCGCAAGCTTCTCAAAAATTCCCTTTTCGATCAGTCTCCCCACCACTGTGCTCAAAACCCTTAGGAAAAACGCTCCCATCACCAAATTAATCAGGGTCACTACCAGCTGGACTGTATTGATATATTGCTCCGGTCTGACTGCAATCTGGTAAAGCCGCTTCGCTTTTTTGCTTCCGGTTTTTTCCACCTGCTCAGACAGTTCCTTTGCACTCAGCTCCTTAACCGCTGCGCCAAATCCATAAAAAAGCGCGTCGATCAAAAGCAGCATTAAAAAAATCATACAACCAGCCATAGGACTGCCATCGTCCATTTCTTCATCTCCTTTTGTAAAATATCAAGATAGACTATATCATTTCCTGTTCTTATCGTCAAGTTTTGCCTTTTGGGGAGCCTTCCACCGGTTCACACATATGTACCCAGCTCCAGGCTGACCATAAGCCCGTGATTAACCCGTTTCATAATTCCCTCGTCCAGATGACATACTTTGTCCTTCAGACGAGTCTTATCAATGGTGCGAAGCTGCTCCAGTAAAATAACAGAATCCCTTTCCATATCGTATTTTCCGGAACTCAGCTCTATATGGGTAGGCAGCTTTGCCTTATTCATTTTAGAGGTAATCGCCGCACAAATAACGGTGGGGCTGTGCTTGTTTCCTACGTCGTTCTGTATAATCAATACCGGTCTGATTCCTCCCTGCTCCGAACCTACCACCGGTCTTAAATCCGCATAATAAATATCTCCTCTTCTCACCTTTTCACACACCCTTCATTACAATAGGATCTTTTCAAGTTGATAAATAGTATAACCGTATTGTCAGAAGGTATTCAGATGCAGTTAAAAATCCTGGCTCTGTTCATCGGTATCCAGAATCTTTCCATCTTTTATATAAATTCTGGGAACCCGCTTTCCAATGCAGCATGCAAATTCATAGTTAAATCTGCCGGATAGTTCTCCCAGCTGCTCCATAGTGATCTGTTTCTGTCCGTCCCGTCCGATCAGCGTTACCCGATCTCCCTCTACAGCTTCGGGAATTTCCGTTACATCTATCATAAACTGATCCATGCATACCCTGCCCAAAATGGGCGCCTTTTTTCCATGCACCAGTACAAATCCTTTTCCTGACAATCCTCTGGGATAGCCGTCCCCATAGCCTACCGGGACTGTAGCGATCCGCATTCTTTCAGGCGCGGTAAAGGTTCCCCCATAGCTCACTGAAACGCCCGCTTCAATTTCCTTTACGTACACGATGGTGCTGTAAAGACTCATCACAGGCGTAAGGGTCACAATATCCCTTTTTACCTGGGGGGAAGGCCATAACCCATAAAGGGTAATCCCCGCCCGCACCAAATCCATATTCGCCTGGGGCAGTTCCACAATCCCCGCGCTGTTGGAGCAGTGCTTAATGGGGATCTCCCTGCCGGTTTTTTCCCGGATCTGATCTATAAACCGGCAAAACAAGGCAATCTGCTGCTTTGCCGGGGTTTTATCGGTTTCGTCTGCTCTGGCAAAATGGGTAAAAATCCCTTCCACCTCAATGCCCGGCGTCTTGAAAGCATCCGCCACAAAGGAAAGCCCTTCCTGATCCGGTTTGATGCCGATTCGGCTCATTCCCGTATCCACTTTAATATGTACTTTCGCCTTTTTATCTATTCCCTTCTGCCCCAGGCTTTTTACCGTACGGGAAAGCGTTTCCAAAGTATCTCTTCTGAACAGGGCAAGGGAAACCTCCTCCTGTATCATTTTTTCATAGCTGTAGGGAAAGGTATATCCAAGAATCAGGATCGGTCTGGAAATCCCTCCATTCCGGAGGCTGCATGCCTCTTCCGCAGTGGCAACGGCAAAGCCATAAAGATAATCCAGCTTTTCCAGCTCCCTTGCTATGGGAACAGCCCCATGACCGTACCCGTCGGTTTTGATCACTCCCATTATTTTGGTTGCAGCTCCGATATTTGCCTTCATATGTTCCATATTGCTTTTGACAGCGTCCAAATCAATCTGGGCATAAACCCTCTGGTATCTTTCCATCCTGTTTTCTCCTCTAACAAGTCTTTGTAAGCACTGGCAGCGCCTCCAGTATATCCGAAGCCACCGTTCCCATGGTTCCCTTTTGGCGGACGGCTTCCTCCCCTGCAAGTCCATGAAGATAGATTCCTAAGCATACTGCCTCAAAGCTCTCCATCTTCTGTGCCAGCAATCCTCCGATCATGCCGGCAAGTATATCTCCGCTGCCTGCCGTGGCAATGCCGTTGTTTCCGGAGGTATTGATATATATTTCTTTTCTGCCGGACTGTACCCCCAGGGTAACCGCGTCCTTCGCTGCCATAATACAGTCAAACCGATCCGCCAGCTCCCAAACCAGCTTTTCCCTGTTTTTCCGGTAGTATTCCATATCCCGGTTTCCAAGCCGGATCAGTTCTCCCGGATGGGGCGTCATAATAAGCTTTTCTCTTCCTCTTTTCCTTGCAAGGCTTTGAAGCTCCTTGCTGGCGGCAATCAAATTCAATCCGTCCGCATCAATTACTGCCGGTTTTCTTTGGTCTGCCAGCACGCCCTGCATCAGCGAAAACGCCTTCTCATCTTTTCCCATGCCCGGTCCCGCCACCAAAACATCCGCCCATTCCAGGCATTCCTTCAGCCGTTCCGGTTCCGGAGCTTCCTCATAAGTATACAGCATTGCTTCCGGAAAAGCTCTCTGTACAATCTCCCGATTACAGGCAGGCGTCACAATTTTCACCATACCGGCTCCGGATCTCAAAATACCCTTTCCGCTTAAAATACAGGCGCCGCTCATATCACGGTTTCCCGCAATCAGAAGCACCTTGCCAAAGGTACCTTTATTTCCGTCCGGTCTTCGTTTGGGAAGCAGTCCTTTCAGATCCCCGGGCGCATAACAGAATGCCCCCGGCATCTCCCTTTGGAAGGCACTTTCCGTAATGCCGATGTCCCACACTACAACCTTTCCCGCATAGGTCCTTCCCGGATACAAAAGCAATCCCCGCTTTGCAAAGGCAAAGGTTACCGTAAGGTCCGCTTTCACCGCATCCCCCAGTATTTCTCCCGTATCTGCACAGATGCCGGAGGGGATATCCACTGAACACACATAACTTCCTCTCTCCCTGCACCTGTTGATCTGTTTCACCAGCGCAAGATACGCTCCCGTTACCTGCCGGGACAGTCCGATTCCCAAAAGAGCATCCACTACCATATCATATTCCCCGCTCCCCAAATTGCCCATGGTGGAAAACCCCAAATTTTCTAAAATAGCAAGCTGCTTTTTCGTTTCCAGCGTCATTTTATCCCTGTCGCCTGCAAGACAGAAGGTGACCCTGGCGCCTTTTAAGGCAAGGAGCCTCCCCACTGCAAGCCCGTCGCCTCCGTTGTTTCCGGTTCCTGCGACCACAAGCACCGTCTCCGGCATGGGTCTGCTCTGCAAAATTGCTTCCGCCGTCCCCAAAGCCGCCCTCTCCATTAAAACCATAGAAGGGATACCAATCCTCTCGATGGTATCCCTGTCATACTCTTTCATTTCCCCTGCCGTCACAACATAATTCATTTTACATCAATCCCGTTATTTTTTTTCCTTATACTGCCTGTCAAACAAGTTAATCACATCCATGCCAAACACGTCGTGCATGTAAGAATAAAGCTCCTGGTTCATCTGTTCCTTTTCCTGTTTCTGAACCAGCTTTTCCTTCAGCTCTTCCTTAACCCGCGCCGCCCATTTGGTAATCTCCGCAATCTCCCGCTCATTTTCCCTTAGTCTTTCATAACATATTTCCATGGTTTCCATGGTCAACTCCTTGTTGACCCTGTCAATCTCCCTGGGAAGCGCCAGCAATTCATCCTCATAGGCGGCAATTTTCTCATTGCATTCGCCCAGAAGCCGGGTATTTTCCTGGGTTTTTTTGATCGCTCTTAAATCGTTTCCGGAGGATGCGCTTTCTGCATTTTCCATGATTTCCTGCATCAGCCTCTTTTTCAGGCGCTGGATTTCCTTGATCTCCGTATTCGCCTTGCCTCTCCTTTTGATCAGCTCATTTAATTCCTCTTCGTGCCGTTTGATCCTTTTCGTGGGTTCTGCCTGGGTAAACAACTTATGCCATTTGTGATCCAGTGTAAGAATCGGTATTTTCTTACCGTTAAGCACCGAATCCGCCATTGCGGACCGATACGTTTCCTCTGATCTTGACATCTTCTATTCCTCCCTTGCCGTTGCTGTCAAAACGTTTAAAGCTCATTCTGCTCATAGCGATTGATATTATATGCCAGTTTCATCAGACTGTCCGATAAATGGACATTTTCCACCTGAATCTCTGCAGGAACGGGAAGATCCACATGGGCAAAATTCCAAATGCCCCTGATTCCATTCTCCACCAGCTTTCCCGCCACTTCCACAGCACTTCCCTTAGGAATGGTAAGAACCGCTATGTCAATGCCGTTTTCTTTTACGAAGGCTTCCATTTCTTCCATGGGCTTTATTTCCATATTTCGGATTTTTTTCCCGAAAAGCGCAGGGTTATTGTCAAATATTCCTTTAAACAGGAAGCCTCTTCTCTCAAAATTCATATAATTGGCAAGCGCCTGCCCTAAATTTCCCGCGCCGATGATGATCAGGTTATGAGTCTTGTCAAGCCCTAAAATTTTGCCGATCTCCTCATATAAATATTCCACCTTATAGCCGTATCCCTGTTGACCAAAGCCTCCAAAATTGTTGAAATCCTGACGGATCTGAGAAGCCGTCACCTGCATGATATCACTCAGCTCCTGGGAAGATATTCTCTCGATCCCTTCGTCCTTAAGTTCACCTAAATATCTGAAATATCTGGGAAGCCGTCCGATTACGGCTTGTGAAATCTCTTTATTTTCCAAAAAGCTTCCTCCCGCTGCCTCCGGCTTTTTATCCGCCCGACAGTTATCTACATTATAAAAATAATATATAACACTGTTAAAATAATGTCAATTCATTGACATTCCCTTTTATCATCTGTAAACTGATACTGAGATTTTATTAAAGGATGTGTTATTATGATTTTATCATGTCAGAATATATCAAAAGCATTCGCGGAAAAGCCTGTGCTTTCCAACGTTTCTTTTCATATTGAAGATTATGACAAGGCTGCTTTGGTAGGCATTAACGGCGCAGGCAAAACCACCCTGCTGCGCATCATAGTGGGGGAACTGTCCCCTGATCAGGGGGTCGTCACCCTTGCCAAGGGAAAAACCCTGGGTTATCTTGCTCAGAATCAGGATGTAAACAGTGAAAATACCATCTATGACGAGCTTCTCTCCGTAAAAGCCGACGTAATTGAAACCGAGCGAAAAATCCGGCAGCTGGAGCTTTCCATGAAACAGGCATCCGGCGAGGCGCTGGAAAATCTTATGGACACCTATACTCGCCTTACCCACGCCTTTGAGCTTGCCAACGGTTATGCTTATAAAAGTGAGATTGCAGGCGTCCTTAAAGGACTTGGATTTGAGGAAGGGGAATTTTCCCATCCCATAGCCACCCTTTCCGGGGGACAGAAAACACGAGTGGCTCTGGGGCGTCTCCTGCTCCTTAAGCCAGACCTGATTATTTTGGACGAGCCTACCAATCATCTGGACTTGAATTCCATTGCCTGGCTGGAAACCTATCTTTTAAATTATAAAGGCGCTGTCCTGGTGGTCTCCCATGACCGCTACTTTCTGGACCGAATCGCCGGAAAGGTCATTGAAATCGACCAGACCAACGCTGCTTCCTTTACAGGCAATTATTCCGATTACGCCGTCAAAAAGGAACAGCTCCGCACTGCCGCCTTAAACGCCTATTTCAAACAGCAGCAGGAAATCAAACATCAGGAAGAAGTGATTGAAAAGCTCCGATCCTTTAACCGGGAAAAATCCATCAAACGCGCCGAAAGCCGCGAAAAACTGTTAAATAAAATGGAAGTACTGGATAAGCCCACTACGGCGCGCACCGATATTCATATGACCCTGACGCCAAGGTGCATCAGCGGAAACGATGTGCTCCACATTGAAAATCTCTCCAAGACATTTGGAGAAGCCCCTCTTTTCACCGGACTTTCCATGGATCTTAAACGGGGAGAACACGTTGCCATCATCGGAGATAACGGCACCGGTAAAACCACCATTCTGAAAATCATCAACGGACTTCTGGAAGCGGATACCGGCTCTGTTTCTCTGGGCACAAATGTACATATTGGCTACTACGACCAGGAACACCATGTTCTGCATACGGAGAAAACCTTATTTGAGGAAATATCCGATGCCTATCCTTATCTGAACAACACTGAGATCCGCAGTACCCTTGCCGCTTTCCTCTTTACCGGGGAGGATGTATATAAAAGAATCGGCGATCTCAGCGGCGGTGAGCGGGGGCGGGTATCCCTTGCCAAGCTGATGCTGTCGGAATCCAATTTCCTGATCCTGGATGAGCCTACCAACCATCTGGACATCACTTCAAAGGAGATTCTGGAGGACGCCCTGAACGCATATGAAGGAACCGTACTTTACGTATCCCATGACCGTTATTTTATTAACCGCACCGCAAGCCGGATTCTGGAGCTTAGTCATAAAGTCCTGACCAACTATCTGGGAAATTACGATTACTATCTGGAAAAGAAAAATACCCTTTCTACGCCTTTCTCTTCTGCTCCTTCCTCCAAAAAGGAAGAGCCGCCCTCGGAGACAAAGCTGGACTGGCAGGCAAAAAAGGAACAGCAGGCAAAGGCGAGAAAAAAGGAAAATGACCTGAAAAAATGCGAGGAAGCGATCACTGCTCTGGAAAACCAGATTGCAGCCCTTGAAGATCAAATGGCACAGCCTGAAATAGCGGTAGACGCCGCAAAACTTCAGGAATTATCCATCCAACAGGAGGCGCTTGGTCAAAAGCTTGCCTCCTTGTATCAGCAATGGGAAACAATGGCAGAATAGCCAGGGGGGAACGATTATGTATCATCACAAAAAAATTGGCGTGTTTATTTCTCATATTTACGGAGACTATCAAAGCCGGCTGTTATCCGGTGTTGTTAAAAAGGCAAAGGAGTTTGGTTATCTGGTGGAAATCTTTGCCTCCAATGACGGGGAAAATCTGGGGGACTACGTTATCGGGGAAACCAGCATTTTAACGATCCCAAAACCGGAGGATTATGTTGGCATGATTCTGGTTTCCAGCACTTATCTTCTATCCTCCCTGGGAAAGGATATTGAAAAGCTGCTCCAGGAAAAATTTTCCTGTCCTATAATCGATATCAGCCAAAGTCCTTCCGTTTATCCCCGCATTACTCTTGAAAATCACAGACCGGTGAAAGATCTGGTTTTACATCTTGGGAACGTCCATCACTACAAAAGAATCTGTTATCTGGGCAGCCTGGTGGAGACGGAATCTGACGCCCTGCGCAGACAGGCGTTTATAGAAGGGATGAACGCCCTTTCCCTTCCCCTTGAGAATTGTTTTCTCTCCTGCGGTTTTTCACAGGAAAGCATAAAAGAAGCGCTTGACAAAATCATGGATTTGCCGGCAATGCCGGAGGCAATCGTCTGCTATAACGACAGAATTGCTCTGTCCCTTATTTCCCTTTTAAAAGAACGGGGCATAACGATTCCTGGACAGATTGCCGTAACCGGATGCGATACCCTTGCCTTCGGTCAAATGACTTCTCCTCAGCTGACCTCCGTCACTTTCCCCATAGATCAGGTAGGCGAAGCGGCTGTGGAACATCTCTCAAAGCTCGCCCATAAAAAGGAAGTTCCTTCTGTCACTACCGTTTACGCAACCCCAAGCATCGGCGCTTCCTGCGGCTGTAACAGTCCTGTCACCTCCAACTACTCCTACGCCCGGAAGCTGGACCAGCAGATCTCCCGTCTGGAAGAATACTTAATCCTGAATATGCATATGTCCGCCAATTTGCAGGGTGTGAAGGATCTTGACGAGGGTATGGATATTCTCGCAGGCTTTGTACAGGCGCTTCCCGGCTGCAAAGAATTCTACCTGTGTCTTTACGAGGACTGGGATCGAATTTCCGGTCACATCCGGGAAATCACTCTTACCACAGAACGTGCCTGCAATTCAGATACCGTTCTTTTAAAGCTTGCCTTTAAAAACGGGAAGCGGCTTCCTGAATGCACTTTTACCAAGCGCAGCACACTTCCCGATTATCTTTACAGCGAAGATGTATTTTCCTATACTTATGCCCCCCTGTTTTTTGGGGAGCAAAGCTTTGGATATATTGCCCTCTCCTTTGAAAATGATCAGATTGGATATTCCTTCTCTTTTATCTCCTGGCTTTTAAATGTAAACAACATGCTGAAAAGCCTCTATGATAAGAAAAGTCTTGGACTTTTGGTGGGACGTCTGGAAGATATTTACACCAAGGATGAACTCACCGGACTGCTGAACCGTCAGGGCTTTAAACTTCTCTCTGTTCCTGCCTTCGAGCAGGCAATCGCCCGGCAGCAGCCTGTGGCAGCCTTCATGTTTGACCTGGACAGCCTGAAGTCCATCAACGATAACTTCGGACATGGGGAAGGGAATTTTGCAATTCAGGTGCTCGCCCACGCTCTGGAAAGCGCCGCAGCGCCCGGCTATATCTGCTCCCGTCCGGGCGGAGACGAATTTCAGATCCTGGCTCCGGACTGTACTGCTGAAAAAGCATCTCAGCTGATCGATAACGTCCATCAATATTTGAACAATTACAATAAACTTCACACAAAGGCGTATCTGATACAGGTGAGCTGCGGTTTTTGTGTGCAGATACCTGCCAGTCCCTCCGATCTGTCAGAAATGTTTGAGCATGCCGATCAGGCAATGTATGAGAACAAACGCAGTAAAAGAAAGGAAAATTCCTAGGGATTTTTGTCCCCCTTAAACTGCATGTTCTTTCTGTATTCTGTTGGAGAAACCCCGCAGGAAGCTTTAAAGGTTTTCATAAAATGCTTTTCATTTTCGTATCCCACCTGCTCGCTGATCTCAATCACCTTCAGATCCGTTTCCTCCAACAGGCGCTTTGCCTCCCTGATTCTGATTTCTTTTAAATAATTTACAAAATTATTTCCTGTGTACTGCTTAAAAACATAAGAAAATAAGGAATAATTCATGGAAATCTGGTTGGAAACCACCGCCATATTCAGATCCTTATGATAGTTTTCTTCAATGTACCTCACAGCCTGCTGAATCTTCTGCTTATTTTTATAATCGTCAAACCGACTGTTCAGCGTTTCGCAGAATCTGGTAAGCCATCCCGTCAGTTCCGTCTCGTACTCTTCCAGGCAGTTAAAGCCATAGATTCTAAAATATTCTTCTACCTCTTTTCGCTCAACTTTTAAAACACCTGCGTAGGTAGCAAGAATTTCCTCCATCATAATGTCTATTGCCCTTTCCAGGTCAGAGGGTGCATATCCCCCCAGGGAGGCGTTTTTAAAGATCCGTTTCAGGCTTTTCAGCGCGTTTTCATATTTATCTGTTCCCAACTGCTGCACGATCTGCCTGATCATCCCCTCTTCCAGCGAAAGACTTTTTTCCTTTCCGGTAATCATTTCCTCAAAAAAGACCGCAGACTTTCCAAGATAAAACGCTTCCTTCCGCGCTCCAAGAGCTTCCCCGTAAGCTTCTCTCAGGGTTTCCATTCCAGAATGAACGCCGCTGATTCCCACATAGCAGCCTGCAAGCTCATCCAAAAGTAAAATGGATAAATATTTTTGGTCTGTAATAAACAGGTCGTTCCCCTCTACTTCATTTAGAAAAATAAATGGATTTTCCTCCTCCAGGTTCTCCCATACTCCCTCTGCATGGTTGGTCAGCACTATCAGATATTCTCCTGAGAAAAAAGAATCCCCATACTGCTTCACCAGCAATTGCTTTTCGGACTCTGTCAGATTCTGATTCAAAAGGGCATATTTCAGCTGCTGATATCCAAGACTCCTGTCCTGTCTGGCGCTTTCCTTTCCCATGGTGATCTCCTCATTCAGCCGGATCAGCACTTCCTTGACCTTCTCTCTGTCCACAGGCTTTAAGAGATACTCCCTCACTCCCATTCTCATCATTTCCACAGCATAGGAAAAATCATCATATCCGCTTACTGCAACGGTCAAAGGGCACTGCGGCAGCTCCTGCATCGCCTTTACCAGGGCAATGCCATCCATTTTGGGCATACGGATATCTGTAAACATCACGTCTACCTTCTGCATTTTCAGTATTTCAAGCGCTGCCTCTCCATTGTTGCATTCCAGAATATGATCTACCGGAACGCCGCTGCGCTGTACCATAGCCTTGATACCCTGGCGTATCATTTTTTCGTCTTCTACAATCAAAAGGGTTCTCATCTTTCCCTCCATTCCATTTATTCTTTATCCCTCTTCTGTCATGGGAATGCAGATCATTACTTTTGTATAACAGCCCAGCTTCGATGCAATTTCAATTCCATATTTTTCTCCAAAGCTGATTTTAATCCGATCCTGTACATTTTTCAGTCCAATGCCGTTTCCTGAGCCTCCTGACGCCTCCAGCTCTCCGTTTATCCTTTGATACAGCTTCTCTACCTCTTCCTGATCCATTCCTCTGCCTGCATCCGTAATCTCAATCATACAATCCTGACCCTTTACAATACCTTTTATGTATATGTTGGTGTCCTCCGCCATCTGCTCGATTCCATGATAGATGGCGTTTTCCACAATCGGCTGCAGGGACATCTTGGGAATTTTCTGCCGCCGGATAATTTCCGGTATGTTTTCCGACAGGTAAATCTCATAATCGAACCGCAGGTTAACCAGCCGCAGGTAATTGCGGACATATTCCAGCTCTTCCTCTATGGTTACATTATCTTTTGTCCATTTCATGCTGTAGCGGAGCAGCTTTCCCAACGCGGTGATGGCATCGGGAATCTCATATTTTTCTTCAATCTCCGCCATCATTTTGATGGATTCCAGAACGTTATAAATAAAATGGGCATTGATCTGGTTCTGCAGCGCCCGAATCTGCGTGTTTTTCATTAATAGCTCATGATTCAGGTTGTCTGCGGTAAGCTGTTTGATATTAACCAGCATCTTATTGATCTGATTCCCCAGCTCTCCCATCTCATCTGTTCCGCAGTTTTCGATCACTACATCCAGATCTCCCTTCTGCACCTTCCGAATAGCGTGAAGGATTACATAAAACCGGCTAAGGAGCTTTTTCGCCGCCCCGTTTACCGCCACTGCCAACAGCGCCATAACCAAAATTCCCGCAAAAATAAAAATACTGCGCTGGCGGTAAATCTGCTTCATGTCTTTAGAAAAATCATCCACGCTGATCAGCATACCGTTTAGTTCCCTGACCTTCTGACACCCAACAATCAGCCGCCGCTTTCCGTCTTTTCTGTAATAAACAGAAAGTTCCCCTTCTTTGTCTGTATTTTCCTCTAAGATCTGCGCCGCAAGCCTTTGATTTTCTTCCGTATGAAATTCCCCTGCAAAATAAGCCCTCCCACTCTCGTCGATAAAACAGCTCCATTCTTCTTTTGTGGAATCGTAGATCAGAGGAAACATGGTATCCATGCTCATCGCCGCCTCTATCACCCCGATTTCGCCCAGTCCGTAAACCTCTATGGGCGTGATCAGCGCTAAAACCTTCCTGCTTCCCCGATACTGCTCATAGCGGGAAAATAACCTGTCCTCATAATCAAATTTCCAGCCATAAGTCACGCCGTCCTCTGCAAATTCCTGTTTTTCCAAACGGTCTCTACGGTAAAGAATGGGCATCATTTCCTGCATGAAAGAATCCTCCGCATATACCCGAACCTGATAAAGCGCCGTATTATTATTGACCATTCTTTCCAGCGAAGCAATATCGGTGTTGTAAAATTCCAGAAGCTCCTCCGTTGCATATTCCTCCCCCTTTTTCCTTGCAACCAAAAAGTCCTTTAAACCCTGATCGCTGAGAAAAAACTGGGTAGACATATTAACCGCGTCTATTCCGGTGACAATCTGATCATAGCCCTTGCTCAGCTTATACTCCATGGCATTGCTTTTTTCACTGATCAGGTTATCCTCCATCACATGAAAAAGCCAGCTTGGAAGTCCGATCATGGGAATCAGAATAAAAAGAAGGCAGATAATTGTGATTTTCGTATTCAGCTTATAGCCTTGAAACCTTTCCTTTATTCCTTTCATTTCAGTCTCCATCTTGCCGCTTATTCCTGCAGTCCAAGCCTTTCTTTTATCTCCCGCGTCTGTCTGGCACTTTCTTCCACTACCAGGTCAAAGCCCAGCCTTTCCCGTTCCTTTATAAAGTCGTCCATAATACGATCAAATTCTTCCTCCGTAGGCGCCAATAAAAGGTTAGGCAAAGTTTTGCTCCACAGCTTTTTAATGTTTACATCCGCATCTCCCGCCTCTGTGTTTCGGTCAAAGCTGATCTCATACTGGGCAAGATAATGGGTATAGGGATAGGTCCATTCCTCCAGCTGCCCGTTGGGCGGCACAGAAGGCATCCGCCACTCCAGCTGTTTTACATTATCCTGAAACATCCAATATGCGTCGTCCGCTCCGTAAATTGCATCATATTGCTCACGGTCGCTGTTTAACAGCTCCAAAACCTCTTCCTTTACCACCGGCTTTCCGTCTACCATATCATAAGTAATACCCTCCACGCCAAGGTAGACCAGCTTTTGTCCCTTCTCGCTCATAAGATAGGAAAACAGCTTAATCGCCCGATCGGGATATTTGCAATTTTTTGAAATGAAAGTAACCGTCCATCCGTTCAATCCGCCTCCCGGAAGCACCGGATCGTCTCCCGCCGTATTTTGGGGTCCGTCTACCGCTATATAAACCATATCCGGATTCTTCGTGTACAGCTCAGACTGCTGTCCTACTATATCGGTTCTCTGATAAAGCATGCAGAAATACTGCCCTCTCGCCAGCTTTTCCTCCATCTGGGTTCTCTGGTCGATGAAAATGTCCTCCTTCAAATAACCTTCCTCCCCCAGCTCCCGGAAGGTTTTCAGCCATGCAATATATTCCGGATCCGTGTATCTGTCATAATATTCCCCATCCTTTTCATAAGGCACGGCGAGAAAATTCTGCAGATACTGATCAAAGGATACGCAGCCTGTGTGATTAAATTCATGGGCGCCTATGGGAATCAACGGATATCCCTCCACTTCGGGGAACTGCCGGGCGGCGCGCCTTACGGCGTCCTTAAAGCCCTCCCTTGTGGTCATGTCCGGACATCCCAAAGCCTCGTAAATATCTTTTCTCACAAGAAAAGTCTGATTGGAACCTATATTATCATACTTCTCATAATCCGAAGGCGTATAAAAAGAATTGGGATAGCAATACAGATTCCCGTCCTCCCTGGTATACCAGGAAACCACAGTAGGATCCGCCACCTGCCAGAAATAAGCGTCATATTCATCCGCCAGTTCATTCAAGGCATATACCATGTCGCCGTCGATCATTTCGTCCACCTGGTTCTCCCACCAGCCAAGGGTAATCAGATCCGGAAGAGAATCCGATGACATCAGGGCGTTAAATTTTTCTTCCTCGTTTCCCATAGGCGAGACGAAATGAATGCGGATGCCTGTATCCTGGGTGATCTGGTCGGAAACCACATTGCCTCCCCAAGGGGTATTATACCATGTATAATTAATGTACCAGTCCAGGGTAATCGGCTCTCCTGCCGCTCCCCCCGCTTCTGCTTCCTGCGCTGCCTCTCCTCTGCATGCCGTCAGAAATAACGCTGTAAGCATCAGTATGCAAAGGATCCGCACCTGTATTTTCTCAGCCATAAATTACTCTCCTGCTCCTGTTTCCATCTATCTTTATTATATCTAAAAATCGTCCAGAATGCAACGAACGCCGCCACGCTCTGCGTGACGGCGTTTGTTTATTCTTTTACACTGCCTGCCGAAATACTGCTGATAATATATTTCGAGCAGAAGCAGAATACGATCAAAACAGGAACAATGGACACGGCAAGCGCCATATAAATCGCGCCCTGGTTTGTACCGATATCTTTTGATGCGTTCAGGGATGCGATCATAACGGGCAGGGTGAATTTCTTGGGGGAATTCAGCAAAAGCAATGGAATCAGGTAAGAGTTCCAGTTGCCGATAAAGCTGCCGATCGCCATGGTGGCAACGCCGGGCGCCATAATCGGAAATACGATTTTATGGAAAATACTGATTTCCTTTGCCCCGTCGATTCTTGCCGCTTCCAGCAACGCCATGGGCAAAACGGATTCCAGATACTGCTTCAGGAAAAATACCGTGCCGGGAGACGCAATCGCCGGAATGATCAGCGGAACATAGGAATCGATCAGCTTCAGCCCCGATACCAGGTTGTAAAAACCAATCAGACTCAGCTGTCCCGGAATCATCATAAAAATAACGATGGTATAGAAAATCACATTTTTTCCTTTAAACTTGTATACCGTCAACGCATATGCCGTTAACGCGGAAAAATAGGATGTAAGGATTGTTGCGGGAACTGCAATCTTAAAGCTGTTCCACAAGCCCTGGAATAAGTTAAAGAAACCAAACACCGCATTCCAGTTATCCTTCAGACTGTCGCCGGGAATCAGCGTAAAGGATGTCATAATCTCTCTTCCGCTTCTGGTGGCGTTCACCAGCATCAGCAGAAAGGGAACCATACAGATAACAGCCAGGAAAATTAAAACAAGATACACGATTCCTTTTTTAATTTTATAAGCCATACCCTAGTCCTCCTTTCTGTTCATGACCTTGAATTGTATAATGGATATAATCAAAATCATCAGGAACAATACATACGCAATTGCCGAGGCATATCCCACCTGCTTGGGTCTGGTTGCAAAGCCAAATTTATACAGATACATAATTGCCGTCTGGGTTGCCCCAAGAGGTTCTCCGTTTACGGTACCGATCAGGAACGGCAGGTCGAACATCTGAATGCCGCCGATCAGGGAAGTTATGGTAACATACAGTAAAATGGGACGAAGCAGCGGAAGGGTTATATAGTAAAAGCTTTTCCACCGCCCTGCGCCATCGATGGACGCCGCTTCAAAGTAATCCTTGTTAATACCCTGTACCCCAGCCATCAGCATAATGAAGGAATTGCCGAACCACATCCAGGTCTGTATCAAAGAAATAGACAGCTGCGCCGTAAAAGGCTGCCCCAGCCAGTTAATAGGCGAATCCACGCCCACCTTCGCCAGAATCTGGTTGATGGTTCCGTATCTCCAGTCCAACAGGGTCTTAAACAGGAATGCAACGGAAGTTGCCGCAATAATATTGGGCAGATAATAAACCGCCCTGAAAAAACCAAGACCTTTAATCTTATACTTGATATCGCTGAATACGATGGTCAACAAAAACGCCATCCCAAGCTGCAGCACAATATTAACGCTCCAAATTTTAATGGTATTGCCCAATGCCGTCCAAAAATACGGATCCTTCAATACGCGAATGTAATTTTTAAAGCCTATATAATCGATTTTTCCAAAGCCTTTATAATTTGCAAAGGAAAGCTGCAGCGTACGAAAAACAGGATACACACTGAAAATCAGGAATACCAATACAAAAGGCAGTACAAAAAAGTATGCCATATTGTTATAATTTTTCTTTTTCTGTTTTTTTATAGCAACATTGCCACCAGCCATATGTATCACCTCCACCAATGTTTTTAGGAACAGAGAGAAGGGCTTTTACACCCTTCGCTCTTAGAATTCTGTCACTATTTACCGGTTGATCTCAAGATCCGGATAGGTAGCCGCAACCTCATCGTAGAAGCCCTCTATCGCCTCATCCTTGGTCTTTTCTCCCGTCTTAACTGCTGTAATCGCATTGCTCCATGCTGCGTCGATTGCCGTATCATATTCTGTTACGTTGGATAAGTTAATTCCCTTTGCCTGCTCCAGCCAGAACTTATACAGCTGCTGTCCGCCATAGGTTTCGTTGCCGTCCTCTGCGTGCTTTTCAAGTGCGGAGATCAGAGAAACGGTATCGCCCTGAGAAGCCTCGATCCACCAGTCGGCAGTTTCTTCATTTAAGGTACAGAACTTCACAAATTCCCATGCAAGGTCTTTATTCTTGGACTGATCGCTGATACCGATATAAGTACCGCCGTCATATCCGTAATCGGGACCGGCGCACACGCCCCAAAGCCCTGCGGTGTCGCCTACATTATCTCTCAATGTGAGTACGCCCCATGCGGGAAGTCCAAATGCAAATACTTCTGCTGTTTCATCGGAATAATTTCCAACGTTAGCGTTAAAGTTTTCAGCATCCCATACATTCAAGAGAGGATCGCCGTTTTCGTCGGTATCCCATACGCCGCCCTGAATATCTGCATTCAAGATCGGAACGGGGCCGCTCATAGCCTGATACCAGGGAGCTGTCCACTGTGATGCATACGCTGTCAGATCTTCCTTGTAAAGGTCAACGGCAAGATCCATAAATTCATATCTGTGAGGGTCAACATTCAATACGCCGTCCACTACCCATGAGCTCTGTCCTTTAAAGTGCTGCGTTTCAGCGTCGGAAGCAAAGATTCTGTAGCCTGCATCCTTAAGGGTTTTGCCGGTTTCAATGATGGTATCGTAATCAGCAAACAGTTTGCCTACTGATTCGGGATCTGAGTAACCAAATACCTTATCGGCAATGTCTCTTCTGTAGTAGAAACCGATGGGTGTAATCTGGTAGGAAATGGCTCTCTGGATGCCTTCATCATCCTGTCCAACCTGCCATACATAATCAACGATCTGTCCTTCGTAATCTTTTGCGCCAAAATCGTCCAGATTTGCAAAGAATTCCGCATCATACATGGACTGAAGCATCTTAGGCTCGCCTACAATAATGTCAACGCTGTCGTCTCCGCCAAGCAGTGCCGTTTCTACCTTGGTAGGATAATCGCCGGGGGCAATTACCACAACCTCTGTCTCAACACCGGGATTTTTCTCTTTGAATCTGTCTGCAAACTGCTCCAGGTCGGCGGCAAGGGTCCATATTACCAGCTTGCCACTTAATTCTCCGCTGCTTTCCGCCTCGCCCTCTGCCTCTGCCTCTGCCTCTGTACCGGCTGAACCACTGTCCCCCGATTCCTGTGAAGTGCCGGAAGAGGCTGAGCCCTGGTCGCTGCCGCCTCCACATGCCGTCAACGAAAAAGTCATAATGCCAGCCAATAGTAACGCGGTTAACTTTTTAAGTTTCATAACTTATCCTCCTGTTTTTGTGAAACATTTTATAGTTCCTTGTTTGTAAGTCCATTATATGTTTCCATAATGCCCAAAAAAATTGCTCAAATTTTAAAAAGGTGTTATTTTTTTACAAGTCTTATGGTTTTTATGGAATGGGCGCCTGCCACAACGCAGATTCCCCTTCCCTCTTCCCGTAGGGAAACCTCATAATCCCGGTCTCCTTTGTTTAAAATTACTACCACCCGCTCTCCGTCGGGATTCAAAAATGCCAGGCTTTCCACACCGTCGGTATAACAGCTGGTCATAATCTGCTTTGCCCCCCGTTTGATGTAACGGCTAAAATGTCCGATATAGTAGTAAGGGAGCTTTTTCAAAATTCCCCCGGCACCGTCGCACATAACAGGCGCCGCGCAGTAATTGCCCACATGGTTGGGACCGCCCTGTTCATCCAGCAACAGGTTCCAATCCAAAAATGCCTCTGTCCCCGCTTTCAGATTGCCCAATATATCGTGGGCGTACATTTCTGCATTCTCCACTTCCCCTGCATGGGAAAACCTGGAATACTCCACGCATCCTTCCGTAAAAAACACCTTCTTTTCAGGATACAGATGCTTTACGGCACGGATGCTGTCAAAGTGATCCCCCGTGTACCAGTGCATTGCCACTCCGATCACTGCCTCCCTGCAGCCGGGAACCTGAAAGCTTTCCTTTGCCCTTGCATACATTTCTTCCTTATTGTGATCCCATATAAAGATCTGCACATGGGAAAGTCCCGCTTTCTTTAAGGCAGGCGCCAAGTAATCCGCAGCAAAGGTTCCTTCCTCTGTTCCCGTATAAATACAGGAGTCCCAGGTCTGAACCGCAGCAGGTTCGTTCTGTACCGTCAAATACCGGATATTAATTCCTTCCTTTTTACAGGCAAGAATAAATTTCACATAATACTGCGCCCATAACTTATAATATTCTTTCTTTAATTTTCCCCCATGGTTCATATCCCCGTTGGTTTTCATATAAGCGGGGGGCGACCAGGGAGACATCAGCAAAGGCAGTTCCCCTCCCGTAAGCCTCATTGCCTCTTTGATCAACGGAATAATGGCTTTTTTGTCATGGGCAATCTGAAAGGTGGCAAGATCGGAATCCCCCTCCTCCACATAAGTGTAATTTCCAAGGGCAAAATCACAGCTGTTCATGGAAATACGTCCCATGCAATAGCCAAGCCCCTCTTCTCCGAAATATCCCTCCAGGAATTCCTTTTTTGCTTCCTTCTTAAGGGAAAGATAATTCTCAGCCGCAGCTTCCGTAAACGCACCGCCAAAGCCTTCCAGGGTCTGAAGGGTAATTTCCGGATATAAATTTAACACATGCATGCAGTCTGTTATTTCTTCCGGCGCCCGCTCCTCCCGTTTCCAGTATTCCTGTCTGCTCTGGTCTGTGGTAATGATTTCCACAAAATTCATAAAATTAACCTCCAATTTTAATCTTTACCTGCTCAATTTTTCCCCCGCGTAAATCTTCCGCGGTTGCGCCTGTCAGTATTTCCTGGGTGGTTTTATAGACAGCTCCGTCCCGGTAGCAAAGCTCCATGGAACAGATTTTATAATCGCCGGGAAAATAGTCCCTTGTTTCCTCGAATTCATAAATCACCTTTGTATGTCCCAGCAGCATTGCCTCCACCCGTTTTTCTTCCCCTATCAGATAAGCGGGCAGCGCAGGCGCAAAGGATGCTTTTAAAACGCCTTCCTCATAGGTAAACATCCTGCCAAACATCATCAGAATCCACATCTGAAGGAACTCAACCGTAGAACCGGAAAGTCTCGCCACAAATCCCCGTCCATGGTATGCGGGATTGGGGTTGCAGGAGCTTGCAATAAAAGATGAATTTTCATAAATACTTCTCCCGTACACATGTGCATCCAGGAAGGGAATTGCCGCCTTATGGAAATCCTCCGCAAATTCACTGTACATTCCGGATTTTAACAGCTCCAGCAGGTATTTGTATTCCATGTGCAGCCAGATCGACTCGTTTTCCAGCCATCCAGGGGTAAATGCCCTCGCCCTGCCCAGTTCGTAGGAAGCCTCCGCCAGAGAAGCGTTCACTTTGTACATTTTCAGCTTTCTGTCATAAAGACCGCTTTCCTTCACCCTTTGGTATAACCCGCTTTTTACCTCTCTGCCATTTTCAAGCTTTAAGAACCGAACCGGTCCTTCCAAAAACAGAGGCGTGCGCTTCACTTCAAAATGCAAAGGGTAAATCCCTTCCTCATCCTGCCGGTAATCCTCTGCCTGATAAATAAAGTAGGTGGGGCATATTCCCCCTTCCATGGCATAGGCTTTTTGGATTCCCCGGTTTACCACCTTCTCCATATGCCTCAATATTGCTGTTAATTCTTCCGCTCCCATCTCTTCCCTTGCGCCGCTGATGCCCCGGAAGGTCTTTTCCACAAAGCTTTCCTTCGCATCGTTTCTGCGGTTCCAGAAATCCATAAGCTCATTTTCTTTCATGATCTCATCCAGACAGTCCAGGGTAATTTGCTCCATCTCCTTTAGAAGCCCTGCGGTTTCCGCCAGAAGTTCAAGAGAAGGATGGTATTTTTCCAAAATCTTTATGGTATAGGCAAGAATCCTGGACAATTCGCAGGTCTCCGCCATGGAGGAGCCGAATAATCCCGGCATACCGTTTAAGGCATCATACCAGCCGGGCTTACCTCCTTCCATCTCGATTCCCATTCCATATGTATCCAAAGCGGCATACTTGGTAACACACAGCACCAGCAGCTTTTCCATCAAGGAGGAGGTCACCGGTTTCCCTTTTCCAAATAAATCCTTTAAAAGCTTATCCTCTCCCTCCGCTTTTTTCTCCTCGTCCAGGAAACGATACTGCCGCAGCCCTTTGTCCGTTATCACATATCGCTTTCTTCTGGGCAGGATCGGCACCTGGGTTCGGTAATAGGTAATGGGCGTATGGAAAAGCAGTTCCTCCTCTCTGTCCGGAAAAATATTCAGATAATTTTCTATCAAATCCAGGTTATAGGTCCAATGATCGCTCCAGTAGCCCTCTCCGAAATCCGCGTTAATTACATTTTGGGACTGTTCCATCACCTTTTTAAAGTAACCCTTTTCCTCCTCCAGATCCTCTATTCCGATTTCATCCAGCTTCCGGAAAAAAGCGCCCGGGGTAAAAGGATTTGCCAGAAAAGAAAGCAGGTCTTCTTTCTGTCCCTGGGACAGGAAATCAAAAATTTCTTCCGCCGCCTCTTCCGGTATGGTATAAGTTACCTTTTCAATGGCAAGGGGATTGTAGCCGTCAATCTGAATCAGACTGTAAAATTTCACAATGCTTTCCGCCCCCACGTATGGCGTAAAGAAAGGCTCGCAGCGCCTGTTTTGATTTACATCTCTGTAATTTCCGTTTCCCTGGGAATAAAACTCCGGCAGCATGCGGAAATAATTGTAATCCCGCTCCAGATCCCCGTGTTTTCTGGAATACACATGAAAGATCTTTCCGCCCGGAAGCACCACCGGATATCCTCCTCTCAGTACATTGTCCATATAGGTATACATGCTGTACGCGTCAAAATCCGGTACTGCCGTCTTTGTCTCAATCACCCGGCACAGCTCCAGGGGAAGCTCCGCCGCCTCCTTGCCTTTCGCTTCAAAATAAGAGGCGTCCAACTTTTTCTCAAGAAACCTTCCCAGAGCTTCCTTTGTTTGTACCTGACCGATCAGTTCATATAAAATCAGGCTTTCTTCCTGCCCCAGCTCCCTTTCCTCTGCAAAAAAGCAGCAAGGGTATTGGTTTGACCGCACCTGCTCTTCATCCAAAAGGCGGTCAAACTCTTTTTCCCGAAACCCCACAGCTACATCCAGTGAACTGTCATAATCGAACACCAGTGAAGGATCCACAATCACCTGTTTCCTGTTTCCTTCCCTGTCAACGGCAATTCCATAATTTCCGCCCTGCACAGCCGTAACAGCCGCTGTATCCGCAGTGCTTGCCCGCACCTTAAAATAAGGAACATGCTCCGCCGCCTGGTCCACCTCCATCCACGCCATGATGGTCTGCCCCATTTCCTTCAGGCTTTTTTGATCCACCCCAAAGGGGATCAGTACCGGCATACCGTCCAGCACCTGAAGTTTTATCCTGTGGGAACAGGTATTGGTAATGGACAGCTTTCTGACCAACGCTCCTGTCTTTTCACCGGGAAGCGTAAAATAATCCACCCGTGTGTTAAGTCCGTTTTGGGAATCCAGTTCTTCAATCCCAAGCCCATTCATATCGATGTGCATTTTCTTAAGAGTATCTTCCCTGCGGAACAGCTCCAGATAAGATCCGTCTCTTTTCACAAAGGTGCGGAAGCCCAGCAGAGAGGTATTCTGATATGCCTGATGCGCCGGAAAAAATTCCATGATTCCATGGTCCTTATCCTCTATCCCAAAGCTGGAGATGCACTGTCCCCGGTTCACATAGTAACACCATATAGGGGTTCCGTATATTCCGGAAAGCCCCGGAAGGAATCCTGCAAAGGGCGCTTTTTTTTCATAGTTTTCCATGCTAAAGGTTATTTGTTTCATAACTTCCTCCTTATGCCAGTTCTACCACAAGCTCATGGGGCAGAGTTTGATCCATAGTTTGCATCTGCTCCAAGCTTACGGCTATATTGTTTTCTATGGATATTTCTTTTCCATCCAAATAGGCAACGCCAAAACCATAATTTCCATATTCTTTTCGATCCTGATTGACAAAAATGATCTTCCATTGACAGCCTCCAAACCACAGGCTTAATCTGGCGCATCCATCCTCGTCAAACTGTTCGGCAAGAAGCTTAGGCTCAATACACAAAGCGCCCAGCCTGCCCTTTACTCCAAACATTTCCTGAATGACAGTCATCATATACCAGCTTGCCGCTCCCGTCAAATAGTGGTACATTCCTCTGCCTTTGCCGTCAAAATACTCTGGAATGCCGGGATAAATCCGGCTCACCTCAAATTCCGACGCATGGGCATACAGAGTGTGTAAGGCACGGTAACCTTCCCTCACAAAGCCCTGCTTATAAAGGGCATTGGCGTACATGGTAGTCATATGGGAGAACACCGCCCCGTTTTCCTTATGTCCATAGGCAAAGCCAAACATTCTGCCCAGATCCAGCTTAACCTCCTTAAAATCTGTGTTCAGCCGATAGCCTCCCACCTCCTTCTGATACAGATATTTGTCTGCGCTGTGAACAATCCCGGCAATCTGCTTCTTTTCCGCTGTTCCCGACATGATGGTAAATACCTGTCCTGTGAGCATCATGCGCACTCCCTGGGAAGAGAGTCCCTCCACCGCTTTTCCGTGGTTGTCATAATAGCTGTTAAACCAACCGTCTTCGCCGTCGGAAATCCATTCTGTATTTCGAATGTGCCGTTTCATCCATTCCCCCTTGTTCTTAAGCCCTGTAATGGCTTTCTCAATGGGTATATATACTTTTTCTCCCTTCACCCTGCCTCTGCAGGCGCTGCAATACCCTGCAAGGAGCTGCACCTTCCCGTCAATACTCTCATAAAGATCTTCCTCATCTTCAAAAAGCGGCTCCATTTCTTTGGCAACTTCTATATACTGCATATGCTTCTCTTTCTGAAGCACCCCGATCAAACCCGCCAGAGTTTCCAGATTACCGGCATAGGCGGCTGTAAACGCCACGCTTTCTCCCCGATCCGGCGCCATGTCCAGCGCATCGTTCCAGTCCGCTCCCCTGAGCCTCATGTGATTATGCTCCCCCACCTCATAAAAGGCGGTGAGATTCTGCACCAGAAGATGTTCCAGCAAGCTTCCATAATACGCCCGCCCATACACATCTTTTTGAATCGGCGGTTCTCCTTCCTCTAATTGAGTATCAATATCCGTCCCCCGACAGACCTGCTTATCTTTAAAATAGGTATTTTCGTTTAAAAGAATGGAAAGATCCCCGGTCTGATCGATGTAAAGAGCTGTGGTCATCAGCGGCCAAAGACCATGATCCATCCAAACCCTTGTAATGTTATTTCTGTCTGCAATGAACTCTCCCTGCTTTGTTCCGATGATCGTAGCGTTGCTGCCATCCATTCTCACCCCGCCAAAATTGGAGATCAGCATTTCCTTCACTCCCTGAGGGTTCATAATCAAAAGCGCGAGGCAATCCTGCCAGAGATCCCGCCAGCCTCTTCCGCCCTTTCCGTAATCGTGATGGGGCAGAAAGGAGCATCCATAAATTCTGCGCAGCAACGGCTGAAAGCTTACCCAGCGCATGAAATTGTCAAACCTGTGATCCTTTGTCTGATAAACTACATTGACCTTTTCCGCCCAATATTTTTGCATTCCATAAAAGGCTTTTTCAACCAACTCCTGGCTGCCGTAAGCCGATATACAGTCCTTTCTTTCCTGCTCCTTTTCATAGAGTCCCGACAAAAGAAGGAAGGTCTTACATTCTCCCGGCTTTAAAGCAACCTTTTCAAACCGCATTGCGCCTACCGCTTCAACGCCTGCTCCTTCATATCCTTCCTGAACCCCTTCATATCCTCCGTAAACGGCGCGGGGACAGTCGTAACTTCCCCCTTCCCCCAAAAACGACTCCACGTCTGGATAGAAGGCTACCGGCGCCTTTCCTTCCCCTGTTATACCGGCAACATAATAGGAAGTCTCATTTACCCGGTGTCCCCGTTCGTCAAAGGAAAGGGTGGGCTTTACCACCACGCTGGTTTTTGTGACCCGGATCCGGTGCAGCAGACTGGTTACATGCCTGTGATCCCTGATGTTATCCGCGCTGCGTCCATAAATGGGAATGGCGCCGTAAGGGGTAAAGGTCAGTTCCTCCCCGGAATTGTTTTTGATCCGGATCTGCATCACCTCCACATTATCCCAGACGGGAATGAAATGAAGAATTTCCGAACACAGTCCATATTTCTCTGATGTACGCTTTACCCGGTGCCACATAAGCCCTGCTGTCAGCTCACTGTCCGGTTTTTTCCCCTGGGCACGATGTAAGGCGTCCTCTGCGCCTGCGCCAGTTGCCGACCATACGCCCTTTCCTTCCACCACGCACCAGAAATTCCTGGTACTTCTGTTATTGTGCAGCTCCTCCGCGCTCACGGGCTGCATTAAGAAGTGATTCTGATCCGTCTTTGCATCTCCCCCAAGCAAAGGCGTCAAGGCGCTTTTAAGCCCTGCCTCACCTGCAATCGGAAAATACAAACCGGTGGTCTCCTCAGGCTGCTCTAAACGAAAAGTTCCTTTGCTGTCCTCAAATATATAACCTGCCATACTGTTCCTCCTTTTCCATGCCCGCACATCTATTTTTCTGAAAATTTCTTATTCCAGCCGAAAGGTTGCTATTGCACCCTCCAGCTCCTCCATATTCTTTTGCAGCGCCACTGCCTCCTTGCTCAGCTGGCTTGCCGCCGCCATTTGTTGTTCTATGGATACGCTGATATTAGTAATCAGATCAAAATTCGCCTGTGATATTTCATTCATCTCATAAATAGAAGTCAGCGCCTTTTTTCGTCCATCGTTCATCTCTTTCATATCCAGGGAAATCATTTCCATATTTTTCACAAACTGCTTGATAAACTCATTCATCTGTTCAAACACTTCCACCGTTTCCCCTACCCGTTTATTTTGAAGGTCTACAATATCCTGCGCCTTTTTTACCTTGCCCACTGCGTTGTCCGCGGAAGCCATTACCTCTTCAATCTGCCTTTGAATATCCTGCGCCGTTCTTCCGGAGCTGTCGGCAAGTTTCCGGATCTCTTCCGCAACCACGGAAAAGCCTCTTCCAAATTCTCCGGCACGTGCCGCTTCAATAGAAGCGTTTAAGGAAAGAAGATTCGTCTGGTCTGCAATATTGGCTATACTGTCCACAAATCCGTTGATTTCCATCAATCGGCTTCCTAAATTCACCACCTGGATGCGAACCTCCTCCGTTACACTGGAAGTTCTCTCAGACTGACTGGTCATCGCCTCCATCGCTTCCATTCCTTTGTCGATTGAAGTCTTAGCCGTAACGATCCCGTCCATGGTGTGAGTGATTCCTTCTCCTGCTTTCTTAATTTTCTGGGACAGCTCCTCCATCTGGTCATGACAGCTGTTAACCGCAGTCTTTTCCTTTTCGCTGTTACTTTCGATTTCCTGTATCGCATCGTTCACCTGTGCAACCATAGCGTCCATCTCAACGCTGGAACGACTGACCTGATCTGCAGAGAGGGATACCTTCTCCATCATCCCCTTTACAGAAAAAACAAGACTTCTGATCTTTCCCGCCGTATCCATGATCGCCCGTCTGAGTCTTCCGAATTCATTGCCCGCCAGTTTCTCCTGTTTCAGCACCAGATTTCCCTTTGAAACCTCATCCAGATTCAAAATGCCTTTCTTTACATTCACAGAAATATCCCTGACGATCAGCGTGCTGATGACCAATGCCGCAAAGGCTGCGACCGCCACCATGATGATGGTGATAAGGCGAATGTTATCAGATTTCTGGGTAATATAGCTTTGGGGCACCAGCACCGACAAATACCCGCCCGACTCCTGGCTTTTTGCCGTCATCCAGAAGTATCTGACACCTTCGGCTTTGATGTATCCGGAAGTAAAATTCTCTTCCTCTCCCTCCGCCTCTGTCAAAAGATTCAAGCTGCCGATATCGATCTTATTGTTTTTTCCAATGCTTTTCCCTTCGCTGGTGGTAAAGGTGATCTGACATTCGTCTCCAAAATCCAGATCCTCCATAAGCCCCAGCACATAATCGCTTTTAATGTCTATAATGACCGCTCCATATCTGTCTCCGGAGCTGAACTTGCGGCTGCAATATAAAATATAATCCTCCGGGCTGTTTTCAACCTGGGTATCCAAAAAATCATGCCCGCTTCCCCAATGGGGATAGGAATCTGCAAAAAATTCCGTTTCTCCCGCTTCCTCCATTTCGCTAATAAAGCTGTCTATTTCACTAGCCTTATTTAAGGTTTTGGTGGTAAGAAACGCCTGCCCTTCCATAGGCAGAACATAAATATCCTGTATTGCCGCAGACATTCCCTGCTTTACCAATAAGGTTCCCTTTAAATTCGTTTTCGCCTGTTCCTTCTGTACCGTATTGTTGTCGTATCCCCCCAGAGAATAGGCATTCAGCACACTGTCATTGGAAAGCTCCATAACCATCGATTTCACCGAAGCAAAGCCCTGATCCAGACAGCTTACCGTCATTTCAACCGCACTTTTTGCCGATTCCTCATAGTTTTCCACCAATCCCACGGAAGCATATCTGTAAGATACCGTCCCCACGATCACAATGAAAATAATGGGAAGCAGAAAACCTACATACAACTGTGCCCGTATGCTGATTCCCCATTTTTTCCCTTCTATCTTCTTCTCCTTTTTTTTCTTTTCTTTCCCTCTCTTTATCATCCCTGTCCTCCCGCTAAAAAACTGATTTCTAAATACAAAAACCCCTTCCTGACGCTAACATGCTAATCTTACAGTATTAGCATATCAACTTCCGGAAAGGGTATCAGTGAACTCTTTTCAATTGAAGTGTCTTTTTTTTATTTTTGAGAGAGTCCGATGTTGGGTTTCAAAGCCCCGCTTGTCGGGCGGCTGGTATAAAAGAATTGTGCTTACTCCATTGCACCAGACATTTCGATGAGCCTCATAATGCAAAAATCACAGAAGCAGCGGCTTCTGTGATTTTCAGAGTCTCATCTACATGGTGCAAAAGTCGTTCGCACAAAATTCTTTTATACCAGCCGCCCGACAAGCGGGGCTTTGAAACCCAACATCTCCCTACAATAAATACAAAGTGAGGAGGGTTATGCGGTGTTATAAATATAGGGTATCCAAAGTTTCCCGGATTGCTTTGATGAAATCCAGGCTGTTTAGGATTACCGGGTTTTTGCAGGTTGAAATAAGGGACAGGCTTTTGGTCATTTTTCCCTCTTCTACGGTTTTGATACATGCTGTCTCCAGTTTGTCGGCGAAAGCCATCAACGCGGGGATTCCGTCGAGTTCGCCGCGTTTGCGCAGGGCGCCGGTCCAAGCGAAGATAGTTGCAATGGAATTGGTGGAGGTCTCTTCTCCTTTTAAATGCTTGTAATAATGGCGCTGTACAGTTCCGTGCGCCGCCTCGTATTCGTAGACACCGCTGGGGGATACCAGAACAGAGGTCATCATGGACAGGTCGCCATAGGCGGTTGCTACCATATCCGACATGACATCGCCGTCGTAATTTTTACATGCCCAGATGAAGCCTCCCTCTGAGCGGATTACCCGTGCCACCGCATCGTCGATCAGGGTGTAAAAATATTCTATGCCCAGCTTTTCAAATTTCTCCTGATACTCTGCCTCGTAGATTTCCTGAAAGATATCCTTGAAGGTATGATCGTATTTCTTGGAGATGGTATCCTTGGTGGCAAACCAAAGATCCTGCTTTGTATCTATGGCGTAGTTAAAGCACGCTCTTGCAAAGCTGGCAATGGATTTTTCTGTGTTGTGGATACCCTGTATGATACCTGCGCCGTCAAATTCATGGATGGTTTCTCTCATCTGGGTTCCGTCCTCTGCAGTGAAGACCAGTTCCGCCTTTCCTTTTCCCGGAACCTTGATCTCCACATTCTTATACACATCACCATAGGCATGACGGGCTATGGTGATAGGCTTGGTCCAGTTCTTTACATAGGGAACAATCCCCTTGATTAAGATGGGGGCGCGGAACACGGTGCCGTCTAAAATGGCACGGATGGTGCCGTTGGGGCTTTTCCACATTTCCTTCAGATCATATTCCTTCATTCTTGCCCCGTTGGGCGTGATGGTTGCGCACTTCACCGCAACGCCGTATTTTTTAGTCGCCTCCGCGCTGTCTATGGTAACCTGGTCGTTGGTTTCATTTCTGTAAGCAAGTCCCAGATCGTAATACTCTGTTTTTAGATCAATATAAGGAAGAATCAGCTCATCCTTAATCATTTGCCAGAGAATCCTGGTCATTTCATCCCCGTCCATCTCCACAAGCGGTGTGGTCATTCTAATTTTTTCCATTGTTTCCTCCATTCCGAAGCGTTTTACGCTGAGGAAGGCGAGCGAAATATCAAATTTCGCTCTGCCATCACAGAATTTGTGACGCTTCGGCACAAATTCTTGGTGAAATAAATTGCTATCAAGCAATTTATTTCGCCTTTCCTCCATTCCTTTGCTTTATTATTTTGTCTGTTTATCGGCGGCTTCCTCCCCGTTAAACATATCATACAAACCATTTTTAACCATATTATCATAAGCATTGACCATATGACAAGTGGCAAGGCGCTCCGCCTCCCCGGAATCTCCTGCTTTGATCGCCTCCATAATCCGGCGGTGCTCCTCGTTGGAAGCAATGCCTCTTTCCTTTGTAGATAAAGTTTTTTTCCGGATCCTGATCACATACTGGTGAAAGTCCTGCAACAAATTTTCCAGCATCTTGGAGTCACATGCCTCGTACAAAATATGATGAAATCTGTTATCCAGTTCCGTCATCTGCTCCATATGCCCCTTGGAAGCGTGAAAGCTGGCAAGGTACACATTTTCCTCCAGTTCCTCCAGCTGTTCCGGTGTAATATGCTCCGTGGCAAGGCGCGCGCACATTCCCTCCAGGGAAGAACGAATCATATAAATATCCTTTACATCCTTTGCCGTAATCCCCGTCACGTAAGCTCCCTTGTTGGGAATGATCTGAATCAGCCCTTCCAGCTCCAGCTGCCGAAACGCCTCCCTTACCGGGGTACGGCTTACGCCCAGTTCTTCGCCAATCGCCACTTCCTTCAGTTCTTCATGCTCTTTATAGCGCCCGTTTAAAATATCCTCCCGCAGCTTATGGAAAACCCTTCCCCGCAGAGAATATTTGTCTGTCACTTCCTGCTTTAAATCATAATTACTCATGATGCACTCGTCTACCCTTCCTTTAGCCGATGGTCATATCAAGCCGCTTGCAGATCAACGCGATCTGTTCGATCAGCTCCTGGTCTGTCATCACAGTCACACGCCCACCCTCATACTGGGCATCCACCCACTTTTTCAGTTCTGTCACCAGTGGGCTTGTCTTTGTCAGCATTTTTTCTTCGCTCAATTTAAAATAAGCATTAATCCAGTGGGCAATCCCGGCAAGTCCGGAGGTATTGGACACCGCGCACAGTACCGGTCTGTTCAGGAATTTATCGGTATCAAATATATTGTAAATTTCTTCATTTTTCAGCAATCCGTCAGCATGAATCCCCGCTCTTGTAATGTTAAAATTCTTACCTACAAAAGGAGTCCTTTCGGGAATGTGATAACCGATCTCCTTCTCATAATATTCCGCAAGCTCTGTGATCACCGTTGTGTCCATGCCGTTTAAGTCTCCCTTAAGCTGGGCATATTCAAACACCATAGCCTCCAGGGGCGTATTCCCGGTTCTCTCGCCAATGCCAAAAAGAGACGTATTGACTCCCGAACAGCCATACAGCCACGCTGTGGTGGAATTGACCACCGCCTTGTAAAAATCATTATGCCCATGCCATTCAAGCAGCTCATGGGGCACCCCTGCATGGGTATGAAGGGCGTAAATAATTCCCTGCACGCTTCTGGGAATCACCGCGCCGGGATAATTCACGCCGTATCCCATGGTATCGCAGGCACGGACCTTAATTGGAATCTTATATTCCTCCATCAGCTTCATCAGCTCCAGACAGAAAGGCACTACATACCCGTAAATATCCGCTCTGGTAATATCCTCCAAATGACATCTGACGCTGATGCCCTCCTCCAGGCAATCCCTCACCACGCTTAAATAATGTTCCATCGCCTGCCGCCTGGTCATCTTCAATTTCAGGAAAATATGATAGTCGGAGCAGCTCACCAGAATCCCCGTCTCCTTCATTCCAATGTCCTTTACCAGCTTAAAGTCCTCCTTGCTGGCACGGATCCAGCTGGTAACCTCGGGAAATTTGTATCCCCGCTCCATACATTTATAAACCGCATCCCTGTCCTTCTTACTGTAAAGGAAAAACTCACTGGCACGGATCATTCCATTCGGACCGCCCAGCCGATGCAGATAGTCATAAATTTTAACGATCTGCTCCGTAGTGTAAGGCGCTCTTGACTGCTGACCGTCACGGAAGGTGGTATCCGTAATCCAGATATCCTTTGGCATATTATGAGGTACGATTCTGTCGTTGAAGGGAATTTTAGGCACCTCCGAATAAGGAAACATATTCCGGAACACATTGGGTTTCTCCACATCGTCCAAAATGTACATATGCTCCTCTATTTCCAATAAGTTATTTTTGGTATTCAGCGACACCGGTCTGTCTAAAAAAGGATTGTTTTCAGCCATTGTCCCTCCCCTTTCCTGTTATTCATCTTATGTTTCAAATCCATGTATAATTGTATACAATAGGTTGGTCAATGTCAATGCCCTATTTTAACAGCCTGTCAATCTGAATCATTCCCCATCCCTGTTTATTCCAGGGCTCATTTAAATCTCTGGAGGTATAGAGCAGTTTCTGCTTTGCCTGTTCGTTGGTGTAAAAAGGATATTTCTGTAAAAGCAATGCAATTCCGCCGGAAACAATGGGCGTTGCCATGGATGTGCCGCTTTTTGCAATATAAGCGTTTCTGTAATACCTTCCCCGCCTTTCAATTTTTACATTGCAGGAAACAATATCCGTTCCCGGCGCTACTACATCCGGTTTTTTCATGGCATAAGGGCTTGGTCCCCGGCTGGAATAATTTTCACACAAATGCTCCCGGTTTCCAAAATATCCTCCTTCATGGCATCCTACCGTAATCACCTTTTTTCTGGCGCCAAGGGGTGAAATGGTCATAGGCGCAGGTCCCATATTTCCGGCGGCACACACCACTATAATCCCTCTGTCCCAGGCATGATCCACCAATTCTACCAGCCTTTCCATCCTCTCCTTCTCCGCGTTTTCTCCCATACCGATGGAAATATTTAAAATACGGATATTATATTGATGCTGCAGATCCAAGATCCACTCTATCCCTGCCGCCATATTTTCAATGTTTCCATCCCCCATATAATCCAGAACCTTTCCCACCACAAGGTTGCTGTAGGGGGCAATTCCTTTGTACCTGCCTCCCGACACTCGTCCGCTTCCGCAAAGACAGCCCGCCACATGGGTTCCGTGACCACTGTCATCGTACATTGCCGTCTTTTGATTAACAAAATCCTGAAATGCTATCACTCTATGATCAAAATCGGGATGCGCTGACATCCCGGTATCCAGCATTGCTATGGTAATACCCTTTTTTCCGCAGGAATCGATCAATTCATCGCTGCATCCCACTTGCTGCCTTACCCGAAGCATAAAAAACTCCCGGCTTTTTTAATTATCATATGCCGGGAGTTTTGAACAGTTCTTTTTTCTCTAATTTCTCTTTTTCGATCTGCCTTTGTAAAAAAACAATGCCACTGAACCTGCAAAAAGACCTAATGCAAGAAACCATTTGGGATGCAGGAAATCGCCGGTATCCGGCGTGTCATCCTTATTTCCTGATAAACTGCTGATCACCGCTTTTCCGTCTTTCACCTCCGCCTGCCCGTTGATGCCGGAATACCGATAAATGCCAAAGGGTGAAAAATGGTTTGCCGTAAGCTGTATGTAATCTCCGTCCTCCAGAGAGACGATCCTGTGCTCCACCGCCTCCAGCTGTCCGTCCTGATCCAATGCCACCACATGGAGATTGTCTGAAGGGGCAATGTCTCCGGGCATTTTCAGCAGAATGTTGGCATACTGCCTGCCCAGCCGGGTAATGGGAATATTTCCCGATGGATCATAAAGACCAATGTCATATGCCGACAGACCAGAGGGGGCTCTTCCTCCATAAAGCTCTCCGTAGGCTGCCGTAATCGCCTCCGCCGCCTGATCAGAGTCCGTTACTTTCAGCACATAAGCGCCTTCATCACCCGGAATGGTCGCCATCGCATTCTCACCCTGGGGAATTTTCTGACTGTTGACGTTGATTGTAATGCCGCCGTTTTCCGCCGCCGGCACTCCGGCGCGGTTATCGCTGATCTGGCTGCCTGACTCTCCGTACACAATACCGTTAAAACCATAACCGCCCTGTTCCAATACCGTGCCCGCCAGCCCTTCCTGGTTATCCGGTACGATCGCATTCTTGATATTGGCGAAGGCATATGTCCTGTATTCCTGATTGGCAAGCCGGCATGCCGTCTGTTCCATGGTAAGCCGGGGCAGCTTTGTCCCCTCAAAAACCACCGTATCGGTTCCGCCAGCCAGGGCATAAGCGCCCAGCCCTACTTCCTCTGCCGACGAAGGAATCACCACCTTGGACAACGGACAATTCATAAAGGCGCGATCCTTTATTTTAACCAGATGCCCGCCGCCGTTTACCGTTTTCAAATTCCGGCAGTTCATAAAGGCTTCCTCTCCGATTATCTGTACCGAATCCGGAAGATTCACTGCCGTAATTCCCATGTGCTCTTTAAATACCCCGGGGCCGATCTGTTTCACGCCGTCGGGAATATTCACTACGCTTTCAGTGCCTGTATAGGCAAGTAAAATGCCGTTTCCCGCAATTAGAAAGTCCTTTCCCTCTGCCTGGGCGCTCTGTATCCATCTCGTTTTATCAAACGCATAGGGTTCAATCTCTGTCACCGAATCCGGAAGTACCACCTCTTCTAATTGATCGCAGTGATAAAAAGCGCCGTAACCGATTTTTGTCACCCCATCCGGTATTACAATCGAACGAAGCCCGGATCTTGCAAAGGCAAATTCTCCGATCTCACGAATGCCCTCTTCTATTTCATACTCCGTAAGCTGGCTGTCCTGGTAAAATGCCTGTGAGGCAATCTTACTGTCGTTTACTATGGTATATTTGGGAAAATCCTTTCCCTTCTGTGCCTTATCCACAAGAAGCTCCTGAGCCCCATCCTGCTGTCCCCCGCCCTCGTCTGTGGGAGGCGCCGCGTAGCTGGAAAGATCCACTCTTCCGGAGGATACCTGGGTACCGTTAATGACCTTGGGCTGTCTGTTGTCAATAAAAACCACAGCTCTGCCTGAAACAATACTGGTCTGCCCCAGCAAAGTCTGATTCTGTATGGAATTTGTAATATTTCCTGTATTGGGTTCCGGAGTCGCCGGCAGGGGCGTTTCCTCAGCCTCCGGCTGCACATTTTCTGTTTCAGAGGAAGGCGCAGGGGTTTCATTCCGATTTTCCTGTTCCCCTTCTCCAGGCGTTGTTTCTATTGTCTGGGCGTCCTTTACATCCTCGTACTCCACCTCTTCTACCGCAGAGGTTTTGCGTGCCGCCGCATACTCTGCGCCGTAGGTTCCCGGCGATGCCGTAAACTCTACTCTGGGACATCCGTCAAACGCCGTATCATGGATCGTCGCCATAGAATCCGGCAGCTTAACCTCTGCCAGGTTAACGCAGTCTTCAAAAGCTTTTGCCCCGATGCCTCTTACAGTCAGCGGGATCTCCACTTCCTTTAGATTGGCACAATTGGAAAAAGCATATGCCGGAACCTCCGAAAGTCCGCTCCCTAAGGAAACTTTTTCCAGATAGGGATTTCCCCAGAAGGCATAGCCTATAATCTCCGTAACCGTACTTGGAAGGGTATATGCGCCCTTCTCATATGCCGGCATCAGCGCATACACCTTGGTCTCTTCATTGTCATACAAAATGCCGTTAGAATAATGCAGATATGGATTATCCTCTGAAAGGGTCAGCTCTTCCAGCTGCCTGCTTCCCGCAAAAACGCCTGTTCCAAGGGTCTTCACTCCGGCTCCCAGAGTTACATTTACCAGCTCCCTGTCATTGCTGAAGGCGGCAGTTTCAATTTTTTCAACCCCGTCGCCTACTATGATCGTTCTCAGATTATCACAGTCTGCAAATGCCTTATAACCGATGGATTTCACTTCCCCTTCAACCTGCACTTTAATCAGCTGGTCGTTTCCCGCAAACGCCTCTTCTCCAATCTCTTTAATGCCTGCAGGAATAGACACGACTTCCGCCGTGCCTGTATACCGCATCAATTTATCTCCATCCATTTCAAAGTCAGATGCAATCGCTACCGCTTCTACATCTGACACTGGCACCTGAGTAACCGCTATTGCTGTTACCAGCAATAGCGCACTCAGAGATTTCATAATTTTTCTGTTCAAAGTTTTCATAGGAACTCCCCTATGCTTTTTTCAGATTAAGCGCCGACTTATCACGCTTAAAGAACAGGATCAGTGAAACACAGGCAAGACCAAGGGATAAGAACCACTTGGGATGAATGGGATCCCCTGTCTGCGGCGTTGAATCGATCACTCCCTCCGTCAGATTTGCCGTATCCACATAGATCACATAGGGCGAAAAATGAGTCGCCGTAAAGTTTACACAGGGAACGCCGTCCACCGTTGTAAACCTGGTGCCAAGATCCTCCAAAGCTCCGTTCGCCACTGCGCCAACTCTGTTATTTCCTGCATAAGCCACCAGCTCGTCGGGCAAAGGCAGCGTCAGATTAACTGTAATTCCGGAGGCGTCTGCAATTTTCACTCTTCCTGTGGAATCATAAAGGCTGATATCCATAGGGAAATATTTAATCCTGCTTAAGTCTCCGTATCTTGCCTGGAGCGCTGCCGTCACAGCGTTGGTCGCCGCCTGGTCCTCCGTTACCTTGATAATAAAATTATCTGTAGCGCCGCTTACCGTAGCGCCTGCAAGGTTGGTGTTGGATATACCCGGTCTGGTTATCTCCACTGTACTTCCGGTACTTCTCTGTCCAACGCCTGAACCGCTGCCGCTTCCGCCTGTGCCAGTACCGCCGCCTGCGGTGCCGTTTCCTGTCTTATAGGTAGCGGTAACCGCCACGTTAGACGCAGGCATGGTAAAGGTTGTGGAAGATGCGTTGGGATTTGCAAATCCCACGCCTGCCGTTGAGGAGGTCCACCTGTCAAAAAGCTGTCCCTCTCCCATATAATATGCGTTAATGCTCACCACCGCGCCTGCCGGATATCTTCCGCTTCCGCTTCCGCCGGAAATAGACGCTGTATACAAGGTCACATTATCACCGGGATTTGGTGTCGCCGTAGGAGTAGCCGTAGGTCCCGGTGTCTCCCCCGGTCTGTTAGTAGGCTGTGTACCAGGACTGGGGCTGGTAGAGCTTCCCGGTCCAGGGCTGGTG
>DKYT01000013.1:0-30611 GCA_002492465.1 Lachnospiraceae bacterium UBA7093 | reverse complement strand
GCTTCCCGGTCCAGGGCTGGTGGAACTTCCCGGTGAAGGATTCACCACATCGCTGTATCCGGCATAAAAAGTTACATCTTCATAAATTCTGTCTCTTATGGTAGCGCCGTTATCTGATTCCCATTCTGTAAAGTGAGCCATATCAGCCGGGGTAGGAATTTCTTCCTTCTTTAATGTATCACCAGCCTTCTTATTCACCGTTACAATCCTCTGACCGGCGTTTTTCACATCCACAAAGGTTACAGTGCAATCTCCATTGGCATAATTTGCAAAGGCGCTTAAACCGTCAGGCGCATAGGTCCAGTTTACAAATCTGTAACCGTCAAAATGCCAATCTTCAAATCTGGTATCATTCAAATTAGGCTCAATAAAATTGTCGTCTTTTGTCACAATCGTAACCAGTTCATAGGATGCGCTGGGGTCTGCAGGATCTTTTGCGTAGAACATAATGACCACGCCCTGGGAATACTGGGCATAGGACTGCAATTGTCCGTTTGCCTCCGTATATTCGCCCCACTTTTCAAAATGAAATCCGTCATACTGGAATTGCGGGAACCTGCTTGAATTTCCAAGATCCGGCTCATACTTATACTTGTTTTCCGGCCAGTTTTCCGTATCGTTTAAGTCGTCTATTGCAACCTTCACCGGATTTCCTACCTGGACCGGCGTAGCTCCGCTTACGTTGGGCGGAATAACCAGATACTGAACCAGACGATAGGTGCTTGCCTTAATGTAATTGTACTCTGACATATTGGCATAAATATTGGCAGCCGAACCGTCATTGCAGAGGAAGGTAATCTTATCGTTATCCGTTCTCCTTTTAACAGTTGCATTTCCATCGTCATCTATTACGATGTCCTTTGCATCCTCCTCTACACTTGCAAATGCATTGGCGGCAATCTGTATCAGATTGTTGGGAATATCAACCGAATATAACCCGTTGGTATTCCAAAAAGCGCCTTTTTGAATCGACGTTGTGGTATCAGGCAGAATCACCCTATTCACACTGCTGCGCGCAAACGCCTGATAAGGTATGTCGGTTATTTTGGTTTCAGATAAATCTATCTCATTGATGCCATTACAATCTTTAAAGGCTTCTTCCCACATCCCTTGAACACCAGCAAGCTCAGATGCGTTGATAATTCCTGATCTCGCCTCCAGGCATTCTACAATGTTCTTTTTCGCCCCGTTCTCCATTGCAAATATAATACCATTATCACAGGTAAAATTAGCGTTATCTGTAAAATTAACACTATCCAGAATCTTACAGCCTGCAAAAGGTCTTATTCCCAGGGTCGATATGCTCTTTCCGATTTCCGCCGTGTTAAGTTCCTCACAGTCTTTAAAGGCGTAATCTCCAATTTCATTTCCCCCGGGCATATATACTCCCCTAAGCCCGCTGCATCCCGCAAAGGTATAAGGCTCCACTGTCTCTACGGTATTCATGGTAATGGATTGAATATTCTTATTTGCAGTCAATGTCCCCGGCACAGGGGGCGCATCGGGATCCACTGGACCGGGTGTCCCTCCTGACCCGCTCACAGGCTCGTTATTGGCATCCACTCCTGAAAAAATACCTTCCGCGATTGCCTCTATACCTTCAGGAAGATTAATGTTCAATGCTGAATTCACAATATCAAGCTGATCCTGAGTAGGAACCAACTTATTATTTCCCAGATAGTCTTCGTATGCTTTGACTGCTTCCTTTGCCGCTTTCACCCGTTCCGCCGTCATATACGGATAAGAATCCTCATTATAAAGACTCAGTTCTGTATAGCGGGGATAATCCAACAGCTCATTTTTGCCTGTCTCCCAATTATACTTCACCGTCAGGTTGGTAGGCCAGCCGCTGTAATATGTAATATAGGTGTTTGCCTGCTGTCCCCCCACGTTAATGTTGTTTTTAGGATCCATAGCATACCTAAAAGGCTCCGAAGTGTTTGACACAGTTCCGGTAAATGTCAGCGTCGGTATACTTTGCAGCGGGATATTGCACCCTGTCTGATGGTAATCTACATCCTGCGTATTAAAGGCTTTATCCTGAATTACCAGATTTTCATTTTCCGGCTGTGTGAAAATCACATCCTGCAGACTGTGACAACCTTTAAATGCATTGGTCTCAATCAAGTTTACCGATGCAGGTACATAAACCTTTTCTATTAAACATTTTCCGCTGAAGCTGGTGGAGGACAGGGTGCTGACCCCATATTGTCCGATTTTTTCCGGAATTGCAATCACTTTGCAATCCGGATCAAGCTGCATACTGAGCAGCTGGTTTTCAGTATTTACAATAAAGGTGGACGCGTGGGAAGGATCTTCAGGACATTCCACCACCTTCTCAAACCGATCCTCACCTAAATACCGGAACGCAGCACGGTGATCCTTGGCGGTCTGGTGAATAGGCGATAGATCAGTTGTAACTGTTCCTACCGTCAGATCCGGTCCTTCAAAGTAAAATTCTTCTGGCGCTATTTTCAGGAAGTTCTCTATGGAACATCCCGTCTCCGTTTCAAATTGATCGTGGTCTCCTTCTACACCGCTCTTTACAAATCCATCCACTATATCAAGATCAGAGTTTCGAATCGTAATATTCCGCATGGATCTACAGCCGTTAAAGTAAGAAATAGGTATTTTATTATTTTCACTGGCGCTTATGGTGCTCCAATCACTGCTTAAAGGATATTCCTGTTTGAAGGTTTCCGGAAAGTCCATGGAAATCAAATTAGTACATCCCTCAAAAGCATTGTATCCGATTACTTTTAAGCCTGGATTCAGCCCCTCCGGCATCAATTCTATCTTGGTCAGCCCCGTACAGCCCTGGAAGCAATAATCTCCAATTGCTTCCACATTAATGGGTACCGAAAAAGTAGTCAGCGCCGAACAACCCATAAAAGCATCCTTGCCAAACGCCTTGATCTCCGATCTTGTGTTCATATTAAAGGAAGTCATATTTCTACAATTGGCAAATGCACCGTTTCCTATGGTATTCAAGCCATTATTCAGCGTCACAGATTCGATACCTGTACAACCGTAAAAAGCATAGTCTCCTATTCCCACCATATCTGTTCCGATAGTCAGATGATGGATCTGACCTTTTCCCGCAAATACGCCTTTACTGGGGTCACTGCTGCTCACAGTACCCCCTATCGACCATATTCCTCTGTTACCGGGATCAACTAAGTACTGCCTTCCAATGTATTGAACTTTCGCATCTTTAATCCTGTAATACTCCGATGTTGAAGCAAGATAGAAATATTCCGGATGATTAGGTCCTTCCGTAATATCACTGCCTGCTGCAAGTACAGCCGGTACAACATCTATCGTATTTTTACCCATGGCAACATCCATGGTCTTTTCAAAAGTTTCCGCCTTTAATCCACTTTCCGCTTTTCCTGTTATATCTCCCTCTTCCACACCCTTCTGCTCTGTGGAATACAAAGGCTGAAAATAGGAATCCCCCATCGTCCCCTGATCCTGCTGAGACTCAACTGCAGGTTCCGGCGTTGCCGTAGGAGATGGAGTGGGTGCAGGCGTGGGTGTCGCTGTGGGAGTTGGTTCCGGCGTTGCTACAGAAGCCGCTTCCGGCATCGACATGGGTTCCGGTGTTGACCCTGAATCGGGTATAATTACAAGTCCTTCATCCGGTTCCGTATCCATTGCAGAAGGCGCTTCCTGCACAATGCCATACCCCTGGGGAGGCTCCGCCTGCTGTTCCGTTGCCGGCATCATCTGGATCCCCGGGTTCACTGCCTCCGGTAAAGGCGCCTCTAACGGTTCAACAACATCCTCCACCGCAACGGCATCCTGATAGGTAGTAGGCTTGTATGACGGATTAGGTCCCTTCGAAGCATCCCAATAATACAACTCCCAATCCTCAAACCCCTTCCACTCGTCATATTCTCTATAATCACACGGTCGAATGGACTCATCATAGACCGGCGTTGTCTGATAAGGCACTTCTTTCGGCGTACCATCCTCATTGGTGCCCTCTTTATTCATATACAAGAAAGAGCCGTCCGGCTGGACTCTCATTTCCACCATGAACTCATTTACTATCAGGTTATTAAGACCAGGCACCTGATAGATTCTCGCCCCGTTCTCTACCCGATGAGTACTCCTCTTATAATAAAGATATTTATTATTTTTACTTACCGCCACAAATCCCGAATCGGAAGAATTGGAAATATACTTTCGATATCCGTCCATCTGATTTGGAATCGCCAGATTCCCATTTTCATCCAAAGATGATACATTTGCGCCCAAAACAACTGCTATTTCCGTACCTCCCCCTGCCGGGGAAACAAAGGCAAATTGATACATGCCATCGCCTGTTGTATAAATTGGAGCATCAGTCTTTATATAAGGAACCTTGCTCTGCCATTCGGCAGCAGCTTCTCTGCCATCAATCGTTTCGTAAGCGCTCATAGTACTGTCCTTATAATTCACAACAGCCACCCTCTTAGGCGCCTCTGTAATCGTTGCGCTCACATCCTGCACCGGTATCGCCGCAATTGTAATTGCAGAGACCATAAGCAGCGAGCCTACGGTTTTTCTAATCTGTCTTCTCAGTTTCCTGTTTTTCTTCTTTACTGCCTTCGTCATTGTAGCACTCCTTTTGGTTACTTAATTCTTTTTGCCACCACCACAAATCTTCCATCCTCCTGAGAGTGATCGCAGGTGGACAAAGTCAGAAGACTGTCTCCGTAGCTTGCCGTGACGCCTGTATCGTACAGGCTCATGGCTTCCATTTCTTTCATATAAGAATTAAATTCCTCTTCCGAATTTGCATTAATAAACTGATAATATTTGAAAACCACATCGTCCTCGCTGAATACCTGAGAACGAAATACATACATAACCTGATAGGTTCCCTTCTCATAAATACTGTCAAACTGTATGACCCCATGCTCTTTTCCATAGGATTCTTTGGCATATTTTTGAAGCTGTCCGAACATTTTCCCCGATTTCATATGATGCCCGTATATGATCAGGTTGGTGGACTGGGGAAAGACACTGCAGTCGCAGTCCAGAAAAAGACTGCCGTTCTTGTCATACTCCTGATTGAAATTGTGATCCAGGTAATACTCATTGTTAGAGGTCTGCATCACAGGGTAATCTATTATTGTATCGTCAATTTTCAGCCAACCGATTAGCTTTTTGTTTTTTCCATATAATGTTTTATATTCATCCAGCACATCCGGCACAGGCACAGTTACTTTATTCAAAGAAAACCCGTTGGACGGTTTGGTGTCAACAAGGGCGTCGCTTCCTTTCAGATCCGCCAGCCGCTCATAATCCATTTCTGTTCTGGCGGCAAAAAAGGAATACACGCCAAAATACGCAAAACAAAGCACCGCCACCACCGAAGCGCTGATCACAATCAGCTTTCGCCTTTTTTCCCGCTTCTTAAGCTCCAGAACGATCTGTTTCTGCATATCTTTGTCATAGTCTTTCATGTCTAAAGCTTTTTTGGAGGTTTCGGTCCGCTTTGCTTTTTTTATTTCTTTATGCTTTTTCACCGGTTTCCCGGCATTTTCTGCTGTGATCCCCTGTTTCTTCAGGAGTTCGATCTTCTCATATATAGCATCATCGAAGTCTGTTCCCACAGAAGTTTCAAATCGATAGGTTCCGCTCTGTAATTCTTTAAACAATTCATAGAGCTGCTTCGGATCGTTTAAATTTGTCTGTGAACGAATGGTATCGATTTTCTTCTGGTCACGTAACGCCGCCGCATAATCCGCCTGGGTGCGGAAACGTCTCCCCCCAACCATCAGACTATCTGCCGCCATGGCACATTTCTCCTTTATCGCATATATACTTTATTTTACTATATATTGAAATTAATTCAAGCATTTTATCCAGATGTTGCTGAAAAATAAAAACTTTTTTAAATACAGAAACACATACAAGCCGTATCTCATATGATAAACCATAAAATAAAAACTTTACTTGGAGGCAATATATGAGTGATTTAACAGCTACTAACTGCGGATGTGGAAGCGCAAATAACGGATGTGGATGTAATTCCATTATCTGGATCATCCTGCTCCTTTGCTGCTGCGGCAACGGCAGTTTCTTCGGCGGCAATGGATGCGGCTGCAGCGACAACAACTGCGGATGCGACATCCTCTGGATCATCCTGCTCCTGAGCTGCTGCGGTAATGGCAGTTTCTTCGGCGGCAATGGATGCGGCTGCGGATGCTAATCATCGCAAACAATTCTTTTCATCATGTCTGAAAAGTAGGCTCTGAAAAGAGCCTACTTTTCTGCATACCCTCTGATTTGAAAACATAAAATATGGAAACAGGTGGGAAGGAGCAGATATGGATTCAAATGAGCAAAGTAAAGTAATGGCATTTGATACTCTCTTTTGCACCAATCATATACAAATGTTAAAGGTTATGCTGCCCTATATGGAACGTCAAATGCAAAAGTCCCTTGCCGTTTACATCAAGTTCCTTGAATTAAATTACACCATAACCTACTTTAAAAACCACCCTTACCCGCTCTGCGGCTGTGGAGAATCCCAGGCATCTCCCGATCTTTTTAAGCTATGCTCAGAATTGCTCCCCTACTGCACGGAAACAGAAAAAAAACAGCTGGAACAAATACGGGGGATCTTCCAGAGTATGGAAATGTATCGGGAAATGTCCAAAACTATGGACATGATGAAAGATTTCATGCCGGACATGGCGGATTTCAGCAATATTTTCGGAAACAGCCAAGCCTCCGGCAGCGATTCTTCCGCCGATAACGGCAGCGATTCTTCCGGCGGCGGATTTGACATCATGAACATGCTTATGAATATGCTCACACCGGAACAAAAACAAATGTATGAAATGTTTGGAGGTAATCAAAATGCAGAATGATTGGATGCAGGACGAATCCTTAAAAAATATAGACCCCTATAAACTTGAGTTTCTTCAGGCGCTTGTCTTCGAAAGCAGCAATCTGAAAAAGGAACAGCTGCTCCCCTTCCTGATGGCAGTGGCAAAACGGGGACAGGAAAAGAAAGTATCCTTCTCAGACGAGGAAATAGACGCCATTGTCGCCGTTCTGAAAAAGCATGCTTCCCCAGAAGAGATCTCAAAAATCGAAAAGGTTCTTGCCATGCGCTCCCGCAGATGAAGATCTCCGCCATGCGCCAGGCATAACACATTTTTAACGCCGGACTCCTGGTCGTAATCAAGAGTCCGGCGTTCGTTGTTATTTCATAACAATATTCACAATTCTTCCCGGCACATAAATCTCTTTTACAATATTGCCCGTCAGCTTATCCTGAATGGTTTCCTTCGCCCTTGCGATCACCGTATCTTTTTCTTCGTCCCTTGCAATATCCAGTGTCGCCTTCGTCTTTCCGTTGATCTGGACGGCAATCTCAATGGTGGATTCAACGGTCTTTGCCTCCTCATAGGACGGCCATGCGCTCTGGTAAATACGTCCTTCATAGCCTGCCCTCTGCCAGATCTCCTCTGTAATATGGGGCGCTACCGGATTCAGCAAAGTAAGCAGGGTTTTAAATTCCCCTCTGGTAACCGCATTTTTCTTATAAAATTCATTGATCAGCGCCATCATTGCGGCGATCGCCGTATTATACTTCAGGTTTTCAAAATCATTGCTAACCTTCTTGATGGTCTGATGCATCTTCACTTCCAGGTCCTTTGAATAGCCATCCTCCTCCGTAAGAATATCCTGCAGTTTCCAGACTCTTTCCAAAAACCGACGACATCCTTTTACACCGTCCTCGCTCCACGCCGCGCTCAATTCAAAAGCGCCGATAAACATCTCGTAGGTACGCAGCGTATCCGCCCCGTAATCCCGTACAATGTCGTCCGGATTCACCACATTTCCTCTGGATTTGCTCATCTTCTCCCCGTTGGAGCCCAGAATCATGCCGTGAGAGGTTCTCTTCTGGTAAGGCTCCGGACAAGGAACCACCTTTTCATCATACAAAAATCTGTGCCAAAACCGGGAGTACAGTAAATGCAGGGTGGTATGCTCCATCCCTCCGTTGTACCAGTCCACGGGCATCCAGTAACGCAACGCCTCCTTACTTGCCAGTTCTTTATCATTGGCAGGATCCGTATACCTCAGGAAGTACCAGGAGGAACCAGCCCATTGGGGCATGGTGTCGGTTTCCCGATAGGCTCTGCCGCCGCACTTGGGACAAGTGGTTTTAACCCATTCTGTCATATGGGCAAGAGGCGACTCACCGTTGTCCGTGGGCATATAGCTTTCCACCTCCGGCAGCTCTAAGGGCAGCTGGTCCTCCGGAAGGGGCACATATCCGCATTGATCACATTTTACAATAGGAATAGGCTCTCCCCAGTAACGCTGTCTGGAGAATACCCAGTCCCGAAGCTTGAAGTTTGTCTTTTGATGCCCGATTCCCTTTTCGGTTAAAAATGCAACGATTTTCTCCTTTGCCTCCGCTACGGAAAGCCCATTCAGAAAATCGGAGTTTACCAGTGTCCCTGATGCAACGTCCGTATAAACAGCCTCATTCACATCCACCGGGCTTCCTGCAACCACCTCAATAATGGGCATATTAAATTTTTTTGCAAACTCCCAGTCTCTCTCATCGTGGGCTGGCACCGCCATAATTGCGCCGGTTCCATAGGACATTAATACATAGTCTGAGATCCAGACCGGAATTTCTTTCCCATTTACGGGATTTACCGCCGTAAGACCGTCCAGCATAACCCCTGTTTTATCCTTTGCAAGCTCTGTACGCTCAAAATCTGATTTTCTGGATGCCATCTCTCTGTAAGCGATCACATCCTCCCAGTTTTTGATGTTCTCTTTGTATTTATCTATGAAAGGATGCTCCGGACTCACAACCATATAGGTAACGCCGAAAAGAGTGTCAGGTCTGGTAGTGTATATGGTAAGCTTGTCTTCTTTATCCTTCAAAACGAAATCCACTTCCGCCCCTGTGGACTTGCCGATCCAGTTTTTCTGGGAAACCTTCACTCTTTCTACATAATCTACGCTGTCCAACCCTTCCAGAAGCTTATCCGCATATTCCGTGATTTTTAACATCCACTGACTTTTGACTTTGCGGACCACCTCCGCTCCGCAACGCTCACAGACGCCGTTTACCACCTCTTCATTGGCAAGACCAACCTTACAGGAGGTACACCAGTTAATGGGCATTTCAGCCTTATAGGCAAGACCTGCGTTAAAAAGCTTTAAGAAAATCCATTGGGTCCATTTATAATAATTTACATCTGTGGTATTGATCTCCCTGTCCCAGTCAAAGGAATAACCAAGGGCGTGAAGCTGCCCTTTAAAACGCTCCACATTGTTTTTGGTGACAATCTTCGGGTGGATATGATTCTTAATCGCATAATTCTCAGTTGGAAGCCCAAAAGCGTCCCACCCCATAGGATAAAGCACATTATAGCCCTGCATTCTTCTCTTTCTCGCCACAATATCAAGCGCCGTATAAGGTCTGGGATGACCTACATGCAACCCCTGTCCTGATGGATAGGGAAATTCTACCAATGCATAATATTTGGGCTTGGAAAAATCATCGGAGGTTTTAAACGCTTTTTCCTCATCCCAGATTTTCTGCCATTTTGTTTCCACCTCTCTGTGGTTATATGGTATCGCCATCGTTTTTCTCCTCTCATCTACGCGTTACAGACTAGTCCTAATTTTACCTATATTATGGTAAAATGTCAAGAAATCCCACTCTTCTGACGCTTTCACTTATTTCAATTTTCTCACCTCGTGGATTCCGTAGCCCTCCAGATACTCCAGCGTAATGGAATCCCCCGGCTGATATCTCACAATCTGTATCAGCGATTCGTCCGACATGTCAATATCATAAATATCCGGTTTGTTTTCCAGACAGATATAATAATGGGTGTTTCCTTCCAGCACAACAGGGGAAATGCTCTCGATCTTCCCTGTAACGCTCTTCCCTACCTCCGGCGAACTGCTTACAATTCCGTTGGTATTCAAAAGCTCCGTATAATTCTTTTCACATTCCTGCACTGTATCGCCGATTGCCACCCACTGGTATTTCTGCACATTCACCATTGCATATTTTTTCACCAGCCCGGCGCCATCCTTCAGTGCCATAAAATAAGTAGGCTCATCTGCAATATTCAGCAGCAGGGGAAAGGTGGCACGATATCCCAGGTTCTGAACCTGCCCTTCCGCCGAGGACATTGCCGAATCCTCAATAGCGCCTTCCACCTTATAGGAGCGGGTTTCCATGGTACGCTGATTCATAAGGACAAAGCCCACATTGGACTGATCGCCGCTGACGCTTGTAATGCCTGTGTACACCCACACATCATCCTCCAGGGCAATGTAATTATAGCCGTTGGTGGACTGGAGGCAATCTTTCTGTCCCAACACTGAATTCCAGTAACCATGCTTCAGAAGCCCTGAGTAATCGTACAGGTCGATCAAAAGCTCCGCCGAATAAACCTTATCAATCCAGGAAGGCACATCCTTCACATCATAATCCACACATTCTCCCGTCTGGGCATTGCAAAGGACCACTCTTCCTACCGTCTGTCCTCCAAACAGACCAATATTGAATTTCTTTACAGGGCATACCCAGTAAGGCGTTCCCTCCTCATCGATCTCAAAGAAAAGCTGATCGTCGAAAATATAAGTGGGATAATGAAACCGTAAATGCCTGTAAATATTCCTGTTAAAATATTCTCCCTTGGAATAACGAATTCCTTTCTCCAGCTTCACGCACTCTGTGTTCTGAGTGGTCATATCGATCAGAATATATGCGGGTATTCCCCTCGACTGATTGGTCAGCCATTTAATGGGGCTTGCATAGGTTAAAGGCGTTACCCGAACCGGTTTCCCCTGATAATTGATCTGGGCATAATCTCCCGACACCTCAAATTGGGAAACCATATCCACCATACTGCCCATTTTCCTGTTTCCCAGCAAAGCGGCGGAATCCTTATCCAAAAGCGGAATGGTTTTATAATCCACTTCCTTGATATCATCCGTAAATTCTCTTTCTTCAATGGCAAGCAGTTTCTGATATTTCGCCGCATTGAAAAAGGGCGAAGACAGCAACGCTCCCACCGCCAGAATAAGGCACAGCACGATCAGCAGACCTCCAAAGATTTTAACGCCGGGACTGCACTCTTTTAAGCTGAAGCGAAAAACATCCGCCCCTTCCACTGACGTCCGCCTGATTTTCCTGAACTGCTTTGCCGCCGACAAAAGCGCCAGTACCAGCACCAGAACCAAAATCACTTCCCAGGTTCCAATAGAATGAATATTGATTGCCGGTATGGTCACATAGTAATAAATACCCACCGCAACAAGTCCGGCAAGAATGATCAGTAAATTTCTTATAAATTTTTTCCCCTTCAATGTGTTCCCAGCTCCTTCTTATCTCTGTGATTTATATTTGAATATCATACAGGATAGATTATACATTTTTATGGACAAAAATACAACAGGATGCTGCATCCCCCAATGCAGCATCCTGTCCCCTTCTTCTAAAAAGAACTTTTGTAATTTACTCTTCCGTGCCCTCTGCAACCTTAGCTGCTCTTGCCGCAACCTCCTTCTCCTGTACATCGGAAGGTGCCTGCTCATAACGGGCAAATTCATACTCATACTCTCCCCTGCCTCCGGTCATGGAGCGAAGATCTGTACAATATCCAAACAGTCCCATCATGGGAACGTCCGCTTCTACAATCTGCTTACCGCCCGGTGCAGGATTCATACCAAGCACTCTGCCTCTTCTCTTATTCAGGTCTCCCATAACATCACCGGTATATGCATCCGGAACTGTCACCTTCAAAGATACAATAGGCTCAAGCAGAACAGGATGCGCCTCCATAAAGCCTTTCTTAAACGCCTGGATCGTCGCCATCTTAAATGCCATTTCCGAAGAATCCACAGGATGGTAAGAACCGTCGTAAAGAATCGCCTTTACACCCACTACCGGATATGCGGCAAGAGGTCCTTTCAGCACGGATTCCTGAATTCCCTTTTCCACTGCCGGGAAGTAGTTCTTAGGAACCGCGCCGCCTACTACGATCTGTTCAAATACATAGGACTCCTCCAGATTTCCGGAGGGCTCAAATTTCATTTTTACATGACCGTACTGTCCATGTCCGCCGGACTGCTTTTTATATTTGTATTCCACATCGGAATTCTTCCTGATGGTTTCACGGAACGCCACCTTGGGCTGCGTCAATTCGATTCCCACTTTATACTCATTTAAAAGCTTGCTGACGATTACTTCCAGATGCAGATCGCCCATTCCATACAGAAGCATCTGCCTGTTCTCGGAATCATTTACATACTTCATGGTCAGATCTTCATGGGAAATCTTCTGCAATGCCTGGGAAATCTTATCCACATCGCCCTTGTTTTTGGGATTGTATCTCATATATGTATAAGGCTTTGGCATCTCCCACTTTCCGTACTTAATGGTGGTTGCCTTGGTGGACAGGCTGTCTCCTGTTCTTGCTCCGGTGAGCTTGGCAAGTGCGCCAATATCTCCCGCGTGGAGTTCCTTTACCTCAATGGGCTTATTCCCCTGAAGCACATACAGCTTACCGATCTTTTCCTCAATATCCTTATCTACATTGTAGATCACATCGTCTGTTTTAAGAACGCCGGAGTTCACCTTAATCAGGGAATACTTACCAATAAAGGGATCCACGATGGTTTTCCAGATGTACGCCGATTTTGCCTTTGCGAAATCATAATCCGCGTGATAGATCTCATTGGTTTTCATGTTAATGCCGGCAACTTCTCTGTTTTCAGGGCTGGGGAAATATTTAATAATATCGTCCAGCAGGGTATACATTCCCTGGCAGAGCACATTGGAACCCATTGTCATGGGTACAATGCTTCCGTCGCATACATTGGTTCTTAAAGCCGCTCTGATCTCCGCCTCGGAGAAGGTTTCTCCTCCAAAGTAGCGTTCCATCATCTCCTCGCTGGTCTCCGCTACCGCTTCCATCAGAGTATCCCTGTAGAGCTGAAGATTTGCCTTATTGTACTCGGGCACTTCGCATTCCGTAACTTCTTTCCCCTGCCAGCGGTTTCCCGTTTCCGTGATTACGTTTACATAGCCCACAAACTTCTCATTTTCACGGATGGGCAGATGAAAAGGCGCCATCTTCTTTCCGTAAGCCTGGGTCATGTCCTCTACTACCTGCCGGAAGGAAGCGTTGTCCACATCCATGTTGCTCACATAGATCATACGGGGCAGCTTATATTTCTCGCACAGCTCCCATGCCTTCTGAGCGCCCACTTCCATACCGGACTTGCCGTTTACAACGATAATCGCCGCGCCTGCCGCACTGATTGCTTCCTCTACCTCACCGGCAAAATCAAAAAAGCCAGGCGTATCCAATAAATTGATCTTATATCCTTCCCATTCTACAGGAACAACGGAAGTACTGATTGATATTTTTCTCTTCTGTTCTTCCTTGCCGAAGTCGCTGACAGTATTTCCATCTGGCACCTTCCCCAGTCTTGATGTAATTCCTGACAAATAAGCCATAGCTTCTACCAGGCTGGTCTTTCCGCTTCCGCCATGCCCCAGTAAAACCACATTTCTAATCTTGTCAGTTGTGTAAATATTCATATAAGTCCCTCCATTTTCCGCTTTTTTGGGCATTACGACAAATATTTCCCTCGGGAACTATCCGTCTCCCAAATTCCCATGAGTACATTTTACTAAATTTTTGCATATTGCACAAGCATAATCAAGCAATTTATACACAATTATATTTGGGTTTTCTTTTTTTCATGCGCTTTTTCCGTTAAAACGGGCCGATTCTTTGTTGACTTTCACGCGTTGAAGTGGTATATTGTGAAAACGAAGGACAGCGCGCTTTGTAAAGCGCTGCCGCGAAAGGAGTTTATCAAATGATTATCGTTATGAAGCCACAGGCAGCGGAACAGAGCATCCGTGCCGTTACCCAATACATAGAGGAAAACGGGCTGCAGGTTCATCTTTCAAAGGGCGAGGAGGTTACTATCATCGGTCTTGTGGGGGACAAATCCAAACTCTCCACTGAAACCTTAAGCATCTTCAAGGATGTGGAGCGGATCGTTCCCATCACAGAAAGCTATAAGCTTGCCAACCGGAAATTTCACTCCCAGCCTACCACCGTTCAGGTGGGAAATACCTCCATCGGTCCCGGCAATCTGACGATCATGGCTGGTCCCTGTGCCGTGGAAACCAAGGAGCAGCTTCTTTCCATTGCCCATGCCGTCAAGGATGCCGGCGCAACCATTTTAAGAGGAGGCGCATACAAGCCCCGTACCTCCCCCTACTCCTTCCAGGGACTTGCAGAGGAAGGGCTTCGGTATATGCAGGAGGCGAAGGCGGAAACAGGGCTTTCCACCATCTGCGAAGTGGTCAGCCTGGACGCCATTGAAGCAGCCGTAAAATATGTGGACATGATTCAGATCGGCGCGCGCAACATGCAGAACTTTATTCTTTTAAAGGAAGCCGGACAGTCCGGTCTTCCGGTACTCTTAAAGCGGGGGCTGTGCGCCACCATTGACGAGTGGTTAAACGCCGCCGAATACATCATTGCCGAGGGAAATCCCAACGTGGTTCTCTGTGAGCGGGGCATCCGTACCTTTGAAACCGCCACCCGGAACACCCTTGATTTAAGCGCCGTTCCGGTACTGCGTCAGAAAACCCATCTGCCCATCATTGTGGATCCCTCTCACTCCACCGGCTCCTATAAATATGTGGCGCCTATGGCAAAAGCCGCTGTGGCGTGTGATGCAGACGGGCTGATGATCGAAGTGCACAACGATCCTGCACATGCCCTATCGGACGGTCCCCAATCTCTCACCTTTGAGAAATTTGCCGCCCTGACAGATGCCCTTGCGCCTTTCTGCACCCTGGTGGGCAGAGACTTTAAAGCTTAAGGAGAACCCTATGAAAAGTGACTTTATCTGCGGCTTTATCGGTCTTGGTCTTATTGGCGGCTCCATTGCAAAGGCGCTGCGCCAGTTTCATCCAAACTGCCGTATACTTGCATATGACATCAATCAGAACGCTCTGAAATCCGCTGTAAAAGACGGCGTTGTAGATCTTGCCCTTTCCTCGGCAGGATGGGAATTAAAAGACTGCAATTATATTTTTTTATGCGCCCCGGTTTCCGAAAACGATCAAAATCTGCTGAAGCTGAAGGAATATCTTTCCCCCGATTGTCTTCTTACAGATGTGGGCAGTGTGAAAACCAATATTCATAAGCACATAGAAAAGATCGGGCTGAAAAACCAGTTTATTGGCGGACATCCTATGGCTGGAAGCGAACGCACCGGCTATATTAACTCCAAAGCGCTGCTTTTGGAAAACGCCTACTACATTCTCACCCCCTGCCCGGAAGTTCCCGCTTCCATGGTATCGGATTTCAGAAAATTGATTGGTTCTTTGGGTGCAATTCCTTTGATTCTTGACTGCCAGCAGCACGATTATATTACTGCCGCCGTCAGCCATCTGCCTCATGTGATCGCCGCTTCACTGGTCAATCTGATCCATCAAAGCGACTCTGATGAAGGCACTATGAAACAAATTGCCGCCGGGGGCTTTAAGGATATTACCAGGATCGCTTCCTCCTCTCCCCTTATGTGGCAGCAAATATGCCTTTCCAACGGGGAGAATATCTGTCGGCTTCTGGAAAATTATATACAGTCCCTCATGCAGATCCGGCAGCAGATCCAGGAGGCGCAGCCTGACGCCTTATACGCCTTTTTCGATGACGCAAGAACCTATCGGGATTCCTTTATAGAGGCTTCCAGCGGTCCTATTAAAAAATCCTTTTCTCTTCGTATTGAGATTGCAGACGAGCCCGGCGCCCTTGCCGCCATTGCCACCATTCTTGCCCTGAACCAGATCAGCATTAAAAACATTGGCATTGTTCACAACCGGGAGCAGGAAGACGGGGTTTTACGGGTAGAATTTTATGAGGAAGAAAGCATTCAGAAATCGGCTGATATTCTTCGTTCCAAAGGTTATACTGTTTATGAAAAAGGGGCTTAAACCGGTATTTCCAACCGACAAGCCCCCAAAAATACTGACTGAACTTACAACTGCGTATCCCACCGTCCACAAAATGCATCCACCGGACTTGTACCCTTAAATTCGCTACGCCCAAGCAGCTTATGTAACAGCATTTCCAATGTTTCATCATTAGACGCATAAGTGTTGATATACGTTCTGACACGAGGCATATCCAGCAAATGATATGGATTCCCCGTTGAAACCGCCACCGTAGGAATGGAACTCATAAATCTGGGGCAATTTGCTCCCATGGGCTGCTGCCATTCAATGCGTACCACAGTCTGATTAGACATAGTCGCCAAGTTTATAATATATAAGCACAGATCAAAATTTTCCTTATACTGACAAACAGGCTTTGTAAAACCTTCAAAATTAGGATCCGGTTCAAATACCGTCACCTCAAAGCCTTCCTGCTCCAGCATTTCCTTCATTTTTTCACATACACCGGAATGGGTATAAAATCCATGGCCGACCTTATTTTCAATGGGATAAAACAAAATCCGTTTATACCGCTGCGGTGTAAGGGGTAAAACTCCCTTTTCTTCCTTCACAAGCGTAATCGCCTGATCGGCACATTCCGCCGCCCATTTCTTATGCTCTTCACACCCGATAATTTTCTCTGATTGCCCAATCTCAGGCACTTCGGTCTTTCTGTGCATTCCCAAAGCCGCTTTCACCGCAAGAATCCGTGTCAGGGCTTCTTCCAGGCGTTCTGCACTGATGATGCCCTTTTCTATGCCTGCTGCCATATAACCGAAATCCTCTTTCATATTCCGGCTAAAAAGAAACATATCTGCACCACAGGCGATTGACAATGGCACTGCTTCGCTTCTGTCCATAGGAATTGAAAATCCATTCATAGTAGATGAATCTGTACAGATCAAACCGTTGAATCCCAACTTCCCGCGCAGGAGTCCTGTCATAATTTCACTGGACAGCGTTGCAGGCATAATTTCTTCATCACGGACCGCGGGATTAAAATAACGGGTATAGGCAGGTTGCAGGATATGCCCAATCATGCAGGTCAAAGCGCCCGCTTCAATGCATGCCTGATAGACTTTACCATAGGTTGCATCCCATTCTTCACAGGAAAAATCATTGATACTGGAAACTAAGTGCTGATCTCTTTCATCTAATCCGTCTCCCGGAAAATGCTTAATGCATGCCGCTATTTTATGCTCTTGTATGGATTTTACATAAGCGCTCCCCATGCGTGCCACCACGTCCGGGTTGCTTCCAAAGGTTCTTGTATTTGTAATAGGATTTCTGAAATTATAATCAATATCTATAATGGGGGAAAATGCCCAGTTCACACCTGCCGCTCTTCCTTCTCTGCCGCAGACCGTTCCCAATTTTTCAGCAAATCTCTCATCCTGCGTTGCCGCAACCTCCATCTCGCTTCCAATCTGGGTTCCGCCTCTTACTACATCTTCTCCTCCTTTTTCCAGGTTTGCCGCAACCAACACAGGAACGCTGCTCCTCTCCTGAAGCTTTTTTGTAAAGGCAAGCACCTCCTTAAGTTCACCCTGCCGGTACATGACGCCCCCTACCTTCATGGCATCAAACATATAGTCCAGCATTTCATCACTGTAATCTCTGATATTCATGCAGAACAGCTGCCCTGTTTTTTCCTCTAAGGACATGTTTTCTATGGTTTCTTTAATCCAATCAATATCCTCATCCTTCAAGTAAAAGGGATGTCCCTTCAAATCTATCATACCAATCCTCCTTATCTGATCACGTACCTGCAAACACTTATCCCATATTTTCATTTCCGGCGGGCACATGCTTTGCACTCTTTCTATAAATAACAGACATGACTGTTGTCACGCTTATGGCAAAAACTGCCGCCATTAGAAAACGCAGCCTGATATTTCCGTCAAAAATCAGGTTGGAACCTCCTGTAAACAGTACAGGAGAAATCAAGGTTCCCACATTCGCCGCAATACAGGAAACAATCAACGCTGCTGAAACGCTTTGTTCTGCTCCTGCTTCTTCCCCCAAAGCCAATAGACAGCTTGGCATATGAATACTTTGGCACATACCGATCAAAAGCCCTGCCGCCGCACAGGGCAAAAGCCCTTCCGCTAAAAATAGCAGCGTTTGTCCTATGGCTGCCCCCGCAAAGGTCAATACAAAAATTCCTTTATACAGGCGGGCGTACAATCTGCGAAACAGCATGCCTCCTAACATGCCTCCTAACATTGACAATGCTCCTATCCATCCTGCCTGCGCCTGCGCCCCCAGTCTTTCTTCTGCAATGAACATGGCAATATTTGACATGAACACCCCAAAAATAACCACATAAGCAATTGCAATCAGACCATATTTTATCATGATCCTATGGACAAAAGCTCTATTTGCAGTTCTGGTCTGTCTGTCCCCTGATTCCTGTTTATCTTCAGGATACAGATACAACGTAAGCACAAAAATTGGAACCGCAATCAAAAAGACCAGATAAAGGGCATACCATCTGATACCGGCAAGGTATCCGCCGGCAAGGCTGAACCAGATCCCGCCTGTACTGGAAAGAATTGACTGCCATCCGGAAAGTTCCGCCCGATATGGCGCCTCAAAGCAATCAATAATGGCGCTGCCTACCGCCGGTAAAATCAACGCAGCCGAAACTCCTGTCAATGCCGAATAAATCATCACACAGTAAATACTGGAATGAAAGAAAAACGCCGCCAAAACAGTTAGAATTAAAAGTCCCTCCCCGGCAAGCACCGTACGTTTCCGGGTAAACCGCCGATAAATCCGGTTTACAAATATGGACACGAAAATCACTGTAATACTCATCATGTTTGCCGAAATCTGAATCAATAATGTGCCTGCCTCCGGAAAAGCCTGCTGAATTGCGGAAAGTCCCGTATTGAGTCCCACAGTAAGCATAGAAAGGAGACTTATAGATAAAATTCCCACCTTAGTCTTTTTTTGATTTACCATTCTCATTGGATTCTCACCGCCGCTTCAAAACCAGTTCTTGTTGCATATTCAATATCTCTTGCTTTTTTACAATCTCCCGCAAAAAATACGTCCACACCTTCAGGGCATAATGCCATCGCTTCCTCCGTTCTTGCTGTAAGCCCCGCCGCCATCACAACGGTATCTGTCATAATGCATTGCTCATCCTGCTCTTTACGGTAAAAAACCTTGTTTTTTTCTATTCTGGTCACGCTGGCGCCTGTAATTGCCTCAATGTTTTTTTCCTCCCGCAGAGTTCCAACGGCAACGCGGTAATATTCCAGATGCTTCGTTCCAAAACGCAGGCCGCCGCAAAGCTCATCTTCCCGTTCTAACAGCGTTACTTTATGCCCACGCCGTGCAAGGTAAATTGCCGTCTCTACGCCTGAAAATCCACCGCCGATAATCACAGTATCGCCCACGATCTCCGCGTCTTTCTCGTAGATATCCCCCACAAATACCGTCTGTCCTTCCAAGCCCTGAATAGGAAGCCGCGGCTCCTTTGCACCAATTGCAAGAATGATATGGTCAAATCCGCCTTCTTCAAGCATTTTTTTATCTGCTTCCACACCCAGACGTACTTCCACGCCGGAAGCATATACCTGATCTATCAGATACCGTTTATATCTTCCCACACCACGCTTGAATTCCATTTTGTCGCCAAATACGATTCTGCCGCCCAATGCCTTTTCCTTTTCAAACAGTACCACCTGATGCCCCATTTGCGCTGCAGTAAACGCCGCATTCATGCCAGCCACACCTGCTCCTACCACTGCTACCTTCCGTTTCTCTTTTGCAGGTTGCAGCTGCGCAACCCATGCCTCGCGTCCTGTTGCGGGATTAACCGAACATGCAAAATCACGCTGCGCATCTACACAATGGTAGCACTTAATACAAGGACGGATATTTTCAGGAACTGTGTATGCCTTATGAACCAGCTCCGGTTCTGCAATCAGTCCTCTTGCAAGATACACAACATCCGCTTCTCCTTCTTTCAGTATGGTCTCTATTTCATCTATTTTCTGAATTCCTCCCATTGCACCGATTACTAAATTCTGTGTGGCTTCTTTTGCCATTTTTGCATAATTTACATGAGGAATATCTGGCATATAATCTGACGGCATAACATTAGAAGGATATAAAAGTTCATCGTGGCTTATTGCAAATCCACCGGTAGATATCTGTACAATATCTATTTTTCCTTCCACCATCTTCAAAAATTCCAGCGTCTGATCCATGGTAATACCGCCCTCACGCTTTTCGTCTCCTGTCACACGCATTTCCAACAGAAAATCCTTCCCCACCTTCTGGCGAACCCGTTCTATGACCATCAGCGGGAAACGCGCTCTGTTTTCCACGCTGCCTCCATACTGATCTGTTCTCTTATTCCAAAAGGGCGATAAAAACTGCGAAATGATATTGCCATGGGCAAAATGGAACATCATCATGTCATAACCAAGCTCTTTTACCAGCCCTGCAAATTCAGCGTATTCATCCGCCAGAATATGCATGATTTCCTCCGGCATCTCCCCTTTCGACAACGCCATATCAGGGGTTGCGCCCGCACCTGTGATCTGTCCGCCGCTGACGGTATAGCCATAGCTGGCAAAAAAAGGTGCCTCTATGGATGCTACCGTTCCGTAACTATGAAGTAAATCAGCAAACCGTATCGCCGTACGCTGGTTTGTCACATCATACAAATCAAAAAAGGGCTTCCGGTTATCCGCTTCATTGGGGCGGAATCCATATCCTGAAACTGTGAGGGAAGCAACGCCTCCCCTCGCCTTTGAGAGGAAATGCTCTATATGTCTCTCTGACGGTCTCATATGCTCATCCGTCATCGCCATGGGTAAAATAGGCGCCCCAAAAATACGATTGCGAAATACTGTTCCTCTCACTTTAAGAGGCTTAAAAATATTTTTATATTCATTCATCCTTTACCCTCCTGTTTTATCCATTTAACCTTCTGCACACTCCGGCAATCTGTTCAAATGAACTGATCCCAATCTGCGTTTTCTCATATATCTGCGCCTCTGCGGTTCCCACAGCGAACATTCCCGCACATCTTGCGGCGTCTATACCTGCTGTTGAATCCTCGACAACGATACATCTCTCCGGTCTTACCCCTAAAGCATCGGCAGCCTTTAGAAAAACCTCCGGATTGGGCTTTGAAAAGGTAATGTCATTACCGTCAACCACTTTGTGAAAGGTATGATCCAGACCAAGCTTTTCAAGAATCATGCCGGCATTTTTACTGGAAGACCCTATTGCAATCTGATATCCTTCTTTCTTCAACAGGGGAAGCGTTTCCTGTACCCCCGGAAGCAGAGCCTGCTCATTTAAATTCCCAAGGGATTCTATGTAATACCGGTTCTTACGTTCCGCCATATTTTCTTTTTCCGCCAGGGTATATATATCCGGCATCTTTTCCAAAATAATATTCACACATGCCATTCTGCTTACACCGCGCAAACGATGATTCATCTCCCTGTCAAAAGGAATTCCTTCCTCATCGGCAAGACGCTTCCACGCTTTGTAGTGATATTCGTCTGTTGAAACAATCACTCCGTCAAGGTCAAAAATAATGGCATCTATTACTCTTTTTTCCATCGTTTCCTCCTTATGAGGCAGAGGCTGCAAGGCGCTTGGAACGGCTGTCCAGAATAATAGCAAGCAATAACATAATTCCTTTAAAAATCTGCTGGGGATTTGTAAGCATTCCCATCATATTCAACCCTACGGACAACACTCCCATAATCAGCACACCTGTCATCAAGCCGGAGGTCTTTCCCGTTCCGCCCATGATGGATACGCCTCCCAGTACTGCTGCGGAAATAACATCTGCGCTTAAAGATCCTCCGGCAGAAGGACTTCCGCAGAAAGTACGCGACATACTGATCAGACCCGAAAGAGACACCAGCGCGCCACAGATCATACTGGCGATATAATTCACCTTATTTACATTGATACCCGACAGTCTGGCAACATCGGGATTTCCTCCAACTGCAAACATGTAACGTCCAAAGAAGGTTTTCTTTAAAATGAAGGAAACAATCAACGCCAAAATTACCAGAAAAATCATTGAAATCGGAATTTTCCATATATATCCCTGTCCAAGCCATTTAATAGTTTCCGGCAACCCATACAGCGTCTTACTGCCTGAAATCAGATAGGCTATTCCTCCCATTGCCATATTCATAGCAAGTGAAGTAACCAGGCGCGGAATTTTAAATGTGATGGAGACAAAACAAGTGAAGCAAGACAACAGTGTACCGCAGACAAAAGAAATCAGCATGGCAAGATAGATGTTCATCCCCCCTGCCGTATAAAGCAAAGTTGTCATAACGCCCACCAGCGCATAGATCGCGCCAACAGAAAAATCCAGGTTCCCGGTTATCATCAGGAAGGAAACCCCAAGCGCCGCAATCCCCATGGTTGTTACCTGACGTACAATCGTAATCATATTATCCGCCGTAAAAAATCTCCCCCTGCATTCCAGAGAAAAGAACACAATCAGCAACACTAAAATAATCTGTGCAGAATATTTGCTGATGAACCTGTCCATCGTTTTCATTTTTTTGCTCATACTATTCATACCCCTTTATCGTTTTCCGGAAGCCATGTCCAAAAGCAGCTCCTTATTAAAATCTGTTTTTTCTACGCTTCCCATCATTTCCCCCTCAGACATAACCAGGATTCTGTCCGCAATTCCAATCAATTCTTCAAATTCTGAAGAAACAACGATCAAAGACTTTCCCTCATCTGCAAGGCTGTGAATTAGCTCATATATTTCATGCTTTGCACCCACATCAATTCCCCGGGTAGGCTCATCGAACAAAAAGATATCACTGTCTGTATCCAGCCATTTTGCGATAATTACTTTCTGCTGATTTCCGCCGCTTAAATATTTTGCTTCTTTTTGAAGGGATGCGCTTTTAATTCCAAAGGTGCTGCAATAAGACTGTGCCGTTTCACGCTCTGTCTTCTCATCAATCACACCCATATGACAATATTTTTTAATTGCTGCCAATGTCATGTTAATCAAAATACTTTTATCCAGTAAAAGTCCCCTGACCTTTCTATCCTCCGGCAGTAATGATATTCCTTTTTTAATTGCATCCCATGGTTTTTTCCCCCGGAATACGTTGCCCCTGAGTATCATTTCGCCGCGTTCTTTCGGAGCATCGCAAAATAATACCGACAAAAGTTCTGTCCGCCCTGCGCCTACCAAACCGGCAATCCCAAGGATTTCCCCTTTATGAAGGCAAAATGAAATATCCCTGCAGCCGTTTCCCCACAGGTGCTTTACTTCCATCACCACTTCTTCCTGGGCAACCGACACATGTTCCGGATAATAGCTGTCAATCTCTCTGCCTATCATCAATTTGATCAATTCCGCCCTGTTGGTATCTTTCATATTTCTTTCTGCAATATACTGCCCGTCCCGCAGAATTACCGCCCTGTCGCAAATCCGGAAGATTTCTTCCATGCGGTGGGAAATATAAATAACAGAAACGCCCCTCTGCTTCGCCTTATTAATAATTGTAAATAAAATTTCCGTCTCGCTCTCTGTAAGAGGAGCCGTAGGTTCGTCCAAAATCAAGATCCGGCAATTTAACGAAATCGCCTTTGCAATTTCCACAATCTGCATCATTGCCGGTGAAAGCGTTGATAACTTTGCCCTGGGATCTATCTTCACATTGAAATCATCAAAAACAGCCTGCGCTCTTTTTAGCATCTCCTTATCGTCGACAATAAAGCCATTACAGGGAAGATTCCCAATAAAAATATTCTCCACTACCGGAAGATCCGGAATCAGATTAAACTCCTGATAGACAATACTGATTCCCAGTTCCTTTGCTTCCTTTGGCGTCAAATATGTATATTCTTTCCCAAAAAGAATGATGGAACCGTCATCCGGTCTGTTAGCGCCTGTCAGACATTTCATCAGCGTTGACTTCCCCGCTCCATTTTCTCCAATGAGGGCAAGCACTTCGCCCTCATTGAGAGAAAAGGAAACCTGATCCAGAGCCTGTACGCCCGGAAATCTTTTTCCTATTCCTTTAAATTCTAAAATACTTTTTCCCATTCGCATTTTCTCCCCGTCCTAATTTTGAAGAAATTCGTTCACATTCCTCCAGTCACAGAGTGTTTTCGGTACAGGTATATCTGAAATTTCTCCTGTCTCAATATAACTAATCAGGGAAAGAGCGATATTATATCCTAATTCTTCCGTACTTCCCGATGCGCAGCCTCTCAGTGGGCTTTGCTCATTGGCAATCTGGTTATATACCTCTTCCGAACTTTCGGATGCGAAAATATAAAAGGATTCCGTATCCCTGCCTGCACTTGTAACAATATTTGCTGCAGTTACTCCCATATCATTGCCGTAACAGAAAATAACATTACATTCCGGATACATATTAAGAATACTTTCCGCATTATTCGTCTGTCCTTCCGGATCGCTGGCATATACCTCGCAGATAACTTCACTGTCTGTTCCTTCAAAGGCTTTATTAATTTCTTCAAGAATTGCCTGTCTTCCTGCATACATTGACATTTCGGGTGATTCGCATTCCGCCAGCCACATACATGCAAGTTTAGCGCTTTCCATATTATGCTCCTGCATATAAGTATCTAAAGATTCCAAAAACATCTTCGCCATACCCACATTGTCCTCTACCACATGGGCATTAGCGCTTGCACTGGGCTGCTGGGAAATAACGGCAACTGAACTGTCCTTTTCCTGCACTGCATTCCACACGTTTTCAGAAGCAACCGAAATGGTATAAAATGCCTTAACCCCTGAAGCCAGCATTGTTTCCAAACTGCTAAGCTCCAATTCCGGATCTGCATTCACATCGATGGTCATAAGCTCGTAGCCTTTTTCCTCCGCCGCTTTTCTCATACCATTGTCAATAGACGTGGTAAAATCTGAGCTTAGAGAAATAGCAAGGTATCCGATTTTACCTTTTTCCTCATTTGTTGCATCTGCGTCATTTGCAGATTCGGAACTTTCCTCATTCGCTGAAGCTTCCTGGGTCTGTTCCTTGCCTTCTTCTGCCTTCTTTGCCGTTTCATCCTGGCTGCATGCTGTCATTGTCACGAATAGTGCCAGAGATAAGAGTAACGTAAATACCTTCTTCATGTTTTTTACCTCCTAAATTTATTATGGGCTTTCGTTACTCTTATTTAATCAGATTTGATGACCGAATTGTACTATAGAGAATTTTGAAAAAGCTAAGAAATTTTATATTTTATATAAAAGAATAAATTTTGCCGCAGCAGGACAGATCTCCATAATTACAGGAAATCACTATCACATTTTTTCCCTCTGCTGCAAGCTCATACTGCAATTTCATATATTTTTTGCGGCTGGACAGATCATTGTTTCCAAAAGGAGAAAAAATAATGATAATCTGTGGATTATATACCAGCCATCTGGCTATTGTCAGTTGATACTCGTTTTCCGCCTTAATTTGATAGCAATCCTGATTTTCCAGGAATTCCTCAAGTTCTTTTAAGATTTCATATCTGCGCGCCGTATGGGCAAGCAGATATTTTTCAATTTTTTCATGATAAAGATAACGTCTTTTCCAAATATGCTTCATAAAAATACATGCGTTTCCTGCAGGAGACAAATTCTGGAATATGACGCTGCGTGTTATGCACCGGTTGTCAGAAATAAGCGCAATGCGCTGACTGACAGCATCATGAATAGACGTTACATGCAGCGGTCTGCCATCAACTATGATCTGATATTTTTGATTTACAAAATTGATAAAAGCATCTGTCTGCGAGGGTATTTTCCCTTCCGGATCATGGATGCCTATAATACCATTCATGGTCAATATACGCTTGGAATTTTTCTCCTCTCTGTCTATAAGAATTATTTCCAGTTTAGGATATAGTATTTCCCCTGCTTCATGTTTTTCTTCAAATATCCGCCCCTTACCGGTAATAACGGCAGTTAATTGCTCCCCATCGATCCCTTTCGATTCTTCGCTGAAAATCGTTCTTGCAATACTGCCTCTGACAATTGGAATACATCGCTTTACAAGATGTTTAAAATATTTAAACCGGCTGTCATACTCAATCATCACTGAAATATGGATATCCGAAAGACATTTTATGATTTTCGCCAATTGCTCTGCATCCTGCTCGCTGCACCATGACTCAATATCAGACAAAACAATTATTCTTACATTTGCATATATTGCCATTAAAATTTCCAGTTTTTTCTTTTCAAACTCTGTCAGCATTCCCGCCAGACGTTTGTCATGAGAAAATCCAAAACGCTTCAGCCAGCTTCCGAGTTTTTCCTGAACTGTCTGCTTTTTCATAATCTGCCAAAAGCTCCTGATTTCTTCCTGCAAACATATATTTTCCATAATTCCCATAGCGTTATATACTCTTGCATTGGTCTGTAATACCGAAATATGATTTTTCTTTGCTTCCAGAGGAGAACGCAATTGAATCCTGCTTCCATTCGAAAAAATCACTCCATTATACTCAGGCTGCGCCCCCATTAACATGCGGAACAAAGTTTTGATCCCTGATGCGCTGGTTCCTGCCATCGCCAATACTTCTCCTTCATACACAGAAAATGACACATGGTCAAGCCCGCCATATTTATAATTTGTTACAGAAACATTTGAAAATCGCAGAATTTCTTTCTTCATATACACTCCACATAAGGAATACGCACCGTCACATCTGTTCCGGTTCCTTTTACACTGGCGAGATGCAGGCCATATTCCTTTCCATAATAAAACTTGATTCTTGCATCAACATTGGGCAGCGCAATTCCATTGCCTTGCTGACTGTCTGTGCCGGCTTTCTCTTCCCCTGCAAAAATCCGATTCATTTTTGCTGCATATTCTTCCTCAATACCATCCCCATTATCGCTGACCATAATTACAAATTCACCCTCTACATGGATAAACCGTATCACAATCTCCGCATCCTTCGTACGGCTTCTGAGTCCATGCACAACTGCGTTCTCAACCAACGGCTGAAGCGTAAATTTGGGAAGCATCAACCGATTCAAATTTTCCATCTCACATTCATATACTTTTTTTAATTGAAATCTGTCCAAAAAACGAAAATTCTGCATTTTTAAATACCGCTCTATCTGTGAAACCTCACTGGTTACACTGACAAGCATTTTTTGAAAATCCATTGTATATTTAAACATGGATGACAGCGTCCCCACTGCATCCGATACCTCAAATTCGCCATGTTCAAGCGCCAGTCCCCGGATAGCATCCAATGAATTATACAAAAAATGAGGATTGATCTGGCTTTGTAAAGCCCGAAGCTGTTCTTGCTGCTTTTGAACCTGAATTTCTTCCAGATAGCGTTTTGATTCATCTAATTCACTTTCCAATTTTATACTGCTCTTACGAAAATATTTTTCTGCATAAAGAAAGAACAGGAACGTACCTGCACAGATAAAGATTGCGCAGGTAAACACATACTGTCCCAGCCTTATGTCATTTGGCAAAAAAAACTGTGCAATCCCCCATAAAACTGCAGAAGTCAACAAAAACATAGCAACCAGACTACAGACATAACCAATTCCTGTTCGGATCAACTGCTCCCTCATATATTTTTCTTTTTTATCTTTCATGATTATTCCCCGTACATAATATCCTGTTGATAAAGGCGACGATATTCAGACGGTTTAATTGCCGTCTCTTTTTTAAAAAGAGTCGTAAAGTAATAAGTACTGTCATATCCCACTGCACTGGCAACCTGCGAAATATTCAGCTCAGGTCGTTTCAATAATTCCTTTGCCTTCTGCATTCGTACATGTGTCAGATATTTACTGTAATTCATTCCCACTTCTGATTTAAAAATGACGGAAAGGTAAACCGGATTAATGTGAAGCTGCTGCGCTATCTTTTCCAATGTAATCGCCTGTGCATAATTTGACTCAATATAATTCTTTGCCTGCTGTACATAAATCAATGTATTTTTTTGTTTTTCCGCCAAATTCTCTATTACTTCCTGCGAAAAAAGCCTGCCCAACTGATCCGTAAGTCTGCTGATACTTCCCGAATTAAAAAAAAGTACTTCAAATTTATTCTCAAATGCATTTCTATCCTGAACCGGCGCATTCAACTCATCCATTGTCAATTGAAAAAATTCCATTAACTGGGTACTGAACTGTAATACCAATTCCGGTTTTTGCCTGAATAGAGGGGCATTATTCCGAAACATTTCTCTCAGGCACCGCACAAAATCATCCGGGCGTATTGCCTCTATCATACTGCGAAATTCTTTTTTCTGTTCATAGGAAAGGGTATATTTTTCCTGATTGTCATCTGCTTCCTCATTCTTTGCATAAAAAATTTCTTTTCTTTCTGTATAAAAACATCTGCACCATGCTTTTTCAGCAGAATGCATACAATCTCTCACTCTACTGATTTCTGACACTGACTTTCCCACGCCAATGATGCATCGTCCTTCACTGATACTGCCCACTTTTGAAAGCGCATCATTCAGAACCTGCTCTAAAATAAATACCATTCTTTTTTCATTTTCTGCATCATAATTGATAAACACGATTTCCGATACAATCGTTTCATGATAGACTTCCATATCATAGCATACGTTAGAAAGTTCTTTTCTTACTACATCCTCAAACTGCCGAACCGCCTCCTGCATTTGCTCCGACGCAGGATCCATATCTGCAAAGGAAACTTTAAGCGCATTAAACCTCCCTTCCTGAAATTGATAGTGATATTTTAAGTTTACAGACATCACATCATTTTCAATCGCTCCTAAACGTATTGCATTATAAATACCCATACGCATATTCCGCTCGGCAATGATACTTTCCCTGCTGTATTGCTCCCTGGTCTTAAAAACAACTTCCTTCAGCACACGGTTCAATTCCTCTTCATCAATAGGCTTTAACAGATAGTTTGCCGCTCCATACTGCATCGCCTTATGAACATAGTCAAACTTACGAAATCCACTAATCACAATTGATCTGCATTTGGGATATTTTTCTTTGATCTCTTTTATGATCTCAATTCCATTTTTTCCAGGCATTTCAATGTCACAGATTAAAATATCTGCCGGTTCTGTCAAAAACTGTTGCAAAGTATCTTCGTAATTTTGAAAAATTCCCAAAAGCGTCAGACCAAGCCCTTGCCAGTCAATTAAGTGCTGGACTAATTTACATATATATAGTTCATCATCTACAATGATTACCTTCATTCGTTCCTCCCGCTAAAGTTCCTCTTACATTCTTTTTATCGTCTCCGCTTCTGCGACCATTATACCCCCTTTTGCCTAGGGCGGGCAAGCACTATAGTAACACCCCAGTACCTTTCGATAGAAAAACAGCTCCGGTTTTCACCGGAGCTAATGTTCTTCTTTGACTTTTACTTTTCTAAATTTTTCCGAGATTTTCTAAAATAACGCCAGCCCTTTCGGATGCCCATCCATGCCAAAATCACAAGGATCCCTGCTGCGCCTCCCGCCGTATCGATCATCACATCCCGAAAGGAAGCGTTCCTGCCCGGCACAAAATACTGATGAAACTCATCCAGCGCCGCCGACAGGAAGACCTGCAAAACCACCCAGATACTTCCCCTCCAAAGGGGACGGTTCCATACCGTCACCAGACTGTAGGACAAAAATCCCATGCACAAATACTCGGCAAAGTGCGCCAGCTTTCTGATCAATCCCTCCAGGGAAAAGGCGTCTCCCGCCGCTGTGCCCCCGGTTATCTCCGGAATGCCCACAATTCTATCATACAAATCAAGAATCATCTGCGTGATTTTGCCGCTGATAGCGGAAGAGCTTTCGGCGTCCTCAGCAGAAAAGCAGAATATTGTAACGTATAATGCCACCAACAGCAGCAACGCAACTGCTGTATAAAGCTTTTTTCTATTCAAATCCTATTTCGCTCCTTATATCCGGAGATCTATGACCAAACCTCTTCATGTGTATACAACTCTCCATTAACAATTTCCTGTTTTGCCTGGCGGATCGCCTCTACTTCATCCGATGTAGCTTCATCTTCTTCTACAAACTTTAAAAGAATTCTATAAACCGTCTCTATTTCCTTTTCATTCACAATATCGATCAAACTATGCAATGTGTCCCGACTCATAATATCGCCTCCTACAATCTTTTATATGCTTCGCCTCTTGGTAAAACAGCATCAATAATTATCATCTCGTCCTGTACTTGGTATATTACTCTATAGTCACCAATTCTTAAACGATATAAGTTCGAATATCCTTGTAATTTTTTAATATCACCAAGCGGTATTTTTTCAATTCCGATCTTTATCCTGTCTTTTATATGGGCATCGAAAGACTTGATATTTTTCTTGGCACTTTTTGTGTATATGATATTTGACATCAAATCTTTCCTTTCGTCAATTAAACCTTATCCCATGATCCTGTTTCGTGTCAAGCACACATTCACATTGTTATCTCATTTGCCATATTACATACCTCCACTTTTACATATATCCATCTATTATTATATACAAAAATGCTTTATATCCTCAACACATTATGCACACCATAAGCGAATTTTATCGAATAAACATGCAATCCCCTATGTGGCGGTTTCGTCA
>DKYT01000009.1 GCA_002492465.1 Lachnospiraceae bacterium UBA7093 | reverse complement strand
AGCTTAACTTAATGACATTACCACGGAGGGCGGAATCAGGAGTCAGCGGCACGGATGCCGCTGTACTCCGCCCCGAACAGTTTTCGACAAACTTTCCCATTCCGTTAGTGAAATCCGATTTCGAGCCCAGTCCTGAAACGATATGTTCCCTCCTGCCGTCTGAAATAACAACGTGCCTTAGCGTATGCCCTGGCGTGGGTCTAAAAGGTAACGCCGCCGTCCTTCCGTTCCTACTGCTTCAAAAGCTCCTTCAACACCTCATTCCCCTGGGGATCCGCCTGTGCCCTGCATTTCACCTGATCCACTGTCCTTCCCTGGGAATCCCTGTAATACACGGTAAACTCCATCTGCCCGTTCTTCCCGTTCAACAGATCATCCTTGCACAGTTCTTCCCAAAAAAGAGTCTCCGCCAGCTTCCTGACCGTTGTCTTATCGGTAATTTCCTTCCTCCATTCCAGGGAGTCCACCTGATACAGCAGCCCCTCTGTGAGCACATACTTTTCCCCTATAATCTTTGTGATCTCATAATCCTGAATCCTTTTGGTTCCATCGATCCCATATTCTTTCAAAAGGGTCAGCACACCGGTATAGCCGGGATAAAGATAAACCCGCACGTCCCCCTGATTTTTAACGGAAGCAAAGGTTATCACACCTACAGGCGTCTGTTCTTTCAACTCCGTAAAGCTCAGCTTCGCAAAATCCCGTTTGTAGGCTTCCCATACTCCTCTGCGCTCCTCCTCATTCAGATCCAGCCTGTAGCTTTCCACACCGTTAGACCAACGAATCTCGTAATATTTCATAGAATCCAGCCGAAGCCCCTTGTAAGCTCCCTCTTTAAACTGTTCCCCATCAAAAACCTGCCCGAATTCATCCAGCCCATACCAGGGAAGCGCGTATCTGCGATATCTCTTCCCTCCGTTTTTTTTCACATATTTTACAATCACCTGATAATCTGAAGTTTCCTCCCCATAGTCTCCGTTAACCCAGTCATATGCCGTGGAAAGTTCCTCCCCTGTGAGTTCCATATTCTGCAGAATCTCTTCCTCACCATCGCCGCTTTCAAGCGCCGTTAAGCAAACCGCCATGGAAGACAGCTCCTCCTTCCCGGGAATTTTTCCCTCCAGCTTTCCCCAAAAAGAGAATCCCAAAAGAATACAGATCATCATTATCCCTTCCGCCAAAAGACTCTTTCCTCCCGAAAGAAATTTTTTGGAGTTCCATGCAAGAACCATATTTAATAGGCCATGGGTAAGAGGAAGCCCTAAAACCAGCCCGGCGATCACCCCAGCTAAGGAAAAGGCTCCGAAAGAAAAAACCTGCAGCAGATCCACAAGCCACAGCACCGACAGGGCAACACAGCCATAGCGTACCAACGTCCCTGCAATGGGAAAGGCAAAAATTCCAACCTTCCGCTCCACCGGACGCCGTTGGAAACAAAACCAATTTATCAGCGTAAGGACCATCACCAAAACTGCCAGATAGAGAAGATAAGATTCCCTCCCCGCTATCCTCCAGTAAGGTCCATCCATATATGTCTCTATTCCCGTTACATTTTTCAGCAGTGAAAAGGGAGAAAGATATTCCTTCAACGTCGCTATCGTCTGAGACTGGTAGAAAGAAGGAACAAACATGGCAAGCATCTTTTCCGCCAGCCCAAGCCCTGCGTCAGGTCCCCACAAAAACAGCGCCAAAAGCCCTGTCATACCGGCTCCCTTTAAAGTAAGCAGGGAGGCAAGCATGGATAAATTCATGATCAGTAAAAAGCCTAAAATCAGAATAACACAGCTCATCCAAACACAGGAGACACTTTCCTCATACCTGCAATAACCCATAGACAGAGAAATACGAAAAAATAAAAGCTTGCACACCACCGCCGGAAGCACAAAAATCAAAAGCTGATTCCCATATTCCACCCAAAATAGCTGACTTCTGGAAAAGGGAAGGCTCAAATACAGATCCGACCGCTCCTCCCAATGAAGATAGGAAAAGGAGCCAGCTCCCATCAGAATACCCAATAATACCATCATCGCAAAAAAGGAGGTATTTCCCGGTCCCACATAAAGACTCCGTGCCTCCCCCTCCGGTATAGTCAGCTTTGCAGAAAACAACAGACAGATCATGCCAAGTAAATACCAGACGGCGGCAATCATCCATAGCTTATTTTTCAGATTTTCTTTCTGTAACCCAAGCAGCTTTTTCATCCCAAACGCTTCCATTCCTCTTCCCTTAAAATCTTTCCCCTGTGGAGAAAGCCTTTCGCCGTGCAGATTTGTTCCAGTTCCTCCAGGTAATGGGATACGATCAGAACCGTCATGCCTCTTGCCGACGCTGTATTTTTCAGAAGTTCATTTACCATACGGCGGATCTGTGGATCCAATCCGTCAAAAACCTCATCGCAGAGCAGATAATCCGTACCGGCGCAAATTGCCGCAGCAACAAACATCTGCTTTTTCATTCCTTTGGAAAAAGCCGCCACCGGCGCCTCTTCCCCAAGCCCGAACCGCTCCAAAAGATATCGATACTCCTCCATGGCAAATTGGGAATAAAAGGTCTTATAAAAGCTGCCTATCGAAAGAGGCGTGGCGTTTTTTTCATAATACTGATGATCCGGCATATAAAAAAGCTTCTGCTTTGCCGCCGGGCTTGACGACTTTTCCCCGCCGACCCTGATTTCCCCCTGATCCGTCCGGTAAATGCCTGCAACCAAACGCAGCAGCGTACTCTTTCCCGCTCCGTTCTCTCCCACCAGACCGTAAACCGTACCTCCTGGAATGGTCAGGGAAACATGTTCAAGACAGGGAAAATCGTCAAATTTCTTGGTAACATCACAAATTTCTATCATTCTCTTTTCCGCCTCTCAGTTACTTGCCTATCCTCAATTATGCCCACCGATATGCTTTATTACCTTATTATAAATGCGAATCAGGAAAAACACTGAGAGGAAAAGGGACATTAGCTCCGCAATGGGAAAAGCAAACCATACATATGTCACATTCCCTGTCAGGGACAAAAGATATGCCGCCGGAAGCAGCACCACAAGCTGTCTTGCAATAGAGACGATCATACTATATACACCGTTTCCCAGCGCCTGGAAGGTAGTGCCGCAGATGATACAGAACCCTGCAAGAAGGAAACTGCAGCTGATAATCCGAAGTGCCGGTACTCCAATGGAAAGCATCGTCTCTGAAGCGTCAAACATCAGAAGGAGCTGGGTGGGAAAAACCTGGAACACAACAAAGCCGATCACCATCAGGCAGATCGCGTAAAGAACACTGAGCTTTACTGTCCGAATCAGCCTGTCCTTTTTGCCCGCACCATAATTGTAGGCAACAATCGGAACCATGCCGTTGTTCAGCCCGAACACCGGCATAAAGATAAAACTTTGGAGCTTAAAGTAGGCGCCGAATACCGCTGCGGCAGTATTGGTAAAGGTCAACAGGATCTTATTCATGCCGTAAGTCATCACCGAACCAATTGCCTGCATAATGATAGAGGGAATGCCTACCTGATAAATCTGTCTGATGATCTGGAAATCAGGGCGAAACCTCTTAAACTGTACCTTTATCTCCGTATTTTTCTTTTCATTAATTACCAGCGCAATAATGCCTGCGATTATCTGCCCAATTACAGTCGCCACTGCCGCGCCTGCCACTCCCATACGGGGAACGCCAAAATAACCAAAGATAAAAATCGGATCCAGAATAATATTGATAATCGCCCCGGTGCCCTGAGTGAGCATGGTATAAAACGTCTTTCCCGTAGACTGTAGCAGCCTTTCAAAGACAAACTGCGCATACATGCCAAAGGAACAGCAGCATACAATGGTAAGATAAGATTTTCCATACTCCAAGATCTGAGCGTCCTTTGTCTGGCTCAGATAAAAAGGTTCCGTCACAAATATTCCCACTGCCAGGAAGATCACGTAATTAACCGCCGCCAGAAATACCCCGTTAACCGCCGACTTATTTGCCTTTTCAAAGTCCTTTTCTCCAAGGGATTTAGACAGCAGGGCGTTGATTCCCACCCCCGTGCCTGCTCCAAGGGCAATCATCAGCGTCTGAATGGGAAAGGCAAGGGACACTGCTGTAAGCGCATTTTCGTTGATTCTGGATACAAAAATACTGTCTACAATATTATACAGCGCCTGCACCAGCATTGATATCATCATAGGAAGTGACATACTAATCAGCAGCTGATTGACCGGCATAACGCCCATCTTGTTTTCTTTTGTTGTTTCCATAATTTGTACGACTCCTTTCTTTCTATCCTCCAAAATAAACTGTAAAAGGGATGCGCCGCCAAGCGCAAAAAAAAAGAACATCAGATCAACTGATATCTTTTAAATAAATGAGCCACCGGGGACTCGAACCCCGGACAACTTGATTAAAAGTCAAGTGCTCTACC
>DKYT01000008.1 GCA_002492465.1 Lachnospiraceae bacterium UBA7093 | reverse complement strand
TGAAATATGCAGATTATCCAACAGTACACAAGCGCACTTCTCTCCTGTCAATAACTGCTTTAAGATTTTAATACGGTTTTCATCACAAAAAGCCTTGAAAACCGTTGGTATCTTTCTTTCATCAATCAGCTTAGGCACCTCCCTTTGAACTTTGTCTATACCACTATTATATTCACATATTGAAATTTGTCAATATAAAATGATGAAATAGTCCTTGACAAATGGTTACAGGAAAGGCAGAAAGGGGCGTTTCGTCTATCGCCTCAGCCGTAATTCCCGCATGTTCAAAGCTATTTCGGTAATAGGCGGAATGCTCATACGCATAATGAAGCAGCTGTTTCAGTTTTTTATCCTGCAAAGCCAAAATTTCCATGGAGGATTTTTTCTCATTTCTTTTCATATTCCACAAATCCCATATCATTTTTATGGCGTTCATGATTCCTGTCCTCCCGTAATCGTAAATGTATAAACAATGTCATAATTTTCACGATGATAATACCGGACTTCGCCCGTGGTTTGGTTCGCCACAATGCTCCATTCCGTAGATTCAAATTCCCCAAAATTGTCTTTGCTTACGCTGTCCATCGCATCACGCAGCCCGTCCATACCCATTGTCCCGCTCCCATTCAGGCGATCCATTAAAATCTCATAACGCTCATGAGATTGCATCGTGCCAATTCCGTTCTTTTCACCCTCCGCCAGATAAAAATTCGTAACGACGGGCGTTTCGGTAACCACCATTTCATTATTTACATATTCCACTGCCACGCTGCCGCCCTCCCTGTCAGCAATTGCAAAATGCACCATATATCCAAAGGAAGCTTGCAAGTCATAGCTATTTAATAAAGCAACCGCTTCCTCCACATTGGCGGCTTGGTCCAGTAGCATCCGAACAGGGAATTGCCATTTTCATCTTTTACAGCTAACGTGCTGCATCCAAAGGGATTGCCGCCAAATAGCAGCTTGCCGAAATCTGCCATGCCGCTTTCCATCAAAAATGAAACAACCTCTGCATCCGACGAAGCGCCTCCTTGTGCCAAAAATTCATCAAATCCATAATCACCGCTATGTCTGACAGCGGACAGTCCATTCGTCAATTCGATGATTTCCTCCGATAATGCAATGCTATCCGTTTGCTCTGTTTCCTGTTCATAAAGAGTGTGATTATTTTCCTTATTAACAGGTACGGATTCTTTCCCTTTGCTGCCGCATCCGAAAATTACGATTGTCATAAGCATGACAGCCATTAAGATCTTAAATGTTCTTTTCATCCTTAAGACTCCTTGCGATATGTATTTTTCTGATGGTTTCATTATATCTGCGGGTTACTATAATAGCAAATACCTATATCAAATACATTCCCATAATTGACAGGCATATTAGCTGTGTGATATATTATAGCCATCTAAGGAGGGATATTTTATGGAACTTAGAGTATTACAATACTTTTTAGCAGTAGCAAGGGAAAACAGCATTTCTGGAGCTGCTGAATTTCTGCATCTTTCACAGCCCACTCTGTCCCGCCAGCTCAAGGAACTGGAGGAAGAACTTGGCAAGCAGTTGTTTATCCGCGGGAACAGAAGGATCACGCTTACGGAAGAAGGGATGATTCTCCGCAAGCGCGCAGAGGAGGTGATCGAACTGATTCAAAAAGCAGAAGATGAAATTGCCGCCTCCGACGATATGGTCGCCGGAGATATTTTAATCGGCGCTGGGGAAACAGATGGAAATCGTTTCTTGATAAAAGCCATGAACGCGATGCAGCAGGATTATCCGCTTGTACATTTTCACATTATCAGCGGCGATAAGGCAATGATTACAGAAGCGATCGATCGCGGTTCCATAGATTTCGGCATTGTTTTCGGAAATACAGACTTAGCAAAATATGATTCGATACCTGTTCCTTATGAGGATACTTGGGGCGTTCTTATGCGGCGCGATGCACCGCTGGCAGCGAAAGACATTATCACGGCGGAAGATTTAATCGATAAACCTCTTATTATTTCAAGACAGGCATTTCAAACTTTGGAATTTAAAAATTTTTTCCATTGCGAACAGGAAAAGCTGAACATCGTCGCTACTTACAGTCTGCTTTTTAACGGTTCCCTGATGGTGGAGGAAGGTTTAGGATATGCAATCTGTTTTGATAAGCTTGTAAATGTCTCTGGAAATAGTATTTTATGTTTTCGACCTCTTGAACCCCAAATTAAAAACCATATGAGCATCATTTGGAAAAAATACCAGGTATTTTCCAAACCTACACAGAAATTTTTGCAGAAATTGCAGGATATGGATGCCTATAAATAGAAGGGACCAATTTCTGCTTTTTACTTTTCTGCATCAAAAAAGCAGCGGATGTCACATTCTACATGACATCCGCCGCTTTTTCTTTACTATTTACTGTCTCACTTTAATATGCACCTCACGCAGCTGCTGCTCCGTCACCTCATTGGGTGCGCCGCACATGAGATCCTGCGCCGTTCCGCTCATAGGGAAGGGAATAATTTCCCTGATATTTTCCTCATTTCTAAGAAGCATAATCATACGATCCACTCCGGGAGCCATTCCCGCATGGGGAGGCGCGCCAAACTGGAATGCATTATAGAGAGCGCCGAATTTCTGCTTCAGCACCTCTTCATCGTATCCGGCAATTTCAAACGCCTTCACCATGATGTCCAGGTTATGATTACGTACCGCACCGGAGGATAACTCCACGCCGTTGCAGACGATATCGTACTGATAAGCCAAAATCTCCAGAGGATTCTTTGTATTTAACGCTTCCAAACCGCCCTGAGGCATGGAAAAAGGATTGTGGGTAAAGCCAATCTTCTTGGTTTCCTCATCCTTCTCGAACATAGGGAAATCATTGATAAAGCAGAAGCGGTACGCGTTCTTTTCACAAATGTCAAGACGCTTTCCCAGCTCATTGCGGATCTGTCCCGCAAAGCTTGCCGCACGCTCCTCCTTATCTGCAATAAAGAAAATCGTATCTTCCTTTTCCAGCCCTGCAAGCTCTCTCATCTCCCCTTTCAACTCATCGGGAATAAACTTGTCGATAGGTCCCTTGTAGGACAAATCCTCCTGTACCTCCAGATATCCAAGTCCGCCCATACCGATCTCTGTGGCAAACTTTAACATCTTCTCATGGAAGCCCTTGGACTGGTGTCCGTGGATCTTGATCGCCCTTACGGTCTTATTCTGAAAAGGCTTAAAGGTACAGCGGTTGAAAAACTCGGATAAGTCGATAATGCGCAGGGGATTCCTAAGGTCCGGCTTATCGGAACCGAATTCCAGCATCGCCTGCTTATAGCTGATCACAGGATAAGGCGCTTTCGTCACCTCATAGCCCTCCGGCGCAAACTTTTCAAAGGTCGCCGTCAAAACCTCTTCGCCTACGCGGAACACATCCTCCTGGGTGGCAAAGCTCATCTCAAAATCCAGCTGATAAAATTCACCGGGGGAACGATCCGCCCTTGCGTCCTCATCTCGAAAGCAGGGGGCAATCTGAAAATACTTATCTACCCCCGATACCATAAGCAGCTGCTTATACTGCTGAGGCGCCTGGGGAAGGGCATAGAATTTTCCTTTATAATGTCTGGAAGGCACGATATAATCCCTCGCTCCTTCCGGCGAGGATGCGCAGAGAATCGGCGTCTGTACCTCCATAAAGCCCATCTCCGTCATTTTTTCACGCAGAAAACGAATCACATTGGAGCGGAAGATCATATTGTCCATCACCTTGCGGTTTCTCAGGTCAAGGAAACGATACTTCAAACGCAGATCTTCTCTGATCTCCTTGGAAGTGGCAACCTCAAAGGGCAACTGCCGGTATACCTTTCCCAGTACCTCCACACTGTGCGCCTCCAGCTCAATGGTTCCCGTAGGAATCTTGGGATTGTAGGTCTCCTCGTCTCTCTTTTCAATTTCTCCCTGAATGCTGATGCAGTCCTCCTTATTAATTCCTTTCAATAAAGAAGTATCCCGCATTACAATCTGGAGCACGCCGTACATATCCCTCAGGTCAATAAACGATACGCCGCCATGGTCGCGGATATTTTCCACCCATCCCGCAACCTTCATTTCCTTTCCGATATCGCTCTCGGAAATCTGATTCAAAGTACGTTCACGATACAATGTTGATAATTCCATATTCTCCTCCATTTCTCCAACTACAGTTACAGCATTTCCTCTTTATATAAAAAAAATCCCGAATTGAACTCAATCAATCCAGGACGAATTTCATAACCTGCAAATCCGCGGTGCCACCTGATTTACTGCCTACGCAGTCCCTTAACCCATTTCCAATTACAGCTGGTAAAGTTGTTATTCACATGAACTCATTCTGCCGGCTTTCCACCCTCCCGGCTCTCTGGAAGCGATCTTTCATGCTACTGGTCTTCGTCTTCGCCGATTACACTGATATCATAATGTAGAAAGCCGGATTTGTCAATTTGAATTTCCTTTCTATTGTAGATAAGTTTCCAAAACCCCTTGGAAAATAACGCTTGCTAATGTATAATAAGAAGCGGAATTTAATGTTCTGTTAACAATACATAAAGGAAAGTGAGTTACAACATGGAAAATTTAAAACAAAACAAATGGGTAAGAGCTGCAATACCCGCCTTACTGCTCCACTGCAGCATTGGTACTGTTTACTGTTGGTCGATTTTCAGCCAGGAGATTGCAGATTATATCGGCTTCTCCAAGGGTGCTACGGAATGGGCGTTTAGCTTTGCCATTTTCTTTCTTGGCATGTCTGCCGCCTTCCTTGGTAACATTGTAGAAAAGGATATTCACAAATCCTCCCTTATTGCCGCTATCTGCTTCGCCCTTGGAATGGCAGGCACCGGGCTCTTTATCTGGTACGGCGGCGCTCACCCGGGCAGCATCCTTGCTCTGCTGGGTATCTATGTGTGCTATGGCTTTATCATGGGAATTGGTCTGGGAACCGGTTATCTTTCCCCGGTTAAAACTCTGATGCTCTGGTTTGAAGACCGGAAAGGACTTGCCACCGGACTTGCCGTTGCAGGCTTCGGCGCTGCAAAAGCAATCGCCAGCCCTATCATGCAGTCTCTGCTGGATTCTCTGGGAGAAGGCGGCATTTACAAGATGTTCTTAATCCTTGCAGTGGTTTATTTTGTGATGATGTTTGTAGGACATCTCCTTCTTGCCAAGCCTGCCGGATGGCATGAGCCTGCTTCCACCGAAAAGGGAGCCCGCGCCATCGACGTGATCAAAGAAAAGCCCGTTACCTTTATCGGCATCTGGCTTATGTTCTATCTCAACATCACCTGCGGGCTTGCCCTGATCTCCCAGGAAAAAATGATCATCAAATGTATCGGGCTTGTGGGAATGGTAGGAATCCTTTCCTCCGTCACCGCCGTTTTCAACGCAGGCGGTCGTCTTGGATTTTCCGCGTGGGCTGATACCTTTAAGGATAGAAATACCATTTACAAGATTATTTTCATTCTCTCCATTGCCGCTACAGGGCTTGTAATTCTGACCCAGGGCATTACCAATATGGGGCAGAATACCTTCTTTATGATTCTGGTACTGATCCTGCTGTTTGTGGTAAATGCAGGCTACGGCGGAGGCTTCAGTAACGTGCCTACGCTCCTTTCCGACCACTATGGCATGAAAAATATCAGCGCCATCCATGGCATTACCCTTTCCGCATGGGCATTTGCCGGACTTACCGGAAACCAGATGGCTTCCTTCATTGTGAAACATTTCGGTTCAGAGGTGGAACTTTCCCATGCCCTTGCAGACGGAAGCACGGAGATCATTACCGTGAACCCTACCGGTTATCAGATGGTGCTCTATGTAACCCTCGTGCTTTACATTGTAGCCGCTGTGATCTGCTTTACCATGGTTGGCAGAAAGAAAAAAGAAAAATAGACTTCTTACAGCATTGCTCTTAAAATGCCGCCGGGGCTTTTCACAGCTTCCGGCGGCGTTTTTTATGAAATATAATGTCTGGCTCATCTGCCGGAAATGGTGTCTACCACTGACAGATCCCGAATCCTTTTTGCCGGACTGTAAACGGCAAAGGCAAGAGAACAAAAAATCACCGCTATCATCACGCACAGCTGCATCAGGGGAAAACGCCACTCCGTTCCCCAGCGGAATGTAATTAACTTCTCAAAGCACAGCCGGTTTAAAGGCAGTCCCAATCCACAGCCAATTACCACACCCCATATTCCATAAGTGACCGCCTCCGCCGCCACCATCTTCAGCATCTGCCCACTGTCCATGCCCACGGCGCGCATAGCGCCATATTGCTGAATCCTTGCCGACACGCTCATGGCAATGCTGTTCATAATGTGAAAAGCGGAGATCAATATGATTACCCCCAGGAATCCATAAATGAAAAGCCTGAGAGACCAGGTGGCGCCCTTTACCTCCTCGTTGTTCAGATGTCTGTCGGAAAAAGCCGTGTTTTCCCCTCCTAAAGCGCGTATCTTCTGAATTACATCGCTCCCGACATCTCGGGTCAATTGGACGTCTACAATGGTGTACGCCTTCTCACCTGTCAAATTTGCAAAGGTATCCTCGGAACAGATCAGGAGATCCTGCCCCTCCGACGCTTGAAATGGACAGTCGCTTAAAACGCCTGCAACCTTCAGAGGGAATTCCCGTCCCTCAAAGTCCATTGTGATTTCCTCCCCTGCTGCCAGGGGGCGTTCTCCACGATAAACTGCCAGAACCGCCTCTCCCTCCGCCACCTCCGAAAGAGAACCTTCAATCAATGCATCCTTTGCCCATTCCATCTGAAAGTTTTCGTAGGATATCAGATATGCCTGCCTTTCTCCTGTCTGTGTCCGAATGGGCACATCATAGGCAAAGCTTCGTCCATATGCGTGTTTCACTCCCTCTATGGACATCAGCTCCTGACTCAGATTTCTGTCTATGGAACAGGAATTGTCTGCGCTGATAACGGAAACATCCGGCGCGCTGGGTTTCAAAGGATTTACCGCATGCTTCATAAAATCAACCGTTACCGAAAAAGTTAAAAAAAGAATCATGCTAAAGGCAAAAGAGCAGGTCATTAAAATAAAATTTTTACGATTTTCCAACGCATGGTGAACGCCCAGCCCCGTTTCTATTCCATACAAACGCGTATTTGCCGCTTTTTTCATTTTTTTCCGTTGGGAAGCATTTCCCGATACGGCAACAAGAGGAGATATCGAAGCGGCTTTCCTGGCAGGGCTTAACGCCGCAAGAGAGGCGGTAAGCACACCGATCACACTGCCTGCAAAAATTCCAATCAAGCTGATTCCAAAATAAGGCATTCCGCTAAAATAACTGGGACTTAACGCCCGCAGCAGCGCGCTCAAAATCCAGACCATCGCCGTTCCCAGCAAAGCCCCTGCCGGCACAGCCAATCTACACCAATACAACGCTTCTTTTCTGACAAAACGGATCACCTGCTTTTGGGAAGCTCCCAGACAGCGAAGCATTCCAAAAAATACGGTGCGCTGCGCCACATTGCTGTTTAAGCTGCCCGCTATCATTAAAATGCCCGCAACGGCAACCAAAAGGGCAAGCCCCAGGGCAACCCAGTAAATTGCCATCATACTTGCATCCTGGCTCTGCCCTATGGTTGCAAGCAGCAAGTTGTTTTTACTCACCCTCTCCTCCGGGATTTGAAACTGCTTCTGTATTTCTTTGATTTCCTTCTGGATGTTACATCTGGGAGAAAATTTCACATATAAATAGGAATCATAGTTATCCTCCGATCCCTCCATGGACAATTTTCTGAAGTCCTCCGTCCTGAGAGCAAGACCAAAAACGTCTTTCTCGGCAAGCATTGGGAACTGTCCCCAAAATCCGGTTATATGATAAATCCTTTCGCTGCCCTCAGGCGTCATAAGGGAAATCTCATCCCCCAATTTAAGGGAAAGTCTTTCCCTCATATTTTGGTCAATCACCACGCCTCCCTCCTCCTGGGGAAAACTTCCCTCTACAAGCTGCGCTGTGGGAAAAATATCCAATGCCGTTTCATCAGTTCCCAGGATAACCGTTTCCACTCCCTCCACCTGATAATGCATGGTAAGCCTGTAATTTAAAGTATCATACCGGGTGGCGGCAAGCACCTTGGGTCTTAGGCTGATCAATGCCGCCTCATCATCGCTGATGCTGCGAAATCCCGCATGCCATTCTCCATAATTTATTTTTGCCTGGGCATTCTGGCTGCGTATCTCCATATCCGCCATACCAAAAATAGACGTTATAAGAAACACGCTTAAAATAATACAAATCCGAACCATACGGCTTTGCCTTCTGTTCACCTTCTGGGATATGGGTACCAGGTCAAGATAACTTTTCATGTGCCTTACCTCCCATATCCTTAAGCTCACCGTCGCTCACCCGCAATACTCTGTCCGCATCCGCCGCCAGATTGTTATTATGGGTAATCATTAAAATCGTCTGTTGATAGCGTTTTGCCGCCTGAAGCAGCAGTTCCATCACATCCCGGCTGCTTTTAGAATCCAGATTTCCGGTGGGTTCATCCGCCAAAATCAGCATAGGCTGCATCATCAGCGCCCGTCCAATGGCAACTCTTTGCTGCTGACCGCCGGACAACTGGCTTGGCAGATGCTTTCTCCTTTCCTTCAGCCCCAGCAGCCCAAGAAGTTCCTCCAGCCTCTGGCTGTCAGGCTTTTGGTGATCCAGCAAAAGAGGAAAAGTAATATTCTGTTCCACGTCCAGCTCTTCTATCAAATGAAACGCCTGAAAAATGAAGCCAATATTTCTTCTTCTGAAAACGGTCCGTTCTTTCTCATTCAACGCAAACAGATCCATACCATCCAGAAAAACCTTGCCCTGAGTAGGCAGATCCAACCCGCCTACCAGATTCAGCAGGGTGCTCTTTCCGGAGCCGGATTCTCCCACCACTGCGGCAAACTCTCCCTTCTCCATGGAGAAGCTTACCTGCCGGAGCGCTTTCACCTGCCCCTCGCCCTGCCCATAAACCTTACTCAAATTCTGCACCTTCAAAATTTCCATATTCTTTGATGCCTCCTGTTTTATGTTTTTCTAAAGTATAAGGCATCCAGCTTACAATCAGGTGAGAGGAAGCTTACAATTTCGTAAGCTTCCTCTCATTCCTCTGGAAGGATTATTGTAAACTCGGTTCCTTCCCCCACCCTGCTTCGCACCGACAGGGTTCCCCCCTGTCCCTCTACAATGGACTTTGCCAGAGAAAGCCCCAATCCTATTCCCTGCCCTTTTTCTTTTCCTTTTGCAGTGCGGTAAAACCTTTTAAAAATATGGTAAATATCCTTTTCCTCGATTCCCTTTCCATTGTCCGCAACCGAAACCCTGACCGCTCCCGAAAGCGTTTCCCAGGATACCTGGATCTGCCCTCCTCTTTCCGTATAATCCAGGGCATTTTTCACCAGATTTCCGATTGCCTCGCCGGTCCACTGCAAATCACAGTTAATCCAGCTCTCTTCCTTCCCCGCAAGCACAATTTCCTTTCCTTCCTCTTCGGCGCGCACCAAAAGCTCCGATACCGCCCTTGCCGCCACATCCGCCAAAAGCCACCGCTGTTTTTCAAAGATAACGGCTTCCGCATCCAGCCTGGTAACCTTAAGCAATGCCTGGATTAATTCTTCCACCCGTTCCAGGGCTGCCGAAGCTTTTTTTGTAAATCCAAGCACACTCTCTTTGTCCCCTGCATCCTCCTCGATGATCTCATGGTACATAGCAAGAGCGGCGAGAGGGGTTTTCAGCTGATGGGAAATATCGGAAATGGTATCCTTCAAAAAATTCTTTGCCCGCACAGATTCCTCTTTTCCTGCGGCAAGCCCATTGGCAAGACCGTCAATTTTCCCCAAAAGCCTGTAAAGGCACCCTTCCCCCATCCGGGGAAGATGTTCCGTAAAATCTCCTCTCATAAACTGCTCTGTAATCCGGATCGCCCGATCATAAATCTTCTCCCGTGTCCTCAAAAACACTCCTGTAAAACCCAAAAGGCTTACCCCTAAAATGAAGAAGAGACCGGCAAGTAAAATTCCCGTTCCCTTCTGCAGTTCAAAAAACGCCGGCATAAATAGCAGTTCCGTCTCCTCATTGATTCCCATACGTCCAAGCAGGCTTATTCCTTTTTCCGTCATTTCTTTTTCCGTAAAGGCTTTTGCAATAACCGCCTCGCTTACCCCCTGATCTAAAAGAGAGGACACCACATACCGGTCATGCCGGAGGACGGCTCCTTTCATTTGATACCCGTTTGCATACCATATTGCCGCCGCCAAAACCGATGCCATCGTTAAAATTACCGCCAGCCCGTAAAAGAATCTTCTCTGTCCTTCGTCCCTTAAAAAGTTCATCCTGCCTCCACCTCCTGCCAGCAATAACCAAATCCTCTTGCCGTAATCAAATGCTCCGGCCTGGATGGGTCCTTTTCTACCTTTTCCCGTAAACGCCTGATATATACGGAAAGGGTATTATCGTCTACAAAGTTCCCGGAGCCGTCCCAAAGCTCTTCAAAAATAATTTCTCTGGTAACCACTCTGCCGCAGGAACGCACCAAAAGACAAAGAAGCCTGTACTCTACCTGAGTAAGCTCCAGCTTTTCTCCCCGCAAAAACACTCTGCTTCCTGCAAGGTCAATTTGAATATCCCCGCAGGTCAAACTGCTCTGCCCTGTCTGCCCCTCTTCCTTTCTGACCGCTCCCGCTCTGCGCAGCAACGCACGGATTCTGGAAAGCAGTTCGCCCAGTTTAAAGGGCTTTCCAATATAGTCGTCCCCTCCGCTGTCAAGTCCCCGGATTACATTCATCTCCTCATCGGATGCTGTAAGAAATATAATGGGGACCTGATTTCCCTGTCCTCTCACCCTCTCGCACACTTGAAAGCCTGTTCCGTCAGGCAGGGTTACATCCAAAAGCAGCAGGTCGTACTGCTTCCGCATTAAAAGAGAGTTCGCCTCCTGCACGCTTTCCGCCCTTTCCACTGTGTATCCATTTTTCCGCAAAGAATAGCACAAGCCCTCTGTGAGGCTGATATCGTCTTCTAAAAGTAAAATTCTGCTCTTTTCATCCTCACTCATTACCTGCTCGATTCCTCCCTGACAAACACATACTTCTCTTTACCGGACAATTCCTCCCTGAAAGAAAAACCCATTTCTCGGAATTCTTTCATTTGCTCCGGATTCTCAATGCCATTCTCCGCCAGAAAACGCACCATCCGCCCCCGCGCCATCTTTGCCAGGGTTCCCTTCTGTTTCACCTTTTCACCTGACAGTTCCCCAAAATCAACGGTTAGGAACCTGTCTCCCGGCTGCATGTATTTCTCAATACACCTGGCATATTCCTTAGACGCAAGATTAATAATTATCCTGTCCTCATCGACCACACTCTTGTACAAACGATCTCCCCAAAAATCATATAGATCTTTGCAGCCATTTACAGATAATTTTGCCTGCATTTCCAGCCGATAAGGGGTCACGCCGTCAAAGGGTCTTAAAACGCCATAAAAACCCGACAATATGCGGAGGTGCTTCTCAATATAGGAAATCCCTTCCGTGGTAAACACCCCCGGCGCCATGTACTGATACTGCAGCCCCTCGTAGGACATGATCGCCGGCGTAAGTCCCCGTTCCGGAACCATATGCTGAAAACGCTCATAGTTCAGTCTGGCAAGATGATCATTACATTTCCAAAGGGCTTTTGCCTCCTGAAGGGTCAATGCCCTGACTGCATTCCTTAAAAGCTTTGCATCTTTTATAAAGACAGGCATTCCTTCCGCCGCAAAAGTATCGCTGTCTATATTCATTTTCTTTGCCGGTGAAATAATAATTTTCATAGTGGTTATCTCATGAAACGCTGATCTCTGTAATTTTCTTCAATTCTTCTTCTGTAAAGGCAGTGTTCTTCAATGCGCCGATATTGTCAAGAATCTGAGAGGCTTTTGAAGCGCCGATCAAAACGCTGGTGACGGTTTCCTCCCGAATCACCCATGCAAGCGCCATTTCCGCAAGGGTCTGCCCTCTTTCCCCGGCAAGTTCATTCAGCTGCCTGATCTGCTGCAGACGCTGCTCTGTGAGAGAGGACTCCTTTAAAAACCGCCCGTCCGTCCGAACCCGGCTGTCCTCCGGAATCCCATGGAGATAACGGTCGGTCAACATCCCCTGCGCCAAAGGGCTGAAAGCGATAATGCCCTTTTGGAGCCTCGCAGCCGTTTCCTTCAATTGATTCTTTTCAATACTCCGGTCAAAAATGGAATAGCGGTTCTGGTTGATTATGAAAGGACAATGCAGTTCCTTTAAAATTGCCGCCGCCTTTTCCATAGTCTCGCCGTCATAGTTGGACAAACCTGCATACAATGCCTTGCCGCTGACCACCGCCTGTGCCAGAGCGCCCATGGTTTCCTCCAAAGGCGTTTCCGGGTCCATTCTGTGATGATAGAAAATATCCACATATTCCAGCCCCATACGCCTAAGGCTCTGATCCAGACTTGCAAGCAGGTACTTCCGGCTTCCGAAATCACCGTAAGGTCCCTGCCACATCTCATATCCTGCCTTAGTGCTGATAATCATCTCATCCCGGTAAGGGAAAAGCTCCTCTCTCAGGATACGTCCAAAATTTTTTTCCGCACTTCCCGGTTCCGGTCCATAATTATTTGCCAGATCAAAATGCGTAATTCCCTGGTCAAACGCCGTAAAACATAACTGCTTCATATTCTCGTAGGACGCTGTGTCCCCAAAATTATGCCAGAGTCCTAATGAAACTGTCGGCAGTTTCAGTCCGCTTTTGCCGCAGCGGCGGTATTCCATAGATCCATAACGTGATGATGATGCCTGATACATAATTGTCTCCCTTCTTTTCGTCGTGATGCTGTAGGTAATTTGCTGGTTTTGGGGCTGGCATTATGACTGGGCTGGGGAGCGGCGGCAGGAATTTGAGAAAGGGATTTAGGGCTGGTCTCTAAATCGGATTTCACTAACGGAATGGGAAAGTTGTTTCAAACGGCACGGGTCGGAGCCTAGCGGCGTCCATGCCGCAGACTCCTGGTTCCGCCGTCCGTGGCGGAACCCCCTGGGCTTTTGACCATTCCGTAAGTGAAATGACCAATTTCTCGATAAAGCCCTGCACCCCTTTCTCAAATTTCTGCCGCCGCTCCCCAGCCCAGCCATAATGCCAGCCCCAAAACCAGCAAATTACCGTCAATATCTTAGCCTGTCTCTATTACAACACATATCGGCGTAGATTGCAACGAACGCCGCTACACTTTGTGAACCGGTTTATTATAAGCTTGATCTGTTGTCCGCTGTTGAGATATGGCGTATGGATAAACCCACCTTTGTATATTCAAAACCAGTGAATTCTGCATTGTGGGAAGGAAAAGCCAACTTACATTTTTTGCAGCAAAACAGAAGAATAATATTTATAAAAATGGAAACAATTGTCTTAAACTGTAAAAGGAGTCAAAAATAATCCATGATTGAATCTGATACAATAAAACTGTTACGGGAATGTGATGCCGGTATTAAAATGGGTGTTACATCTATAGATGATATTTTAGATTATGTACACAGCGATACGCTTCGACAATACCTAACGGATTGTAAAGACGAACACAATAAGCTAAAAGAAGAAATTCAGGTTCTTTTAGACAAATATCATGATGACGGAAAACAGCCTAATGCAATGGCAAAAAGCATGTCATGGATGAAAACAAATGTGAAGCTTGTTATGAACGAATCAGATGGAACCATTGCCGATTTAATGACAGACGGCTGTAATATGGGCGTAAAGTCCCTTAACAAATATCTGAACCAATATAAAGCCGCCGACGAGAAGACAAAAGACATTACAAAACGTCTGATCAATCTCGAAGAGAAACTGGCTGTCGATATCCGTTGTTTTTTATAAGCGTAAGACAGAGCAGCCGTTGAAATCTGAATCTGCCTGCGGAAACGATATCAATGGCTGTTTTTAACCTTTGGTTCTTCTCTTAATTTAACAGATAGATAAAAAAATTTAAGTAACCCGCAAAGGTTACCCATAGCAGATATGGAAGCATCAGATACCCTGCCGGTTTTGATATCCCATAGAACAGGCTAACAGTTTTGAGAATCAGCAGCCACAACAGTATAAGCCAGATAAACGCAAACAGATATCGCTCCATATTGAAAAAAATAATTGACCAGAAAAAATTAGACGCAAGCTGGATTCCATATACAGTCAGGGCCGTATCGTTTGGTTTTCCGGACGTAAGCACAAGATACGATGCAATTCCCATGAGAATATACAGTATTGTCCAGACTACCGGAAACAGCCAGCCCGGTGGCGCTAAAGGCGGCTTGTTTATGGAAGCGAAAGTTTCCATATTATTTCGTGTAAGAAACGCAGATAAGCTGCCAACTGCAAGCGGTATGGCAAGACAGGTAATTAAATTTTTCCATTGAATTTTCAAAAAATCACCCCCAGCTACTATTATGATTGAAATTGCTGTTTTATTCTATTTTATTGGAAAACTGGAGAGCCCCGAAAGCCCTATCGATAAAATTTACATCCAACGTCAGATTTGGACACCGACACGCTACCAGGGTGGATTGGAAGCTTTCACCCGTTAGAAACGTACGCCGTAAGGCGCACAAAAAGCGCCGACTTTGTTCAAATCGGCGTTTTCTCAAGGGCGCCTTACGGCGCGTGTTTTCAAAATAAATTACATAGCCTCATGGAAGGTTCTGGAGATAACATCAGCCTGCTGTTCCGGTGTAAGCTTGATAAAGTTTACTGCGTAGCCGGATACTCTGATGGTCAGCTGAGGATAATTCTCAGGATGCTTCTGTGCATCTAAAAGGGTGTCTCTGTTCAAAACGTTGACATTTAAGTGATGTCCTCCCTTTCCTGCATACCCGTCCAAAAGATTTACCAGATTGTCTACCTGTGCTGAATTTGTGTTTGCCATGATAACCGCTCCTTTCCTTAACATGCTTTATCTTCAATTCACATTATTTGTTCTTTGTGATTACATCATACGTATTTTATACTAAATATTCCGTAACCTTAGTTACATGTTAGAAAATTTTCATGTATTTTTATCAGAACATTCAGCAAGACGAACTCTATCGCCAAATATATGATATAAAAAAACACTGTTTTACCTTCCGCCGATAGCTGCTTAATCATTTAAAAAAAACGACTGATTTCTAAGACTTTGCGGCTTATTTGAATTATAGCTATACGCTCCGTTCAAACGTCAGAAAGGGATGTTCTGAAGAAAATTTCGCATCATCTCAGCCTCGGCTTTCGCAGCAGTAATAGCATTGATATCATAAGCGTGGATACGTTCACGAAGCGTCTCCATATGCTTCTTCCATTCTGCCTCCAGATTTTCGGCGGAAGAATTGAAAGCGCTCTGGGTATCTGCCCAATATGTGTTGATGTTCGCCTGAAGCTTATCCAAAACATGCTCGTCCCTGCAGGATTCTACAAATATTTTTGCAACACTTTTTTTCCATCCGCCAGATAAAATTGTAAATACTGTTATAATCGTAATAAGCGCAAGCGCAATACCAAGCACAACTGGACCACTGATCGCCGCGACTGCGCTTGTTGCAGCAACAGTGCTGCTTACGGAAATCCCCATGGCGGAGAGAAGGCTGATACCTTTCGCAACTAAAATATATCCCCAAAGATTACCGCAGGATGCCGCCCATGTTGACAATGCCCCATATGCAGCAATGCCAGTGAGTCCGGCTGCAAATGCCTGCTTCGCATTAAAGGGGGACGCCTTGAAGAAAACACTGTCCACGGAGACAGCCGTACTGCTCTCAAATGTATCCAGAAATTCATCAATATCAGCTGCCAGCTGCCTGGACTTCTCTTTCAGAATAGCGTTCGTTTCGTCTTGCAGCAATCCCGAAACATAGCTGCTGAAAATCTGAAGGTCTTCTTTATTCTTCCTGATATCACGCTGTTCCATCAGGGAAACAAGGTTATCCACTGTGATCACATTATTATAGCAGACCACAACTTCCTCCTCGCTCTCCCGTTTATACTTCCTGATGCTCTCGATAATTCTTTGTCGTGCCTTTTGAAAAGCGGAATGACGCTGCGGTTCCTGACGTTCATATTCCCGAAGCGCTTCCTCACACTTCTTGCGGTCATCCAGTAATTGTTGGTACCCAGCGATTACATTTTGAAGCGCTGCATCCTTGCTTGCTGCCCATTCGGTAATGATGTCCTTTGCTCTCTGCTCAACAACATGAGGAAGCACTTCAATAAGAGAACAAAAATCTTTTTCAAAACGCTCACGCAAAACGGACGAATTAGAAGTATAGGAATAGAAACGTTCGATCAATGCAACAGGTTTTCTTCTTTCATCCCAAATGCCATCGGTTAACGCTCTTTCAAAACGATCACAGCCAGCGGTCAGTATGCGATTCAGTTCCTCAAGATTTCCGTGGTCAATAACATGCGCCTGTGACGCTACGATAAACAGGTTTGCCAACGGCTTCAGTTCGACATTGCCACAACTTTCTATATCTGCCAGAGAAGGAATTGCATCCTTAATATAAGAAATATCCTCGCTTCTCATAAATCCGTTTGCGATAGAGAGGTACACCAGCACATCCGCTTTGCTCTTTTCACGAATCGAAAACAGGTCATCTTCCATCCGATCGCCAGTGCCATAGCCTGGAAGGTCCACAATGTCGCAATTAAGGAGCAGGCTGCTGTCAATAAACACAACGGCAGCGGTTGCTTTACTTTCCGCAAAATGCTCGCCTTTACGTGTCCCGTAGGTGTTTAATAAATCATAATTGCCGCTGCTTAATCTAAGAGAACGACAATACGCTTCATCGCCCAATCTGGTATCGTCCCAGCTTTCATCAGTAGCGGCATCAGACTGAAAGACCCACACATCCTCATCCATATAAGCAGGACGGTCATTTGTGTGTTTGACATAAACTGCAATGGCGGTCGTTGGCGTCCAGTGGGCAGGCATTCTCGCAGTGCCAAGAAGGGTGTTGATCATAGTGCTTTTACCTACATCAGACCTCCCGATGAATGCAACTTTAGGTTTTCGGATTGTTTTTTCAACTAATGCGGCAAGCTCCTTGATTTCGCTCCCATAAGCGGAATCCACATTGTTATGGCTAATATAGTCCAAAAGCGTCTGGCGAATAAACTCGGCGGAGCTCCAGGTGTAATCCACACTTAAAGCCTGCGCCATCGGCTTAGGCAGACTGATAAGCTCGTCCAATGTCATTCCGAAATGGGTTGCAATTTTGATAAGAATTTCCAGAGATACCTGTTTAGGGTCAGACTCCATGCGGGATACCTTATCCTGGCTGATTCCTACCTGCTTTGCAAAGTCTTCCTGCGACATTCCGTTGAGCTGCTTTGCACGAAAGTTTTTCAAGTCAAAAATAATTCCATCCATTTTTTTTCCTCCTGCATTCTTTGTCATGATAGTAGTATATTACTTTTGCTTGATAATTCCAATGCGTTTTACGCAAATTTGCATAACTGTTTTATTTATTTGTATAGCGGTTTGAATGATACTTAACGCGATTGGATTTGATCCTTAAATTGTTCCTTCATCATAGCGATCACCTCAGATGAAGTAAAATCAGACTCGCCCAGCTTTCCAAGTTTTACCGCCTTGCAGACTTCAATAAACGCTTTTCCCATTGCCAGCGTTACTGTCCCCGCCGTACCTGCCGAAATTGCGCTACCCATAAACGTACCAACGCCAGGTATCAGTTTCAAAAGATTCGTTGCAATCGTCTTTCCCACAATGGTCGCTCCGCCTGCGCCTAAAACTGTGGCGGCCAACATCTTTAGCCCATCCTTCCCAACATCAATGCCATAAATGCCACATATGGTTGCCATCAACGTTACCTGCTCGCCGATCAGTAACGGAGCATCTGCAAAGGGGAGCGGAACAGCACCGGTTACCGTCGCTGCCGCTGCTGCCACCGCCACAGCATTCTCTGCTTTCTCATTTAATACAGTGATTTCAAGCCCTTTCAATTCATCATTCAATTCTTTTTCCATTGTCTTTCTCCTTTCTACCCCAAGAAATAATTGTCAATTTGACTCTTCGTTTCAAGAATTTGCTCCTTATTCACCCCAAGTTCTTTTGCCAAATTTACAGATCCATGAAATGCCAGATTTACATCCATACTGAATGCCAGTTGCTCAAGATCCCCAAAACGTTTCAAAGCCTTTTGGATCTCCATGGCAACTTGCAATAACCGAATATCAAGCTGTTGATTCAGCTGTGTCATTTCCTGATGATATCCGGCAATTATTTTCTGTGATCGTCTTGCGCCTTCTTTTTTACACAACTCATAAATAAACTCGCCTGCAATATTTCCAATAACAGCTCCCAATACAGGAACTGGAATCATAACCTGACCTGCAAGTGAAGCAATAGCGCTGACTGTGACATCAAGACATACTGTCTCACAGTTTATCACAAAGTCTTCTTCAGATACTTTACCGGTCTCTAATGCCTTTACTTGCTCCGCCACGCCAAAAGCGGCTGTGACATATGCGGATGCAACATTTGCCGGTGTAGCGGTAAAATTGGTTAAAAGATAAATTGTTCCGCCTCTTACACCGCCTTTCACCGTTCCCTTTCCTGTATCCATTCCAATTTCTTTCCAGTCGTCACCTGTAAATTCGGAGAACTTTTTCTCTTTTCGTTTCTTTGCAACCGACATGCAAAACGTTACGCCACCCTCCGCTGCCGCACTGATTCCCGTTGCTTTAACCCCTTCCTTCCACGTGGGCTTCGATGCGTCATATGCTGCTTTGCGCTGTTTTTCATCCTCCTTTTTTATGCTTTTCTCTTCTCTGTTTACGGTTTCATCCGCCACATTTCTTTGAACCTCGCTATAATCAACCACCGCAGGCTTAATATTTTTTCCAATCTCCAGCTCGTTTTCCCTTAAATACTCATCCAGTTTTTTCGCTAATTCGGGTTCTTTCCCCCTTAACTTGGACGGGCTGTTTTTGTATTTTTCCAACAGATCCACCATTTGTTGGTATTGATCCTTTGGTATATCATAAGTGCCTCCGTTCTTCACATAATCAGGATACTTCTTCAGATGATCCGCCAAACCATTTGTCCTAAAGAAAGTATTTTTGAGTCCATTTTGGAACTTTGACTGCACCTGCTGCCCATTTTTCAAATAGTCCATCGGGGCAGTTCTTCCCACTCCTTCAAAGGTGTATTCTTTCTTAAGTCCTTGAATCGCACGCCTGGCATTGGAAATATTGACCTGCATATGCTCTGCAATTTCACCGTGCTTTGTAGCCTCGCTTCCAAGTATATGTGCCGGATCTCCAATGAAAGCCTTCAGATCAGCAAGCTCTGAAAGTGCGTCCTCCAGATTTACATCCTGCTGACGCAGCCTGTCGATAAGCGTGTCCAGCCGTATCTGATTCAAACAGGTTATCCAGGATGCCACCGCCTGCTCCTGAGTACTTTTTACCGTTCTGCTTAATGCCTCCGCCATCACATCACCTCCTATTCTACCGTTTCATTGAGCAGCATGGATAAGCTCAATGTATTGTTCACCAATGTGCCAAGAAAGTACTGATCATTCTCTGCAAGCGATTGATAATCTGTATTCATAAATCCAGCAATTCGATTTCTTTGCCGATTTATTTCATTGTAAAGAACGCTTGTCTTTATCTTTAAAGCATCGACCTTCTCCGCTGCCTCGTCCAGGGCTTCTCTCGCTTCCGCAATTTCTTTTGCCTCATTGACTGCATTATCAGAAATTTCTTTATTCCTGGCTGTAAGCGATACCAGGGAAATACCTGTTGACGTTATCGTAATCCCCCACCCTATAGGACCAGCAAGAGCCAAAAACGCCTGCCCCGCCACCATCCCAGCGCCTTCCTTTACTGCAAATCCTGCAAAGGTTCTTCCGATCCATGCCATAGCCGCCTTCTGCGCCGCTGCACCGGAAAGCGCGCTAATGGCGGTTCCGGTAGTTGCCGTTCCAAAAGTAGTCGCAACGCTCATCAAAGCCGTTGGTGCCATAGCTGCCACGCCAACTCCTGCTGCTGCGCCGCCTACGATATTCACACCCGCCTTTATGGATGCATAATACGACTCTTTTGCGTATTCCTCGGTTCCGCTGAATTTCGTCAGTTCTTTCCCTGCCTTTCCCATTTGTGTATCAAATTCTTTGGGCGTGTTAGCTATGCTGTTAACGGCTCGCTCAATTAATTGAATCAGACCTACCGAGTCTCTTCTTACCCTATAAAGGTTTTCACAGGCAGCTCTCATTTTTTCATAAGATGCATTATATCTTCTCAGTGTTTCCTCATGAATTCTTAATGCCTCTTTTTTTAAAGTGATGTTGAACATGGGTTATTACCTCCTTTTACATTGTAAAACCATTATATCACTTGTATTTCATAATTTCAATATGCTTTACGCATATTTGCGTAATTAATTTTATTTTTATGTATACAATCTGTTTATTACAGTTAAAATAAAAAAGGGCTGAACTGCTTCGTTCACGCCCCATACAACATTTCCACTGCATCTTTATCGCAAATCTTAATATTCCTTCTGCTCACCTCTATCAAACCATCCTTCTGCATCCGCATCAGCTCCCTGGACAGGGACGGTCGCGCCACTCCCAGGAAATCCGCCAGTTGCTCCCTGTTCATATGCAATTCCACCATACAGCTTTCATCCATAGCGTCGATAAGCCAGATGGCAAGCCGCTCTCTGAGGGAGGAAGTACTGACAATATGCAGCTTCCTGGTAATTCTGAAATTATTTTCAGACATAATTTCCAGCATATTCTGTGTAAGCTGCTTGTGATGATCGCAGGCATTGGAACAAAAATGGTAAAAGAAATCCCAGGGCATCTCCAAAACCCTGACATCCGTAACCGCAACAGCATCATACCAATAATGCTTTTTATCCCCAAACAGGAAGATCTCACCAAATACATTGCCTGCCTCCACCAGATACAGCACATCTCTTTTTCCGGAGGTAAAATCCTTACAGATCTGCACCTGCCCCTCCAAAAGGAGAAACAATCTGGAAGGCACTCCCCCCTGCTCAAAAATATAAGCGCCTGAAGAATAACGTTTTTCTCTGGATTTTGAGCAATTTAAAATCCGCTCCCTCTCTTTTTCTGTGATTGCATGAAACAGCTTGGATGATGCAAGATCAGCCATATATACCCCGCCTTTCTGTTCCTATTTTTATCTGTAAACTTTCACCATTTCCTTTGCCTCTTCTAAGCGCCCGTAAAACTGCGGGTAAAAATCCGTCTTTCCCCCATCTCCTCCGGTTTCATATGACTTTACATAAAACTGATTCAAAAGGTACATATTCAGATTTTTAACGATCGCCTGATTGTCAGTCTCCTTTATAATCGCCTGCACATCCTTCAAAAAGTAATGCCAGTCCTTTATGTATGCCTCATATTTCCCCAACTCCGGTATTTCCAGCCACTTTTTTATCTTTACCTTGGTCTTATTGGGATACGGGCATTCATGAATCTGAAGAAAATAGCGAAAGCTGTCCTCCTGATAGATTCTCCCTAAGGGAAACATTCTGCAAAAGCCCGGTCTGAAAGCATGTATGGCACATCTGCCCTCTCCGTTCAGGAAAAAGCACTGCTCCCCATCCTCCTGCATTTTCAAATTAGGGCACACAATTCCGTCTACCACATGAAGCTCCAGCGCCGTTTCCATCAGCTTCTCAAATGTGCTTCCTAACCCTTTTTCAAGCTGAAAAAGATCATAAGGATCTAAAATGATGGAATTTCCCATTCCCCGGCAGCAGGAAGAACAGCCTGCGCAGTCGTTGCATGCCGCCCTGACCATGTCGTTTGCTGTGTACAGCTTTCCATCAGATATCTCTTTTAAATCAATTTGTCGCTCCATATTTCTGTTCTGTCTTTCTCATCTGCTTCTCATAGTGGTAAACTAATCACATTGGTGGTAAATACTGGCTACTGATTCTATTCTCCGGCTTTTCATCAAACAAGTACAGCACCACAAGAAATATCCACTCCAAAGGTTTCATCATCAAATAAACCAAATCCGCAGTCCACGCCTTCTTGATATGCCTGGAAATCGGATAACCATAGGTATCATAAAAGTTTCTCACAGCCTTATGAAACTTCGGCGCCTTCTCCATGATCAGCTGCTCAAAGGCATTCGCCACACACAACTGGCGGTTTACCACAATCTTCTCCCCCCTGCGGATACCATACCTCAGGGGCTTGACCAGTCTTTTATGTCCCCGGAGAGATACGGTGCACAGATAATGGTTGTCATAATGCACCGGAGGCGGAGAAATTTCACCGGATAAAATCCAGTCGCTGGTTTTGGTAAAAGCAAGAATTATACTGTCCGGCTGCTGTCCAAACAGGCAAAGGAGTATTACCAGGATTCCCAATACGGGAAGCAGCGCAACCACCCCCGCCAAAAACAGATTGGCGCCTTTTAAAAGCCATAAGTTTGCCTTCTCTAAAGCCTTATTATCATAATGGATCGTCTCCTGCTTCTGCGCCCTTTCCTTCACCAGCCTTACCATCAGCTGCCCCGCATGAAGCAGATAGAGAAAAGGCACCACACACAGACATAAGACCATAAACCAGTCAAAGCTGTCCATCCTCATTTCCTCCGGATGGGCGCCGCAAAGAAGCTGAAACATCCATACAAGGCAAAGTCCACAGCTTACATACACCCCTCCCAGAAAAAACGCTTCCAGCAGAGGCGGCAATGTCTTCCGGGCAAATTTCAGGATTAAATAACTAAGTCCTCCCCATAATACAAACAAAACAACTGCAAACAAATATTCCTCGCTAAGAGGCGTATGCATATTTGCCCCACCCCATTTGTTCAGGGGATTCTGATACTCCGGCAGTTCCCATATTACAAAAGCGAGGAACATGTAAACGCTCCCTATCCCAAAAGCGATTATTTCAAACACAAACACTTCTTTCTTTTTGACATAAAAGATAATATCCAGCGCAATCAATGCAAATGGCGTTATACATATACCAAACACCAGAAGCATGGAAAATACATACATAACTGCTTCCATCAACTCCACCCTGCTCCTTCCAGTTCATCTGCCGTTCCTGATCAAAGGGCGTTCCGCTCCCTGAGCAGCTTTTCAATTTCTTCCTTTTCCGGCATCACCCGCAACGCGCCCTTTCTGGTGGTAATCAAAGAGGCAGCTCCGTTTGCAAATATCAGCATCTCCTTTAACCCATCTTCTGTCAAATTCTCCAGTCCATGCACGCATATATAATGCAGCACACAACCGCAGAATGTATCTCCCGCGCCTGTGGTCTCTATGGTATTCTCCTGTAAAAAGGGCGACACCTCCACCATGCTTTCCTTATAATAAGCACGGCTTCCCTCCTTTCCCATGGACACAAGAATCAATGGGATCTGATACCTTTCTCTGATCCAGTTTACCCCTTCCGTATAGTCTTCTTTTCCGGTCAGCCACTGAATCTCATTGTCAGAGATTTTCAGAATCTGGCAGTGCGACATCCCATACAAAACCTGCTCTCTTGCCTCCTCCATGCTCTTCCAGAGAGGCGGCCGCAGATTCGGGTCAAAAGAAATCATCGCGCCTGCTTCTTCTGCAATCTGGATTGCCTTTTTGGTTGCACGGCGCACCCCTTCATGGGTCATAGAAAGGGTGCCAAAGTGAAACAGTTTCGTATCCTTCAACAGTCCTTCGGGAACCTCGCTCTCTGTCAGCATCATATCCGCCCCCGGCTCCCGATAAAAAGAAAAATCTCTGTCCCCATCCGGGAACGTATGTACCAGCGCAAGGGTAGTGTGAATCTCCTTGTCCATACAAAGATATTCTGCATCGATGCCTGCCTCTGTGATCGTCTCTTTCAGCTGCTGCCCGAAGAAATCTTTTCCCACCTTGCCTACAAACGCCGTTTTATGCCCAAGCTTGGAAAGCATTGCCAACACGTTGCAGGGAGCGCCGCCAGGGTTCGCCTCAAACAGCGGATTCCCCTGGACGCTCTTCCCGTTTTCTGTAAAGTCAATCAGCAGCTCTCCCAATGCCGTTACATCATATTTTTTCATATCCCCGTCTCCTTCTTCCAAAACTTTGTCGTTTAAGCCTATAGAAGAAGTATATCATATCTGCCGCTAAAATTCTATGAAATGTCTTTTTTCCAAAATCCATGGAGATTGCAGTAAGCATAGGCGGCAACCGCCTGATCCCCCTTTGCCAGCACAAATTCTGCTACCGGCTCCTTGTCCGGAGAAAGCTTTACAAACTGCCCGCCCAGCTTTGTCTCCAGGAAGATCCATCCGATACTGTGCTCCTCTGTCATAGGATGAAAAACACTTCCCACCTTTACCGTCAGTTTTTCTCCCTCTCTCTCCACCACCGGAAGATGCTTTTCCCCTGCCCCTTCCGCCGTGCTGCTGTCCAGAATCTCAAACCCTGCCTGCTTACATGCCTCCAGCGCCTGGCTTTTGCCTGCTACTAAATATAAAATTTCATCCTTCTTTTTCAAAAAAACTGTTTCCATATTTTTTCTCCTCTTTTCTTTTTGCTTTTACATTATTTACTTGCTTCCCTTTATTCTATAAAATGGGATTTTCTCCTTTTGCTCTCAGTCGTTCAAATCTCCTGTCCACTTCCTTCTGCAGTTCCTTCACCACATCCGCATAGGTTTCCTTCTGCAAATGTTTTGTCCGTCCCATCATGGAAAGCCAGTCCAGAACCGGAATTTTTTTGCCTGCTGCCTCAGGATCATAGTTTAACATCGTCTTTCCTTTTTCCACCTCATAAAGGGGAAAATAACAACAGTTCACCGCCGCTTCTATGACTCTGCGCTCTGTGGCAGGCTTATCGTTCCAGTTTAAGGGACATGCGGACAATGCCTTCATGTAAGCGGTGCCCGTCGTCTTGGCATAGTACGCAGCCTTTGCCGCTTTCTTGATAAAATCAATGGGATTAGATTCCACTGCCGTCGCCACATAGGGTATTCCTGTCGCCGCCATAATCTGGGGCATATCCTTGTGGAAGAAGGTCTTTCCATATTGCTCTTTCCCCACATGGGAGGTAGCGCTCCGCGCGCCTTTGGGAGTAGAATAGGATAGCTGATATCCGGTGTTCATATAGCCGCCGTTGTCATACTCAAACAAAAGCAGCCGATGCCCCCGCAGCGCGGTACCCAGGGCGGAACCCATACCAATATCCATGCCTCCGTCGCCGCTTACCATGATAAACACAATATCTCCCGGCGGGATCTCGCCTTTTTTCTGTTTTCGATAGCAGATTTCAGCAATACCGCTCAAGGTCGCCGCTCCATTCTGGAACAGATTGTGCACAAAGGGCACCTTAAAGCTGGTTCGGGGATAAGCGGTGGTGACAATCATCCCACAGCCTGTCTGAAAAAGCAAAACCACCGGGTCCTCAATGGCACGAAGCAGAAGATTTACATTCACCGGAATACCACAGCCCGGGCAGGCGCCATGTCCCGGCGCAAGGCGTTTGGGGATTGCCGCGGTGGCGTTTAAGCTTCCTCCCGTAACCTGAAGATTGCCCTCCTCCGTTTCCTTTACCCAGGTGGCGCCAAGCTTTGTCCTTTCCGCCGTTAAAGGTGCAAAAAACGGGTCACTTTCTTTTTCTTCTCCCCTTGCTATGCCATAATATTCAAAATCAGGCATATCCGGATCCTCCGCCCACTGGATCATCCGAAGGGCATCCTCCACAAAGAAGTCCCTGCCGCCTAAGCCGTAAACGAGACTTTTGAGCTTTGCGCTGCCGCCAAATTTTTGAATGGCGGCGCGCACCTCGAGGGACAAGTTCCCTCCTCCTGCGCCATAGCTGTCCTGCCGGTCCGCCACCAGAAGATTGGAAGCGTTCTTACACAGGGACACAATTTCCTGGGCTGGAAATGGGCGCAGGCAGTGAATCGTTGCCGCTCCCGCCTTTTTCCCTTTTTTCCGCAGCTCATCGATTGCCTCTAACGCCGTGTCATAAGAGGAACCCAGAAGGATCAGAATCGTATCTGCGTCCTCGCAGCGATATCCCTCCACACTTTGGTATCTGCGCCCGGACAACTGTTCATATTCTTCAAACAGTCCCGGCAGTATCCGCTGTGCCTTTTCCATGGCAAGGTGCAGCTGGTATCGGTTGTTAATCAGATCCGGTTCATTCATATAAGAACCTACCGTAATAGGATGCTCCAGATCCAGAAAAGGATACGCCTCCTCCTTTACTCCTATGAACCTCCGTACAATTTCATCCTGTTCAAACCGCTTGCACCGCCTTTTTTGATGGCTGGTAAAAAAGCCGTCGTAGGCAACCACCACCGGCAGTTGTACCGTCTCAGCCAGTTTTAATGTAATCAGGTTAAAGTCATACACCTCCTGCACCGAATGGGCAAAGAGTATAGGCCATCCCGCGTTTAACATAAACATAATATCGCTGTGATCTCCCTTGATAGACAAGGGCCCCGACACCGTTCTGCACACCACATTCATTACCATGGGATATCGGGTTCCTGACTGCACCGGGAACTGCTCTATGGCGTACAAAAGACCGTTGGCGCTGGTGGCGTTGATTACCCTGCCGCCTCCCACTGCAGCTCCGTAACAGATGCCCGCGGCGCTGTGTTCCCCCTCCGCAGCAATCATGATCAGGTCTGTCTTTCCATTTGCCCGCATGGTATCCAGGCTTTCAGCAATCTGGGTGGAAGGCGTAATAGGGTAATATCCCATCAGATCATATCCGATCTGTCTGATGGCGATTGCCGCCATCTCATTTCCGCTTGCATATTCAATGATCTGTTTTTCCATTATACTTCCCCGCCTTCCATTCTTTTTTCTGTAAGATAAGACTCCGATGTGACATATCCGTCAGGTCCTGCCTTGATATACCCTTCGGGCGAGCGCAGCAGCTCCTGATTAGGCATAAAATAGTCCTTATCCGGATGCTCCGCCTCCAGCCCCTGAACCAATGCGTTGACCGGGCAAACCTCCACGCATCTCAAACATCCCTTACAGTGATAATAATCCAGACCCTGGTTCACCATCATCTCTTTTCCCTGATAAATGCCCTTTTGAAATTGAAACACCATATCCGGACAGGTGGAGTCGCAAAGACCGCAGTTGATACATCTTTCCTTGATAAAAACAGGGATATAGCCCTGCCTTGAGGGAGACAGATCCGCCGCCACCGTGCTTCCGGCTTTCGGGTTGATTCCTCCTATGGGCGCTGTGGCATAGCCCCACTCTCTGTCCGCATTTCCTCTTTGGGGCACTTCTCCAATAGCATCGCTGCTGATTGCATCTTTTCCTTCCGGCAGCTCCAACAGCCTGACCTCCTCATATCCCCTTCTGATGCCCTCCAGATTTCCCTTCAATGCGTCCGGATACTTTTTCCCAATGGTATCCGCACAAATTCTGTTTACATCCTCAAGGTCAATAAACCCTGTCACCTTGGCGATGGCTCCCAGCATCACCATATTGATCCTGGAATGGGTTTCCATGGCGATTTGCTGTCCATTTATCACATAGCAGCTTTTTATCCCGGCTGGAATTTTTCCTTCCGGCATTTTCTGACCGCCATCCAGGCTGATAATCAGGTTTGTATTCTCATGAACGCCTCCGCAAGCGCCCTCATCTTTTAAAAGCGCCTGGTGAAAAAAGACCAGCAAATCAGGAGATAAAATCGGGGAATGAATCCGAATCTCCTTATCCTGCCGGCAGTATCGTATGAATCCTTTCACAGGTGTTCCCGTTTTTTCCGATCCATAGCTGGAAAAACTGGTGCTGTTTAACCCCAAATACCTGATTCCCAGCTCCCCCAGCATCTTCCCGCATAAATTAGCGCCCAAACCGCCAATGCTTTCCAATCTGATCTCGTAATATCCGCTTTTTGTTTCCGGCAGTTCGATTTTTCCCATACTGCTCCTCCATGTGTTTTCTAAATAAATTTGGTTTTCCACTTGTAGACAGTATGTTTTATTTTGAAAAAAATATGCGGACATCTTCTTTTTCTGCTGTCTCTCTGACACTTTATACCCTACAATATAAAAACATCAAAAAACCAGCCCGCAAAATTTACGGACCGGCTATACCAGCAAAGCAATATTGTATGACATTTCATTATTTTATCTATCAATAAAATATTTCTTTTATATATTAAGCTCTCTTGTGATCCCGCCAGAAATCAACGGTCTCCTGCAAATCCGCTTCATCTGTAAACAATCCCAGCTCCCTTGCCACTTCAATTGCAAAATCCACATACCCATTTGCCCTCGCCGTAATCATTCTGTGATCATTTGCAAGCTCCGTATCCTCTGAGTATATGGTTTTGATCCCCTTTAGAAGCCCCGCGCGCTCCAGCATATCCACTCCCGCGCAGATACCCCCAATCAAAACATCCCTGCTCTTCAAATCGCACAGACATCTTCTGGTTTCCTCCTGATCGATCAGGGAAATGTCGCCGCCGGGTATGATAAAACTTCTGATCTGTTCCTCCCGAACCTCCTTTAAAGCGGCTTCTACACTGATCTGATAACCCTCCGCCGCCTTCACTGGTTTCCCATCCAGAGAGCAAAAAATCACATCGCATCCCGTCACACTCATAAAATAATTCAAGATAACAATTTCATATAAACAGCAAGTATCATATAATAAGAAAACGTCTTTCATTCCAAGCTCTCCTTTTTTAGTTATACACAAAAATACAACAAGCGCATATTTTTCATGTCATTTTAAGATATACTCCAAAAAACATTCATGTATTTTTGTGTGAATATATTAAAATTATTCGTTGATTTTTGCATGATTATTTATTATACTATGGTTAGAATCTTTATGGAGGTTGCGCTTATGTATCGAAATATTATAGATTTCTTAGAAACATGGAAAAAAAGTGAATACCGTAAACCCCTTATATTACAAGGCGCAAGGCAGGTGGGAAAAACCTACTCCATCCTGGAGTTTGGGCGTACTCACTATGAAAATGTAGCATATTTCAATTTTGAAACCAATCCCAAGCTGAACGAAACCTTTGAAGGAAACATCAGCCCTGATTATCTGATACCGATTTTATCCCATATTGCAGGTCAAACCATTGTAAGCGAGAAAACACTGATTGTTTTTGACGAGGTGCAGCTTTGCGAACGTGCCCTGACTTCACTGAAGTACTTTTGTGAGGATGCTCCAGGCTATCACCTCATTGTTGCCGGCAGCCTGCTTGGCGTGGCAGTCAACAGGGCAAGATTCTCTTTCCCTGTTGGAAAAGCCGATATGAAAACACTGTACCCGATGAATCTTGAAGAATTCATGCTTGCTATGGGTGAAAACGTTCTTGTGGAAAAGATCAGAAAATGCTTTGCATCTGATACGCCGCTGCCCCCTGCTCTCCATGATGCTGCCATGCTGCTCTACCGTCAATATCTTATTGTGGGCGGCATGCCGGAGTGCGTAATGCAGTTTGCTGAAACAAAGAATTATACGCTTGTTCGCCATACCCAGGACACGATTCTTGCAAGCTATCTTAATGACATGAGCAAATACAACAACCTGAATGAGATCAAGAAAACCAGGCTCGCTTATGATAACATTACCGTCCAACTTTCCCAAAAAAATACTCGTTTTCAGTATAAGCTGATTAAAAAGGGCGGTCGGGCTTCTGAGTTTGAAAATGCCATTGAATGGCTCCGCCTTTCAGGCATTGTCTCACAGGTTTACAGAGCAGAACAAATCAAAAAGCCTCTTGAAAATTACCGCGATATTGATGCATTTAAGATTTATGTGTCAGATTTAGGCTTACTTTGCGCCAAAAAGAATTTAGCCGCAAACGATATTCTCTATATGGTGGAAGAAATCAACGACTTTAAAGGCGGTATGACGGAAAACTATGTCAATGTACAGCTTACCATTAATGGGTATACCACCTGCTATTGGGAATCCCCGCGGGGCGCCGAGATCGATTTTGTCATCCAGCGTAACGGCAGGCTTATCCCCATTGAGGTTAAATCCGCCGATAATACCAAGGCAAAGAGCTTGAAAGTATATACGGAAACCTATAACCCCGACTATGCGATCAAGCTCTCTGCAAAAAACTTTGGCTTTGAGGATGGGAAAAAAACGGTTCCTCTTTACGCTGCATTCTGCATCTGATGTTGGAAAAATATTTCCATTTACAGTCTTATTTTCCCAGGCTGCAGACCTTTCGAATATTCTCCAGATCCTGCATCAGTTCTTCCGAATACTGCTTTGCCTCCTCATAAATTCTTTCCGCCTGCGTGCTGTTTCCCTCAAGCAACACGTCGATTATCTGCTTTCCATAAGAATGGAATTTTTTATGCTTATCCCCCAGTTCCTTCCAGGTTTTTATAACATCTGCATTTGTAGGATTTACCGCATAATAAAAGTGACCAAACCCGCATTTATGCTCATTGATCTGTAAGGGAAGGATTGTCTTCTCTTTCACGATCTTTTCCAGATTTTCAAGCCATCCCTTATGGGCGTTGATTGCTTTTTCAATATATGACGCAAAATTCTGATCCTCTAATTTATAAAAGGCATCCTCCGACATCTTTCCCATCAGCTTTGCAGATTCATCTAATGTCGTTTCAATCGATACTAAAGGTGCGGTGATTTGATTGATCCCCTGTCCATGGGTTCTTAATTCGTCCACATCGCCATGCAGTATACCGCACTGGCTTTCAATATCCGCCGTACGCGATTCCAATTCCATAATAGAACTGCTGATCTCCTGGCTGAGCCCTGCAAGAGATGAAATATTATTCGTTATCTTTTCCAAATGCTTCCCACTGTCTTCATTCAAATTCCAGACATGGCTGACCTTTCCGGTAACTGTTTCCAGGGAATGAATAGTGTTGTCCGCGCTCCTTACACTTTTTGCAGACGCATCTTGAATATCTGCTACAAAATGTCCCATGCTTGCCGTTAAATTCTGAGTCTCGTCTGCAAGCTTCCGTATTTCATCCGCTACCACCGCAAAGCCTTTTCCTGCTTCTCCCGCCCTTGCCGCTTCTATAGATGCGTTTAAAGCAAGTAAATTCGTTTGGGATGAAATAGAATTAATGCCGTCGATTACCTGATTCATCTGGCTGATAATCTCCGACAGCTGATTCATATCCTGCTGCATTTCCTTTGAATCGCTGATCGCCTGATCAGACACTGCTTTGGTTTCTGTCAGTTCCTTTTGTCCTTCCTCGATTTTCTGGTAAACGCCGTTTGACTCCTCCGAAATATTGATAATGGTATTCGTCAATTCCTCATGCTGGAGAGACACTGCCTCTGACACGGACGCGGCTTCCCCAGTCGCCTCGTGAATCAACTCTGTTGCTTTCGACGCGCTGTCCGATATATTTTGTAAAATTTCGGAGTAATGGCTTAAAGACAGATCCAAAAAACTGATCCTCATAAGAGAATCCAAGACCATCGCCAACACTTCCTGAAATTGAGACCGTCCTCCGATCAGGCGCTTATACATCTGCTCCATTTCCGGAGACTTTTTACCGTAATCACCGTCCTCCAGTTCTGACATTGACTGCCACAAATCTTTCTTTTTAGGTTTCATTAAAATACTCATCCATTTACCTCTTTTCCATCTCATTCATTTATCGAAAGTGTCTGTGTTAATCCATAAACATTTCCTCTCTCTAAATTATAGAAAAGGTAAATCCTCTTGTCAATATCTCTCTCCGAATAATCTGCTTAATTTATAACATTCGATTGCGTCGCAAGCCTTATGCCGACAAATCCCTTTTTCTGTAAACCCACACCGCACCGCTTACGGCAAGAACCGCTGCCAACACGCCAATTCCCACCGGTTCCCCATCAACCTTTCCGCTGACGAAAATATCCGTGGCATTGGAAAAATAATAGGGCGTAACATACTTCAATCCCTCTATATCCGGCACTACTCTGCACATCAAGTCGGCAACATACAAAAGTACCGCCAGACCCAGCGCCGCACCCGTCTGTTTTCGCCTACAGACAGCGGAGATTAAAAAGCAGACGCTTCCCATCTCCACATGCATCAGCAGCTGCGCTCCATGGAAAAGAGCCAGTTCTTTCAGAAAAAATTTTTCTACAGGAAATAAGCCCCCCGCTACAAGAAACCCGACCATTTCCCAGAAAATACAAATCACATTAAACGTCAGAATCAACAGCAGCATAGAAATATATTTTCCCTTTACAATATAACCTCTTCCCAGGGGCAGCGTATTTAAAAACTCTGAAGTATGCCCTTCCTCCTCCTTAGAAATTATGCAGGCGCCCGTCATAGCGGCAAACATTGCCCCGCCAATGGCATAAATCACCGCTACTTCCGTAGCGAAAAATCCCTCCATGGTACCGATGCTGATTTTATCCAGCCCCAGCGCAGTTGAAAAAGTGCCTAAATCCGCATAGGCGCCCGCCATCTGCTCCATGGTTTCCTCCAGTCCTCCAAACAGGCAGATGCATCCAAAACAGCTAAAGCCCACACATATGCTCCAAATCAAAAGCGATTTCAAATTTAATTTCCATTCATGAATTAACAATGTCATTACAATCTCCCCCCTCATCTTTTTCCTGCTCATAATAATGGATAAATAACTCTTCCAGGGAAGGTTCCTCAATCAGCAGATCCTCCACCTTCCTTTTATCTAATTTATGGATTAATTCCTGCATACTTCCTGTATACACAAATTCCTTTTTCTCCCCTTCCTCCATCAGCTTTACCCGCCGGACATTGGATTTGGTAAGGTTCTCCACCGAATCCTGCTTTATAATAACGCCTTCCTTTATCATCGCTGCATTTTGGCAGTAATTTTTTACCTCCGAAAGCACGTGGGAGGATAAAAAACAGGTGGTTCCCTGTCTGTTGTACTCTAAAATCAACTGAAAAAATGCCTCCTGCATCAGTGGATCCAGCCCGGAGGTGGGCTCGTCCAAAATAAGCAGCTCCGGTTTATGCTGCATGGCGCATACAATGCTCACCTTCTTCCGGTTGCCTAAAGACAGCTGTTCGATTCTTTTTTCCCCATCTACCTCTAAAAGGCTGCATATTCGTCCCGCCTCCTTAGTACAGTCCATTTTTCTTGCCTTTGCCGCAAAAGCAATCACGTCCTTTACCTTCATGGAAGGATAAAACATTGCCTCCGACGGCATATACCCCACCTTCCGCAGAATTTCCTTCTGCTCCTTTACAGCATCCATTCCAAGGAGCCGGATCTCTCCTTCCTGAAAACGCAACATTCCCAACATACTCCTTATGGTAGTGGATTTTCCTGCGCCGTTCGGAGCAAGTATTTATAGA
>DKYT01000063.1 GCA_002492465.1 Lachnospiraceae bacterium UBA7093 | reverse complement strand
CATAACAAAAGGCTTAAACAGCTCGATTGCCATCTCCTTAGGCAGACCGCACTGATAGATCTTAAGTTCCGGTCCCACCACAATAACGGAACGTCCGGAATAATCCACACGCTTGCCCAGCAGGTTCTGACGGAAACGTCCGGATTTACCCTTCAGCATATCGGACAGAGACTTCAGCGCTCTGTTACCAGGACCTGTTACCGGTCTTCCTCTCCTGCCGTTATCGATCAGTGCGTCCACTGCTTCCTGAAGCATTCTCTTTTCATTGCGCACAATAATATCAGGCGCGCCCAGCTCAAGAAGTCTCTTAAGACGGTTATTTCTGTTGATAATTCTTCTATATAAATCATTCAAATCCGAGGTTGCAAACCGTCCGCCGTCCAACTGTACCATAGGACGCAGGTCGGGAGGAATAACCGGAATGGCATCCATGATCATCCAGGAAGGCTCGTTTCCAGATTCCCTGAAGGCTTCTACCACTTCCAATCTTTTAATGATCCTTGCTCTCTTCTGTCCGGTAGATTCCCTCAGCCCCGTTTTCAGTTCATCCGCTTCCTCCTCCAGATCGATTGCCTGAAGAAGTTCCTTGATTGCCTCGGCACCCATGCCCACACGGAACTTATTGCCCCAGGTTTCTCTCGCATCCTGGTATTCTTTCTCAGAAAGAACCTGCTTATATTCCAGATCGGATTCTCCCTTGTCCAGAACAATGTAGGAGGCAAAATAAAGCACCTTTTCAAGCACCCTGGGAGATAAATCCAGGATTAAGCCCATACGGCTGGGAATTCCTTTAAAATACCAGATATGAGATACCGGAGCGGCAAGCTCAATATGTCCCATACGCTCTCTACGAACGCTTGCCTTGGTCACCTCTACGCCGCAACGATCGCAGACAACCCCTTTGTATCTGATCTTCTTATATTTACCGCAATGACATTCCCAGTCCTTGCTGGGACCAAAAATCTTTTCACAGAACAACCCGTCCTTCTCCGGCTTTAAGGTTCTGTAATTGATGGTCTCCGGCTTTAAAACCTCGCCTCTTGACCATTCTCTGATCTTGTCAGGTGATGCTAAGCCAATTCTGATGGCATCAAATGTCATCGGTTGATACGCTTCTTGCTTTGTTTCTGACATCGCTATATCCATGCTCCTTTCAACGTCTTGGTATAACTTCCGGTTTCTTTATCATTCATATGACTCCGAAGCCAGCACTTCTTCAAACTCTTCCTCGTCAAAGCCTTCGTCCAAATCATCCTCTTCATCGGCGCTAATCAGCTCGCCGCTGTCTTCATCGAACTCCTGCTGCTGATATCCCATGGATCCAAGAGATTCTCTCTCATAGTCATAGTTCTTGTCATTTCCCTCGATTTCATAACGATAATCAGTATCACCATAATCAATGGTTTCCATGATTTCAACCTCGGTGTTGTCATCTCGCAGAACCCGCACGTCAAGTCCAAGAGACTGTAATTCCTTAAGCAGCACCTTAAAGGATTCCGGAATACCGGGCTCAGGGATATTATCTCCTTTGATAATCGCCTCGTAGGTCTTCACACGCCCGATCACATCGTCGGACTTCACGGTCAGAATTTCCTGTAAGGTATAGGAAGCGCCATATGCCTCCAGCGCCCAAACCTCCATCTCGCCGAAACGCTGTCCGCCAAACTGTGCCTTACCGCCCAAAGGCTGCTGGGTTACTAAGGAGTAAGGACCTGTGGAACGTGCATGGATCTTATCGTCAACCAGGTGGTGAAGCTTTAAGTAATGCATATGCCCTATGGTTACCGGGCTGTCAAAATATTCCCCTGTTCTTCCGTCGCGGAGCCTCACCTTACCGTCTCTGGAGATGGGCACGCCCTTCCAAAGCTCCCTGTTATCCCGATGCTCATACAGGTATTCCATAACCTCAGGCAGAAGCTCTTCTTTATGCTTTGCTTCAAACTCTTCCCAGCTCAGATTTACATAATCATTTGCCAGATCCAGAGTGTCCATAATATCAATTTCGTTTGCGCCGTCAAAGACAGGAGTCGCCACGTTAAAGCCAAGCGCCTTAGCAGCAAGGGATAAGTGGATTTCCAGTACCTGTCCAATGTTCATACGGGAGGGCACGCCAAGGGGATTCAGCACAATATCAAGGGGTCTGCCGTTGGGAAGATAAGGCATATCCTCAACGGGAAGCACACGTGATACAACACCCTTATTACCGTGACGTCCAGCCATCTTATCACCCACGGAGATCTTTCTCTTCTGGGCAATGTAAATACGTACCGCCTGATTTACACCCGGTGAAAGCTCATCGCCGTTTTCTCTTGTAAAGACCTTGGCGTCTACAATAATACCGTACTCGCCATGGGGCACCTTCAGGGAAGTATCTCTTACCTCTCTTGCCTTCTCGCCGAAGATGGCACGCAAAAGCCTCTCCTCTGCAGTCAGCTCCGTTTCTCCCTTAGGCGTTACCTTACCCACCAGAATATCTCCGGCACGCACCTCGGCGCCGATACGGATAATGCCTCTCTCGTCCAGATCCTTCAGGGCATCGTCACCAACGCCGGGAACGTCTCTTGTAATCTCCTCCGGTCCTAACTTGGTGTCTCTTGCCTCTGCTTCATATTCCTCAATGTGCACAGAGGTATACACATCCTCCTGCACCAGCCTCTCGCTTAAAAGAACGGCATCCTCATAATTATAGCCTTCCCAGGTCATAAATCCGATCAGCGGATTCTTGCCCAGCGCAAGTTCGCCCTCCGCCGTGGAAGGTCCGTCTGCAATCACCTGCCCTGCTTCTACATGATCCCCTTTTGTTACAATGGGTTTCTGATTATAGCAGTTGGACTGGTTGCTTCGTGAAAACTTGGTCAGATGATATTCCATCTTCTCCCCGTCGTCGCAGCTCAGCCTGATCAGGTTGGAAGACACATAGCTCACCGTTCCCGCTTTCTTTGCAATCACACAAACCCCTGAGTCCACTGCCGCCTTAGGTTCCATTCCGGTTCCCACCACAGGCGCCTCCGTGGTAAGAAGGGGCACTGCCTGACGCTGCATGTTAGAGCCCATCAGCGCACGGTTGGCATCATCGTTCTCCAAGAAGGGGATTAACGCTGTTGCCACTGAAAATACCATCTTAGGTGACACATCCATGTAATCGAACATGGTCTTGGGATACTCGGAAGTCTCTTCTTTATAACGTCCGGACACCGTATTTCTCACGAAATGCCCCTGGTCATCCAAAAGTTCGTTTGCCTGCGCCACATGATAATTGTCCTCTTCATCGGCAGTCATATAAATAACTTCATCTGTAACCCTGGGATTTGCCGGGTCTGTTTTATCAATCTTGCGGTAAGGAGCCTCCACAAAACCATACTCATTAATTCTTGCATAGGAAGCAAGGGAGTTGATCAAACCGATGTTAGGGCCTTCAGGGGTCTCAATAGGGCACATTCTCCCGTAATGGGAATAATGTACGTCACGCACCTCAAATCCTGCACGGTCTCTGGAAAGACCGCCAGGTCCCAATGCGGAAAGACGCCTCTTGTGGGTCAGCTCACCTAAAGGATTGTTCTGATCCATAAACTGGGACAACTGGGAGGAACCGAAGAATTCCTTCACCGCAGCCTGTACCGGCTTAATATTAATCAGCACCTGGGGCGAAATCTCCTCAGCGTCATGGGTAGTCATTCTCTCACGAACCACTCTTTCCAATCTGGAAAGACCGATTCTGTACTGGTTCTGCAACAATTCGCCTACCGCACGGATACGTCTGTTGCCCAGATGGTCGATATCATCGTCATTCCCAATTCCATATTCCAGATGAATATTGTAATTGATAGAAGCGAGAATATCTTCCTTGGTAATATGCTTGGGGATCAATTCATGTACATTCTTCTTGATCGCATCGGCAAGCGCCTGAGGATCCTCCCCAAATTCCTCTATAATCTGCATCAAAACGGGATAATAAACATGCTCCGTAACGCCCAGTTCTCTGGGATTGCATTCCACAAAATTGGTTATGTCAACCATCATATTGGAAAGAATCTTTACGTTCTTTTCCTCTGTCTGAACATATACATAAGGGATCGCCGCATTCTGAATCTGATCGGCAAGCTCAGCCGTCACCTTCGTTCCCGCTGCAGCAAGCAATTCGCCCGTAGTAGTATCCACCACATCCTCTGCAAGAACATGATGTCTGATCCTGTTCCTGAATGCAAGCTTCTTATTAAATTTATATCTGCCGACTTTTGCTAAATCATATCTTCTGGGGTCAAAAAACATCGCATTGATCAGGCTTTCTGCACTCTCAACGCTTAAAGGCTCTCCGGGGCGGATTTTTTTGTACAGCTCTAAAAGACCTTCCTGATAGTTGGTAGAAACGTCTTTGGAAAAGCTTGCTTCGATCTTAGGCTCATCTCCGAACAGTTCTCTGATCTCGTCATTGGTGCCTACGCCGAGCGCTCTTATAAGAACGGTAATAGGAACCTTCCTGGTTCTGTCAACACGTACATAAAAAATATCATTGGAATCGGTTTCGTATTCCAGCCACGCGCCACGGTTGGGGATTACCGTCGAAGAAAACAGTTTCTTGCCGATCTTATCATGACTGATGGCATAATAAATGCCCGGGGAACGAACCAGCTGGCTTACGATAACACGTTCAGCGCCATTGATTACAAATGTTCCCGTCTCCGTCATAAGAGGAAGATCGCCCATAAAAATTTCATGCTCGCTGATTTCTTCTTTTTCCTTATTGTAAAGACGAACCCTGACCTTTAAAGGAGCGGCATAGGTGGCATCTCTCTCCTTGCATTTTTCAATTGAATATTTCACCTCGTCTTCACACAGCTCAAAGTCTACAAATTCCAGACTTAAATGATCGCTGTAGTCTGCGATTGGAGAAATATCGTCGAACACTTCCTTCAGTCCTTCTTCCAGGAACCATTTATAGGAATCCTTCTGGACTTCAATCAGGTTGGGCATGCCCAAAACCTCTTTCTGCCGTGAATAACTCATACGTATATTCTTGCCTGCGGCAATGGGACGTATTCTGTTCTTTTCCATTAACTATTCACCCCGTTCTTTATGATTTGATGAAGCAGTATCGCTAAAATGCATACCACACCACAATAGTGCACTATCCATTCTACTACAAATCAAAAAGCGAGTCAATAAACTTTTTTTGAATTTTAAACTTACTAAGCTTTCTCTGATTTCTATTTCAACACAAGAAGGAGCATCGCTCCATAGCTAAATTTTAGTTATTTTGCGATGCTCCCTTTTTGGGGTTTTATCTGTCTCATTTAAAGGCAAGAAAAATATTGAATCTAGGATATGTACTTAACCAACATTTTTCAGTTACCATTACCATGACAAGAAGTAATATAAAAGCCATCCGTTTCTGTTTGATAAGCTCCACAATAAGTTCTTTCACAATAACGCCATCTCCTTATCATAACATAGCAGGGACCAGAAGTTTTGTGTACTGTCGTGACTTCCTCCCAATTGGTCCAATCTCCCCATTTATGTCCAAAAATATTACTGCAATCCTTTGAAGGATCTGAAATAATACCGTCATACAATGAAATCTCAGACTCATGTTCTTCTAAAGTTGGGGCATACGAAGTAATCAACCCATCATTCAACTGCGACAAGTATTCATCAAGATCGTTAACGAATCTGCCTTCTTCTGTATCGTAGTATATGGGTTCTTCGTCACTGCATTCTTCTGCTTTTACCCCAATTGGCGATGATACGATAAATGCTGCACACAATAACATTGAAATACTGCGTAATAATTTTCTTTTTTTTATTTCTTCTCCTTTCGAAAACAATTCCAACAACTACTTATTTTTGATAATACATTTTCTTTAGCATTCCTCCCTTCATAATGAATTATTTCTCAACTCATTTACTCACACTTTCATTTGAAGTAAATGATTCGAAATCTATATAATCTATGTAGATATTCGAGATAGACAGTCCCAGTTCTTCAGATGCAAGAGATTTTATTCCATTCATCATTTCGGAATTAGGATTTTTTTCCTGACATATAATAGTTATGTAGGCATTAGTAATTTCACCATCCAAATCACTTAAAAACACATATGCCTCAGCAATGTTCTTTTCATCATAATTACGAAGAGCATCTCTCAGTTCAATCTCTTTAATATTCTTTTGGTCTTGTGATAGAGGATAATTATCCGCATAGCTATGTTTGTTTTCTACACCACGTAATGTGCTAAACCCCAAAATAGTACAAACAACAGTAACTAAAATAACGCTTGCTACAATAATTGTTCTTTTTGAATGCTTTTTATATTTCATAATAGCACCTAACCTTTCTTTCAAATTTTCTTTTTCTTCAAACATAGTTATCGAACGAGGCATTTTCCTTATTGAATCAGCTGCAACTGCAATTAAAGTGTCGCCATATTGTTGCTTTTCACTAATATCAAAACTCTTTATGACAGCTTCATCACACGCTAATTCACATGCTCTATTTATTTCCCGACGCACAAAATAAACAAGTGGATTAAACCAGTGTACTGCTCCTAAAAAAATTAGTAACCACTTAACAGCAATGTCATACCTGAGCATATGTGTAATTTCATGCATCAAAATATTCCGAAGTTTCATAACCTCGTATTTTTTATCAGGCAAAATAACCACAGGACGGAAGAAACCAATTAAAAAAGGTAATTCCACTATTGGGTTTTTATATAATTGCAGAGAGTTTTTTCTTTTTAACAGGTGATTCAGCAACTCTATTTCCTGCTTTTCTGCACTTATATTATGTTTCTTAAGCTTTCGAACATAAGATACATAACATATACTATTAAAGCCAAGCATCAGAATCATTCCTAATTGCCAAAAAACAAATAAAATAACTGCAATACTTGGAACATAAGCAATTTGCCGGGCGGCTTTTTCATTTTGTGGTGTGAATACAAGATTTATTGGCGTTTCAGATGCTGTATCAGAAATCCACTGTACAATATCATGCATTGATTTCATTGGCATTACTGAATGACTCGATATAGGAATCATAACGATTTTTGATACAGGTAACATCAAAGCTATTACTACCGAAAACCACATATAATATTGGAATGACTTAGGAAGCCTATCTTTTATAATAGGTTTTAAAATAAATAAAAAGAACGATATTATACTACCCGTAAATGTCATCGAAAGAATGACCTTAATTATCTCTACAGAATATTCCTCAACAACGGTCATTTATTCTCGTCCCCCATTCGGAAATACATCTTTAGTTCATCAATATCTGCTTCTGTAAGTTCCCCCTTTTGACAGAGGGCTGCAACAAAATTTTTTGTACTGCCATCATAAAATTTATCTATCAAACTTCTTTTCCTGCTCATAGCATAATCTTCTTTTGTTATATTAGGCACGTAGTAATAAATCTCTTTCTCTTGGATCGAAACAGCGCCCTTTTTCTGTAACCTTCTCAAAAGCGTTGCAATTGTAGACTTCTCCCAACCCATTTTATCGCTTAGCTCTATACGAATATCACTAAACGATACCGCCTGTTTCTCTCGCCAAAGTATGCTCATTACTTCAAGTTCAGCATCAGAAATCTTTATTGTGCTCATTATAATCTTCCTCTTCTCCGTGTTACGTTTGTAACACGTATAAATTATATATCTCATTTCCCGTTTTGTCAATAAATCTATAATTACTAATTCTCCATTTTGTAACAGTTCAGCCCAGCCGCAAGGGGCAGAAGCCTATCTATGTTCTGGTTTTACACCTCGGGAACCTGCATCTTTTCCAAGCTTTGGCGGAGAATTGGTAATTTCACTTACAAAATGCTCCTGTAACGAGGGCAAAACCGCCAGGACGGCGGTTTTAAGAGCCTCGTGGCATGGATGCCGCTGGCTCTGACCCGATCAGTTTAAAAAAATTCTCGCATTCTGTTAGTGAAATCCAATTCGTAGACAAGCTTGGAAAAGATGCAGGTTCCCGAGGTGCAAAACCAGAACACAGATAGGCTTCTGCCCCTTGCGACTGGGCTGAACTGTTACTCCATTCTAAACAGCAGACGCCGCCACGCTTTGCGAAGCGGCTTATCGTAAAAAAATCGGCTGCACCTTGCAAACGCAAGCGCGCAGCCGATCTTTCGTTTCAGATCTAATTGGCTTCTTATTACTTTAATGTAACCTTAGCGCCTTCAGCTTCCAGCTTAGCCTTAAGATCATCAGCTTCTTCCTTAGATGCGCCTTCCTTCAGTGTCTTAGGAGCTGCATCTACCAGATCCTTAGCTTCCTTCAGACCAAGACCGGTAGCTTCACGAACCACCTTAATAACTTTAACCTTGTTAGGACCTACTTCGGTAAGCTCTACGTCAAACTCTGTCTTCTCCTCTGCTGCTGCGCCTGCATCGCCTGCTGCCGCTGCAACTACAACGCCTGCTGCTGCAGATACGCCGAACTCTTCTTCACAAGCTTTTACAAGATCGTTTAATTCTAATACTGTTAACTCTTTGATAGCGTCGATTATTTCCTGTGTGGATAACTTTGCCATTTTCATTTCCTCCATTTTATGATTGTTGTTTCTGTTTCATGTTTCAGTGTTGCCTGTTTGTCCTGCCTGGGAACTTACTCTGCCACAGGCGCTTCCTCTGCTGCGAGAGCTTCTTCTGCGGGTGCCTCCGCTGCTGCAGGAGCTTCTTCCTCCTTTGCCTCCGGAGCTTCGCATGCGCCTGCGCCGCCTTTTTCAGCCAGCTGGTTCATAACACGCGCGAAGTTTGTAATAGGAGACTGAATGCTTCCCAGCAACTTGGAAAGTAATTCTTCTCTTGAAGGGATCTTTGCGATTTCTGCAATGCCCTGTGCATCATATGCCGTTCCTTCAACAATGCCGCCTTTCACTTCCAGCTTGCTTGCATCCTTCGCAAATTTGCAAAGAATTCTTGCAGGCGCTGTCGCATCTGTGGTAGAAACTGCAATTGCGCTGGGGCCTTCCAGATAAGGTGCAAGGCTTTCACAATCCGTTCCCTTGAATGCAAAATTCATCATGGTGTTCTTGTAAACCTTGTAAGTAATGCCCGCTTCACGAAGCTGCTTACGAAGGTTGGTATCCTGTTCCACTGTAAGTCCACGATAATCCACAAGAACAACAGACTGCGCATCCTTGATACAAGCAGAAATCTCTTCAACGATAGGTTGTTTCAATTCAACTTTTGCCACTTTCTTTACCTCCTGTTAGATTTTAACGCCGAAAAAAGCCCTTCCAAAGACGGAAGGGCAGAATCTATCATCACATAAACTCTTTCCTCGGCAGGCGCTATGCTTACGTCCTGATCTGCTTCTACAAGCCTTTCGGACACCTGCTGTCTTCGGCATGGTCAAAATGACCTTTTTAAAGGTATCATATCCCACAGCTTATGTCAAGAATATTTTGTATGAATCAGAATGCCGTTTCTATCTTTTTTTCACAAACCCTTCTTCATCGATGCTCACCTCCGGCGACAGTTCCCGCATATAGGCGAGAATCCTGTCCTTATCCCCTCCATAGGCAAGATCCACCTTACTGTCAGACTGAATAGCAGGCACAAATTGAAAGCTCTCAAGCCCTTCCCGACCGATCGTCACCTGCACCATTCCCGTATCCATGGTTTTAGAATTAAACCAAAAATTTCCCATGCTATAAATCACCGGCGTTTCCCCAAAATAGGTAATCCCCTGAAGGCAATGAGGATGATCTCCGATAATCAGATCCGCCCCCGCTTCTGCAATCTTCGGCGCCTGATCCAGCTGCGCCCAGTCCGGATCGCTCTGGTTCTCCGTCCCCCAGTGGATGTACACAATCACGAAATCGCTGTTTTCCTTTGCCTTTCTCACGGTCTCGCAGAGCCTGTCCGGATTCAAACACCGAAACACCCCCGGGCTGTTTTCCGTCGCCCCCTTTGTGTCCGGATTGTCCAGCCTTTCAATCTGGGTAGCGGCAACCACTGCAATTTTCATATCATTCACAATAAAGTAAAGGGGGGCTGAAGCTTCCTCCAGATTTCTCCCCGCTCCCACCTTCGGTATCCCCGCGTTTTCCAAAGTATCCAAAGTATCTAATAGCCCTACTTCTCCAAAATCATAAATATGGTTATTGGCAAGCACCGCCACGTCCACCCCCATATCATGGAGATACGCTGCCGCCCTTGTATCAGCGCGAAAGGTATAGGTCTTTCCCTCCGTGGGAGTTCCCCTGTCGGTGAAAGGAAACTCATTGTTTGCCACCAGAATATCGACTCCCAGCATTTGCGTAATAAGAGGCCCAGAAATCCCCTGATCTATGGTTCCGCCCCGTCTTAAAAGATTCGCCATAATCGCATATTCATCATCCAGAAGGAAGTCCCCCACAAATCCCAGGGTCACCACGTCCTCCCTGCTGGCTTCCCAGGCAAAAATATTGTGCTCCTTCATGTATTCCTGATCTGAAAGTTCACCGGCATACCGGGAAGGAGCTGCATCCTCCGCTTTCGATTCCTCCTCCCGGATTACTTCTCCCTCCGGATTCAAATGCTGCTCCTGTCGCTCTGTGGACGCCACAAACACTTCCACGCTCTCCTTCTTTGGAGAAAGCACTTTCAAAATTAAAATTCCAACCGTCCCAGCGAAAAGAACAATACAGAGGGTCGTCCAAAAGACCGGCGCCAGCCGTCTGCCAGATCTGGTTTTTATTCTCTTTTTAGCTCTTCCTGACATTTGCTTTTTTCTTTTTTTCATATCTATAAGAATAGCACATTCTTTCCATTATGCCAAATGTGGTTTATCGCAACGAACGCCTCGCGCTCCGCGGGTCGGCTTATCGCAACGAACGCCTCGTGCTTCGCAAGTCGGCTTATCGCAACGAACGCCTCCGCGCTTCGCAGGTCGGCTTATCGTAAGAAAAAGCCGCTCACTTCATAAATGAAATGAACGGCTTTCTGATACAATTCTTTTGTATTAGAACTTGGCAACACTGACTCTTACGCCAGGTCCCATGGTAGAGGTCAGTGTAATGCTTCTTAAATACTGACCTTTAAGGGCTGACGGTTTTGCCTTTACAATCGCTTCCATCAGCGCGTCAAAGTTCTCCTGAAGCTTCGCTTCCTCAAAGGAAGCCTTTCCGATAGGCACATGAACAATGTTGGAGCGGTCAAGTCTGTACTCGATCTTACCAGCCTTAATATCATTGATCGCCTTGGTTACATCCATTGTAACCGTACCCGCCTTGGGGTTGGGCATCAAGCCCTTGGGTCCTAAGATCTTACCTAAGCGACCTACAATACCCATCATATCGGGTGTTGCAACAACCACATCGAAATCAAGCCATCCGTCATTCTGGATCTTGGGGATCAGCTCATCGCCGCCTACATAATCAGCTCCGGCAGCTTCCGCCTCGTTCACCTTGTCGCCCTTTGCAAATACCAGCACCTTGACATCCTTACCTGTACCGTTAGGAAGCACAACCGCACCACGGATCTGCTGTTCCGCATGACGTCCGTCGCAGCCTGTTCTGATGTGAACTTCAATCGTTTCATCAAATTTTGCAACCGCTGTCTTCTTAACCAGCGCAATCGCCTCATTAGGCTCATATGCAACGGTACGGTCAACCTGTTTTGCCGCCTCTATATATTTCTTTCCATGTTTCATTATTATTCCTCCTATGGTTCAATCGGCGTGGGCTTTCTCCAGCGCCTCCCACTCTACAAATTTATTTGTCCCTTAATCCTCTACTGTGATACCCATACTTCTTGCTGTACCTGCGATCATACTCATAGCTGACTCCAGGTTTGCTGCATTCAAATCCGGCATTTTCATCTCTGCAATCTCCTGAAGCTTTGCCTTGGAGATGGTCGCAACCTTGGTCTTGTTGGGTGCTGCCGAACCGGATTTCAAGTTGCATGCTTTTTTAAGAAGTACTGCAGCGGGGGGAGTTTTCGTAACAAAACTGAAACTTCTGTCCGCATATACTGTGATAACGACAGGAATGATCAGATCGCCCTTATCTGCCGTTCTTGCGTTGAACTGTTTGGTAAATTCAACAATGTTAACCCCATGCTGTCCAAGTGCGGGACCAACCGGGGGCGCTGGTGTAGCTTTACCAGCAGGGATCTGTAACTTAATGTATCCTTCTACTTTCTTTGCCATTGTGGCACCTCCTATAATAATGCAAAAACCCTTGCATCGTGGTATGGCGCAGAATTTCTTCTGCTCCCACAGCCTGCATCTTACATGCAGACCTATTTCAAGTTGCTCTATATTTATACGGGCTTAAACCCGCTATAAATATCATAATTATGACATCTTTCTCACTTCTGCAAAACTGATTTCCACAGGCGTTTCCCTGCCGAAAAGTTCCACATTGATGGTTGCCGTCTGCTTGCCAAAATCCATCCTCTGAACCACGCCCACAGTATCCTTCCACACGCCGGCAACTACTGCAATGGAATCTCCTTCCGCAAAGTCCACAGAAATGTTTTCCGTTTTGATTCCCAAAGGCTTCATTTCAGCTTCCGTAAGGGGAACCGGCTTACTTCCCGGTCCTACAAACCCCGTGACGCCTCTGGTATTTCTGACCACGTACCATGTATCGTCGTTCATCACCATATTGATTAAAACATAACCCGGGAACATCTTTTTCTGAACGGTTTTTCTCGCTCCGTTCTTTAATTCCACCACATCCTGAAGCGGCACACGCACCTCCAGAATTTCATCTTCCAGATGTCTGTTCTCGATTGTTTTTTCTATATTGGCTTTTACTTTATTTTCATACCCGGAATAGGTATGTACTACATACCAGTTCGCCTCTGCCATACAATCACCCTCGCTCTACAGACTTGTCAGGAAATCCACACCATACTGCATCAGGAAATCCAACACTGCAATGACCGCTCCCAATACAACAGAAATACAGACAACTGCAACAGACTGTTTCAGGAGTGAATCTTTATCCGGCCATACAATTTTTTTAAATTCAGCCTTAACGCCTTTGAAAAAGCTCGGCTTCGCCGACGTCTTTTTAACTGGCTTTTCATTTTTAGCGGAATCTGCCATTTTAAACTCCTTTCAGATGCCTGCAAAATTATTTGGTTTCTTTGTGCAATGTATGAGTTTTGCAAAATCTACAATACTTTTTAGTCTCCATCCTGTCGGGATGTGTCTTCTTATCTTTAGTGGTATTGTAGTTACGCTGCTTACATTCCGTACATGCCAATGTAATCTTTGTACGCATAATGATTCCTCCCATCTTCTACCGGATTTTGTGCATAAAAAAAAGACCTAAAACTAATCTCGTTTGATTACTATACCATATCCTTCCCTTTCCGTCAATAAAAAATAAAGATTTCTAAGAAATATTGAAAATTTCAACCTTTTTTTGAACATTTTTTCACTTTCAGCATTTTCACTAATAATGAATGGTATTTATTGTAGAAAGTAACTATACAGATGAAAAAGGCAGGTGTACTTCTTCTTTCCATATCGGAATATTCCCTTACTTGTGAGTATCTAATCACAAATACAGGCAGATCTTTAAGGCTGCCATTGCTGCCAGCCTTAAAAAACCTGCATTACAGAATATTAAGCTAATTTTTCCAGCTCTTCCGCGAAAAGTTCAGCCGCACAACGATATCCATGTATTTTACGTGGATACTTATTCATCCACTTTTCAATTTCTGCTATCTCCTCATCGGTCTTGTCGTCAAAGTTTGTTCCCTTTGGCACTTTACGGCGTACCATTTTATTTGTCACCTCATTTGTACCGCGTTCCCAGCTGCTGTATGGGTGGCAATAATATAAATGCGTCCTTTTTTTACCTTCCACCATGGAAGAACGCTCCATACCATCCACGTCTGCAAATTCGCTTCCGTTGTCAACCGTGATCGTCTTAAATATCTTTTTAAACATATCATAGCCGTACCTGTGTTCTAACCTGTCCAATGCTGTCACGACTGACTCATCTGTATGGTCTGGCAGCTTGAACATAATTTCATCACGTGTTTTCCGTTCCGTCAAAACCAGAAGGGTATTTTTAGATTTTCCCCTCTTTCCCAACACACTGTCCATCTCCCAATGCCCAAACTCTTCCCGCTGGTCTATTTCTTCCGGGCGCTTTTCTATGCTGTCGCCTGCCGCTGCCCGCGACTGCTGTTTACGCACTTTTTTATATTTCCTCTTCTGGTTCCTTTTTACTGCAAGGTTTTTATTTGTCACTTTTAAAAATATCCCTTTATCAATATAGCTGTAAAGCGTTGTGACACAGATGCTTGTATCAAACTCCTTTTCCCTTCCTTGTGCCTTAAGTTCCCCCAATACTGCTGCCGGGCTGTAATCTTCATTTACAATTTTATCTTCTATATAATTAGCGAATGTAATATCCTTACCTATTTTAAGCTGTGTTCCCCTTGCTTTTAAATTTGCCTCTGTCTTTTCCTGGGCAATATCCGGGCTATAACGCATTTCTTCCGTGTAATCGCTGTTACGGTGCATGTATTCCCCCCGTTTGATCTCATTATAAACTGTGCTGCGGTGCACTCCCAGCTGATTTGCTATCTTACTTTTGCTTATTCCTGCTTTTAATAATGCCTCAAGCCGGATGCGGTCAGCCCTTGTCAATTGCTTGCTCCCCTTTTTGTTTGCCATTACCTATTCCTCACTTTAGTCCCTTATACAGCAAAAAAGCCGCAAACCTTCTTGTAAGGCTGCGGCTTTTGCTTCATTTGAATCTCAAAAAGCCGAAATCTTCACAACGGACAGTTAAGCTATACCCTTTTCAAGATCTGCCCGTGCATCTTTTATTTCATCACTTTAACCATTTCCCAGCATTTTTCTTATTCTGTACCTTTTAATGCCTTTCTTCTCGCATTAACTGGAATAATTTTTTCAAGCACTATAGTTAAATATCCGCTACTAATTCCCGCGTTTCTTCCCAACTCCTTGTCTAACTCTTCATCCATAAAGCAAACTACATACAATTTTGCAAGTTGGTCAATGTAATATTCTATTGCATCCTCTGACGTTTCCAGTTCATGTAACGGACTTAAGTGCTCCAATGTAATAAGAAAGTATTCTGCTGAATTTGACATGTCTTTTAATTCTTTGTCTAATTCCTCATTGTTTTCTAAAAGAATGAATAGTCCCTCTAATTCTTCCCATGCACTCCTATCCATATGTTATCCCTCTCTTTTTAAATCTTTAGCCATTTTCTCTGCAATGGCAGTATTGATATATTCACTTAAGCTCTGCCCTGCCTCGTTCGCCCGTTGCTTAATGACTTCTTTTTGCCCTTTCGGCATTATCAATTCAAACCGATCATAATTCTTTTTATTATATTCATTCTGATATTTTATCTGGTTAAATTCTTTTTTCTCCATTTCACCCCTTCCTTTCCCCTGCCTTATAATGTATAATCTTTATAAACAGTTTGGGCGGCTTTGGCAAGTCCACCGCCCTTTCTGTGTGCCTTTGCCTTACTTCTTTAGTAAGGCTCTTACTTTTTCTTTCGCCTCTTCAAGGTCTTTACACTCGTTAAGTATTTCAAGTATTTTCCTTGTCTGGTTTTCTTCGGCTGTTTCCTTAAGCAATTCGCCCACGTTCATTTCCTCGTCCATGTTTTCTCCTTTCCCTGCCGCCCAGTTATTTGTTTTGGGTTTTATGTATCTCCCTTAACTGTCTTTATTATACTGCATATTACGTAATATGTCAATACTTATTTTGCAATATTTCAAAAAAAATAGGAGGGTAGGCAGCCTGTAAGCTACCCGCCCTCCATTTCCAGAATTATCATACATCATATGCTAATATTTACTCAGTTTTATACTGGACAATCTTAGAAGCAACCCCTATGTTTTTAAGCTTTTGCTGAAACATTTTCGCGTTGTTCAGGCTCTTGTATGCCCCTGCCTGTACAACCCACGAAAAACCTTCCGGGGCTATCTGCTCCGGTTCAAACTCATCATACTGGTGAAGGTTATACCTTTCAATATAATTAATCAGGGTTGACGCGTAAGTCTGGGATGTAGCATATTCGCATTGCTGCAAATATTGGCACGCCAGCACATACTGGTCACATCCAATTACAGGCGCAAAACGTAAAGTTTTGCCGCCGTCCGTGCTCCTTGTTGCGATATAATTATTATGGTCAAGGACGGACTGTTTCCAGCTGTCATATGCCCTCCAAAGCGCATTTTTATCTGTGCGGTAGCTTCCGTCTTCGTTCTGCTCTGTAGCATCCTTGACATAGATCCTACCTGTCCAGCCATTCAGCTTTACCCCGAACAAGGCGTTTGCATTCTGCGCCAGCTCTGATGTTCCCACGCCGCTTTCAATGGCTGCCTGGGCAATCACTACGCTCGGAATCATGATATGACGTTCCTGCCAATCCTTCCGTGCAATCTCCCCTACAAACTCATGAAACTCTTCTCTTGTGGGAGTATGGTTTTCATCTGCCGGAAGCTTCACAGACGGGGAAACCGCTACCTTGTAAATGCCTTTGTAAATTGCCTTGGCAATGCCCTCCGCACCACCTGCCGCATGATATATGCCAACATCCTGCTGGTTATCACAGAAGCACACCTCGATCAGCATGGATTTTGCTTTGGTCTTGCGAATAACGTATAACCCTGTGCCATCCTTTACCCCACGGTTGCTAAAGCCCAGGTGCCCCAGATTGGCACAAACGTCCAAGGCATCCTGATACTGCCTGCCCTTGTATGTATATACCTCCGCTCCGTGCCCTTTATGCTCCACGGACGCGTTGAAATGGATGCTGATAAACCAGTCAAGATCCTGACGGTTGGCAAGCGCCACAGCGGCAGCAAGATATTCATTTTGGGTGTTTGCCTGGTCTATGGTGCAATCAATCACGGTAATACCCGCTGATCGGAGCAAGCGCATAAGAGCCTGCCCCACAAGCCGTGTGTGTTCGCTTTCTTTAATAATGCCAACGGCGCCGGATCCGGCGCCGCTTATTGTATGTCCACAGTTAATTCCAACTACCATAATTTACCTCACTTTTCTTCAATCTTAGGTTCGACTGCTGCCGCGTCCGTAAGACCTTCACCGATGATATACGCGATTAATGTGCCCCCTGCCATGATAATAGCTGTTACCTGCACAGCCGTGTTGTCCGGAACCTGCGCCAGTGTCATAATAGGGGTAACAAATCCTACAACCGCCGCCCAGAACTTTCTGCTCGTTAATTTTCTTGCCCAGTCAATTTTTTTCATACTCTCTCTCCTTTTCTTTTTTCCTGATACTCTGTTTTACTGCTTGTCCCCGCATTTACAGTGCTGCAAACACAGCGGCAATAATAACGGAAATGACTGCTGAGATTGCCGCGCCAGCCGTGGCGCGCCCAAGCCATTTATTACGGTCTCTCAAGTCGTCAATATCCCTCTGCTGCTGGTCTGCCTGCTCCTGTAGATGGATGATCTCCCTCTGGTTGTCATAGATCTGCTTTTTGCTGTTATCCCAGCTCTCAAGCTTTGCTTCGATCTTAATTAAACGGTCTAAGACCTCCCTTTCAAAGCTGTTATCTGGCATTGCCCTACCTCTTTCCTTTAATTATTTTCCAGCCACTGCCCTGCTTTTGCCCTCCAGAAGGCGGGAACATCCTCCAGCTTCCATGCTTCACCCGTCTTAAGGTTTATTTCTTGGTTCTTAATCTTGTTACCATAAAAAGCACCCATTACTGTGCACCCCCTTCCATAATGTCAGATACTGCCTGGGCAATATCATCAATTGCCCCGGTATGTACCTGGTACCCTGCTTCCAGGGATGTAACCCTTTCCCCTAAAACCTCTTCCGGGGATTTCTCACGGAGGCAGAATGTCATTTTTACTGTGCCATCTTCCTTTTCCCGTCCTTCCACATGGTCTAAAACAAGGTCAGAATAATTTCCCACAGTCAAACCGGAAGAGTTTTGAAAGATAACCTGGCTTAAGTTTTCCTTTGAGAACTTTCCCCAAAGGGTACAGGCTTCCTGTTTTCCTGCTGCAAGGACGTGCAGCGTGCCTATTCCCTGGGACGCTTCCAATGTGATTTCTGTGCTGTCTTTCAGCACTAACTTGTCATTACTCATAAGATAATGACCTCCTTTCGTTTTTTTATATATAAAATAAAGACCTGTGAAGGTCTTATTTTCAAAGTCATGAGATAAATAGCAATTTA